>CALSLT010000011.1 GCA_943787265.1 uncultured Planctomycetaceae bacterium | reverse complement strand
CAACGGCCCTTAAATCCTGCCTGAACACCGCAATCTCCGGCGATTTTGTCCCTGTCACGAACGGTGACGGGCGACCGGGATACTCTCTGCCATGATGGACGAGCTGACGGCAGTTTCTCGCTCCGTAACCCGTTCACTCGGCGATTCCGACACGAGAAAGAGTAAGGGCTACTGACCTTTACGGATCGACACGTAGATCGCATCAAGCATCCCAAATCTCACTGAAACTCCGTGCCCGTCCGTGACTCAACAGCACCAGCCATCAGCAGCTAAACCTGAATCCCCTCCGATGCCGATCTTCCGATAGACAACCTTTGATGGGTCTGGTACGGTCAGACACGAATTCGGGTGGAACCTGAGTCGTCAGTTACACTTAAACACGGGCGAGGCAGAATCATGTTTGACTGGACCGGACAGAACTACGCTCATTGTGACGGCATGGCTCGGCGAGATTTCCTGCGGATTGGAGCTCTGACAGCTGGCGGACTGACATTGCCGGGCATCCTCAAGGCCGAGTCGCAAGCCGGCAGCAAGGCAACCGGCAAGTCGATTATCAATATCATCCTGAGCGGTGGCCCATCGCACATGGATATGTTCGACTTAAAGCCAGAGGCTCCCCAGGAATTCCGCGGCGAATTCCGTCCGATCGCGACCAAAGTGCCGGGATTCGACATTTGCGAGCACATGCCGATCCTTGCCGGGATGGGCGACCGCATCACCGCCATCCGCTCAATCACTGGCATGAACAACGAACACTCCAGCGCCCAATCGGATTCGGGCTGGCCGCGGAAGTCGTTGGAATCACTCGGCGGCCGACCAAGCGTTGGCTCGGTGATGTCGAAGATGTTCGGTCCGGCTCAGGTAACAAAGACAGGTTCCGCGCCAACGTTTGTCGACCTCTCAGGCGGAACTCGTCCCGGATTCCTCGGCCAGGTATTCGCCGGCTACCGTCCTGACAGCACGGGCAAAGCCAACCTCACTCTGAACCGAAGTGTCTCCCGCAGCCGCCTCGGCAACCGCAAAGAACTACTCAGCGGCTTTGACACGCTCCGGCGTGACATCGACGGCTCAGGCATGATGAACGCCCTGGACAGCTTCACCGAACGAGCCGTCTCGCTGATCACTTCCGGCGACGTCGCGCGAGCCTTGGACACCAACCAGGAAGATCCGAGACGTCTGCAACGTTACGGCATGCCCGAAGACCGCGATGCCTCAAAGTTCGTACTCTCCCGTCGCCTGATCGAAGCCGGAGCCCGCTGCGTCTCATTCACGATCGGAGGCTGGGATACCCATAGCAAGAACTTCATCTCACTCGGCAAGAAACTGCCGAACATCGACCGAGCAATGAGTGCTCTAATCGAAGACCTTGAAATCCGAGGCCGCTTGGACGACACAATCATTATGATGTCCGGTGAGTTCGGACGAACCCCGCGCATAAACAAAAATGCCGGTCGAGACCACTGGCCTCGCGCCGCGTCATTCTTCCTGGCTGGCGGCGGCATGAAACACGGCCAGTACATCGGAGCCACCAACCGCCTCGGCGAAGTCGCTCAGGACCGACCAGTCCACATCCAGCAGGTCTTCGCAACGGTCTATCAACAATTGGGGCTCGATCCAAACGCAATCACCCTGACCGACCCCAACGGCCGCCCCCAATACCTTGTCAACAACCGTCAGGTGATCGAAGAACTGGTTTAAGTGCCGCTAAGGATCAGTATTGGGGCGTCAAACCTGGCCCAACGACTCAATCGATGAAGGCGGCCCCAAAACACGCTAATCAGGCATCGATTCGCCCAACACTTTCAGCTGCAGGCTTCAACAGCCACCGCCAACTGATCAATCGCGAATTGCGAGCGTCCGGGAGATCGATTCCAAGGCCTAACAGGCCGGCCTTAGTTCGGTTCCGCTGAAACTGAGCCGGATTCTGCGTCGCTTGATTCGCCTTTACACTCAAATACACTGCGGGCCGACGACTGATCAAGCTGAGTTGATTTTCGTCCGCTCCCGCTTTTCTTCCCAATTGCCTGGGATCAAGCTTTAAATCCCTTTGCCCATTCGATGGTGGCCGCAGATAGGGATTTCTGTTCCGTTGAATGCCAAACGGATATCACACACGAATCCTACCTTCGGTCCACTCTCCAAAGCGGTAACTCTGAACAATGACGACCTCTGTTTACGATTTTGATGTTGCCGTCATTGGAGCGGGGCATGCTGGCACGGAAGCGGCATTGGCCGCGGCGCGACTGGGGGCTCATACGGTTCTGCTCACGATGAACTGCGACACGGTCGGACAGATGAGCTGCAATCCAGCCATCGGTGGCGTTGCCAAAGGGCAGATCGTCCGAGAAATCGACGCACTCGGTGGAGAAATGGGCCGCTGTATCGATGCGACCGGGATTCAGTTTCGGATGCTGAATCAAAGCAAAGGCCCCGCGATGCACAGCCCGCGAGCGCAGGCCGACAAAAAGGCCTACCAGTTCTGGATGAAGCTGCGGGTTGAAGAGCAGGACAACCTCACACTTCGACAGGAGATGGTCGAAGGTCTGGTTGTCGAAGACGGAAAAATCACAGGCGTCCGAGTCCGTGGCAACGCTCTGTACCGTGTCAACGCAGCCATCGTGACGACGGGGACTTTTCTGCAAGCCATCATGCACACCGGCGAAGCAAAATCGAAGGGTGGCCGAGCTGGTGAAGGGACCACCAATTCCCTGTCACAATGTTTCGCGGAACTTGGATTTCAGTTGGAGCGGTTCAAAACGGGCACGCCCGCTCGTCTGAACGGCCGAACGATCGACTACTCGAAACTTGAGCCACAACCCGGCGACGACAATCCGCAACCATTTTCGTACATGACGGAAAAGATCGAGCAGGAGCAGATTGGATGCTGGCTCGCAGCAACCAACGAGCGCGTTCACGATCTGATTCGTGCCAACCTCAGTCGCGCTCCGATGTACAGCGGGCAGATCAACTCAACCGGGCCACGATACTGTCCGTCCATTGAAGATAAAGTCGTTCGTTTTTCCGATAAGCAGTCACATCAACTGTTTCTCGAACCCGAAGGGCGCAACACACTCGAAATTTACTGCAATGGGATTTCGACGAGCCTGCCTCGAGACGTGCAGGATGAAATGATCCGGTCAATTGAGGGCCTGGAAAATGCCGAGATCATGCGTTACGGCTACGCCGTCGAATACGACTTCGCGCCGCCAACTCAGCTTCACGCGACACTCGAAACCAAACGCGTCGAAGGGCTCTACTTCGCTGGTCAGTTAAACGGAACAACGGGTTACGAAGAAGCCGCTGGCCAGGGATTGATCGCGGGGCTGAACGCGGCACTTAAAGCCGCCGGCAAAAGTCCGTTTGTACTCGGCCGGGAAGAAGCTTATCTGGGAGTACTACTGGACGACCTGGTGACCAAAGGCGTCGACGAGCCTTACCGAATGTTTACATCACGGGCCGAGTACCGACTGCTGCTCCGGCAAGACAACGCGGATCGACGGCTGACCCCGAGAGGACGGGAGATCGGCAGCGTTTGGTCCCGAGCGTTGGGATGCTTACCAGAAGCACGAAGAGCAAATCGCGCGAGCGACTCAGCTAGTTCAGAAGGAACGATCCGAAGGCAAGACTCTGGAAGAATGGCTCCGTCGTCCAGAATTAAAGTGGTCGGATATTAAACAACGTTCTTCTGCAGTCGCCGAACTGGAGATAACGGATCGAGCGGCCCAGCAGGTCGAAATCGAAACAAAATACGCTGGTTACATCCGTCGTCAGGCTTCGACTGTCGAGAAACAATCGAATCTTGAGAAAGTTCGCATTCCCGAAACCTTCGACTATCTGGCGGTATCCAATCTTCGGGCCGAGGCACGCGAGAAACTTCAAAAAGTTCAGCCGGCAAATCTTGGGCAGGCAAGCCGCATCAGCGGCATCACGCCCGCGGGACATTGCCATCCTGATGTTGCATGTGAAAGAGCCCGCTCGGATGGCAGGAAAGTCATAGACTTGCCGAACGAAATCAGGCTTCGATCTGCGGCCGGAAAACTTCGCAACCGATTGCCGTGAGCTTCTGTTCGAGGGCTGCGTACTGAGTTTCATCGCCGAAAGTGCCGACGATCGCTCCGCCGGAACCAGCGAACTTTGCCGATGCGCCCGCGTTTCGGGCTGCTTCGATCATGCGAACGTGTGACGGGGACAGGTCGCAGATCGATTGTCGCAAGTCGAAATTCTCATCAACCAGTTGATGAAATCTCTGATGCTCTTTCGCAAGCAGCGCAGCTCTGGCTTCGTCGGTTATTTTCCGCAAAGCGCTTCATTGCGGCGTGGATTTTCTGGTCGCCTTCGTCATACCTCGCTCGAAGCGGAGCGTGAGTGACTTCGGTAGGCTCGCCCGCCTCATGACTGAATGCCATGTAAATATTTGGAAGCAACGATAGATCGATCCGTTCGTACCGGCCCGCTTCCATGCCGTCGAGAATCTGCGTTCTTTCCTTGGCAAAGTCCATGAAGACCAGCCCCTCATAAACCTGCACAACGCGATCCTGTAGTCCTCCGTTAATCCTCAGCTCTCCGGCTTCGACACTCAGCGCCAGCGAGGGTTGAACTTCCAGCGGAATTTCAACTTCATAAAACTGCATCAATGCTCGCAGCGTGGCGATGATGATGCCACTCGATCCGGCCATGCCGACGGCTCTCGGAATGTTGCTTTGATAACGGATGGAGAAGTTTCGATTGTGATGCTGAATTCCGTTCCGTTGACAGTAATCAGCAAAGCAACGAATCGTCGCCTTCACCAGCCGCACGCCGCCGTAGTACCCATGAAGCTGCACGTCCTGCTGCAACTCTGACATCGAGCCGAATCGGCAGCGATCTTCCTGGCTGAGAATGATTTCAAGGTCTTCCCATTCGTAGAGAACGACCTCAGCCCAATAGTTGCGGACGATCAGCGACAGCGTTCTTCCGTGATAGCCGTCAGACGGGTTGCCGATCAGCCCGGCTCGCGCGAAGGCTCGCGCCCGAATCAGTTCCCATGATCCTGGACCATTCCGTGAATGATTACTAATAGTCGAACGCGTTATGCGTCATTGATTATTCAATAAGATTATCGAGTTTCTGAAGTACCAGACGCCGGAGACTCTAGCGGATCGCCCGTCCGGTATCACTGGCTGATCTGAGGAGAAAACCGTAGCTCAATCAGCGAGGATCGGACGGCAAATTGCCGTTCCTGACGATTCTGTCAAGTTTGACACGCAGAATTTCGAGTATGAAAACGTTCTCTTTCAACTCACCCGACGGACCGATGCGAAACTCAAATGACGGCTGACTCCAGGAGCGGGCACCTTGTAAAACAGGCGTACGTAGCTCATTTGGTGTGGACGTCGAGTCAAATATCCAACTAAGAAATGTGTTTTCCCGAATCAGTCGGCAACCTGCCACGGTTGCAAGAAACATAGAGTTCAAATGGCCATCGAATTCAACTGCCCCCAGTGCGGCGCCGCGATCCGCGTTCCCGATGCAGCATCGGGAGCAAAGGGTTCTTGTCCGACCTGCCAAACGAAGTTGCTCGTACCGCAGGTCGCAGCCCCGCCTCAACCTGTAGTCCCCCGCGCAACCACCGACACCTGAAGTGACAGCACCACCGGTGCCCCCTGCCCCATTGCCGTTTGATCCTGCTCAACCTGGTCCTGCTCAAGGCATGGCTGCTCCAACAATTCCCAGCCAGTTTCCTGGTCAAACACCAGCAGCACCACCAGATGTCTTTCCTCAGCCAGAACAGACTTTTCCACAATTGGGTAGCCCGAGTGATCCCGTTCAGTTTCCGGGACCCACCGTCAACGGAAACAGGTCAACCGATCGTACCGGCTGGCGGCTCGATTGCGGCGTCTGTACGGCGCCGATCAAAAGGCAAAAAGTCCGGACTATGGTTCCCCGTACTGTGTGGAGTCGCACTTGTTGGCGGCATGGCCTGGCTCTACATCCAACAGTTGCCAAGCCTGAATGGTGACCGGACTGCAACCTTCATCAAGAACGAGGCACTCAAGCCGAAGATTGTCGAAAAGGAACTGGTCGACGTTTCTGATGACATTAGGAAAAGCGTGCTGAACCATTTCGCAGAGAATCGTGAGCGGCTGAAAAGCCAGCTTGTCGAAACTCAGTTCACAGCGACCGACGCCGGCCTTGAGATCCAGATTCTGACAGGAAGCGATACGCGATTTGCTCGATTTCCCATCGATGATGATCTGCGGACCTGGTACGACGAGAATTACGACCTGTTAGAATCCCCACGCAGCAAGGCAATCAGAAAATCTCTCAAGAGCTTCTTCCAGGACTGGGACGTCGCCGCCCGCAACCAGCAGGGCGTGGAAGATTTCGCCGTCTACCGAGACTCAGTCGGCCTTGCCTGCAGTGTCGACGGTCTCGGCTTTAACGTCTGTGCAAAAATCGACCAGACACTTTACCCATGCGTCTACGAGGACGACGGCTTCCTCTACTTCCTGCTTCCGCCATCGACCAGAAAATTCAAAATCGTCGGCGCACGATCCAACGGAAAGAAGTCTCAATTCCCTGGCGAGTACGACGTCAAAATCAAAGCTGCCCGAGGTTAGAACATCTCGCCAGCACAGCAAGCCACTTTTCTGGCAAACGAAACTCAACCGGCAGCACTCCGGCCATTCGAGACGGCAAGTGGAAGCTTCATCTGTATCGAAAGCGTGATGGCAAAGTTGAGCTCTTCGATCTTTCGACCGACCCAAGTGAAAGTAACAACGCCGCAGATAAGCATCTCAGTGTGGTCGCGCGACAAGTAACGCATCAGAAACAGGCCGCAGTTGCGGCCATACCCGATCCGATTTCCGCCGGTCTCATTCACGGCGTTGAAAATCGAGCCGACGCTGAGCGGGATCGAGCGCGACGGCAAATCAAAGTTGCAGTCGTCGTTACAAGGCCTCTCTAACGGCAGGCATCTTGTCCACGAAGCTGGCACCAGTTCGTTTGAGTTCTGCGATAGCCGCCTTTCGGAATTGTTTCAGGTTCGCTTTGAACTCTGGCTTGATCGCGAGGTTGTCGAGTTCCTCGGGGTCACTTTTGAGATCGTAAAGTTCTTCCAGATCGTTTTTCGCCAGAGGTCGGATGTATTTGTATCGGCCGTCGTTGAGCATGACGTACCAGGGGACTCCGTTGTGCAGCAGATCGTTGCCGGTCGGGATGGTGCCAGTCGCCGATCCGTACGTTCGACCGGTTGCGGTCAGCATCATCTGATGCGACCAGTCTGCCTTCGGATTCTTCAGCAGTGGAGTGAGATCGTGACCGTGCATTTCCCACGGCAGATCGAGTCCGGCGAAGCTGAAAATGGTTGGCACGATGTCGACACCAGCGACCGGTGTCGGGCACGTTTTACCTTGAGCCACTCCTTGGTCGGGCATGCTGATGATCAGCGGCGACCGGATCGTTGAATCATAAGGGGCCACCTTCTGTCGGAAGCCGTGCTGTCCCCAGCCGTGACCTTGATCGGAGGTAAACACGATCAGTGTATTCTCGCGTTGCCCGGTCGCGTCGAGTGTCGCCAGCAGCCGCTCGACCGCTTCGTCGATCGCCAGTACGCCCTGATGATACTGCCTCACGTGCGAAGACAGCGTGCGGTTTTTCCACATCGGGACTCCGTCTTTGCCGGGTTTCCAGAAGTTAATTTTCTGAGCCCAGTCCGGCTTGCCGGGGCGAGGCGGAAAGACATCGGCGGGAGTCGGTACGGTGAGATTTGGGTACGCGTCCATGTGACGGTCGGCCGGAGTGAACGGACTGTGAACAGCTCCGTAACACATCCAGAGATACCACGGTTTGTCAGCGTCCCGTTTTTTCCCTTCAACGTCCTTCCCTTCAAGAAAATCAACCGCCCAGTCCGTGTACTGGTCCGTCGAGTACTTCTTCATCGTGCGGGTTTCACCGCCGTGATAAGTGATCGGCTGGTCGTAGTAATAGTTCTGGTGATTCTCGGTGTGCTTAGGCCGGTTCCAGACGATCTGAAAATCCCAGTCGCGACCGTAGCCGGTGTCGACGCCTGTGTGCCACTTACCAATGTGGGCCGTCGTGTAACCGTTTTCGCGGAACGTCTTCGGCCAGAAGGGACACTTCTTTGGATCGTAATTGCTACCGGGATAGGCACCTACCATCCGCATCGACTCAACCCCGAACTGATGATGGCCGGTCAGCAACGTGGCTCGTGACGGCATGCACCATGTCCCGATATAGGCATACTCAAAACGAACTCCCTGAGCTGCCAGCCGATCGATCGTTGGAGTCTTCACCCACGGATATGACTGCGGATAGCAACCAACCGTCCGATAAGAATGGTCGTCGGTGTAGATAAACAGAATGTTCGGGCGCTTTGCCTTCTCGGCCGACCGAACTGGTGGCACACAAACAGCCATGACCATCAACAACCAAAGCAGACATCGCAAAGCTGTCATGAGAATTCTCCGCAGGAATGTTTCGATTCGCCACAGTGGCTTCAGTGTGGTTGGACGATTTAAAACCTGGCACCCGCTGCCGTTTCGAGTGTGATCATTGCATGCCAGACGCCGAGTTCTCAATCCAGCTACGACGTCGCCTCACCGCCTTTTGATTCACCAGCGACAGGTGGATACTTCTGCCGGATCCGAATCTGCTCTGCCATCATACGTTTCAGACTGATTCCGGTTGTCAGGTTCGCAACAATCTCATTCTCGCTGGACCGCAGAATCGTGCCCTTAACACAGTCCTTCTCGCCTGTACGAAACGTGACTGTTCCGGTGAAGGCCTCAGCATCAGCGAGTTCAACTTGTGAGGCGATGACGATGCGAGCCCCTGCTTCGGACACTTCCGAGACGTCAAACTCTTGATCGTCTATCCGAAGGCTGGGCCGTTCCGCAACCGGATACCACAGTCGGTAGAACTCTCTTTGTTGAACACGAGGCGTGTCGTCCATGTGAATCCATGCCTTGAAAATTCTTGCAGTGGACCGAAGCGATCAAGTCTCACTCCGTAGAATTGCGACGTCAACAGCACACCACCATATCGCGTCTCTACATCAACGACAGAGCAATCATCGGAACAAAGATCAGGAATATCGTTGCCATCTTGTAAGACCTGATCCCCGAGTAATGGCTCTCGTCAAACTTCTCCCGCGTCAGGTACTTAAAGAACTTTCCGTGGAGCCGGTAGATCGAATCACCAGCGATGGCGATCGCGCCGCCCCACAACAGCAGAATGCCCATATTCACCGCCAGGCACCTGACCAAAAACTCCTGAACCAATTCAACGCTCATCGTTTCGTCTCCTGAGTTACGGCCCGCACGCGATTGACCTTTGGAACAATTTTGAGGACCACCGAACCTGAGATAATCCACGCATCAAGCAAATCAGTCGGTACCGAAGTTGGCAATCCAAAGAGTGGACGATACACAATCCGATCCGAAACATCGGCTTCATACTAATCCCTATCGATGTCCGTCCAACCGCGCCGACCACAATTCGAGTTTTGTTATCGGGATGGCGGGCGTCCAAAAGTGATCTCCTCTCGAGTAGCGAATCGCGTCCTCACGGGCGTCGTTCATTGGAACGGATTCCCGAATGAGCGAGAATCCGACTCTGGCTTATCGCGACAAGAAAGCGTGCAGTGAAGACTATCACTACGAATGGCCCGGCAACTGGAAACGCATGCCACCGATCTGCTCGATCAGGAAAGTGGAGATTGACGTGACGTTTCTCTGCGTATCACTGCTGTCCGTTCGGCTCGCTTTATTCGCAGATGCCCACGACGTTTATGGCCAGGGATTCGCTCCTGAAGAATCGGTCAAACGAATGACCGTGGCTGATGGATTTGCAGTGGACCTGGTGGCAGCGGAACCGTTGATTCGACAACCGGTAGCGATCGACTTTGATGATCGCGGGCGGCTGTGGGCACTTCAGTATTTGCAGTATCCAAATCCCGCCGGACTGAAACGAGTCAAGGTCGACCGGTATTCGCGTACGACCTATGACCGAGTTCCCCAACCGCCGCCACACGGTCCGAAAGGCGCAGACCGCCTGACCATTCTCGAAGACACGGACGGCGATGGACGCGTTGATAAGGCAAAAGACTTCGTCAGCGACTTGAACATCGCGACTGGCTTCGTCTTTGGTTACGGCGGCGTCTTCGTTCTACAAACGCCGTACCTGCTGTTCTATCCTGATCGCGACCGTGACGACGTTCCGGACAGCCACCCCGAAGTTCTGGTGAAAGGCTTCGGAATGGAAGACACCAGCTCGCTGGCAAATTCACTAGTGTGGGGACCGGATGGCTGGTTGTACGGAACTCAGGGGACGAACCTGACGGCCAACATCCGTGGCACCACGTTCGAGCAGGGAGTGTGGCGTTACCATCCGGTGAGCAGAATGTTTGAACTGTTCATCGAAGGCGGCAGCAACATGTGGGGGCTTGATTTCGATCGTCATGGCAACCTGCTGGCCGGCACGAATTACGGTGGATTTCTGATGTTTCACTGCGCGCAGGGAGCGTACTATCAGAAGTCATTCGCCAAGCATGGCGAACTGAACAATCCATTCGCGTTCGGATACTTCCGTCATGTCCCTCATAAGAACTTTCAAGGGGGGCACGTCACGGTTGGCGGCTTTCTTTATCAAGCCGACGCATTCCCGGCTCGTTTTCGAGATAAGTACATCGCCGTGGATACGCTTGGACATGCCGTCCGCTGGCACCGCACCACGCCGCAGTCCTCTACCTTCAGCAGTGAGAACGGCGGTGTCCTGATCCAGGCAAACGACAGTTGGTTTGCCCCCAGCGACTGCGTGACTGGCCCCGATGGAGCTGTCTACATCGCCGACTGGCATGACAAACGGACCGCTCATCCAGATCCAGACGCAACCTGGGACCGCAGCAACGGCCGCGTGTTCCGATTGAAATGGAAAGACGCGAAACAAACCACGCATGTCGATCCTCAGACACTGTCGAACGAGCAGTTGATCGGCTGGCTGAACAGCACGAATGAATGGCGAGTACGACGGGCAAGACGCGTACTCGCAGAACGCCGCGGCGGACACGTTGGGGTGATCCTCAAAACGACATCGCTGACATCGGACGATGATCGACAGGCATTGCAGGCACTTTGGACACTTGCCGCCATCGGCGAGTTTGACGAACGCCTTGGTGCCGAGTTGCTCGACCACCGAAACGCCAACATCCGCGCGTGGGCTGTCCGCTTGCTCGGTGATCGTAAAAAGATGTCCGCCGATGTGTCGCGATCGCTGGTTCGGATCGCCGCGTCCGACGACAGCCCAATTGTCATCAGCCAGTTGGCTTCCACTGCAAAACGTCTGCCGGCCCACGCATGCCTCCCCATCGTCCGTGCAATCGCTGAGCGAAACGAGTTTACTGGTGACACACATATTCCACTTCTGATCTGGTGGGCAGTCGAACGTCACGCTGTTTCGGCAGTTGACGACGTACTGCGAACATTCGCGAATCGGGAATCCTGGGAGACACCCATCGTGAATGATGTAATCCTCGGCCGATTAATGCGGCGCTATGCGGCTGACGCAAGTCAAACGGGCTTTGCAGCGTGTGCCCGGCTGCTGGTAGCAGCACCCGACGAGTCACAACGGCAGCGGATGATCGAGGAACTCGATGCCGGACTAAAAATGCTGGGAAGAAAGAGACTTCCTCGACTGCCGCTGCCAGAAAACCGACTCGCCATCAAGCGGATTGAAAATGAGCCTGAAACCCATCGACTGCCAGTCGTACCGCCGGCATTGGCCGAAACAATGGCGACCATCTGGAACGATAAAACGTACGACCCGCTGACGATCCGTGTCACCGCCCGACTCGGCAGTCAATCGGCGATGAATCGCGCGATTACGCTGGCGAGTGACGCCGCAATCCCCGAGAAGACCCGACTCCAAATGTTGGAGATCCTGCAGGAACTCGGCGACGCCGACACCTGTATCAATCCCTCACTGAAGTTGCTGTCGGACACAAACTCAAACGCGATCCGCTTCGCCGCTTTGAATCTCCTGGCCCGCTTCTCTGACGAACGTATTACCCGGCAACTGCTGGCTGACTACCCGCAGATGGATGATCCGATTCGAGGTCGCACACGAGACGTGCTGCTGGGCCGTGCAGAGTCAGCACTAGCGTTCCTCCGCGAAGTTGATCACGGCGAGCATCTGCCCAACGAACTAACTGTTGATCAATTGCGACGAGTCGCGCTGCACATTAACGCGGAGATCGATTCGCTCGTGAGAAAACATTGGGGCAACATTCGAGCCGGCACGCCAGAAGAGAAGTTGGCAGAAATCCGCCGCCTCAACAACGACCTGCGAGCTGGATCGGGTAACATCGCGGCGGGTCGACTGATCTTTGAGAAACGCTGTGCAGGTTGTCATAAGCTGTTTGGCACCGGCAAAGAAATTGGACCGGACCTGACGAAGGCGAATCGCGGCGACCGAGACTTTCTATTGGTCAGCATGGTCGATCCGAACGCTCAAATCCGCAAGGAGTATCTCAGTTACACCGTTCTCACCGTAAACGGCAGAGTCGTAACCGGCCTGCTGACTGCTGAGACCGACGCCAGTGTGACGGTGCTCGGCGCAAAGAATGAACGGACGACAATTTCCCGCGACGACATCGACCAGATCAAAGTCTCTCCGGCCTCGCTAATGCCGGAGAACATCCTGAAAGAGCTAAAGCCTCAGGAAGTTCGCGATCTGCTTCAATATCTGCAGAGCGATGGACAGTAACTCCGCCAGGTAAGAACCACATTGACATGAAAAACCAAGCGAACACTCAAGGCTTCTCACGGCGCACATTTCTCGCAGGAAGCGTTGCCGGAACGCTGATGAATTCTGTGAGTTTCTCGCAGGACAAACCACAGGCCAGTAAGGCTCAGATTGCCATCACGTTCGATCTGGAAATGAGCCGGATGTATCCAACGCGGGACGTAATGGAGTGGGACTATCAAAAGGGCAACCTGAATGAGCCAACCAAGCAGTACGCACTCGAAGCCGCGAAAATCGCTCAGCAGCGCGGCGAGGTAATTCACTTTTTCTGTGTCGGGCGAGTGCTGGAGCAACCCAACATTGATTGGCTCAAACAGATCGCGGCGATGGGCCACCCGGTCGGCAACCACACTTACGATCACGTCAATGTATGGTCGACAAAGCCGGAGCAGACGCAATTTCGGTTTCAACGATCACCGTGGTTGATCCGTGGTCGGTCCACAGCAGAGATTATCCATGAGAATATCCGAATCACGACGTTGGCTATGAAGCAACGGGCAGGGATCGAAGCAGATGGTTTCCGTACGCCAGGTGGTTCAAGCGCGGCCTTGAACGGCCGTGAAGACATCCAGCAGATGTTGCTCGACGAAGGCTTTGCATGGGTCAGCTCCAAATACCCGCCTCACAAGAGCAGCAAATTCGGAACACAGCCAAAAGAAGAAGTCTTTGCGTCAATCGTCAGCGCTCTACAGCAGGCACAGCCTTACGTCTATCCAACCGGCCTGATCGAAATCCCGATGAGCCCGATCAGCGATGTCGGAGCGTTTCGCACGAGCGGCTGGAAACTACCGCACTTCCTGAAATCCGTCCGGCAGTGTGTCGAGTGGGCCATCGAAAATCGCGGAGTGTTCGACTTCCTCTGTCACCCATCGATTATGTACGTCGAGGATCCGAAATTCGAAACTGTCAAACTGATCTGCGACGTGGTGAAACAAGCTGGCGACAAGGCCGAAATCGTTGGCCTGAGTTCGATTGCCGAACAAGTTAGGAAAGCAACTCCGCAGGACACGACACAATGACCGCCAATCTCACCGCAAGTAAACTTTGCATCATCGTCGTGCTGCTGGCGACCCAGCTCGCCACAGCCGACGAGCCGACCCGCGTCTACCACAACCGTTTGGACCTTCTCAAAGACGCCACGCCATTGCTGAATGATTATCCGGAATTCGTTCAGCCGATTGAGGAAGTCCGACGATATGAAGCCCCGATACTGGTCAACGATGACGGCGCTGATCTAAGCGTGCGCGCCTGGCGATTCTCGTACAACGCACGCGGGATCATAGAAATGCCAAACCGTTTACGGGCCGACAAGACGGCAGTCATCATGGTGCATCCCTGGGGCATCGACGACGGTCAGGGCTGGAAGACTCCTGAACCGGCTGGAGCCTGCGACTTCTGCACGCCAACGAAGAACCATCTGGCGGCAGAACACACGAGGAAAGTAATTGACCCGTTTCTGCAAAAGATGCGCGGCAATGTTTCACTGATCATGTACAGCCTGATCGCTCCGCCCGATCCCATCCGCAAGAAGATGTACCGCACTTTCGACTACACCCCAACCGACAAAGAACGCGCCGAAGCAAAGAAGCTACTCACGGCGAAGCTGCAGAGTCTCCCGTACAAAGGCGAGCCGCTTGTTAAAGAGTTGACGCTTTCGAAGGAACGCCCGGTCATCGACTACTTCCGACAGTTCCCAGGCCTCAGCGCCAGAGACCGCTACAACGGGAAGGGATTCTGGAATGTGCCCGTGCCGGTGACTGCCGATGTCACCGTACACCCGAACGACGTACTGATCTTTGACCAGGAAGGCTACGAACCACTGAAGAAGTTCCTCAACAAGCACGGCGTTCGCCATGTCCTGTTGACCGGATACGCAACCGACATGTGCTTCTGTCGTACGACGGCCGGCTACGAGAATCTATCGAAAGACTTCAACGTCTTTCTTGTCGGAGATGCCACACTCGCAACGTTCCCCGCCAACAATACTCCCAAATACGCCACGAACGCTCATATTTCATTCGCATCGATCGATCAGTTGATTACTCAGGTATCCTGGGTCAAACAGATTGACGATTAGTCGCTCGCCATTACCACAGAACATGTGATGTGTCATGCGTACTCTCCCATCCACTCTCTTGTTGTGCGCCGTTCTGTTCTCCGCTCGTTTGGCGGTGGCCGAAGAGGTTGACTACCTGAAAGACGTCAAGCCTGTCTTCCAGGCACGCTGCTACAGTTGCCACGGCGCGTTGAAACAGGAAGCATCCTTGCGACTTGATACGGGAGCGCTGCTCCGTACCGGCGGAGACAGCGGCCCAGCAGTATCAGCAAGCGACGTTGCCGGCAGTCTGATCGTTGAACGCATCCGTGAGCCCGACGAATCTCTACGAATGCCCCCCGAAGGCGAGCCGCTCACCGCCAACCAGATTCTATTGATCGAACGCTGGATCGCGCAGGGAGCCATGTCTCCGCAAAACGAGCTACCCGAAGAAGACCCCGAAACTCATTGGGCATTTCAACGGATCGTACGGCCACCGGTTCCGACCGTACGAAACTCGCAATGGCTTCGCAGCCCGATCGACGCATTCATCGCCGCCAAACATGAAAGCAGTGGCCTGGTGCCGCTCGGCCCCGCCGCAAAGCACGTGTTGCTGCGGAGAGTCTATCTTGACCTGATTGGAGTTCCGCCAACGCGCGAAGAACTTCTCACCTTTCTCGCAGACGAATCGCCATCTGCCTATGGATCTGTGATCGATCGGCTGATGAATGACACTCGTCATGGCGAGCGCTGGGGCCGGCATTGGATGGACGTATGGCGGTACAGCGATTGGTATGGCCGCCGGCATGTCCCTGACGTCTGGAACAGCGCACCCCAGATTTGGCGTTGGCGTGACTGGATCGTTCGCTCGCTCAACCGAGATCACGGATACGACCGCATGATCCACGAGATGCTGGCCGCGGACGAAATCGTTCCCGAAGACGAAGAGGCGGGATATGCGACCGGATATCTGATCCGCAATTGGTACGCGCTGAATCCAAACGACTGGATGCGGAATACCGTCGAACATACCGGCAAGGCTTTTCTGGGTCTGACCTTTAATTGTGCCCACTGCCATGATCACAAATATGACCCCATCGCACAGGATGACTACTTTCGAATGCGAGCGTTCTTCGAACCGATGTATCTTCGGCAGGACCGCGTTGCTGGCGAAGCCGCCCCGGGGGCGTTCGAGGATTACAACTACGGAAAGCTCCGCAAAATCCAGCGGCTCGGAGCCGTGCGGATCTTTGATAAGACTCCCGATGCACCGACGTGGTTCTACACCGGCGGCGACGAACGAAACCGCGTGAAAGACCGCGGTTCGATCGCCGCTGGCGTGCCGGATTTCCTGGCCGCTTCAATGCCCGAAACGAAACCGGTCAACCTGCCGCCGCTCGCCTGGTATCCCGGCTTGCGGCCGGGCATTCAAGACACGGTGCTCGCCGACGCCCGCCACGCGGTTTCCGCGGCTGAAACGGCGATTGCGGTTGCAAAGAAAGTCGACACTCAGCCGACGCAATCCGCCCGCGATCAATTAGTGAAAGCTAAGGCCGCCTACGAAGGCGCGGTCCGCGTGGCCAATGAAACTCAATCTTCCGGCGCTCTGGTCGGCAAGCAATCTCTATTCTTTGACGCGACAGTAGGCCGGCGGGCAATCTACAACAGACTTCCAGGCCTGAAGTCGTTGGATGACGGTTCCACGTTGGAGTTTCAGCTACGGAAACTAAACGACGCACACTTCAACTTTCAGTTTGCAAAAGACGTCATCAAGGGCCTGACCGCCGGGTACGTCGCCTTTGATAAAGGCAGGATAGTTTCGTATCGCCCCGGCTCGTTCACGGAATTCGAAGCTGGACGCTACGACTTTGCTGCAAAGCAGGATCGTTTCCATGTCAAACTTGTGCTGCAAACAAAAGCCGATCGCTGTCTATTGACGGTCCGCTCGATGAACGACACTAAGCTGCTGGTCGATGAAATCCCCATCGCACTCAACGGCTGGAATCCGATTGGCGATCCGACGAAGGCCATTTGTTTCGACGCACGAACTGGCTGCCTCGCCGCGATCGACGAATTAATTCTCGAGTCACCGACAGCGGACGTTTCTGCCGTCGCTTCGCCTACAGGACCGTTGGCCCATTTTAGTTTCGAACCTCCAGCTTACCCCGACCAGAGCGACGTCGTCGGACTCGGAAGCTGGGAAGCATCTTCATACAGCGTCGCCCCAGCAACTTCTGTCATTTCTTCAATCGCGGCCAATCCAAAACTAAGAGCCTTACAACAAAAGGTCGAAGTGGCTCGTCGAGCAGTCCACATATCGGAGTATCCGTTGCAAATCGCTGAAGCGCAACGAGCCGCCGCGAAATCGGAATTGGCCGCAGTTGAAGCAAGGATCGCCGCAGATCGGGCTCGGTATGGCGAGGCTTCGAAAGACGATGCGAAACAGTTGGCTCGCATCGCAAGCCATTTGGAACGAACCGCTGCCGTGAGGGACACTGAAGCAGGAGTGCTCGATCAAGAACGAATGCTGGCAACGGCCGAGGCCAAACCAGCAGCCGATGCAGGCCGCGTCAAGAATATCAACGCCGCGACGAAGGCTCTAACAACTGCACGAAAGCAGCTCGAAAACGCTCGCAAGAAACTGTTAGACGACTCGCAAGCCGAAAGTTACACACCATTCAGTCCAGTTTACCCTCAGACAAGCACGGGACGACGACGTGCTCTGGCTCTGTGGATGACAAACCGCGACAACCCGCTGACCGCCCGCGTTGCCGTTAATCACATCTGGATGCGGCACTTTCATTTGCCGCTGGTGGCCAGCGTCAACGACTTCGGCCGCAACGGCGCTCGCCCAACCCATCCACTGCTGCTTGACTGGCTCGCCACTGAGTTGATTGAATCGGGTTGGAGCATGAAGCATCTTCATCAACTGATTGTTTCGAGCAGTGCCTATCAACGAGCCTCCGGGGCGCAAGACACTTCGCAGCAGACGACACTCGATCCCGAAAACAAGCTCCTTTGGCGCATGAACGCAGGACGCATGGAGGCCGAAGCCGTTCGCGACAGCCTGCTGTACTGCGGTGGATTGTTAGAAATTAGAATGGGCGGGCAAGCACTCGAAAACAAAGAGTCCCTTACCAGTCATCGCCGCAGCTTGTACTACGAAACCTATCCCGAAGAAGGCGGCAAGAGTCCGCTGGGCGAATTGTTCGACGGTCCAAACGCACTTGAATGTTACCGTCGTACACGGACCATCGTCCCACAACAGGCGCTGGCATTGACCAACAGCGATCTCGTTCATGAAGTCAGCAAAGCGATCGTCAGTCGCTGGCGAACAAACGCAGACAAACCAGGTGATGAGACGCAGCAGGAAACTCAGTTTGTCGTCGCAATGTTTGAGAGGATTCTTTCGCGACAGCCTTCGGATGCCGAATTGCAAGTCTGCGTCAATGCGATTCGCAAACATCCGGCGCTAACGATCAAGGATTCAGCGAATCGCACAACCCGAGTGCGAGAGAGCATTGTCCGCGCACTGCTCAATCACAATGACTTTGTCACGATCAGGTAGCTCCATGTACGACATTGCCGATCAGCCACATCGCGTATCCGGCCAGCCCACTCGACGCGCGTTCCTTTCCGATCTCGGGATGGGATTCACGGGTTTGGCGCTTGGAGCAATGCTGGCTGACGATGGCCGCGTCCGTGCCGGCGAAGCGTCTGCTCAACACGCCACTACGCATTTTACACCGCGTGCCAAATCCGTAATCTGGATCTTTCTTTCCGGAGGATACAGCCATTTAGAGACGTTCGACCCAAAGCCCGCGTTGAACAAGTACGCCGGAATGACGTTTGACAAAACTCCATTTGAGAACCCGATTAACTCCCCGCTGCACAAAAAGCGATTCCGCTCCGTCTCGGCAGAAGAAGTCAACGTTCGCGATGTGTATCCGACAATCTACCCCATGCAGGTCGGCTGGAAGAAACACGGTGAGAGCGGCATCGAAGTCACCGATTGGTGGCCGCACCTTGCCAAGCGAGTCGACGACCTTTGCTTCATCCGCAACATGTGGACGACAGACAATGACCACGCCGCAGAAAATCAGATTCATACTGGACGTCATCGACTTGACGAGCAGCAACCCAGCATCGGAGCGTGGGCGCATTACGGTCTGGGGACGCTGAACGACAACCTGCCAAAGTTCGCAGTTCTGGGCGGACCGACTCGGTCAGACACACGGCTCTCGATAGATTCGCTCTATCTGGGCCCTCAACACGCTGGCGTCCCACTCACGCTCGATCCTAAGAATCCCCTGCCTTTTGGGCAGCGTAAGGCCAACCAAAGCTTCAACGAGCAACAGCATGAATACGACCTAATCAACAAGCTGAATGAACTAACGGCGGTCGAGTATCCGGAAGATCAGGAACTGCGAGCGCGCATCCGAGCCTACGAGCTGGCGTTTCGTATGCAGAGCGCTGTCCCCGAAGCAGTCGATTTTTCAAAAGAGACAGCAGCCACGACGAAGCTGTACGGCATCGACAACGACGCAACAAAACTCGCCGGCCAGCGACTGTTGGCTGCGCGGCGTCTGGTCGAACGCGGCGTTCGGTTTGCGCAGGTCTTCCCTTCCCCTTACGGCGTTTGGGACTCACATCGCAAGCTCAAGGATAACCACACGCGATTGTGCGCTTCCGTTGACCTGCCCGTTGCCGGACTGATCCAGGATTTAAAGCAGCGCGGTCTGCTTGACGAAGTTACCGTCGTATTCTGTACGGAATTCGGTCGTACCCCCGGCCTCGAACTACGCGGAGGTGGCACAACAGGCCGCGACCACCACCCAAACGGCTTCACAATCTGGATGGCCGGAGCGGGCGTCAAACGCGGCTACGTCCACGGAGCCACCGACGAACTCGGCTACCACGCTCTCGGCGAAGGCCACTACGTCACCGACCTCCACGCCACCGTGCTGCACCTACTCGGTCTTAACAACCGCCACCTGGAAATCCCCGGCCGCAAGCGATTGGACATCGACCACGGGAGCCCCATCTCTGCGATCATGACGTAGACGCAACGGCTCTTCCTGGCCAAGAACTACCGGACGGCGTTACTGTCAGAAGTCGTGGCGTGAGATGTTGAAGCAAGGTGGCGTATCCTGCTGAGGGAAATGACTATTCCGCCGCCCACCGAGGGAACACGTATACCCCACACCAAACGCTACAAGAGATGTTGATCAGATACCAGCCGGTCGTTCAAAAGACGGACCGGTTGATCCGGAAGTCGTGAAGTTTCGTGCGAACTTCGAGAGCCGCAGCCCGCTGGATGAGCTGATTCGCGAGGGAGCCAGACGGATGCTTCAGACGGTGATGGATGCCGAAGTTGATAACTTCCTGGCAGAGCATTCAGGCCGTCGCGATGAGCAGGGACGTCGGTTGGTTGTTCGCAATGGATCGCTTCCTGAGCGGGAGATTCAGACGGGAGCCGGCAAACTTCCGGTGCGTCAGCCACGCGTTCGTGACAGGTCTTCCGGGGACGATCGTGTTCGTTTCTCACCGCAGGTGCTGCCTCCGTATCTGAAGAGATACGGACTCGATCGAAGAGTTGATCCCGTGGCTGTACCTCAAAGGAATTTCGACGGGAGACTTCTCGGAAGCCCTGCAGGCTCTTGTTGGTGAGCGAGCCAAAGGCCTCAGTACGAAAGTCGTCGTCAGGCTCAAAGAACAATGGTCTGACGAGTACGAAGCATGGTTAAAACGGATCTCTCACAGAAGCACTGCGTTTACGTGTGGCCCGATGGCATTCACGTAAACATCCGCCTGGAAGACGACGCCACCCGAAAACAGTGCATACTGGTGTTAATCGGTGCGACGGCTGATGGTCGCAAAGAACTGATTGCCATACTTGACGGCTACCGCGAAAGCGAACAGATCTGGAGTAAACTGCTGCTCGGCCTGAAACATCGCGGCCTGACGATGACTCCAAAGGTGGCGGTTGCCGACGGAGCACTTGGCTTCTGGGCCGCCACTCGCAAGGTCTTTCCCGAAATGCGTGAACAACGCTGTTGGGTTCACAAGACGGCCAACGTGCTCAACAACCTGCCGAAGAGTGTTCAACTCAAAGCGAAGTCGGACATCCACGACATCTGGCAGGCCGAGACCCGTGAAACCGCAAACCAGGCCTTCGACCACCTCCTCGAAAAGTACAGAACGAAGTATCCCAGAGCCTGCGAGACTCTTAACAAAGATCGGGAAGTCCTGATGACCTTCTACGACTTCCCAGCCGAACACTGGCCACACTTGAGAACGACCAACCCGATCGAGTCGACCTTCGCCACCATTCGTCTCAGACACCGCCGCACCAAAGGCAGCAGCACACGACGCACCAGCCTAGCCATGATGTTCAAACTCGCCGAATCCGCCTCAAAGAAATGGAGAAGACTCCGAGGCTACGAACAAATCACACTCGTCGTCCAGAGACGACAATTCATCGACGGAACCCCACAGGAAAACGCCGCCTGACTCAGCTTCAGGTCACGACATTTGACAAGAGTTCACCGGAAGCCCATCAGACTCTGAATTCACGTACCGGAACATTCCGGAATGTAGACACGATCGTCGCAGTCCCAGTCTGTGATGAATAATTCACAGACCGGATTGGGCTCCCGGCAACATCTCCGGCCTGCTATGGGGCGAGGAGCGTTAGCGTCGTCACCGCAGAGACGGGCAGTCCGTCGCGTGATGACTTTGCAAAAATTTCCACAGCGACCCGTGGCGGCAATTGCACACGTTCGTCCAACCGTAGTCTCAGTGTTGCCTGAGTCTGGGTTGGTACCAGATTGATTGGCTTGAAGTTCAATTTTTTCGGATGCTGCGGCATTGAGGCATAAATCATGACACCATCCATCGACGTACGTCGAACAACCGACACAGACACTTCGATCACCTCACCTGCGCGTCGCGTGACTCGGCTCGGCTCGACGAATAGCGTCAGTAGATTCGGTTGGCACCCCATCGCCATCGAACCTTTGGCGACATGAAATACAGAGTGCTTCTAACCGTCCGGGCCGTCGACTTCGACCACGCCCATTACTCGACAGCGGTGTGTCGTCCCTTCGACGGCTTTCGATTGAATGATCAACGGAATTGATCCAGAATTCGATTCGTGGTCAATCATGCCAGACAGAGGAATAACCGTTCCTCGACGATCGGGGTCGACTCCCACGAGACGAATCTGCCCCGCAAACCCTTCGTCTCGTACGGTTGTGACCGGAAACCGGAAGGCCGCCATGCGATTGGCTTCGAGAATGACTGTCGTCGTCTCCAGCGAAAACGGAATGTGAGGCGTAACCGCCAGCCAGAGTTTTTCAATGCGGATTGGTGCAGCCCCAGCCACAAGAGTAACCGTTGCCTGAGCAACTCGATCGATTTGCCGTCCAGCTTGAAGCGTGCCACGAGCCGGATCGGCTTCCCTGAAAAACGCAGGCCTGCTGCAGCGTGAAATTTCAACTTTACAGAAGCAGGACTCTTCGTGGGCAGAATCTGAGAATCCGCTGTAACACCGTGAGGAAGGTCGATAGCCGTTAACTCGACTTCGTCCGCGAAGCCGTCCAGCTTTGTTAGCGTCACTGGAATTTCCAGCTCGCCGCCGCTTTCAATGGCGAACTCGGATGTCTTGACCGTCAGTCGCAGATCCGGCCGCGGTTCAGCGATAGTCAGTCGATAGACAAAACCTGCGTCCCCTCGTTTCGCACATTCCCTCAAAGCAACGAAGTAGTCTCCAGCTGCCGGAGCCGTGAACAGCAGACTGGGATCGGGAGTTCCTGGTACGTCGTCAATCGTCTTAAGCACCCTACCCTGTTCGTTGCTGATCGTCAGTACTGCGTCAGTGGCGAATCCCAGTTTTGCCGCGGCAATATCAAACTTCACCTTCTGCGCCTTCGTCGCCGTTATGCGGAACACGTCAACGTCACCGGGCTTCGCAAATCGCCCATTTACGGTTAGCGGAATTGCAACTGCCTCTGCCTCTTCGACGCCGTTATTCGGTTCGATTTCAGTACGCTCTGCTGTGTCGCCGACCGCTACCGTCAACCGATTGGGACATCCTGGCAACGTAATTTCGTGGACATCTTCCGTGCCACCTGGTGTTGCGGAGTATGACGCAGAACTGCCGTTAGCGAGGTTCCAGCCCGCAAGAGTTAAGCTCGACTTCGTGCCGCGTTGCACACCGGCTGGAAATGCGTAGTCGAGGTCGGGTCCGTCAGTAATAGTTAGTCGATAAACATGTTCGGGACGGCCTGACAGATCGAAGTTGTAGAGCTGCAGCATGAATGCACCAGCTTTCGAACTGCGGTAAGCGAGCAACGCATCGAGACCTCGACGGCCATCACTGAGCGCGACGACTCGACCATCAGAGTCCAGCAGACGCAGCGTCGTGTCACAAGGAGAACCGATCGATCCGGCGGCAACCGCACACACAACCTGCTGCCCCTGTTTCAACGACAGTTCGAACTGGTCAATGTCGCCCTGTGGATTGAGCTGCCCGTTCAACGTGACGGGAAAGTTGATGGATTGAACGGCCTCGTCGTTATGTTCGACACATTCAGAAAACTCACCAATGACAAACGGTCTCGGCGTCGATCCTCCCTGCACAGACGAAATTCGGACAAGACGTTTTCCGGGATACGCATCTTTCGCGATCGATAGCTGCAACTGGCCTTCGGTGGCCTTTGCTTGAGAAGAGACACCGATGCCGTCGATCCAGATTCCGCAAGGGGCAGGTATGTAGTTCCCCTCGAGATGCACATCGACGTTCGAACCGCGTTGCCCTCTGCAGGAAAGAGGTACGCAATCTGCGGAGTCGTCTGAGCGAATGCGCTGGCGGAGCCCAAAAAGATCGCAACTCTCAGAAGTACATTCGGGCTGGGAATCATAGGTGTCTTTGGTCTTACAATCCTGGCGATCAAATCAGTTCTGCAATCGGGCGACCGCCGTTGACGATAGGAACCGGACGCCCGAGCGGAGTGATGTACTCTTTTTTTGGATCGATGCCCATTTTGGTATAGAGCGTCGCGGCGAAGTCCTCAACATTCAGCGGACGTTCGATCGGTGAGTTGCCTTGAATGTCGGTCGCTCCGATGACCTGTCCCCTTGGTACACCGGCTCCAGCAGCGACGACCGACATCGCACTCGGCCAGTGATCACGTCCTGCGTTCTTGTTTATCTTAGGGGTGCGACCGAATTCGCCCAACGGCAGCACCAGTGTATTTTCCAGCAGGCCCCGTTGATCCATGTCCCGAATCCGCGAAGAAAATGCTCGATCGAAAATCGGCAGGTAGCGTTCCTTCAGGTAGGGAAAGATATTTCCGTGATGATCCCAGCCTGCATGCTGCACAGTGACAAACGGAATTCCGGCCTCAATCAATCGTCGAGCCAGCAGACACTGCTGTCCGACCATAGTGTGGCCGTACTCCGCTCGCGTCTGCTCCGGTTCAAGACTGATATCGAACGCCTTTACTGCTTGTGGTGATGTGATGAGTCCAACGGCCTGTTCGTAAAAACTATCCATCCCATTCGCTGGGTCGTTCGCTGCGGCATCCGAGATTCGCTTCAACTGATCCACCGATTGACGCAGGGCCTCACGTGTCCGGGATCGACCGCTGCTGATGCCTGGCGGCAGTGTCACGTCGGAGACTTTAAAACCGGGATTGTTAGGATTGTTTGAGATGTAAAATGGTGCGTACTTCGCGCCTAGAAAATTCGGCCCCCCTGAACGCAACGGTCCCGGCAGCGCAAACTGAATGTAGGGTGGCAGTCCACCTATAGAGCCGCGTTCCTTTGCGATGACGGATCCGAAACTCGGATGGAAACTTACTTTTGCTCCACAGGCCACCGGAGTAGGCGTTGGGTACCCTGTCGTCAGATAGTGATTGCCTCCGCCGTGGCCAGGATCTTTGTGAGTGATGGACCGAATCACCGTCAGGCGGTACATGACCTGAGCAATCTTCGGAATGTGCTCCCCCACGTCGATGCCGGCAACATTGGATCGGATTGGATCAAAGATTCCTCGGATCTCGGACGGAGCCTTCGGCTTTGTATCGAATGTCTCGTGATGACTTGGTCCTCCATCCATCCAGATGAAGATACAGCGTGTCGCGGGTTTCGCTTCTGCCGAGTTCGCCGCCTGCAGCCCATGACTGGTGGACACCTGAAGGATTTCTAAGATTTCTTTCAGGAGACTTTCATGTCAGAGAAAACGAAGCGAGCACGTCGTTCATTCAGTGCTGAATTTAAGCGGGACGCCGTCGATCTTGTGGTCAAGCAGGGGTACTCGTTCAAGGCGGCAGCGGACGCTGTTGGTGTTGCAGCGAAGAGTCTCAGGGATTGGCACTCGAAGCTGGCTCCAGAGCCAGAACCATGTGGTGACGACGCCTCGACCGCTGCGTTGCAGGATGAGATCAAGCATCTCAGAAAGCGTCTGCAGCGAGCTGAAATGGAACGTGAAATTCTAAAAAAAGCCACAGCGTATTTCGCGAGGGAGTCACAATGAAATACGCATGGATCAAGCAGCATCGTGACTCGTTTTCAGTGACGTCGATGTGTCGAACTCTCAATGTCAGCTCGAGTGGATTCTACAGGTGGCTGAAGGCCGGGCCCGGCTTGAGGGCTCAACGGTCGGCTCGAATCCGCACTTCAATTAAGCAGGTCTACGACGAGTCGCACGGGATTTATGGCAGTTACAAAATCGCTGATCGACTCAAGGAAGATGACTCTCTGGAAACAGTCTGTCGCAACACAGTCGCAGCGGCGATGCGGGAAATGGGACTGAAAAGCAAAGTCTCAAAGAAATTTTCGCCAACGACAACGGTTTCTGATCCTTCAAAGATGGCGGCACCAAACGTTCTGAATCAGTCCTTCAAAGCAGGTGCTCCGAACAGAAAGTGGGTGACCGATATCACGTATCTGCCGACGGCAACCGGCTGGGTTTATCTGGCTGTTGTCCTGGACTTGTTCAGTCGCAAGGTTGTCGGTTGGGCGATTTCCGAAAGTCTCGCCACGCCGTTGGTCAGCTCAGCTCTTCGTAACGCTGTTGAATCGCGGAAGCCTGACACGAACGGTCTGCTTCACCACAGCGATCGAGGCTCGCAATACACCAGCGATGAATACCAGCAGACTCTGAGAACACTCAACATGATCTGCTCGATGAGTCGTACCGGATGCTGCTACGACAACGCCGTCATGGAACGTTTCTTCTGGTCACTCAAGCACGAATGGACGAAGTTCGAAACCTTCGAGGACATCACTCAAGCAAGACTCAGCGTCTTCCAGTACATCGAAACGTTCTACAACTCCAAGAGAATTCATCAGACCCTCGGATACAAAACACCTGACGAATTCGAAGAACAACACCAAGCAAAGCTTGCCGTCTAAAAACTAATTCAGGTGTCCATCCCAACTGGGCAATCGATCCGCAGCAGATCAGCCATCCCGAAGCCCCCCATAGCGGCAAGCCCAGTCTGAATAAACTCGCGACGCGGCATCCCGTCGCAATATCTCTGTGCCTGACTACGTTGAGTCATTCTTGCCTCGCTTTAACTCAGTCATTGAGAACGAATTCTGCCGTATTGATCAGTGCCCAAAGAACATCTTCAGTAGCACTACGGCGGCTGCTTACCGGTGCCGAGTAGACCGGAACTGTCGCGGACAATTCATGCTGAGTCGGATAACGGCTTAACACCGTAAGATACAGTTCGACGACGATCTGTTCCGGAGACAAGTCACTCTTCGAAACTGTTGCTGCATAACCGGTCGGTGAACTGATTTTGTCATTCACGAGCGGAGCGTTCATCAAGTGCATCACCTGGCCAAGACTGGTGTCGAAAATTCGCTCGCACTCGCAGACACTCTTGCGTTGCGGCCGCCCGAATACATCAAGGAATGACGACGGCAGCCGGTTGTTCCAAAGTTGTACGGCTCGCGTTCCAGTTGGCACGCCAACAAAATCCGACTGCTCACCCGTGACGTCGCAACCCCGTCAAGTAACACTTCGGCGGACAACCGCTTGCGATAGGTACGCGAATAATTGCGTGTATCACGCACGTTAGTCTCGTTGGGCAACGAACTGAGCTGGTAGACGTCGGACGTCATAATCGAGCGAATCAACTGCCTAACATTAAAGTCCTTGGCGACGAACTCAGCCGCCAGAGCGTCCAGCAGCAATTCGTTCGTCGCCGGGTTGGTGGCCCGCATGTCGTCGATTGGCTCGACCAGGCCACGTTCCAAAAAATGAGCCCAGACACGGTTCGCCATCGTTCGCGCGACGAATGAATTGTTTGGCGACGTCATCCAGTCAGCCAGTTGCAGTCGACGGTCCTCGTTGACCGGCACGTCGAGCGGTTTGCCGAGAAGCGTTTGCGGCGCAACAATGGCATTTGTTTTTGGGTGTTTGACGTCTCCCCGATCACTGAAAAACAGAAGCTGCTTTCCATCTGCGGCCTTCTTCTGCTTCAATCGTGGAAAGAATGCCGCCATTCCGAAAAAGTCATCCTGCCCCCAGTGTTCGTAGGGGTGATGATGACAACGAGCACATTCAAGCCGCACTCCCAGAAATACCTGACTGACGGCAATCGTCAGATCATGCGGCTTCGGAAACGCCTTGTAAAAGTTGGTCGCACTATTCTGATGGCTGCCACCTTGAGCCGTAATCAACTCACGGACAACCTGGTCGTATGGCATGTTGTCTCGAAACGCCTGTCGCAACCACGCGTCGAAAACGTAAGCCGACTTGGATCCCAATGCTTCCTGATTGACACGCAACAAGTCTGCCCATTGCAGTGCGAAGTAATCGGCGTACTCATGCCGTTCAAGTAGCGAGTCGATCAACGCCGTCCGTTTGTTTTCAGCATTACTGACTAGAAACTCACGCGCATCAGCCGCAGTGGGTAATCTTCCGATCACATCCAGATACGCACGTCTCAAAAACGTCGCGTCGTCGCACCGAGCTGAAGGAAGCAGATTCAGCTTTCTCCATTTGGCAGCGACGAGCTGGTCGACAAAGTGTGGAGACTTCCAGACCGCCTGAAGTTTCATGCCGTTGTCAGCGGAGCTAAAGGGAACAGTCACTCGACAGGTGGCGACGAACTCCATGTACCGAGCCATAATTGCCGCTTCGCCGGAGACGTTCGTCGTATGAATCAGACCATGCTTGTCGACGCAGGCCACTACGTTGTCATTGGTGTCGTACCGTGATTCATCCGTAACATCGCGGACCGTGCCGTCGGACAGGACGGCAGTCACAATGACTTGCTGCTGTGATCGTTCCGTGAGGACACGTTCGCCAGGCGTGATCTTGATTTCGACCACCTTTGGATCATCGGGCTCTCCCCGAGGCGTCCCTTGTTTAATCCAGCGCAGAATCCGGTTGTACTCGATGGAACCCGCAGGAAATTTCTGCTCGCCTCCATGAGGTACACGATTCGTCGCTTTTCGCAGAAGCAGTGATTGCTCAGCGTCCAACAGAAAGATACGTCGACCTCGAGCTTCACTCACGAGCGCTGCGTAATCGAAAGCCGGGTCGAAGCCAAAAACCGACAGCTTAAATCGGTTCTGCCCACTCTGCTTGCCGTGACAACTTTCGGCATTGCATCCCGCTTTGGACAGTACCGGGACGATGTCGTTGGCGAAATTGACCGGCAATGCATCGGCTGAACGCAGGACGTTTACATCCATGCGAGTCAACAATCCTTGTGACCGAACGAGAATTGAAGTCGAACCATCCGCGATCGGTCGCACAACGCCACCCGAATCGACAGAGGCGACACCAGGGTTGGCCGATTCAAACTGCACGTCTCGAGTACGATCAACTTCCCGACCGTTCACGATCTCGGTCACGGGCAATTGTTGTCTCGCCTCAGAACCAATGAGTGTCCTTTCGCGCGGCGCAATAGCTGCTCGTCCGCCACGGCAGCTCCCACGCACTGCAACGTTGCAAAGACTATGGACGTGGCAAGCTTAACGTTCATTCTGTGGACGCTCAGAAATTCAAGGCTGCTACGAGTATCACAAAGCATCAATGAGTGCGAATATGTAAAGTCTACAGGAAGAGTCGCTACGAACAGAAGTCTGATACAACGGTCGGTGATCCGTGTTGCTATGGTCGGTCTTCGAACTCTCCATTCCAGACTGAAGTCCGAAAGAAGCCACAATTCTGTAAGCTAAGTCAATCTTCTGCATTCATCTGAATTTCACGTTTCGCCCCATCACACGTCGACATTAAGAGGACGATTCAATGGCATGGCAGAGTTCTTCGTTCGCAATGACCCTTGCAGTGTGTTTTCAGACGGCGAATGTCGGCTTACAGGCACAGAATATCCAGACGCGGCGAGTCAATGTGCAGGTCGACGGTGGACGGCCTTTGGCTGGTGAGCGGAGTTGCTTTGCCGTTTCTCCAACAGGCGAGATTGCGTTTACCTGGACGCTGGCTGCGGGTGAGTTTGATTGTAAGCCGATCGGGATAATCTCCACGGATGGCCGACTCACCTACTCCGCAATTGACAGCGAGACGACCTGGAACGTCGAAGGCTGGGGCTCATTCGGACACCCGTCTGACCTGGTCTACGATCGCCAGGGACACCTGCACGTCGCGACTCGGTTTCACGGACAGCCTTATGGAGTCGATTATTGGCATCAGATTGATGGCCAATGGCGGCTGGAAACTTTCGGGCAGAACGTCACGTTTGGCGGCAACAACGTTGCCTTGGACCTGCTGCCGGACGGTCGGCCCGTCGTTGTCTGCATGACGCGTGATCGGTCGCGTCTGGCAGTCTGGGAACGAACAGCCGACGGACAATGGAACGCTGCACGCCCCGCAGAATTGCAGGGCATTGCCGCTGGGCACTTCGACATGGCAGTGTCTGGCAACGGGCTTCTGAAGGTTGTGGCCTGCCCCCAGAACGGTGGCCCAAAGTGCGCAACGCGACTTGCCACCGGCGAGTGGCAAGTAGTCACAATCTCGAAAGTCGGCGTTTGCCGGAACATTTCAGCCGCGACGACTGCCACTGGGCAGTTGCACGTTTCTTTCGCGGCAGGAGAAAACGGCGCGGCCATCCGCGACCTCCATCACGCTCACATCATCGCAGATGGAACGTGGACTTCGAGAGTTGCCGCAAGGACTCCAGAAAACCAGCACGTTGGCCGTACAGACATCGCGATATCGCCGACCCGCTCGACCATCGGCTGGGAACGTGGTGTCGGTTCGGTTGCCGTCAGCAAGGACTACGGCACCGTTGTCGGCTCCGTTCAACTGACAATGATCGACTCGCAAAACGAAGCAACAACGCAGACGGTCGCCAATTCCGGTGGCCGGCCGTCGATCGCGCTGACACCGGATGGCCAAACGGCGTGGGTCGGCGTTTATTCGGGCAACGATAAAGGCGACGATTTTTACCTGCTCAACTGCAATCTGGTCGGCAGAAAGCCTGACGCCATCGATACACCAGCGTTCGACGCACGGGCGGTCTTCGCGGCCGGGTGTCTCCGTGATATTGACTCTGGAAACGAACTGGCGTTGCGTCGTGGAATGCAACGGCTCGACATGTCACGTCTACCGGCGGAACAGCGGCTTCAGCTAGTCAATCGGTTCCTGGGCAATCCCGACGCCACGATCCGAACGGCCATTGTTCGAGAACTGGCGAAGGATCTCGTCGCCCTGCAACGCGCGTCGGACGCCGGAAAACTGCGACCACTTCTGAGCGATCCTGACCGGCTTGTCCGAAAGACACTACTGACACACTTGTCGGATGACGCCAGCGTAGCGGAAATCGGGCAGTCGCTGGTCACCGCAGGTTTGTCGAGTTCCGACGCTATGACTCGCCTGGCCAGTGCGGAAGTCATGCGCGAACACGCTGACTGGCCGGTGACTCCCGCTGTTGAACGTGCAATTAATTCTCTAGTCACCGACCTCGGGAACAGCAACGTCGTGAGGTCTGGTTCGGCCGGCATGACACTGGAACGTCTCGCACATCTGGCCCCGGTGGTCACCGCCCTTCGGGAAGCCTTGACGGAAGGCGATATAGAGCAGCGAGCAAAAGCAGCTCTCGTCCTGTGGCGAACGAAGCAACCCTTTGAAGTAAAACATTTGGAAGAATCGATGCGGTCAGGATCGGAAACGACTCAACTGGGCATTTGTGGATTGCTCGGCCAGATGCGGTCACGCGAGGGTATTCCGTTGCTCGAGCTGGCACTCGACAGCACGATTCCCACCGTTCGGGCAGCCGCCGTTTACGCCTTGAAGTCGACCGCTCATGTCGCCGACCTGAAACCGGTGGCGAAACACCCGAAAGGTTTCGACCTGCTCGCACTACGGAACACGGTTCCCGACAGCGAGTCGGCTCGCGAAACGCAGCTCGCAGCGATCCATGTCCTGATAACCGCGTTGCTTCATACAGACGCAAACGTTCGCGAGAAGGCGTGCGACGCGTTGGGGCGAGCCGGGGCAAGCGAATCGCTGTCGCTATTGGGGAGGCTGTCCAACGATGAAGATCCGGGAGTTCGCATCGCCGCCGCAACGGCCATCAGCGTTCTGAACGAATCAACCGGGGATTCGCTGGTCGACCAGGCGGAGTGGATGAAGACCGTGTCGACGCGACGTCTCCGTACACTCAACCCGGTGTATCGACCTTCGACCGAGGTCAAAGACGGCATCATCCTGGCCGGCAGCGACACTCAGCTTTTCATTGATGACTTCATCGTCGACGAAATGGCGGGGCTGCAACGTCGACTGCACCCGTTTAAGAAGCACGAGCGTAACCCGGTGTTTCAGGCTCAGGTGCCGTGGGAAGAAGGCTGGGCCGACCCGTTCATGTCAACGGTGATTTACGACGCTAAACAACGCTGCTTCCGGATGTGGTACCGCTGCGGGCCTCGACATTCCCTGAAAGGTTATGCCGTGTCCGAAGACGGCATTCACTGGCGCCGGCCGAACATCGCCGCTGCCCCGTGGCACGACTTCGAAAAGCACAATTTGCTGGGCTTTGACGGGCAGATCGGTATCTGGAAGAAGCCGGGCAACAACGTGCAGTACAATCCGCATGCGGAAGATCCCGAGGACGTTTTTCAGTCGCTGTTTTACCAGCACGACAAAACGTACGGAGTCAGCCGCTCCAGCAACGGTATCACCTGGTCCCAGCCACAGGCGGTGCGTCCGGCGTACGGCGACGTCGTTTCGTTGATTACGGATCCGGGCCAGGATCGCTATCTGTTTTTCCCGAAGTACATGCGGGAGCACGACGGTTTTGTCCGTCGCAGTTTTGCGGCCGCAACGCTTAAGAAACTGAACGATCCGTTCACCGCGAAATTCCCGTTTCTGGCCGGGCACCGTGAAGACGCTCTCGTAGGAGACGGTGCGTGCCGAGCCTTCGGGAGCCTGCTGCCCGACGTGACGCAACTCAACCAGTTCCACAGCGAAATCTACTCCGTTACCGCGATGCCATACGAAGGCGTCTATGTGGCTCTGTACGACCTGTGGTCGGTAATCGGCAACCGCGAAGGGCCGCTCGACATGCCGATGAAAGTCAGCCGCGACATGAAGACCTGGACCGACGTTGATTTTCCTCGCCGAGCTTTATCGATTGGCCGATTCGGGGAATGGGACTCAGGCATGGTCTATGGGGCGAACACGATGCTTGTTGTCGATGACGAAATCCGACTGTACTACCTGGGGGCAAACATGGGGCATTGCACAAAAGTGCTGCCCATGACGCGGCCGTATCACTCACTGGGAGTTGGTCTGGCGACGCTCCGACTGGACGGCTTCGCCTCGCTGCAGGCAACCGGCGACAAACCCGGAACTGTGACCACTCGCCCGCTTGAGATAAAAGGAGACGATCTCTTTGTGAATGTCGACTGCGGGTCCGACGGTTGGCTTAAAGCAGAACGCCTCGACGCCTCCGGTAACGTCATTCCGGGATTCTCACTTGCTGACTGTCGGCCCGTAACAGGCGACTCGCTTCGCCATCAGATCACGTGGCGAGGTGCCAACACACTTCCCACAGGAATGCCGGAAACGATCCGCGTCCGCTTCACGATGAAGAACGTCGACCTGTACTCATTCCGTTTCGGAGCCGACAATCAGTAGGTCTGAGCCGACATCGTCAAGCGGCTCATGATAAAAGAAGCCGCCGCCCCAGCTCGCCCAACGAAACCCTGGCACCTTCCATGAACTTGTGATCTACGCCCCGTCCAACCACAACGCAGCTGCTTCGAACCTTACACCTGCGTCACCGACGCCATAAACTTTGAGAAGAGTGTATCTGCTCAACATGGCGTCAACACCGGCTGCCGCCTCGAGCCCGGCGAATTATTTTCAACGTGGATCGATATCTCCGGAGAGCTGTTTACTGCGTAGTGTGCCCAAGACGTACCTTGCTTACTTGAGTGTCGCGACGCGATGGTGAGCCAAGAAGTCGCAACGTTGCTATTTCGTTTGCCGGAGAAAAAGAAATGCCTACTGAGTTGTTTGCCGTGACTTCAGCAAATCGAAACAGCATGCTTGAAGTCGACCTTAAGTGGGTAGACAGCTTGGCTTCAGAGGTGGTCTGCAGGTGCGGACGCGTTTTGCAGCCTGCCCTCATTCCAAACGTATTCGTTCCAAAGGCGCCGCGTGAGTCCGAAGGAGTGCTCGCTGGCGCAGATATTCGCGTTCTGGCTGTGATTGATGAGTTGTTGGAGACAATTTGCAGGGACGAACTTGAGTCAGCATTTCAGATTGCGAGATTGATGACGAAGACGGGAGAGGTTGAAAACCGAACAGCTTTAATTCCGCGATCCGAGCGACAAATTCTATTAAGCAGTCATCAGCAAACCGTTCCGCCCGGCACTTCTGGCTGCAAAGTTTGCGGGAATGAGTCATGCTACGAAGCAGGCGATTTCTACATTGATGAAGCCGACTGGCCTGTCGACGGCGATGTCTTTTCGGCAACTACCGACATCATCGTTTCGGGGCGAGTGCTTGATGATATGAAAAAGGCAAGCGGCTTTCGCAAACATTACAGAGTTGGAATTACGCGGATCGAACGAATTGAAAATTGAGGTAGGGTGCGTCTTGACGCACCAATAATCTTGATGGTGCGTCAAGACGCACCCTACTCTTGGAGAGTCGACATGGATCGCCGAAGATTTCTTACCGCCGCCGCAGCGACAAGTTTTGCTGGTCAGACTTTGATCTCTGGAGACGTTGAAAGTGCTGAAGACGCGACGCCTTCGGCGAAGTCCGGGGCGAGGATCAGTAATCCGATTGCTTTGTCGACGTACTCGTTGTGGCGGTTTCGGAATGAGGCGTTTCGGGACATTCATCGGTGCATTGACATTGCTTCCGAATTCGGTTTTGACGGGGGTTGAGTTGCTGCTTTATCAGATTGAGCAGAACACTCTGTTGAGCAACTCGGCGATGCAGGAGATCAAGCGCCACGCGTTTCGGCTGGGGCTGCCGCTGTGTGCGATGTCGACTCATCAGGGGTTTGTGACTCCGGATAAAGAGAAACGGCAACGCAACGTTGACCTCACGATCGGGCAAATTGAAACGTGCTACCGGTTGGGCATTCCAACGATGCGTGTTAACACCGGGCGGTGGGGCACCAGTCGAAACTTCGACGAGCTGATGAAGAATCGCGGCATCGAGCCGCCGCTCGAAGGCTACACCGACGAAGACGGGTATCCGTGGGTGATTGAGAGTTTCGAAAAGTGCCTGCCGACGGCCGAGAAGTGTGGAGTGGTGCTCGGCCTGGAGAATCACTGGGGGCTTGGTCTGACTCCGGAAGGGGTGACTCGTATTGTCGACGCTGTTGATTCTCCGTGGCTTCAGATAACGGTCGACACGGGAAATTTTCTGGAAGACCCGTATGAGAGGCTCGAACAACTGGCTCCTCGCGCCGCCTTCGTTCAGGCCAAGACCTACTACGGCGGCGGGCAATGGTACGAGATCGACATCGACTACGACCGAGTCGCAAAGATGCTCCACCGACACAACTACAAAGGCTGGGTGTCGCTCGAATTCGAAGGCATGGAGAGCTACGAAACCGCCATTCCGAAAAGCCTCGCACTGCTGAGAGAAGCGTTTTCGGCATAGCCTGTCGTACCTGCTTTGGTGAGTTGAGAACGCTGGCTGCGAGTTGTTCTTTTCACTTCGTGGTCGAACCTGTTAATTTTCGCGTCTCGTAACACCAAAGGAGTTTCTTGATGAGCGACGCGGAAGCTGAATCGACCCCGGGACCACCGTCAAAAGAAGTACTCAAGAAGGCAATGAAAGCCTTCCGAAAACGGCTCAAAATGACCCGTCTGGATGATGAGTCACGAATGGGGTACGGCCCGATGAGTGGTGGGAACAAGTCCGCCGTCTGTGCCGTTATGCCTCCCAATCAGTATCCGAAAGAGGTCTGGGAAGAGCTGGCCAAACAGGGCCGCCTGCGATACCTCGGCCAGGGAACCTATGAGTTGACAGACGGCTAAGGCTGCGGACTCCGTCGCTTGAGGTTCGACGTTCTCGGGGGTAACCTGGCGTGCATTCGCCGTTTTCTGACGGCGAACTATTGTCGCAGATTTGCCCCCTCTTGAGGCCACGCCGATGCCGAAGTTCCATGTCCAGCGTTCGACCGTCATCAACGACACACCAGAGAATGTCTTCGCAAAAGTCGCCGACTTTGGTACGTGGCCGATCTGGTCACCCTGGCTGTGTGCCGAGCCGGATGCCCAAGTGACCATTCCCGAAGACTCGTCGTCTGTCGGGGCGATTTACTCGTGGAAAGGCGAAGTTGTCGGGCAGGGCGAGATTGAGCATCGAAAGCTTGAACCAGGCAAACTGATTGATGAAGAGATTCGATTCGTCAAACCGTGGAAATCGAAGTCGGATGTTTGGTTTGAATTCGAGCCGTCCGGCGACGGCACGAAGATCACGTGGCACATGAACGGTTCGATGCCGTGGTTCATGTTCTGGATGATTCCTCAGATGGAAGTCTTCATCGGGATGGACTACGAACGTGGTCTGAAGATGCTCAAAGAGTTGATCGAGACCGGCACGATTCTTTCCACGACGAATGTCCGTGGAGTCGAATCGGTCGGCCCGTTGAGGATGGCTGGTATTCGGAAGACGACCTCGATTCAGCATATTGGCGAGTCGATGAAGGAAGCATTCTGCCAGGCCGAAGAGGCGTTTAAGAAGCACGGGATCCCGATCGAAGAAGCGGGAATCTCTGTCTACCACAAATTCGACATGAAGGCGGGCACTTTCGACTACACGGCGGGTTGGCTTCTTCCGGAGTCTGCAGGCGATGTTCCTGCTGAGATGGCCAGTTGGTCGATTCCGACCGTTAACGCATTCCGAGTTGACCACATCGGAAGTTACGACAACGTCGGGAACGGCTGGAGTGCGGCTCACCAGGTCTCTCGCTACATGAAACTCAAGCAGAGCAAAGTAGGCACGTTTGAGATTTACCGGAATGATCCCGGCGACACAGAGCCGGCTGATTTGCAGACTGAAATCTACATGCCGCTTAAGTAGCGATGGCAGAATTTGCCGAGTCAGCATTCGAGTTCAGACCTACCAGCATGGAAGTGTCATTCCCGCGCAGGCGGGAACCCAGACCAATGCTGTAGCAACTGGTTTCCCGCCTGCGCGGGAATGACGGTGGGTGGGGGAGTTCCCGGATGTGGTACACGCTACTCGCGTTTGAAGCGGTAGCCGATGCCGCGGACAGTCTCGATCAGGTCGCCGGGCTCGCCCATTTTCTTGCGGAGTGCTCGCACGTGGACGTCAATCGTTCGTTCCAGAGCGTTGGCATCCATTCCTCGGCTACTGTCCATCAATTCGAGCCGCGAGAACGAACGACCGGGCTGCCGCATCAATGTCCACAAAAGTCGGAACTCGGTGCGGGTCAGTTCGAGTTCGGCGTCTTCGACTCGAACTTCGAAGCTCGCTTTGTCGATCTCAACGCCGTGGACGGAAAGGACCGATGTTTCCGATTTGCTTTTTTCGCTGCGACGAAGCAGTGCCTTGATGCGATGAATCAACGGCCGGACTTTGAACGGTTTAGTGACGTAGTCGTCTGCTCCGACGTTGAAGCCGACGACCTCGTCCGTTTCTTCGCTGCGAGCAGTAAGCATCAGCACGCGTATGTTTTGCGTCTTGGCGTCACCGCGTAACTGAGCGCAAACCTGCAGACCGTCCACAAGTGGCAGCATCAGGTCGAGAATGACCAAGTCTGGAAGTACAGCGCGGGCTCGTTCCAGTCCGTCGCGGCCGTTGTTGGCCGTCAGGACTTCAAAGCCTTCTTTCTCAAGGTTGTAGGAGAGAACCTCAACCAGAGACGGCTCGTCTTCGATGATCAGAACAGTTTGGGTCGACATTTTTGAGTGACTCGATTCAGCCCGGCAGTTTTGCGATCAACGGTTTCAACTCTTGCGGCGCGGAACGCCCATCCGCCTCTTGTTACTGACAATTATCAAATCATTGTTACCGTGGCGTTAATATAAGATGACAATTGAGGCCCAATGCTGATTGACTGAGTGAGGGCGGTCTGATTTCAGGCGTCAAACTTGCTCCGCTCGGAAATCGGCTCGGTGCCGAATGATGACGCCCTCGACCATGAAGACGACATCTTCCGCGATGTTTGTTGCATGGTCAGCGACTCGTTCGATGTGGCGAGTTGCGGAGAACAGGTGTAGTGCCGGTTCGACCATGTCTGGTGAAGATCGCATGACGCCACGCAATTCTTCGATGATTTCGGCATTCAGGCGATCAACTTCGTCGTCACTTTCCAGGATTGCCCTGGCTCCCTGGCCGTCGAGTTCGACGTAACAGTCGATGCTTCGATGCAGCATTTCGAGCGCCTTACGAGACATGTCCTGAAGCTTGTCGGAAACGATGACTTCCGCCTTTCCGACCAGTCCGGCGGCTCGTTCTGCGATGTTGACGCCAAGGTCAGCGACTCGTTCCAGCTCGCCGGTGATCTTGAGCACTGTCGCGATGCGGCGCAGGTCGATCGCGACTGGCTGATGGAGAGCCAGGATCTTCAGGCAGTCGTTTTCGATCTGCACGTCCATCGCGTCAATTTCGTCATCGGCGGAAGCGAGTTCCTCGGCGAGTTGAATACTCGGTGAACGCAGCCCGTCGACAGCGCGATGTATCATGTCCTCAACAATCGAGCACATGTGCAGGATATCGTGGTGCAATCCGTCAAGATCGCGTTCAAGGTGGATTGACATTATTGGCTTACCTTTCCGGAGAATCCCCCGGCAGCAGTCGAATCTGTATTGGTCAGCAAGCGTGAGTTGCCGCCAAGCTTAGCCGAATCGACCGGTGATGTAGTCTTCCGTCTGCTTCTCGGTCGGGTTCGTAAACAGGCTGTGAGTGTCGCCGGTTTCAACGAGCACTCCCTGGAAGAAGAAGGCCGTTTGCTGGCTGACTCTGGCAGCCTGCTGCATGTTGTGCGTCACGATGACGATTGTGTAGTTCTTTTTGAGTTCGAAGATCAGGTCTTCGACGCGAGCTGTTGATTTAGGATCGAGTGCCGAAGCGGGTTCGTCCATCAGAATGACATCCGGGTCGGTGGCCAGCGTTCGAGCAATGCACAATCTTTGTTGCTGACCACCGGAAAGTGCCATTGCCGAGCTGTTCAGTCGGTCTTTGACTTCATCCCAGAGAGCCGCGCGTTGCAGAGATGTCTCAACGATTTCGGCCAGCTTCGCTTTGTTTTTCAGGCCTGCGACTTTGGGGCCGTAGGCAATGTTGTCGAAGATCGATTTCGGGAATGGCGTCGACTTCTGAAAGACCATGCCGACGCGTTTTCTGAGTAACACGACATCAATGGATGGATCGTAGACGTCGGTGCCTTCGAGCAGGATGTCGCCGGTGTGGCGGGTGCCTTCGATTATGTCGTTCATGCGGTTGAGTGTTCGCAGGAACGTGCTCTTTCCGCAGCCCGACGGCCCGATCAGGGCGGTAACCGACTTCTCGGGAATATCGAGCGAAACGTCGAACAGAACCTGGTTGGTGCCGTAGAAGAAGTCGACATTTTTCGCGCGGACTTTGACGGCGTGCGACGCGTCAGTTATTGCCGATTCGGCGACGACAGGTCGCGATGTGCGGACGGATGCCTCACCCGATTCCTCCGGGGTCGCCGCGGCTGCGTCGGTGCTGGTTACGTCCACGCGAGGTTCCTCATTTTGGGCATTGTCGTTGGCGGTGACGACGGTCGGCGATGAATTCATGAGTCAATCACCAGGTTATCTTTTTCTGAGCACGGTTACGGATCACGATCGCCGTGGCGTTAAAAACAACCAAAAGAATCAAAAGCACCAGGCTCCCGGCGGCTGCGAGATTCTGAAACTCTTCTTTTGGCTGCTCGATCCAGTTCGTGATTTGAATCGTGATCGATGTGAAGACGTCGAAAGGTGCGTCAAGCACTCGCTGCGGATCCTGAACGGCGCCCATCGGTGTATCGAGGTTTCCCGGAGCGAACGCGACGTAACTCATGGCTCCGACCACAATCAGCGGAGCGGTTTCTCCCATCGCTCGTGAGAGTGCGAGAATGATTCCAGTAGTGATCCCCGGCACGGCGGCAGGCAGCACCTGATGCCGGATCGTCTGCCACTCAGTCGCACCTAAAGCGTACGACGCGTGGCGGATCGAAGGGGGAACGGCACGCAAGGCTTCCTGCGAGGCGATAATGACAACTGGTAGAATCAGCAGGCTGAGTGTGAAAGACCCTGCCAGCAGACAGCGTCCCAGCGGAAGCGGAATTTCAAGCGTTCCAAACCCAAGCGCGATGGCTATTGTCCAGCCGTCCGCGGCCGAAAGCATTCCGAACATGCGAACAAATGCCGTGACGCCGAGCATTCCGTAAACGATCGACGGCACGCCGGCGAGGTTCGACAGGTTGAGCTTGATCAGTCGAGTCAGACGGTTATCAGTGGCGTATTCTTCAAGATAGATCGCGGCACCGACGCCCACAGGCACAGTTAAGATCGCTGTGAAGAAGATCAGCCAGGACGTTCCCCAGAGACCGGCAAGGAGACCTGCCTTTGCCGGTCGGCGTGAATCGAAACCGGTCAGAAACTGAGTGTCGAGCCAGCCCCACGCCTGCCAGGTGACTCCGGCCAGCAGAACGGCCAGGAAGAGCAGGGCAGAGATCGTCGCGATTCGACACACCCATTCAAAGTATGTCGAGATGCGGTGTCGTCCCTTCAAAAGTGCGGCATATTCAATTTCCTGATCGCTCAATTGTAGACCTCACGGAAACGCCGCAGCACGAATTGCGAAATGATGTTCATAACCAGCGTCATCAGAAACAGTGTCAGACCGACCGCGTAGATGCTCTTCTCTTCGATGCTGCCGATGACCGCGTCACCTTTGCTGACATTGACTATGTAGGACGTCATTGTCGCGACACTGCCGAGCGGGTCGGCTGTAACGATAGCGGTCTGCCCGGCGGCGATTGTGACGGCCATCGTTTCGCCGATCGCTCGCGAGATTGCCAGAAGGAACGAGGCGATGATTCCGGAAAGAGCGGCCGGAACGACGACTCTTGTTGAAACGTCGACCCTCGTCGAGCCGAGTGCGTAAGCGGCTTCTCGCAGACTGCGAGGCACTGATCGCAGAACGTCTTCGCTGAGCGATGAGATCATCGGAATGATCATGATGCCAACGACGATGCCGGCGCTCGCCGCGTTGAATACTCCGACGTCGAAGCCCAGCATGTCCTGAAAGATTGGTCTCAGGACGTACGGCGTCACAAAGACCAGAGCGAAATAGCCGTAAACGACAGTCGGGATGCCGGCAAGGATTTCCAGCACGGGCTTGACGATCGCTCGGGTTCGCGGAGCGGCGTATTCGCTGAGATAGATCGCGCTGCACAGCCCGATCGGCAGGCCGATCAGTGCGGCGATTCCCGAAATCATCAGCGTGCCGCAAACCAGCGGCATAATTCCGAAATGCTTCTCGGTGTAGCCAGGTGTCCATCGCGTTTCGGTGACGAATTCGGTGACCGATACCTGCTGAAAGAAAGCTTCGTTTGGCCTGACTTCGCCGTCCCGGCCGACCTGTCGAGGAGACACATCGTAGATCGCATTGCTGAAGAGGACGGCGATGATCCCAAGCGTTGTCAGAATTGAAAGCGCGGCACAAAGAAACAGCAGCGACCGAATACCCGACTCTTTGAGTCGGGTAAACGACGCTGAACGTTGCAACGATGTGGTCGCTTCTGAAAGCGGCACGTCGGATGCGGAAGCTGTGGACATTTGGAGAATCTCCTGACCGGCCGGTTGATGATCAGGCAACCGACCGGACAAACGAGTTCTGTGCTGCGAGTGTTACTCGCCGATCGCCGCCTTCAACGCCTCAACTGTTTCGGCGTGAGTTTCTGCTCCCAGGCGAACGTAGCCGACTTCGCTGACGAGATCCTGACCGGCTTCGAGGGTAGTAGGTCAGGAAGTCTGCCAGCTCAGGTCGAGCGAGCTTGGCTTTGTTCACGTAGAGGAACAGCGGCCGCGACAGCGGAACGTACTTCCCGCCTTCGATTGTTTCCGGAGTTGGCGCAACCGCGTCAGCGACGTCGTCTGTTGCTGAGACAGGAACGGCCGTCAGCTTGTCAGCGTTTTCAAGGTAGTACGCAAAACCGAAGTAGCCCAACGCGTGTTTGTCGCCCGACACTCCCCGAACCAGAATGTTGTCGTCAGAGCTTGGCGTGTACTCGGTTCGGCTGGCTCCTTCTTCGCCGCAGATAACGTCGGTGAAGTAGTCGAACGTTCCGGAGTCGGTGTCTGGACCGTAAAGCTTGATTTCGTGGTCCGGCCATGAAGGATTGAGTTCATTCCACTTGGTGATTTTGCTGCCAGGCTCCCAGAGTTTTTTGAGCTGGGCAACGGTGATCGCTTTGCACCAGTCGTTTTCAGGATTAACGACGACACTGATTCCGTCGATGGCGACTTTCATTTCCAGGTACTCGATGCCGTTGTCAGCA
>CALSLT010000010.1 GCA_943787265.1 uncultured Planctomycetaceae bacterium | reverse complement strand
TATGGATCGCGAGGTCGGCCGCATTCTTGCTTCACTCGACGAACGCGGCATGACCAGCAACACGCTCGTCGTTTTTGCGAGCGACCACGGCGCTATTGTTCCGGGCAGCAACGCACCGTTTCGAGGCTTCAAGAGTGGTCTGTTTGAAGGTGGAATTCGAACGGCCTGCATGATGCGTTTACCAGGTCGTCTTCCCGAGGGAGTTGTGTCAGACCAGCCAACAATCACGATGGACCTGACGACTTCATTCATTAACGCCGGGATCGCCGACACACCAACCGGCTACAAGTCTGACGGAATGGACATCGTGCAGCATCTTTCAAGACGTCAACCTGGCAAAGAACGAACTCTCGCCTGGCGAGCAAAACGTGGCGATCGCGTCTGGCGAGCGATTCGTCACGGAGACTGGAAACTGGTTACACGTCTGGAAGACGGAAAAACTGATGAGTGGCTCTTCGATCTCAAAAATGACACCAAAGAAACCAAAGATCTGACTGCAAGCAAACCGAACCTCAAACAACGACTGGCAGATTTGCTGGCGGACTGGGAAGCTGAAACAAAACCATCCCGTTAACCATTTTTCAGGCAAGAATTCCCGTGACGACTCGCCCACCGACGTCAGTGAGACTTTCCTGTCGTCCCTGATGGAAGTACGTCAGCAGTTCATGGTCCAGGCCCATCAGGTGCAGGATCGTGGCATGGATGTCGTGGAGGTGGACAGGATCTGTCGTCGCCTGAAAGCCGAGTTCGTCGGTTTCTCCGTAGCGAATTCCACCTTTGACGCCAGCGCCTGCAAACCACATCGAAAAGCCATACGGATTGTGGTTCCGACCAGGTGCGTCTTTGCCCTCGCTGAATGGCATCCTGCCGAACTCGCCGCCCCAGACGACGAGTGTCGAATCCAGCAGGCCTCGCTCTTCGAGGTCGGTCAGTAGCGCCGCGATGGGCTGATCGACTTCCGCCCCGTGCTTGCCGTGATTCTTCTCGATGCTCTCGTGCGCGTCCCAGGTGTCTTCAAGGTGCCCGCCACCTGAGTAAAGCTGCACAAACCGGACGCCACGTTCAACCAGCCTGCGTGCGACCAGACAGTTCCGGCCATACTCGTTCGTTGGCTCCTGGCCGATGCCATAGCTGTCTAGTGTCTGTTTTGTTTCCAGAGCAATGTCCACCGCTTCCGGAGCTTCCGACTGCATCCGCCAGGCCAGTTCATAAGACTCGAATTCGTGCGGCCAGGTCGGCGCCACCTTTTCGAGCATCCCGATGCTGCTCGTTGAGTTGCTTCAGCAAGTCCAACTGCTCACGTTGGATTTCACGCGTCACGTGTTCGGGGCCTCTAAGATTCAGGATCGGATCGCCGGTCGGTCGAAAAAGAGTTCCCGAAACTGTCGACGGCATGAATCCACTTGACCAGTTGGGCTGGCCGCTGATGGGACCGCCACGTTCATCCAGCATGACCACGTAACCAGGCAGACTCTGATTCTCCGTTCCCAAACCGTAAACGCACCAGGCGCCGAGAGAAGGCCGCCCGATAAACGTCTTGCCCGTGTTAACCGCGACGAGCGCAGAACCGTGAGCATGGCTGTCGGTGTGACAGGAATTGACAATCGCCAGCTTGTCGGCGTGTTTTCGGACGTTCGGAAAGTAGTCCGAGATCAACTGTCCGCTTTCTCCGCCTCGGCGAAATGGACGCCACTCCGGAGTGAGGTACCCAACCTTGCGGCCACCCGAGTTGATGTATTCCCGGTCGGATGGCAATTGCTTTCCGGCATATTTTGTCAGCTCTGGCTTATGATCGAACGTGTCGACCTGGCTTGGTGCCCCGTTCATCGTGAGGAAGATGCAGGCTTTCGCTTTGGCGGGAAAATGCTGCGAAAGGGGCCCGGCATTCGCTACGCCATCCGCTCGGGCGGCTGCGTCAAAGAATCCGTCACGATCGAGCAATGACGTCAGCGCAAGACCTGCGAACCCGACTCCCATATCCCAGACGCATTCTCGCCGCGTCCTGCCACACGGAAACTGCCGTCCTGGTAGATTGCCGTCGCCGATTATCGCCATGTCTTTGTCCCGTACGTTCGTCATTTTCAATTGTCATTGACGAGGCAACTCTCAGTGCTCGTCGAACGGCTGCAGGCAGGAATTTCAGTCGACATAAATGAATTCATTCGAGTTAAGCAGCACGTGGCACAACGAAGCCAGAGCCAGGAGTTCTGGATCTGTTTTGACGACGTTCTCAGTCTGAACGAACGTCGCAAGATTGTAGCGGTCAAGCAGTACGCTCCAGACCTTACGTTGCTCGGTAAGCGACAACGCTCGGTCATACACCAGTAATTCGGCAATGTCACCGTTCCAGAACTCGCCGTTGATGTCCCCTTGCTGTCCGATCACCCAGGGTGTTCCGAGTTTACGATTGGGCAGTCGGAAGCGTGACGACTGAGTTCGGAAGCATTCTGAAACACACTGCTCGCCTCTGATGAATTGATCGCCGACAACATAAACGGTTGATCGCGATTGAGAATCTCGGCCAGCATTTGAAAACGAATCGCTAAATCGAACCTGATCACCGCTGGTAAGCCCGAGAAATACCGACGAACTGACATTCTCTCCGCGTTTCCAGTTTGAAATGATCTCTCGATGCCCTCCGTCGTGGCGGTCAGTCACCACGGCGAAGATTGAACACGCCGGCGTCTGAAGAAGCTGCCCGTCAATATTGAGAAACCGTCGCCGACCATCAAAACGCACGGCTGGAAGATAGCCCATAGCTTTGTTGATAAGGATCGGACGCTGTTCCGCTTCGACTGCGATGCGTCATGATCCGCGTCAGACTGGTCGCTCCATTTCACGACTCGTCCAGAGTCGTCTGTGACAATTCCCACATCAGCCCGAACGTGAAAAACGAGTTCTCGTGTAGGAATCGTCGCGTCAGCCACTCGCCACGCGCCTGCTGCTGATGTTCTTTTCTTCGCCTCTTGCGTGACACGAGCAGTTTGGACTTTGACGTGGTCCTCAGCGAGTGTGAGTTCGTCGGCTGTTGCGTCACGACCAAGGGCGTAACGCCAGGCGAGGGCTGCGCGTTCGCGAGATGATTTCGCAAGCGACTGAATCCGCTTCGCCAAAGCCGTACTTTGGTCATGACTGAAAGCATTATTCAGCAAGGCCAAAGCTTGCGGAGCGACAGTCGTCACGTCGCGTTGAGCGTTGGGCAACGTCGTGTCGCAAAGATCGAACGTCGTCATCAACGGCGGAAGTAAGTGCCGCTTCATGAAAATATAGATGCTACGGCGACGCTGCTCTTCAGGTGACGACGCCTTCCATGCAGACGATTTCCGCGATAGCCCTTCGAGTGCTTCCGCGCTGATTGTCGGCCGAAAACTTTCTCCCCCCATCCGCAGGTCAAGCTGTCCCGAAGCCATCAGCAACGAGTCGCGCAGGGCTTCGGCATCGAGCCGGCGACGATTGGATCGCCACAGAAATTGGTTGGACGAGTCTGTCTGCGAGTACTCATCGTGACGCGGATGCAACGACGATTGCTTCCATGCTTCTGAGTTGAGGATCAATCGATGAATTCGCTTGAGCGTCCATCCACCTGAGACGAAATCTGCGGCCAGCCAGTCAAGCAATTCAGGATGCGTTGGCGGAGCGCCTCGGAACCCAAAGCTGTTTGGCGATCGCACCAGACCATGCCCGAAATGATGCTGCCATAGCCGATTGACCATGACTCGCGCGGTCAGTGGATTCTCGGACGAGGCGATCCACTTTGCCAACTGCAGTCGACGATGCGTCGTGGCCGCTCCCGATGGGGCAGGATCAAACTCGCGAAACGTCGCTGACACTGCCGTCAACGGTGCTGCCTTTACGACCTGTAGCGGAGTGTGTCGACTGCCATTCTTTAGAACATGCAGCGGCTTTGGTGTTGCTGCCAGGTCCGTCCAGCCCAATACGTCAGAAATCCCAAGCTCGTCAATCGAAGGGCCACCGACCAGTTTACGGTCTCGCGGTTCAATCGGTCCCGGCCAGAATGCCGACGCAATGCGGTAGTAGTCGACCTGAGGAATTGGATCGAACTTGTGATCATGGCATCGCGCGCACTTGACGGTCAGCCCGAGAAAAGCAGACGACGTCGTGTGCACGAGATCTTCCAGACGCTCGTATTTGTAGTCCTGCTGGTCATTCGGCTCGTCGTTCCAGGTGCCAAGCATCAGGAATCCTGTCGCCGTCACGCTGTTCACATCACGATCTTGAATTTCGTCTCCAGCCAACTGATGAATCACAAACTGATCGTACGGCATGTCGGCGTTCAACGCGTTCACGACCCAGTCGCGATACTTCCAGGCAAACGGTTTCTCCTGGTCTCGTTCATAGCCGCACGTTTCTGCGTAACGAACCAGGTCCAGCCAGTACCGCCCCCAACGCTCACCGTAATGCGGTGAGTCAAGCAACGAATCAACGACTTTCTCCCAGGCATTTGCAGACTCATCAGCGACAAACGCTTCGGTCTGTTCATACGTTGGAGGCAGCCCAATGAGGTCGTAGTAGAGACGCCGCAGAAGAACTCGACGATCGGCCCGCGGCGCCGGCGTAAACCCGTGCTTAGCCAACGCGTTGGAGACGAATCCGTCGATGGGATTCCAACTGGCTGGGAGCGTTTTAGGAATCGGGGGCCTCTCCACTGGCTGAAGCGACCACCAGTCGCGGCCAGCTCGGACGTCACTGGTCGATTCAAAAAGATCGAGCGTTCGACCGTCAGGCCATGCTGCTCCTTCGTTGACCCACTCAGTCAGGACACGAATCTCGCCTGCAGGCAGCTTGCGACTTTCCCCACGCTGTTCGGGGGGCATCTCGCCCGCAGTGATCCTTCCGAGAAAGAGATTACTTGCGGGATTCGTCATCGATACGGCAGATCCGCCATCACCACCGGTCAACAAACCCGATCGTGTGGTGAGGATCAAACCGCCCATCGCCGTGTTCTCGCTGTGACACTCAAGGCAACGCTTCACCAGGATCGGAGCCACATTTCGATCGAAATCGATTTCGGCACAGGCAGCGGTCGCAAACTGGAAGACGGCGATACCGATTATTGAACATCGAAAGACGGCCAAGGCGAGTTCCTCGCAACCACATGCGTGACGGCATGACGTTTGAAATTTTGACGCACAGTTCAGGGGCCGAATTCTAGCTTACTTCAGTTCCGACGCCCACTGGTCTGAAGTTGCTCTTCTGAAAGGATCGAATTCGTGATTAACTTTCACAGAGAGAAAGTCCACATCCCAACGATCCGATCAGAGACACATGCTCGTATTTAAGTTCATGCTGCTGCAACTAATGTCCTATTCGCTTCTGAATTGGATGGCCTTTATTTCTGTCGCCGTCCTGTTCGCATACTTCGGTAAAGGATTGGGAATCATTGCCGGCCATTTGGTAATTGCAGTTCTCGTCGGCGTTTTCGACGTCATCTGGATTCAATCAATCATGGCGCACCCGGGATGGGAGGGAGATCCTGATCAGGACATCGTATTTATGCTGGGAGTGCTTCTTCGCATAGTCCTCGTAAATACAGCCCTGATTCCGCTCAGCTTGTTCACACTTCGGACGGCGGTTCGGCGGCAACAAAACTTCGAAACGCAAACCCTCGAACTGCTTCGCAACAGGGAAATCGTCGACACCGTATGATGGTGCCTCTTGAAACGGCCAACGGTCACTCGCCAATGCTGTAGAGGTATTTTTCACCTCGTAACAGCATTTGCTGCCCCACGATCGCCGCCGAAGCGTTGAAACGATCGTCGAGAACGTTGCGCGCCAGAATTCGCGGTTTGTCTTCGTTGGTGAAGACAAGGGTCGTGCCTTCGATGTCGGTGATGTAAACGCGGCCGGCAGCACCGACGGCTGATGCGTAGACGTTGCCGATCCCTGGCAAACGGAATGGTCCCGGATTCTCTTCCCCGTTTTTCGCATTCAGCCGTGTCAGCACACTTTGGTAGTGAGCATGGAAGTACAACGCCCCATCGTAGAGCAACGGTGATGGCACATACGGCGTGCCGCGCCGACGGGACCAGATCACATGCTCGGTGTCGGTAATGTCGCCTGACGATCCAGCCAGACGAATCGCCAGCATGGCCCGCTTCTCGTAGCTGCTCCCGGCAATCACGACTCCATCAGAATAGACTGGAGTTGCCACAATATTGGCGGAGAGTCCACCGCATTCCCACAGAATGCTGCCGTCAGAAAGGTCGTAACCGCGGACTCGCGAAGTACCGCAAACGATGACCTGAGCCCTGCCGTTTTGTTCGACGACGATCGGCGTTGCCCATGAAGTAACTTCTTTTCGCGGCTTCCGCCAACGCTCCTTTCCGGTGGCTTTGTCGAGCGCGACGATGAACGACTCATCTTCATGATCCCAGTTGATGATCAACGTCGAACCGTGCAACGCGGGAGATGCTCCTTCGCCGTGCGCATGCTTTGTGTGCATCCGGCCTAGGTCCTTCCGCCAGACGACGGTCCCCTCATGATCGAGGCAGAACAAACCGTGGGAACCGAAGAAGGCAAAGACGTGCTCGGCGTCAGCAACCGGTGAAGCCGAAGCCAGACTGGCGGTGTAATGAGCGCCTTCGATTGGCAACGCCTCGTTCAACGTCTTCTTCCACAGTGTCTTTCCAGTCTGCCGGTCAATGGCCAACGCGATAAAGCGGTGCCTCTGTGAGACGGCAAGGTTGTCGTGAGCACCGGGGCGTCCACTCTTCCGAGGCTTCAGTTTCGGGCCCGTCGGAACAGCCGCGGTAAGGAAGATTCGGTTACCCCAGATGATCGGCGTCGCGTGTCCTCGGCCGGGCAACTCAACCTTCCATTGGACATTCTTGTCTTCGCTCCACTCGATCGGCGGATTGCCATCAGGGGAAACTCCCGTGCCCAGAGGCCCACGCCACTGTGGCCAATGCCTGAACGCCGCACCGGAGCCGACATCTTCAGCTTGCACGCAGGTCGCCATCAGCAATGTCAGGATGATCGTTCGCATGACGAAAACTTAACCGATAGACGATTAAACTTCCTGCGAAACCGGTCATCCGCCACCAGGCATCGTGACGGACGCCGGTCCAGTTTGCAGGCAGCATTGCGAGCCAGATGACGGATTCGATGTATGGCAGTTCGCGGTGCGCAAACGGCATCATGCGTCACTTATGAAGTTGTACTGACGTGCGGAAGCGATTTGGTGCCAGTTGCTCCGTCGTCATTTCAAGTCGCCCCTTGTTGGGATGACGACTAAACGAATGATGATCCGTTTTTTGGCTGCTGTTGAGACCGCGTCCAGTCGACCACGATCGGGAGCCACCAGAACATTTCATGTGGGTCCCTTCAAGCTGTGACTCGCCAATCTCATTGACAACGACGCTGTAAACTGTCGCCTTGCCTTCAGAATCAATCTCGAAGAATCCAGCTTGAACACCGAGACCAAATTCGATTGGTTCGGCCTGTCCTTCTTCGGGCAGTTCAATAAGCCCAAGGTCGAGCCAGTCCTCACGCCGTGGCGACTCGTAGTCACCTTTTTCGATGTCGTGCTTCTTGGCAATCTTGCGAATCTTATCTGAAAGCGAACTGCCATCGCGTGCAACATGTTTGAGACAGGTCAACATCCGCAATGCTCGCCGGCAGCCATCGACGTCCTTGCGTGATGAATAATGGTCAGCGAGTGCCATCCAACTGGCGGGCGTTCCGGGCTTCTGCCCCTCCAGCAGTGAAATAATCTTTGGCCGCTGTTCACGTGAAGCTCGGCTGTGAAAGACCAGTAGAAAATCAACGTCCGGCGTCGGTTTATCGAGCGTGTCGCCGATCGCCGATTCAATCACGTCGGTCGAAACCCTGTCGCGATAATGCACGAAAAACTCGACGCTTGCGGGCCATACGTCATCCGCCGATGAAGGCAGCTCGTTTCGGTCAGCAGGAAAGACCTTCAAAACGCGGGAGCCATCGACAAGTCGAAGAATTGAACTTCGTGGGAAACTTGTTTCCTCATGATCAATGCGCCAGTTCTTTGCTATCAGCTCTTCCTTCACAACGGCGAACAATTCATCAGCCGTTTTGTCCGTCGTCAGCCGCCAGAAGGTCTCGTTGTGAATCATCAGCCGGTGTGTTGATGTTTCCACTTCAGCTTTCAAAGATTTCAGACAATCCAACTCGGGAATCGGCGACCAGTCTGGTTCAGCCAGTCCGATGGGCATTTCGGGAATCGGACCGTGGTCTTCTCGAGCGGCTTCGAACTTCGCTTTAAGCTGCGACGTGATCTGCTTCGCAATATCGCGTCCCTGCAGGATGTAAGCAGCCGCAGACGACTCGACTCCAAGGTACGTCGACTTATGGTTCACTTCGACGTCCGCGTGAAGATTCACCAGAGGCGGGGTGAGATGGTCATGCGAAGTGAATGACGACTTTGACAATGTCGTCCCAAGAGTGGCCTTCACTGTGGCATCCAACTTCTCGCTGAGCAGCCCCGAAACCTTCTTGCTGTCAAGCTCGAGCGTGACATAGAAGTCAGGAGAAAGGCTACCGAGTTCTGGCATGTGTCCGAGTGGATAATACTCCAGCCGGTCAACCGCGAGTTCCGTCTTTAGTGATTCGATCAACTCGGCGCCGACGCGTTCCATCAGGATGTCATCGGATCGGTTGATGATGATCAAATGCCGAGCGGCAAAGAACGCTGGATTCGAATGGCTCGACGAAGAACCACAGAAGGTCGAATTCTCCGATTTCAATTCACCAAGATGAGCATTGAAAGTTAAGCGGTCGCCGCCCTGCTCTCCCTGTTCGCGTAGAGTTCCGTCCGCGTCACGAGCCAGTATGACCGGTTCTTGCGGGACGTTTGGAGGAAAGACATTCCAGATAACAACAGCGCTGCCGAGTAGAACAATAGCCCCGATTTTAATCCGACGAGGAATCCGTCGAATCAAACCCCGACGCGGCAGTTCACCACTTGAAGTTTCAATCATCGTTTCATCCGACATGATGGGACCTCACTTCTGCCAACTTGGTTTCGTCTTGTTTCAGGCCGTCGAGAACGAAGCAGAATGCTTTCAGATCACTTCGCGCTGCAAATCCGCAATGAGGCAATCATTGCTTGCTTTCCCGTGGTTTATCGCGATCAGCGTCGATGAACGATAGCATCCGCAAAACGGCTACTGAATTGCGACAGTCGAAGAGGAATTGCCACCACAAATTGTCGGCGGCCATCCATCATCGACACGCGGCCCTTCTTTCTCAATGCGAACATTCAGAGACCACCATGAATCGCCACACAGTGAGCTCCCCGAAAGTCCCCGGCTCAGCTCGTCGAAACACGCTTAATCTGGAACTTCTCTACTCGATCCGGATGCCACTGGTACTGCTTCTCCTGGTGACAGGCATGAGCAGGTCGACATGCGCCGCCACAAAGCCAAACGTCATTCTGGTCATGACCGACGATCAGGGCTATGGCGACATGTCGTGCCACGGCAATCCGACTCTGAAGACGCCGAACATCGACGAGCTGCACTCTCAGTCGGTCCGGTTCACTGATTTTCACGTCGCACCGTTCTGCACGCCGACGCGAGCCGCGTTGATGACCGGGCGGTACCCAGCTCGCACCGGAGCCTACCGAACATCATCCGGCCGATCATCGCTTCATGCTCGTGAGAAAACGCTCGGGGACCTGTTCACGATCAACGGGTACGCAACAGGAATGTTTGGAAAGTGGCACCTGGGCGACAACGCTCCGTCACGACCGATGGACAAAGGCTTTGAGCGTTCAACCTGGCATCGCTGCGGCGGCCTCACCCAAATCTCCGACTTCTGGACGAACGACTATTTCGACGACACCTATCTGGTCGGTGATCGCTGGAAAAAGTTCGATGGATACTGCACCGACGTCTGGTTTGACGAAGCCATGAGCTTCATGACGACCGTGGCAGCCGACGCTGGCGGCAGCAAACCGTTCTTCGTCTACATCCCGACGAACGCGCCGCACGGTCCGTACATTGTTGGCCAGAAGTGGAAACAACCATTCCTCGACATGGGTATGAGCGACCGACTCGCCAGTTTCAAAGGCATGGTTGCCAACTTCGACTGGAACCTTGGCCGACTTCTGGACTTCCTTAAAACGGAGCAAATGGACGACGACACGATTCTGATCTTCATGACGGATAACGGCACCGCCGGGGGCGAGTTCCTCGGTAACCCGAATCGTAGACAAAACGGTCGCATCTATGGCTGGCCCAAAGACCCCGCCGAAAACGGAAACATGCGAGGAGGAAAGAGTTCAGCCTACGACGGCGGGCATCGAGTCCCCTTCTTCGTTCGTTGGTCAGGTGGAAAGCTCGGCGAACCACGAGACATCGACACTCTTGCCGCACATCTGGATGTCACTCCAACGCTGATCGAACTTTGCAACCTCGATCGTCCGGAAGCATGGCCCGAAGTCGATGGCCGATCGCTGGCTCCCTTGATTAAGGATCAAAACGTAGACTGGCCGGAGCGGACTCTTCACAGCCAGATGCACGGTGGCAACGGCTACGTAAAACCCGGCGATCCCTGGGAGATCGGCGCGGCCATGACAGAACGCTGGCGACTGGTCGAAGGCAAAGAACTCTACGACATCGTTGCCGACCCCGCTCAACGAAACGACGTTTACGCTGATCACCCGGATGTCGTCGCCAGGCTGACCAAAGAGCATCTCGATTGGTTCAAGTCAGTCTCCACCGGCATGGAACCAACTCGAATCGCCATCGGTTCTGATGTCGAAAACCCCACACACCTCACCAGCCAGGATTGGGTCACACCGCGAAGCAATCCGCCCTGGGCACATGCTCACGTTGTTCGAAGATCGCTCGCAAACGGCTCCTGGCACGTTGATGTTACGAAACCTGGCAAGTACCGAATTTCACTCGCGAGGTGGCCTCACTATCTCGATAAGAGCATTGATGCAAAGCAGGCCAGCATCGCCATCGCCGGACAGTCCGTCACCATGAAAATCGACGATCCGGCAAACACCTCGCACGCTGACTTCACCGTGACCCTGCCAGCAGGACCGACCGAACTGAAGACAACGTTGACCACGCCAGCCGGCAAGACTCACGGAGCCTACTTCGCAACCGTTGAGCAAATTGATTCCGAAGGGGCAAAGCAGGCAAAACTACTTTGGACTCAGTATTGCCTCGCCAACAACACGGTCAAGCTGGCAGCTCACACCGATGCTGATCCGACCAAACCGACGACTTCATCTGCCACGTTGCATCTCAAAGTTGGCAAAGACTGGAAGGAAACGGCGACGGTCAAGATTGATCCTCTGACGGCAATGGCCGAGTTCCGGCTCGAAAAATGGGACACGACAAAAGCCGTTGACTACCGAGTGACCAGCGGTGGGAGCGAGTTAACCGGAACCGTCCGTGCTGAACCGGGCAACGACAAAGTTGTCAAACTGATGGCCGTTGCCTGCGTGAATGACAAATGGTTTCCGTACAGTAACGCCGTTTCGCAGATGATTGATCAGAATCCCGATCTTATCTTCTTCGCCGGTGACCAGATTTACGAAAGCAACGCTGGCGGAGGAATCATCGAAGCGCATACGCCTGCCGACGTTCCGGAAGCGATGGGCAACTACCTCGCCAAGTGGAGAATGTTCGGCCTCACATTCAAAGACCTGCTGAAAGATCGCCCGTCAGTCATGATCACAGACGATCACGACATCTACGCAAACGATTTATGGGGCGACGGCGGCCGGCGAATGGTCGGCGACCGCACAACCGGTGGCTACCCAATGCACCCGCTGTGGGTCAACGCGGTCGAGCGAACGCAGACATGGCAGATTCCCGACCCTGCCAATGTCGGCCCGTGGGGCGACGGCATTAACGCGTACTACACATCGTTCGATTATGGCGGAGTCAGCTTCGCTGTTCTTGAGGATCGAAAATTTAAGTCACCTCCGTCCGAAGTCGTTTCTGAGCCCATTCGTGACCCGCGAACCAACAAGCCGAACCGCACTCCAGAAGTCATCATGGACCCTGCCTTCGACGTTCGAACACTCGATCACCCCGATCTTCATCTTCTGGGGACCGACCAGGAAAAGTTCGTCGAGAGATGGGCCAATCGTGTCGCCAAAGAAAAGCGACTGGCCGCCGTGCTGTCGCAGTCGCCGCTGGTCAACATTGGTAACTACGACGTCACGTACGGAGACATGGATGCTAACGGCTGGCCACAGACAGCCCGCAACCGAGCATTACGAGCGATCACGCCGTCGCAGGCCGTCATGATCAGCGGTGACATTCACTTCGGAACTCTACATCAGCACGGTATTGAGAACTGGGGCGACGGACCGTGGGGCTTCTCTCTTCCGGCGTTTTCGTCGAAACAAAACCGAAGCTGGGGGCCGAGTGTCCCTGCACAGGGGCGGGAGATTCCCGGAATTGCCGGTTCAGGCAATCACCACGACCGGTTCGGCAACAAGATGACTGTTGCAGGAACTGCACACGGTTTTAATGGTTACGGGATGCTCCTGTTCGACAAGAACGAGCGGACGATCACGATGGAGCTGCACACGATGGACCAGAATCGCGAACCCAGTCGCGAGTCAGTTCCGGGGTGGCCGCGGATTCTCAAAATCAAATGAACCATCCGTGCTGTCGCGCTTGCACGCAAAAATCGCTGAGACCAGAATCCGGCGACGCAGCCCGAGTCTGCTCGTCGATTGTAAAATTGATTTTCTCATCTCATCTCATCTCATTGAAGCTGTAAAGGATTACTCCCATGTCTGACCGAATTGTCCTCCGAACTGGCGAATCTCTCGTTGCAGGCGGCCCTCCCTTCACCGCCGCCGAGCCTGAAGTCGTCATCGGCGAACTCGATGGCCCAGTCGGAACGGCTCTGGCAACACTGACCGGCGATCAGTCGATGGGACACTCCAAAGTGTTCGCGATTCTGAATACCGACATTCAGGTGCGACCAGTCACGCTCTGCGTTAGCAAGGTGACCGTCAAAAACAGCCGCTACACAAACATCCTGATGGGAACTGTTCAGGCCGCGATCGCAAACGGAGTCCTCGACGCCGTTCGAGCGGGCGACATCCCCAAAGAAAAAGCCAACGACCTTGGCATCATCTGCAGCGTGTGGCTGAATCCGGGCGTCGCTACCGACGACAACCTCGATCACAAAGCCCTGTTCGATATTCACCGCAAAGCGATGGCACAAGCGATTCACAAAGCGATGAACAACGAACCGTCAATCGACTGGCTTCTTGAGAATCAGGAAAAGATCACTCACAAGTACTACCAGATGGGCCTCGACGGAAAAATTTAGGCCACGATCCAAAATGGCCCACGGCGAGTGAACGTGTGGTGAGACTTGACGCACCACACGATCTGACACTCGGGGCGGAACATCAAATTCCCAACAAGGAATGTCGAAGGACGAAGTCGCAACGTGACTTCGAAATTCGGTATTCCTTGTTCGATTTCCCGACCTCGCAACGCCACACAACGTTTGTTGACAACCGCGACAAAGCACGAGACACCCATGCTTCATCTTCACTCCGCATCGTCAGAACGTTGGCTGGCACAAGTCGACAGTAATCTGAAAGACATCCTGATCGACCATGCTCACTGCGAACAGAAAGCCGCAGCGACAGCGATGAATCTGATGTTCGACTATGTCGAAAATGAAGAGCTTTGCCGCGAGATGTCCGCCATCGTCATCGAAGAGTTGGAGCACTTCCAATTGGTGGTCGACTTGATCAAAGCTCGCGGCATCCGCTTCTACAGAATGAAACCAGGAACGTACGGTCGAAAGCTAAAAGAACTCGCCCGCCGACAAGAGCCCCACAAAGCCGTCGATCACCTGTTGATCGCAGCGTTAATCGAAGCTCGCAGTTGTGAGCGTTTCGTCCTGTTGCGTGATCACCTTCACGACGAACAACTTTCCGAGTTCTACGGAAGCCTTTACGAATCCGAGGCTCGACACCATTCGACCTACGTTCGACTCGCCAAACACTACGCGCCCGAAGATGAAGTCGACGCTCGCCTCGAAGAACTCGCCGCCGCCGAAGCCGCCATCATCGAAGTCGGCTGCGAACTCCCGCGCGTTCATAGCTAGCAAATCTTTGGGCTCTGCACTTCAACCAACGGCGAGGTGCCCTTTGAGGACTCGGAGAGTTCGCCTGACACCTTCTGGTCCGACGCGTGAGCCATGTCCAGGCCCTTCGTCGTCAATGAATCCAACGTACGAGCCTGGCCCGAAGAATGTTTCCTGCTGATTTTCGGGATCGCCAAACAGGATTGAAAATCCACCTTCATGAACTTGCTGAAGGTAAGTAACCGGCCCATGCTCAGCATGATGGGCTGCATTGTGGAGGCCACGTGATTCGCCAGCCGCAACTTGCTGCTCGACGGTCTCCAGAACCAGATCATCCAGCGATGCTGCTTCGAGCGATATCTCGACAATCGTGGAATGCTTTTCGGCAGAATCTTCACAGCAAACGATGCTGATTTTAAGATTGCTCATCAGTTTCTTTCTTCCAAAGTGACTTTGTGTCGCGAGCAGTTTTCAATCCAAGGCAGTAAAGTCGGTGCTCACTGCTCCGTCAATGAATTGAAACAACTGCCTCAGCCAGACGCCACACTCTGGTCATATACCGAAATTTTCAATAGAAGGTTTGCTGCGATAGTCTTCGCACCGGCTGAGCCCAACATCTGGAGATTACCATGCCCCGAATTTCTTCCCTGCTATTTGCATTTCTTGCCACGTCAGCAGGAATCGCTCAAGGCGATAATGACAAGTCCGTAATCGCGCCCGGTGCGAAGGTGATAAAAATCGCAGGTGGCATGAAGTTTACCGAAGGTCCTGTCTGGCTTCCCAACAAGAAGAAGCTGGTCTTCTCGGACATTCCAAACAGCAAACTGATGCAGTGGAGCGAGCAAAAAGGTCTCGCGGTGTTTCGTGAAAGCGAGAATGCGAACGGAAACATCCTCGACCTGAACGGAAGAATCATCTCCTGCCAGCATGGAGCTCGGAATCTGATCCGCATCGAAGCCGACGGCAGCGAGACCGTTCTGGCTGACAAGTATGATGGCAAGCGGTTCAACTCGCCCAACGACGTCGCCGTGCGGTCTGACGGAACGCTCTGGTTTACAGATCCGCCGTGGGGACTGACCGGCCCTCACGAAATTCCTGGTCACTGGGTCTATAAGCTCGATCCTAAAACCGGAAAGATCGATGTCGTTCACAAGTACCTGGCCATGCCCAACGGCATCGTTTTCTCACCCGACGAAAACCGCATCTACATTGCGGACACCGGCGGCCACAAACGACACCCCGATCCGAATTTTCACAAGCTGCCAGCCAGCATCCAGTGCCACGAGATTGGCGAAGATGGCAATATCGGCAAAAAACTGTTCCACATCGACGCGGGCAGCGACGGCATGGCCGTTGATGTCCACGGGAACCTTTACACGACACACGGCGGCAATGTGCATGTCTACGATGCCGACGGAAACGAGCTGGAACAAATTGACGTGCCCGAAGGTCCAGCCAACGTCTGTTTTGGCGGCGACGATTTCAAGACTCTCTTCATCACCGCTCGAACGTCGCTCTATAGCGTGAAGGTCATTCACGCAGGAGCGAAACCGCCAGTGAAGATCACAAAGTAGTCAGCATCCTTGCGCATCGGTTGTGCGCGAGCTGCACAACCGATGCACGAAAGGCTGGCCGATATCCGACGGCACTGTTTCGCTGGTGTCACGGCAAGTTGCGAATCCAAAGATTCTTGAACTGAGCGTGAATCTTTCGCTGCTTTCCATGAGTCAACTGAAGGCCAAGAGCCCCCGATTTGTCCCCACGAGGGTGAATCACGTCGATCGTTTTTACTCCGTTCAGCCAGCCTTGGATGTAGTGACCTTTCGCGACAATGTAGAAGTGATTCCACTCGTCGGCTTTGACCAGATTCTTCGCCACTTCTGGATCGAATCGATCGACCATCCCGTCGCGGCGTTCGTCCCACAGGCAGCCCCAGTAGCCTTCGCCCATGTCGACCTGATACCCCGGCACGTTGTCAAAGCTCGTCGGCTTTGTGCGAATACAGACTCCGCTGTTGGCCTTGGTTCCGGTCATCTTGACAGAAGCATGCATCTCGAAATCGCCGTATTCTTTTTCGCTGTACATATAGTGGTGGAGTTTTCCGCCGTCGTACTTGCCCGTCAGAACACCGTCGGAAATCGACCAGAACTCCGGCTCATGTTTCCAGCCGGCAAGGCTGTCATCGCTAAAGACCGGCTTCCAGCCACTGCCTGCCGGTTTGCCACTGACCAGTTTCCCGCTCGCTGGTAGTTCTCGCGTGAGTTCTCGCAGGAAGACGTTTCGCCAGCGAATCTCACCGCCGTGCGTCTGCAACTGAATCGAGCCGACAGGAAACAGCGGCTGGCTGCGATCCCAGAAGTTGTGCATCCGAGCATCGTCAACGACCAGCTTGCCATTCAGGTGGACAGTCGCCTTGTCGCCGACCATTCGGATCCGCATCCGGTTCCACTCGCCGAACGGTTTATCTGCCAGCACCAGGGCATCTTTCCCTTTGCTGCCTTTAGCGTTGTTCCACAAGCTGCCGGAGCCTTTGTCGGCTCCCAGATGCCACTTATTGCCTTCCTTCGTGTAGTCCCAAATCTGAACCTGCGGAGTCATCCGCATGTAAACACCGCTGTCCGCCTTCGCGACGGTCTTGTAGTCAAGCATCAGCTCGTAATCGCCGTATTCTTCCAAAGTGGTGAGGTACGGGCCGTGACCGTCGTTGACAAGTTCGCCATCCTCGACAGACCAGTGCTTGAGCACCTCTTCCCAGTTCTTCGAGAACAGCGTCTTCTGATCTGCAGGCGACATCGCTCGCAGTTTACGCGGATCAAAATGCCCTAACCCACGCCAACCTGATAGATCCTCACCGTTAAACAACGCAACAAACCCGCCAGGTGGCAAGTTGTGTGTCTCAGCGGCGGCGACTGACTTTGCATCCTCAGCCACAGCCACGAAAGGCAGCAACAACGAAAAAGCAGCAACAGCAAAACGTGAGCACTTCATGGTGAGTTCTCCAGTTGATATTTAGGGCAGACTTGCCCGCCGCGGATTATTGGGGCAGTCGACCGATTTCGAAAGGCCCACGGCGTCTGCTCACTTGAAAGTCGAAAAGCTGAGCAGCGCCATTGCTTTTCGTAATAGCACCATTACAGTACTATTTCTATAGTACTATAGCAGTCGCATGATTACCGGCGGGAATCGAATGCAGAAGCCATCGGAGCTGGAGCTGAAAATCCTATCCGTCCTCTGGAACAACGGGCCTTGCACTGTTCGCGCGGTGCTTGGCCTGCTGCCAGACGGCAAGCAGCGGGCATACACGACCATCCTGTCGACAATGCAGGTGATGGAGAAGAAGGGGTTCCTCAGCCATTCACGTGACGGCGCGGCCCACGTATTCACCCCCGCCTTGGAACGAGACGCCATAATGCGGCCGATGATGGGCGATCTAATGCGGAATGTTTTTAGTGGAAAACCGTCGGCGGTGCTGCAGTGCCTGCTCGACGAAGCGAGCGTTGACAAGTCCGAACTGACTGAGATTCGACGGCTAATCCGTGAGTACTCGAAGCAGCTCAACAAGGAATAAGCAACGTTCGCGTGCCACTGCAACCTGCCATTTGGAACTCAGCTCATGGCCGAAGAAACCTGGCTACATGAAACTCTGCTGGCACCGTTCTCCGGTCCAGAATGGTCACGTCTGGTGCTGGCACTTGGTCATTCACTGTGGCAGGGTGCTGCGGTCATTGTAATTCTCGCGATGATCCTGCGGTGTTGTGACGGTCGAAAAAGCCAAATCCGTTACGCGATCTGCGTCGCCGCTTTGCTGGCTGCGCCTCTGACTTCGATCCTGACATGGTCGTGGCTTTCGCACGTCGACAACGGAGCATCTGCCGCAAACACCGTTTCCGCCAATTCTTCCAACACGGCGAGCGACGGTCACTCGGCGTCAGAGTTGCTCGCTCTCACAGAACCAGAGCCGGACGAAAGTGGCAGCGCTACGGCTGTCCCGCTTCGATCAACGATCGACGGCATTCCCGTTGAGCCTTTCCGGCGAGACTCTGCAGCAGGTTCCTCTGCGATTCTGAGTGCGTCGATCCTGAGCCCACTCACAGCGGTCGCCTGGGTTGCTGGCGTGCTGCTCATGCTCGTTCGACTTGTCATGCAGCTCCTGGCCGGACGAAGCCTTTGCCAGACGATGCTGCCAGCAGACTCCGAAACAACGTCGCTGGTCAGTCAACTCGCTAAACAACTGGGAATCGGCAGTCACATTCGAGTGACCATCACAGAACAATTACGGTCTCCGGCAATCATGGGGGCGTTCTGGCCTGTGCTACTTCTGCCCGGCAGCGTGATGACCGGCCTGACTGCCGAACAGCTCAAAGTCGTCATCATCCACGAACTGGCCCACATTCGGCGTCACGATTATCTGGTGAACCTTGGCCAGATGTTGATCGAGTCGCTGCTGTTCTTTAATCCGGCCGTGTGGTGGATCAGTCGTCAACTCCGGATCGAACGCGAAGCCTGTGCCGACGCTATGGCCGTTGCAGCCACGGATAACCCGCTTGAGTATGCCACCGTTCTGGCGGCGTTCGCCGAAAGCCTTGTCGGCCAACAGCCGCCAGCGCTGGCCCAGAATTTGTCCCCTCGCCGAGATTCCGGCTCGATCGCCGACCGGATTCGTCGCGTGCTCGCTCCGGCAATGATACCCAACCTGAAAATCCACTGGGCATCACTCTGCGGCGCATTGGTACTTTCGAGTGTGGCCGTGTTCGCCACCGAAAAAGGAGCACAAGTCGTCGTTGAATTCGCAGCTCGACTGCTCACTCCTGAAGAACGAATGGAAGTTCTGACCGAAGCTCGCGCTGAAGTTCCACCAATCGCAACGTTGAGCTACGAGCCAGAGCGACGAAAACTAACTGGAACGATCAAGACCGAAGATGGAAAACCACTGCCGTGGGGGACTCATATCACCGCACTAGCGACGAGTTCCCGGAGAAGTGGTTCGTACGGTTCTTCAGTGGAAGACGAGTTTTCGATCAATGTCCCCAACATGAAAACCCACCTTCACGTTACAGCCGATGGCTATGCACCGTTACTGCTTGGCCCGTTACCTCACAGCATCGATGACACGCCTGTCGACCCGCTCGATATCGTGCTCAAGAAAGGGACTCCTGCCGAATTTCGACTTGAAGATGCAGCCGGACGGCCAGTCGCGGATGCTCAGATCACATGCACGTTTCGAGTCAACAATTTCATCCGACATTTCGGCAGGCTTGAATCTAACACTGAAGGCATTGTCCGTCTTGAACATCCGCTCGAGGCAGTACGTTACGACCTGAAGATCCGTCGTTCCGGATTTGAAATGCTCACGGCGACAAATCTGGAGCTCAACCGCGACGATCCTCCGGTCATTCGTCTTGCAAAAGCACAGCCAACGACGGGAGTCGTTACGAACGTTGATGGCCGACCCGTGGCCAATGCCAGAGTCATGCTTTATGGAGTCGTGTCGCCAGATCAACCGTATCTCCAACTTCAGTCTCCAGATCACCAACTGACAACAACGAACGACGCCGGCCAACTAACGCTTAACACATTGGCTATGGGAAAAGTGTATTTCCTTGACATTCGAACGGAGAACGATGGTCGGCATCTGATTGACAATGTGGTTGCAGATGAAGTCAACCGATCGTTCCAGCTCGGTCCCGAACTCGTCATCGAGGGGACTGTCACCGGCGATGTTGACCGACTGCTCTTAACGAAAGAGCAGCATTGGCGTGCTAAATTGAGAGAAAAAAACAAAACGATTGGCACGCACGGATGCTACTACCAACAGGATATAGATATTGACGGCTTCCAAAACGGCAGCAGCAGCACACGTTTTACGCCTGTTTCTGTCGAAGATGGAGTCGGGCATTTTCGCATCGGAAATCTGCTTCCTGGATCAGTCACACTTCACACGGAAAATTGCACGGCGTACGTCGCGATTAGAAAACCAGTATACGGATACAACTTTCACATAGACGACGGCCCAGTCTGTAACACCAAACTGATCCTTCGATTCAACCTGCCAGACGGCAATGTTTCCCCCGAGGGCGAAATCATGGTCCAGATTCGGGGACCGGAAGGACAGTCGGGAAACGCGGTCAAGATGGTTCCTATCCTTGATGGGAAAGTGGAGGTCAGTTGCTATGCCGGCGGGAGCGTACACATCAGCCCAAACGCTGTCGTTGGAGCCTGGTTCGAGCCTGCCACCATCACAATTGGCGAGGGATCATCACCGACAAGCCACAACGTACCGTTGCTGGCTGCGGGCGCAATTGCTGGAGTCGCTCGGCACTCTGACGGACGACCACTTCCAACTGATACGCCGATCAAGATTCTGGCGATCGCCCCTGCGGCCGATGCGCCGCAGATCTCCTGGCGAAACCGAAGTGCTCGGACGGATCGTGAAGGAAAATACTTTCTGAGCCCAATCCCACTCGGGGGTACATACTTCGTGTATGCACAGCAAGATCCAATGTTTGCCGCGGCTGGACCGATCCGACTGAATGCTGCGACTCCATTGTCGAAGGTCAACATCGTTCTGCCGCGCGGTGTGCATATTCACGGAAAGGCCGTCGATCGATTCAATCGGCCACTCAGTGGAATTCCCGTCAAGTATGGTCTCTCCGATTTCGCACTGTCGCATACTTCGCTCCCTGTGGACACTGACGCATCGGGACGCTTCACGATCGGCCCCATCAACCCGGACGTGCGCGAGCACTTCGTCGTTGTGAATTCTCGCAAGAATTATCAATCCACAAGAGTTGCCGTTGCGGATCTGAAGAAACCGATCATCATCCGACTGAAGATCGGCAAAAGGGCTGCTGGCGTCATCCGTGACCGAGCCTCGGGGTGGCCGATTCCAAACGCTGAAGTTTACGCTCGATCTGATGGTGAACCATTTCATTGCGAAGCTGAGACTCGCACTGACTCGAGCGGGCGATTTCGATTCAGCAATCTGCCGGACAAACGGATGAAGTTCGTCGTGCGCGGCGCGAAACCCTATGACTCTCCGGACGGAACGATCACCAGCCCCCCGGGCAACATGAAAATGACATTCCGAGTCGAAGCGAACTCGGAACTCAAGCCTCGTGAGCCGCATTGACCATTGAAGAATCGTCAGCTCGTCCAGTTGCGTGATCGTTCGACGGCGCGTTTCCAATCGGAGTAACGCTGATCCATCGATGATTGATCGACTGCCGGTGTGAATTCGGCGTCGAGTTGCCAGTTGCTGGAAACGTCTGCCGTACTCTGCCAGACGCCTGTTGCCAGTCCGGCGAGGTATGCCGCTCCCAATGCGGTCGTTTCTCCGACGACCGGCCGCTGCACGGACACATCCAGCAGGTCCGCCTGAAACTGCATCAGGAACGAGTTTTCGGTCGCTCCGCCATCGACGCGAAGCAGGTCGAGTGACTGACCGCAGTCGCTCTCCATCGCGTCCAGAACGTCCTTTGTCTGGTAGGCAATTGCTTCCAGAGCCGCTCGCGCGATGTGAGCTCGCGTCGTACCACGAGTCATCCCAACCAATGTCCCCCGGGCATCTGCGTCCCAGTACGGCGCTCCAAGCCCCACAAACGCTGGAACGAGATAAACGCCATCCGTTGAGTCAACGCTCCGAGCCAGTTGTTCGACTTCAGATGCATCGTCAAAAAACTGCAATCCGTCGCGGAGCCACTGCACAACAGCGCCGGCAACAAACACAGAGCCTTCCAGGCAATAGGTGACCTTCCCGTCGACTTTCCATCCGACGGTTGTCAGCAAGCCATTGTTCGACGCAACCGGTTGATCACCCGTATTCATCAGGAGGAAGCAGCCCGTGCCGTACGTGTTCTTCGCTTGTCTTGCATCAAAGCATCCCTGTCCGAACGTTGCCGCTTGCTGGTCCCCGGCAATGCCAGCAATTGGAATCGCTTCTCCAAACAAAGCAGGATCGGTCTCGCCGTAAACTTCACTCGACGCTCGAACTTCCGGCAACATCGCGCGCGGAATGTCCAGAATCCCCAGCAGCTCGTCGTCCCAGTCCAGCGTGTGAATGTTGAACAGCAGAGTCCGGCTTGCATTGCTGACGTCGGTGATGTGTAGCTTCCCGCCCGACAGTCGCCAGGCAAGAAACGTGTCGACTGTACCAAACAGAATTTCGCCGCGTTCAGCGCGAGCACGCAGCCCGTCTACTTGATCGAGCAGGTATCGAATCTTTGTACCGGAAAAATAAGCATCAAGAACAAGGCCCGTCTTTTGTTTGAATGTATCCTCGTAGCCGTCGTTTCTGAGTTGCTCGCACAGGCCCGCAGTAATCCGGCTCTGCCAGACAATCGCGTTCGCTACAAGCTTCCCCGAGTCGCGTTCCCAAAGGATCGTCGTTTCACGTTGATTGGTAATCCCCAACGCCGCGATCTGATCAGCATCCACGCCAGATTCTGCAATGGCTTGTTTCGCCGTTGCAAGTTGTGATTCCCAGATCGCCTCGGGGTCGTGCTCAACATGCCCCGGTTCAGGGAACAGTTGCGGAAACTCCTGCTGCGCCTTGGCAACGGCAAATCCGTTCTTCGAGAAGACGATCGCCCTGCTGGACGTCGTGCCCTGATCTAATGCGAGAACATGTTCCTTCATGACGTCACTCCAATCTCAGATGACAAGTGGCAGACTGATTTCCGAACCCGCTTCCACAGACTGTAGACCACCTTCCAGAATTTCCTGAGTGTCGCGGCAAACTCGATCCTGGCATAGTGACTGGAATTCTTCTCCAGTACGAATCCCGTGCACAAAGTGAGCGGCCGAGTTCGTCAAATGCTCCGCTGCTCGCGGAACTTCAACTTCGCTACCTTCCGGATCGTCGGCCGTCGCCAGGAGCAATCGCCCGCCGTTCCGAGGCTCGACCAGTAGCGTCCCGGCCGAGCCGTATAACGCCGTTGTGTAGCTGGTCAGCTTTCCAATCTGTGTCCAGGAACCTTCAGCCGTCGCCATACCTCGCGGATAAGTCATCCCTAGAAATGCGTTGTCTTCGACAGTGATATTTTCTTTGCAGAATCGACCGGTCAATGCCGTCACGCGATTGGGAACTCCCATCAGCACGCGAGCGAGTACGGCTCCGTAGCAGCAATAATCCATCAGCGCTCCGCCGCCGTTTAACTGCGGATCAAACAACCAGTCGCAGAACGCCGGCGAGCAACCCAGTTCCTGCGGTCCTGCATGCGCGGCGCGATACTTGACCTGCCAGAGATCGCCCACCGCGCCCTCATCAGCGAGCCTCAACGCATGTTGAAGCTGCGGCCACCAGGCAAACGGCCAGTTGACCATCAGTCTGACATTGTTTCGCCGAGCAGCAGCCAGCATCGCATCCGCCTGAGAAAGCGACGCCGCCATCGGCTTTTCAATCAGCACGTGAAGTCCACGTTCCGCCGCGGCAACCGCAAGTGACGCACCTTCTCTGTTGCTGGAAAAGACATAAACTGCGTCCAGGTCACTCTTGTCCAACAACGCCTCGTGGTCGACAACTGCGTCGATTTCGAACTCGGCCAGGAACTTGTGCCGCAGCTCCTCTCGTGGCTCGGCCGCTCCGACCAGCTCAACGTCGTCCCGATCGACCAACGTTTGGACGTTCTCCCAGACGTGGTCGTGTGAAAGTCCCAGCACGCCGACTCTTAACTTAGCAGACATTACTTCAACGCTCCGTCCATCAATCACGAACAATCTTTCTGCGATCAAATCATCTTCCAGCTTTTCCCGGACACCGCTCCTGCGACCCAATCCTGCCGGATGCGATTTGCACTCTTCGTAGTTGACTCGGAAGAGTCAATAGCCGGACTACGGGACTCCCTGACGGTATGCAGGTGGCGATCCCCCGCAATGTGGTCGGCGTGAAGGATGAAGTCCAGTCAACGTCGTCGTTCACTCGCCACTTCAAAGTCCAAGTTCGTCACGAGCGTAGTCCAGACTCTGCCGAACATTTGTGTCCTCGCGCACGAGCTGTTCATCGAGGGACATTCGAGAAACGTATTGCAGATTCGGCGCCGAATGATCGCGGACATAGCGCAACGCCGCAGCTAAATCTGTGGCTCGGCGTTCTGGAAACGTGGTCCAATACTTGTCGGTCAGGCACGGAACTCTGAGCGGATCGCGAGTGATCAATTCCAGTGTGAAACGGACGCCCGGCCGAGTCTTCTTCAGAATCTGAACCATCCGAATAAGATCGAGACCGCCCTGCCCCAACGGAATATCCCCCAGCAGAAACCCATCATCGTATAACTGCAACGCCTGATCTTTCAGATGGACCGAATGCGCCCAGGGGGCGAACTTCTTTACGGTCTCAATTGGATTTTCCAGTAACGCAAAACTATTTCCCGTATCGACACACGCCCCAACGAACTCACTACTTATATGCTCAAAGAGTTCGATTCTCTGATCATCGAGATGATCCTTGTGATTCTCAACAGCGATCGGAATGCGGTACTTTTCCGCAACGGAAGTACCACGCTCCAACATTCGGCGTCCACGAACATCGAACTCGTTGAACATGTCGATCGAATTGAAGTACTCATAACGCCGCCCCGGAATGATCGTCGTTCGCGCGGCGACGGCCCCGACATCGGATGCAGATTTCATCTCACGATCAAATCGGACGACGTCAGCGTCGTCCGTCGGCAGCTTGACGATCGCTTCAATATACAGAGCATGTCTTTCGGCATAGTCGCGTAAACGCCGACTTGCTGCCGCATCCAGCACGCCCAGCGCACATTGCATCCCGCCAGCACCGACGGTCCGACAGTACTCAAGGAAGTTGTCAGGCGAGTACAAATCGAATTTTGGGTTTCTGCGGCGAAGAGCGTCACGGCGAAATCGGGCACAATAGAGAACGAGGCCGAGTTGCGACTTCTTCGGCATCACATCCGCGCGAGCATTCGCAGACAAAAGTGGCGCCGCCGCCAACCCTGCCAGACCTTGCAGCATGACTCGACGGTTAAGGCGGAGTTCTGAATTACCAGCAGACATGGTACGGACTCTCCTTCGAGATGGAACAATCACGACCACAGTGCGTGGCTACGGACGATCGAAAGCTGCACGACTTCCAATGGTCTGTCGCGTTCATTTCTTCGACTGCTCCGGAAGAGCCAATTTTCCCTCAGCCAGGTTAACCTTTGCACCGTCCTGCGGGACGTCCACTTTCGCCGACCACAGAATCCCATTGACGATCATCCGACGAAACGGTTCCTGCTGAAAATTTCTATAATAGTGCCCCAGCGTTGTGCCAAACGCTCGGCCGCCATTTTCGCGTTCGAAAGCCCATCCAACGACGACGGGTTTATCAGCCGCCATAACTTCCAGGATTGGAGTCGTCTGCTCGCCGATGGTTGGATTCAGGTAGTACTCGTCATGGATTTCGTACTCTTCCCAGCCACGACTAATGGGATGATCTGGTGCCAACTGCCGCAACGGTGACTTACCTGTGTGAAGCCCAACGTTGCTGACCCACGTGCCGCCCAGATAGCTCATCCACGTCGGACCGAGACGTTTTAAGTTCTGTTGATGAACCGACGACGCCCAGTGCAATGTGACCAGTCCCACGCCACGTTTCATCAGTTTCTCGAACTCAGCACGATGCGGGCCATCCAGCAGAAACTCTGCCGCCGGCGTCATGTAGAGCACGATGGTCTGGACTCCTGCCAGTGTTTCAGCGTCCTTCGGCCACCCGTCAGATACGACAGTTTCAATCTTACCTGAGAGCTTCAGACACTCAGCCAGCATCCCGCCGGTATGAAGATACATGTGCGTGGCAAAGGGATGGTCAGGTTGTTTTCCGATAAACAAAACCTTGACCGCACCATCAGCCCGACACACTGAGTTCCCACACACAGCGATGAGCAGCCAGAGCAATACTGTAATTCGACTTTTGGCTATTGGGCGGTCGCCTGTCGGATTCCCCGCCCACCGATCATTCTGCAATCGCCACATCCCGCTACCCCCAGACACTGCTGTTGTTATTCGAATCGGGCAAGCATTTCCGTAAGTCGCAGGGTAACACAGCAGGTCGGAGTTGTTGACTGACCTCTCATGCGATTTGCGTCTGGGGATGACGTCGACGGTGTCGGGGCAATCCTGCCGTGATGAGTTTTCGGCATGCTGCCGGCGCCGCATCAGAAATGCGGAAGAAAACAAAGCCGAGCGTCTCCGTTGCAGATTGCCGGTGGCGACCAAAACATGCCACAGCAACCGCTGACCAGCTGAGAGATGTCCCTACGTCGTTACTTTCCCTGACGCGTCGCAGGCTTCGTAGAACCCTCACGGTCGATTCTCAACACGTTCCCATTTCCCGTCGGTCCAGTGACGATGCGAATCCGGTAGGTCGCCGCGGCGCCGAAGATTTGGCTGGCAGACCTGCTGAAGTCCCAATTCTTTCCCTCGGGACTGGTTGTAAAATTCAGCAACTCGTTGGCGGGGATGTCCTTGAGAGTGAAGCGTCCCTTCTCGTCACTGCGGGCAGAAGCGACCGTCTCGTAACCACGCGGCCGGATCGTGTCCGGCGCGCTGACCGAGACGTGATGCGACGCCAGCTTGTTTCCGTCAGGATCGACAATTACCCCTGTGATCGTACTTGCGGGCAACATTACGAAATCAGCTCGTGCGGGGCGATCGAGGATCAAGTCGCGTTTGCTGAAACGATCGATCGGCCCGACTTCGTTTTCGTCGGCCATGCGGCCAGTAATCCACATTGGCGGATAGTCCCGAACGATCGCGTGTTGCGGCTTTTCGCCAGGATGCAGCAGAGCGTCAAACAGACCCATTTCTTCGGCATCCCGCTCCGTGAAACCAGCCAGAACAGGCTCAACACATACACCGCGAAACCTCGCAATGGTTCGCAGATCGAGACGGAAGCTGAGTCGATAGTTCCCTTTGTCGTCAGTCTTCCCGGTGACCACATCGATCGTCGGGTGGTATTGCGTTCGCAGCCGAATCGGCACGTCGGACATTGGCTTGCCGTCCGTTCCAGTGACCGTTCCCGAAACGGTCCACTGCTTGGCGGACTCGCCAGTCAGCATTGCTTGCCCGTCCGTGACGTGGTTGTCGGTCGATTGTTTGCTGCGAGCGATGTCGAAGCCCAATCGCTTGAACTCCTGTCGGACCGGCTCCGGAAACTTCAGATTCAACACGGCCGGTTTCGCAAATTCCTGACGTGTCGTCAGCACCTCGGCCGGGTTTGACATATAAACATGAGTGATCGCCTCATCATCGACGTACCACAGATTGTTCGAGTCCGCTTCCCACACCATCGCCCAATTACGACGGTTTTCGACGCTGACCTTTGGGTAGATCCGCAACCGACTTGCCGGCCACGCTTTCGATTCATCCCACGCTTTCGATTCATCCCACGCTTTCGATTCATCCCATGCTAACGTGAACCACGGTTTCACAACGGTTGGCCGACAGATCGTGAGTCGTCGCCCATTCTCAAGGCGAAAGTTCCCCGAGTGATTCGCGCTGCGGATCGGTCCATCGTCAGACCGCTTCGGCCTGGTTTCGGCTGTTGGCCGCAACGTCGCGGCTTCCAATGCAGCAGGCGCCGGCCTGCTGGCGGCGGCTGGTTCCGTATTGGAGGCATCGTCGAGACGTTCCTCGCCCCCTGTCTGACTCGCAGCAGTTTCACCGTCAACCACGCGGAACTTCGTTGGAGCAGACTGGAGCGTCCCGGTGAACACGACCGGGCTCGAGTGTTCGACAAGACGTTTCGCCAGCGTCGCGAGCGCATTCGGCTGACGGTCGGCGAGGAACGCGTTTACGATCTCGTTGCTGTTGGACGTTCCCAGATCCAATCCAACGTGGTAGACCAGCCGCTTGCGAACTTCGTCGTCCATTGGCACCGGCATTTCCCGATGCAACCGTGCCATGACCAGGTCATGCCACCAGCTCACCTTGCCGGCCGCTTGCAAGCGAGGTCTGTCGTCAATCAAAGCAATCGGAGCCGGCTGAAATGTCACGTCGTCGCCAACGTTTGCTTCGATCCACGAACCCACGCGAGCCCCTTTCCAACCATCGCCGTCTCTCCGCGGGCCTACGCCAATCGCTGCTGCGGGTAGTTCCACGTAATCTCCGGGGTTCAGCCGGTACGGCACAACCTGCGTCCGCATTGTCGACCGCATCGACAACACATCGATATCCGATCCCTGCGCATCGCGAGCTTTGTGGTCGTTAGACTGGTGCCAGTTCCGAGTACGAAACACGACACTGTCTTTCCCCGAGTTGTAGACCAGGACTCTCGACTTTAACGCAGTGCCAATTCCTAACTCTGGCTTCTGTGGTTCCAGCAGCCACGCCAGACGCAGACCGTTCGCTTGAGCTTTCCCCCACGGAGCGTGCGTCAGGTCTTTCGACAGCGGTTTGCCCCGACGCATGACCGCGGCGCGTTCGTTTTCCAGCAGAGCACTGACGGGCGATGCCTGAATCGCGGCAACTTCATCGAGCAACGCCAGGACTTTATGCGGTTCCCAGTCACGACTGGCATCCAGCCGCGGAAGCATCTGCAACAACTGCGGAGTGGTCTTCCAGGTAGGATTGCTCTTCGTAAACACGGTCACGCTGTCGGCCAGCAACCCGATAAGTCCGCCGGGAATTGTGCGGTTCAAGCGAGCTCCCTGATTCCAGAGTTTGAACACTTCCCTCGCATCTTTGTGCTTCGGCAGCAGACCATGAGCGGCAAATGCGGCGTGCATTTCGGCGGAGACGATCTTGCCGGTCCAGGCTCCGGGCGGTGCCTCTTCGATCGTCATGTCAGCCGTAAAAAGCGCGTCGAGATTCCGCGAAATCGATGCGCCAGTGGTACGGCCCTTCCTCGTCATATCAAGCAAGGTGATCTCACGGGGTTGCAGCAGAACATCAGTCGAGGACGAGTCTTCGGTCCTCAGTCGCATCTGGGTATAGCCGAATCGGCGGCTCCTCACGGTCACGCTACGCGGATTGGGTGCGAGCGTGTTCGCGACAAAGTGGATCGGAATATCCGACACGTTCTGTATGACAAGTTGAAAGTCCAGGATCATGGGCGTCTCAGGGCCTCCCAGCGCGGGCGGTCTGATAAGTGCCGCTCGGAGACCATTCACGGGCTCGCCCCATTGCAGATTGCCCTCCCGGCCGGGTTCGAGTTTTGTGCCACTCTGTGACTGCGAAGTGTTTGGTTTCGCTGTGGGCGTGCGAGGTGGCTTGCGTGTCGTCCTCACCGCGGCCTCTGAACCGTTGGTATCGGCGGTGAGAAGCTTGCCTTGCCATGCACCAGCCGATGTCTGGTCGACGGAAAATTCCACCGACATCGTCCAGGTCGGATCCTTGAGCGCGTTCTCCGCCATCACCCAACCGATTGTTCGACCGTCCGCTCCCTTCGAGTCGGGCAGGAACACTGGGACAAACGTTGCTTCGTCAGGCTGAAGTATCACGCCGCCCATGCCAGGCTCTTTCCCGCTTAACGCGGTCTCAATGACACCATCAAGGCGGATCCATAACGTGTGCTCATTCGCGGCCGCAGTATCGTCCAGTCGAATCGGAGCGTCCGACACATTTTGGACGACGACATACAAGTCGTTCACTTCGTCGCCAGGACGACGAAAACGGAGTGCCGCGCGCAACCCATTTACGGTTGCTCCCCACTTGAATGTTGCCTCGACGCCAGGTTCGAGTTTCGCTGGCGCCGATTGCGGAAGCCCCACGTCTGATGCCTTTTGCGACGCTGCCGCTTGCACCGGAGCGTCGGAAAGATCCAGCACCGCCTCGACTGCGTTACGGAATCGTTCCGGAATGTTGGAATTGCTCCCCGACTTGAATTGAGTTTCTTTAACCTCGTATGGATCCGAGAAGTCATACCGTCTCGTCAGACCTTTCTGAGTAACCCATAACTCATTCCCATCACGATCCCACACGATGGCATACGTCAGGCGTCCTTCAGGAAGGCTGATGGCGTGTGGACCGGGAGCAGGTTTGCTCTTGTCCGAATAGTAATACTGCCTGTGAAACTGAATCGTCGCGCTGTTGATTCGTCGGTTGCCGTTGCGCGACTGCGAGATATTCAATCGTCGGTTGTCGGCGATATTGTAATAACCAGGACCAGTCGCAACACGCGGTCTGTTGGCGGCATCCGGATCGGCAGCCAGTACGCGAAACGCGATGTCGCCTGACGGCAGCGTCCCGGTGAATGGCGAAAGCTTTCGACCTTGTTGCACTCTTATCTTCAAGAGATCTCGTCCGGCGATCGGATGCACGGCTCCGGGCGACTTGTCCGCCACGTAAGCATCGATTTCTCCCTGAGCGGGCTCAACGCCAAACAAGTCGCGAACCACGCGTCGAAGCAGTTGTTCTCGATCGGCTGCACCAGTCGGAAGTGGCATCTCACGGTCAAGACGCTCGGTGACAATCCGATCCCAGAATTCCACCGCGTCTTTGGGATCGCTGCTCGTCGGGCGGCCGTCGACCCCGCTTGTCCCAAAGGCTCGCAGCGAGGAACGAACTTCGATCCGCCCCGGCGTGAGGCGTACATCGTCACCTTGTTTCGCCTCAATCCACGCACCAGGTCGAATGTGTGCCCAGTCCTCGTCCTCAGTTCGGGTACCGACACCAATGGCGGGTGCCAGAGTTTCGTAGTAAGCACCCGGCGCGAGTCTGACAACCTTCATGGAAGGCATCATCGTCCAATCCGACGACGACACCTTGATCGCCTTGTTGCCATCGTCATGCGCAGTATGCGAGCTGGACTGCTGCCACGACGGCATGCTGAATATCACCGTCTCCTCGCCTGAATTATGAACAAGGATACGGGACTTAAGCGACGTTCCCAGTCGATACTCGTTCGCAAGCGGCGAAAGATGCCAGGCCACACGCAGACCGTTGTCCGCGGGCGCGCCCCAGGGAGCGTCTACGAGCTCCGGCAGTAATGGCTCGCCGGTCAGAATCACCCGTTGCTCCGCAATTTTCAGGGTGTTCAGCAGCGGCATCCGATTAACCGCCGCAACATCATCGAGCAACGCGACGGCATCAGCCTGCGACCAGTCGACCGTCGCATCAAATCGCGGCAACATTGCTTCAAACTTCGCGACCAGCTCCTTGACTTCGTCCTTATTAAATTCATTGAAGAATTCGACCATTTTCCCCAGCCGACCAATCAGTCCACCGGGAATCTTCCCATCAGTGCGGGCATTCGCCTGCCAGATTTTGAATAGCGTCTGCGCAACTCGATCCTCGGGCTTCATCTCCACCGCAGGACGAGCAGCCGCAGTCGGCGCAGCTGCCGGCCGAACATTGTCAGCGATGGCAAGCGCTCGATGCAGCACGATTCCGGACGTATCGACGTCTTTCGAAAATGCAGCTCGATCAAAGATTCTGAGCAGCAACGTGTCGCCAATTCCTCTTTGCAGCCGAGCGACGAGCTTCGCCTTCCGTCCGGCACGTGAATCCCCATCCCTGGTGAGTCGCACAGAATCCTCACCAGCTGACTGCAGTCGCGTGAGCGTTTCGACAATCGGCTCGGCACCTGGTGCCCGCGGATTCGGTGCTACCCACCGCACGGAATTTGTCCCGGCTGCAAAAGTAACACTCAACTTCACGTCACCGAGCTGGGCAATCCACTTGCCACTCAGCAGGTCGGCCACCGGGCGCACGTCTTCCGCCCGGAAAATCCGATGGCTTGGTTGCCGGCGAGCCAATCCCGTCGGCTCAGCCTTCATTGGCAGAAAACCCTCGGTCAACTTCGCACGAATAGAGTCCGGCAGAACCTCCGGCAGACCGCGCCACGTCGTCTCAGTGACACCTTCCGGATCCGAGAAGTCGATTCGGCGGATCACTGCCGGGGTTGCCAATACGCTGGGAAAGTCCCGCGAGGACTGCATTTCACCTTTCAGCGTCCACAACACCGTCGCATCACGCTCCCAAGCCAACAGCCACGGTTCACGATTGGCGAAGGCATCACCAGCCAGCCAGATTTTATGCCGTGCGGTGCCGCCATCCTTGCCCTGTGGCCACGTTAGAACCGCAGTCGAAGCAACGTCCGTCGCGTGGACCAGTCTCTGCTTCACTTCCATCGTGACGCCGCCCGCCAACTGCCAGTCGCCCGCTCGTCGAGTTGACCATACTGGCACATCCTCGGGAGCGACGATTTTGAAACTCACGTCTCCGGTGACCATCTCAACGGGTTTTCGCACGTCCCAGCGAACGGTCACCTCCTCGCCCGCTTTCGCGTCGAGCACCGTCGTTATGTGGACGTTGTCGAACTTTTCGCGACGAGCACCGACACCGATCGCCACGCTGCGACCGCCAATTGATGTCACTTCGCCGGGCTTCAACCGCCACGTGAATATCGGAGTGCTACCTCTCAATGACGATGTCTTTGCTGGAATCTTACGACCGTCCTGGGACGTCACATCCCATTTGACCAGGCTATCGACCGAGTACGGACAGGTGAACTCGACCGTCTTGTCCGACGCGTTTTGAATGACGACGGCCGAGGTCACGACGTCACCGACGACGTAGGTGTCACGTTGTGGATATCGACTCCACGCTGCCCGCAGACCGTTCTCAGCGACCGGACCAAATTTCAGTGTTGCCTGTCGTTCTTCGCTCAACGCCGCGCCGATCCGCGTCTCACCGTTGATTGCAAACTGAAGAGGTCCGCGATTAATCGTGGCGATGGCAGAGAGCCAGCCTGCGACCTCAAACGTGGGATGCTCTGTGCGATCAATGTCACGATCACGAAGCGCCAGGACTTCAGCCGCATCGGCCTTCACTGGCGGTTGCTTCACCCATTTGTCGATCGCCGCCCGCAACCGTGCCACCGACGCCTCTGAGATCGGCGACTTTCGCTCTTCCAACGCCTGCCACCGCTTCAGTAGAACTGCTGCGGGCGTGTCACTGGGCATCGCGTCACGAGTATCGGCGTCTTCCACCGCATCCTCGTCACCTTTTGTTTCAGAAGACTCGGCAACAGCAGTGACAGGGGCGTCTTCGTCCGCCAATGCACCGTCCGTTGCACGGAGCATGGCAAGCGGAACCGCAATCCCGACTCCGGCAATCAAAGTCACAGACCCCAGAGCGGCAGATACACTGCGACGGTTTCGCTTCTTATTGAGCACTGCCCGAAGCCGACCTTCGAGTGAAGACTTACGAGCCATCGCAAGTCCACAAGCCTGAGTCCATTTCGCGGGTGATAGCCTCGTGGCCACATCCAGCAGATGCTCCGCGTAGGCAGAAGGCTTAACTCCACTTGCGAGTACAAGATCGTCACAAGCCCGCTCTCGCTCAACGTGCATCCGCCACGAGGCGAACCAGACCAACGGGTTGAACCAATGCAGAGCACAGGACATCTGAGCGAGCAACTGCGTCATCGCATCGCCACGTTTGATATGCCCCAGCTCGTGCAGCAACACAGACTGCAATTGCTCGTCACTCCAGGTGCGAGCGGACTCTGGCAGCAGAAGTCGAATTCTGATGATGCCCCACACGACGGGAATCGTTCGTCCCGAATGGATCAACAACCGGACCCGTCGCCGCATACCGAGCTGTCGACACGCGGCTTGAAATGCATTCACAATTCTGTCGGGTGAAGATCCCGTTGGACGATCAGGCCTGGACGCTTGCGTAATCGAGACCACCGTTCCGCGACGCTCACTGCTCCAAAGCATTAATCGAGCTGCCGACAAACGGAGCATTAAAACCGCGAATCCAACGGCCCATACAAGCGGACTCAAATCAAGCAAGCCCCACGGAACAACAGCCGACTGGGGAGCAATCTCGGCCGCAACTACCGGTGGATCTGCAAGGTCTGATGTCTGAAGTATCGGTCCGTCGGCAACGAACTCGCCTTCCGCAGGCAATGCTTCGGGCACAACCGCAAACGCTGGCAACTCAACTTGCGACGACGAGGGCATCGGAACGGGAACTGAAGTCATTGCGATTTCGACCGGCAAGACATCGGCATCCAACGGCGGCGTGGAGATGGTCGCCCAGGTCGGCAGAACTCGCCATTGCGGAAGTACCGCAGAAAACACAGGCACCACCAATAAGCCGACGACCGCCACCAGCCAGACAAAATGCCGCGTCGCTGCGGAATCTCGCCGAAGCAACAGTACGACGACAGTTGCGATTACCAGTAGAGCGACGCCTTTGATTGCTGAGTCGATCAGCAGCAAACTTGAAGCTCCCAACGCAGCGCCAACCAACATCAATAAACGGCTCATCTCAACGGCCCTCCTTCTGTGCCTGATCAATCAAAGAGATCAGCCGCTCTCGCTCTTCGGCACTGACGCCATCCTTGCGAGAATGCAGGTGTGCGGCGAGTGCTTCCTCAAGCGACCCGCCGAAGAACGTCTCCAGCACTTTCTCCAGCGCGCTGCGTCCTGCTTTGCCCTTGGACTGGCAAGAGACGTAGATGACTTCCCGGCCGCTCTTTCGACGCTTGAGATGCCCCTTGTCTTCCAGGATGTGCATCATCCTGCGGACAGCCATCGCTGTCGGCGGCGAGGGAATCGTCTCGACGACTTTATTTACCGTCGCCTCACCCAGCACAAAAACAGCATCCATAATCTGTCGCTCACGGCGACTAAGTTCAGACGGCTCGGACATTATTATTCCTCGCAGTGGCACGTCATCAAGGCGGCTCCACATACAAGAGCTCGCCACATTGCGTTAACTTCTTAACGCTCTGATTTCCTGACCACAAGACCGAAACGTTAAAAATATAACGCTAGCAGCAAATTGGAAACGCGGCGGATCCGTCCATCTTCACTCGCCACTGCCGACACGGCAGGCCACTTCGCACACTTCACGACCAATCGTGAATGAGCGTGTCAACGGATCATCACTTCATCGCAAAGACTGCCGCCGTCATGACTGAAGCATTCAGCTCTGACGAACTAAACGGAGCCTTTCTTAGGAACAAAATCGGAGAATCGTTCCCTTCTTCACATCGACGCAGAAATGCTGCCACTGTCGAACCGACGAACCCGCGTGAAGCCTACACGGCGAAGACGATTGTCGGTCAGTTGCTCTCTTGAATGACCGAGCCATTCAGCCAGGAACGGTTCGGCGGCCGGGAGTGGAAAGCCCCTACGAGCTTCCTGCGGCCTTGCTCAGTTCACTGTTGAGCGCTGAGATCACGTTCTCCAGCAACGGGCGGTCATCGGGCGATTTCGCCATCATCTGACTCAACAACAAATCCAATGACTCGGACAGGTCGCCTTTCACACTACGAGCACGCGGTGGATCGTTATTCGCCAACGCAAGCAACAACGTCGTGAGACTCGGCGCGTCAAACGGTGGCCTGCCAGTAAACAGGTGATACAAACTCGCCCCGAGACTATAGATGTCGGTTCGATGATCGATTTCTGCTGCAACAGCCTGTTCTGGTGCCATGTACATAGGCGTGCCCACCAGAATTCCTGACCGGGTCAGTCGACGATCGTCGGACACTCGTAAGCTCAGGCCAAAATCCATAATGAGCAATTCCTGGTGCTTCGCTCCGATCCAGATATTCTCCGGCTTAATGTCTCGATGAATGACATCTCGTTCATGCGCCGCCTGCAGCCCTTCCGAAATCCTTATCGCATACTCGATGTTTCGTCGTGTCGACACCGCAGAGTCACACTCGATCCAACTATGCAGGGTCATACCTTCAAGCAACGGCATTACGAAATAGGGTATCCCTTCAAATTCGTCGACCTGGAAGATCGTCAGGATTCGAGGGTGTACCAACGAAGCCATCGTTCGGGCCTCATTGATGAACCGCGTCCTGGCCACTTCTTCGCCCAGCAGATGTGGAGCAAGCACTTTTATCGCGACGTCTCGATGCAGCCTCTCATCGACGGCTTCGTAGACCTGGCCCATCGATCCTTTTCCAAGCAATCGAGTCAACGAGTAATCGCCGAGCCGCCCAAGCTCTCCGGGTTTCTCGGCCGCGGGTAAGAATGCGAACTGACTATCGTGTGGGCCGGCGCCGCTGCCACGCCCTGAGACCGTCTTCGTACCGTGGACTGGACGAATCCGAGTCTCACCGCCCTCTTCCACCACCGGCTGCCCCGGTACCTCAAGCGAGACCACCAGCGTGCAGAATGGCGCGTCTTCCAACATGCAGGATTCTTCGACGACGGAAACTTTGGCATCGAATTTTCGAGCGATGCCGGTAATCAACCCTTTCGCCAGTCGGCACAATCGGCGAGGTGATGCGTAAAGAATCTGCACCTGGTTCTTTCCGCGGGACTGAACTTTCAAGACTGGCGGATCTGCACCGGGGTTCGCCAGTCTTACGACCTGATGAATCGCATTTTCGACGTTCAGTAAAACATCAAGGCACGTCCAGTCCGGCTCAAGGCTCACACAATTCAGCTCGAGCAGTTCGGCAGCGAGAAACTGCCCAAAGCGAACAAGAATGTCGTCCCACGATGAATGTTTGCGAAGTTCTTCGATCAGCGCGGAGAGTTCCCAGTCTGGATAGTCGCTTGTCAGTGCATACGCCTTGTCCGCCAGCCCCGCATTTCTTAGGAGCGTTTCCCACTTCGTTCTCGGGAATTCGTCGTCGACAAAACGTCTCAACGAAAAGAAGATCAGCCCGTGCATACTCTCGCCTGCTTTCACATCCAAACTCACTCGTCGACCAATGAAGGCATGCCTGTTATGCCAATCAAGAATCGGTTGCCCCAATCGCCAGACAGTTACAGTCTTCTTTCAAATCACTCGTCGCCGCGTCTTTAGCCCCTCAACGCAAGCGCGAAGTGCAGAGAAATCGGACTTGTGAACCACACTGGAAAATCGATCGACGACTTCATCCGGCAATTCATTTCTCAAGTGCCCAGAAAGAAGAATTCGATCGGCGATGTCTTCAAAGCCTGGCAACTGAATGACGAACGATGCTGTCACTTCGCCGAACTGATAATCACAGACCAGCAGGTCGAGATTCCGCGTGCCGAAATCGTGTACTTCTTTCGGGTCTGCAATGTGCCTCACCGAGTGTCCATCCAGAGAGAACAACGTTGTCAGTGACTGCCCCACCCATTTGTCATCATCAAGGATCAGAATATTCATGGTTGACTCCATTCAGTTCCTAAAGAATTGGCAGTGACTCAAGTAGCGGCTCTGGCATTACGTTTTGATTAATTTCAACGGTGATCATTTCGTCTTCCTTCCAGATGGCGTAAGTGCGCACCGCGATCCCAGTTCTTCTTAGAGTGATCTCGTTTACGACCAGCGCCGCTCTCCACGGAGCGTTTCCAACTTGCACTCGCTCAGTCTTTGTCGATCGCTCGGACGTCCTGTGAGACTGGCACGCCATCCGCTCGAATCGCCACTTTCGCCTCTTGTAGCAGCACGCGTGCAATCAGCGTGTCATGGCCACCAGACTTGTCACGTGAAACAACCTTCTCAGTCGTCATCTCCGCCTGTTTTAGAACTCTCTCCGCTTCTTCAATTCGTCCAAGTCGATGCAGAGCCATCGCCAGCACCGACAAGTTGAACGCTTCGCTCGCCTCGACAGGTCGATGACGTTGAGCCAACTCCGCAAATCGCACTGAAGTCTCAAACTCGCCTTTGCGAAACTCCAACAACGCTCGAAGCCCCAAATTCCATGACGATTGCTGAGACTGTTTGGCAAGACTCTCGTTTGTCATCTTTGTCAGCTGCTGCCACGGAAGCTGGTCAACACTCAAGCCTTCCGGCGAAGCCAGACATGCCTTGCAGATATAGGTGACGCGTTGCGATTCCGGCTTCGCAGAGAACGCCTGAACGCATTTTCTGCAGAAGTCTCGATAAGCATTTTGGTTTCTGGAAAGTGCCAACACAGCCGCAACGCGCAGCATCAGTGTCGGAGATTTTTCGGCGGACAACTGTAATCCGAAATAGCCAGCCTCATCCCATCGTTCTGCTTGAACGAAACGGTTGAATGCCGTCGTCATCAAACCTGGCTGCAGTGTTGTGGCGTCTCCCCAGTCATGCTTTGCCAGCTTCCATTGACCAGTTGCGACGTACGCGTCTCCCCGTTTCGGAAGTAAGTCGAGAAGCCGAGTTCGAGTCCCGATCGCTCGCGAATAATCGCGAATCGCCTGATTCCAGTTCGAATCAATGCCGTGCATGTCTCCCGAATACGCAGCCGCCTTTGGGTGCTCAACAAGCAATTCCTCAAGCTCCGCGGTTTCGCCCGCAAGATGTAGAGCAATCGCCAGCTTGCCCCACGCATCGCCAACCTGCTTAGCCGCGACAAGTTTCTGCTCCCGCGGGAGGCTGGCTGGAACATCGCTGACCGACAATCGAAACCGCCCCAGTCCGTGGTGTTTGTAACTGGTGCCAGAATCGATCGTGACGACCAACTCTAATGCAGCATCGACAGCCTCCGGCTCGACCAACGAATACACAGCGGCATGACATTCAGTGGCACTGCCCCCCAGACTCCAATGCGTTCCCTCGTCGCCATCCGTCGATGCTTCCACGGGACCGCCGCGATCAATGTCCGTCCACACTCCTTGGACTGGTACATCCCTCACGTGACCATCGCTTTTCGACCTCACGCCAACGGACACGCCCGATACGGTAAACGATCCATTGTCCGCCCTGCCGCTTGAGCCGTATGGCAACCGCGAATCCGGGACCGCTTCGAGCCGCATCGACGCAACGCGACTGACATTCGGAATTCCGACGATCGCATATCGACTTCGTTCTGGATTGATTCCCGATGCAATGATCGACCCGTCACTCTGACGAGTCAGTTGCGTGCCATTTACTGAACTTAATTCAACGGGTTCTAACACGGACCAATTCGTTAAATCCTTCAACAGCGCATTCGCTCTGGCCGCTGCCTTTATGCTTTTGGCCGTTTGATCGACCCGCTGCCGAACCGCCGAATCCGCGGGAAGCGAACTTTCAAGATGCCGAAGAAATCGCTCGACAGTCTCTGATTGAACATTCTCGCCAACCTTCAAAGATGTCTCGGATCCAATGCCGAACTCCGTAGCGTCAAGGACAGCCTCAACAACGAGTGGAATCTCCGACTCATCCGGTTCAAGAATCGATATGAGTTCGAACACCAGCGGCCACGAATTGTTGGCTGCCGCCGTCGCAATCAGACTCGGAAGCGAATAGCGAGACTTTATCTTTCTTGAATCCAGTTCGGTCGAATTCTGAACAACCAGCGATTCCAACCACGGAAGTAACAGACTCGATCGCTCATGCGCGTAGCCAGCAGTCGTATCCCGGACGGTCAAACGACCGTCAACAATCGAAGCGACTCGCAGATTCCACGAGTCCCAAACAGCACGTCCGCTTTGGCCAGGCCATGTAAGAACTGCCGTCTCCGTTTCTCGATGAAGCATCGATAGCCCGTCGCTCCGAGGTAGAAGAATTCGCGAACCATCGTTGGTTACATCGAGCCCCCACTCAGCTCCGACGTCAAGTCGACCGAGAGAGTCGATTCGCCCATTAGTGCGATGATGATTGACCGAAATTCCTCGTTTGGTAAACGGTACGGTCAACATGTATTGACCGTTCGACGACATCCCGACGTTCCCCTGCCCCGTTCGAATTAAGCCATTGTTTTTGAAGTCCAACCATGCAGTCGCTCCACTGGACGAAGAATGGATGACAACCCTGTTTCCATGCGGATGCCAACGACAATTCTGAGCAAACTCCGCCCACACCGCCCCCACCATCGTTCGTGCGATTTCTTCGCCTGAATCGAGGTTGACGACTTTGATGACATTAGTCTTTCCACAAACGATTAAGTGCTGTTTCGGGTGTGCGTCGACGGAAACGCAATCAACGCTGACCGAATCTCCGTGTTGAATCCCGCTGTCGATCATCCATTGCACGACCGTCGCGTCACCCAATGCCGTGATCAAACGCCGGTTTCCGCTGTCTACACACGCGTCGCGGATCACGGACGACGTTTCGATCACCCGAAGTATCTTCCAGTCCCGAGTGTCCCACACCGTCGCCTTATCGTCTTTCCAGGCAACCAGACGTTGACCATCACGACTCCACGCAAACCCATCGTGCGCGCCGAGTTCCAGATCGGCACCCTTGCGAAATGGATCCCATATGTCTGTGTGGTCAAGCAGCCCGGGCCGATGCCAACCGCCGCCCGTCAGGGCTCCACGACATTAGGAGCGTGTGCTCATCAAACGGATGTCGCGACACTTCCTGACCATCTTTGAGGGTGAAAACGGTCGCTTCAGTGCCACTCGAAACGGCGACGAAATCGCCGTCCGGATGCAACGTAAAACCGACCCCAGCGTCGTTGAATTTAACGGGAACTTCGCACTGAAAGATTAGGTTTGGCTTTGTCGAAATATTCCAGACTTCTACCCGTTTCGTCGCGTCACTCGATACTGTGTCGTCTGCCGTTTTATCGTTCGGCTTAGCCGAGAAGCTGACAGCCAGCAGTTTTCCCGACTGGCCGAACGAAAGATGCTCCGGCTGTGAATAGAACGGCAGAATCTTGACCGCCCTGGCGACCGCCGGTTCATAAATGAAGACGGCCTGAGCCCTGATCGCAGCCAGCCGAAGCCCCTCGGGCCCCCAGCAGATTGTCCGATGGATAAGTCGAGTGTCTTCTGCGGTGAAAATCTTCCCCGCCGAAAGGTTGCCATAGCTCTGCTCCTGTGCCGTCTCGCCTGTCGACGCATCCACAATCAGCAGATTCGGTCCGGAATTTATCCCAAGCTGACTGCCATCCGGGCTGAAGCACACAGGACCGACCGCCGCGAGCCCTTTGATTTCTCGGATTAGCTCGCAGGTCTCTGCGTCGTAGAGTCCCATTCGCGAACGTTGGTTGGCCGTCGACGAACCAAACAACACAAACTGCTTTCCGTCCGGCGAAAACTCCGCGTCGGCAACCGATCCACCATGAACTTCCGAGCCTCGAGGGATCCGGGCAATCCTGTCACCCGTGATCGTGTCGTGCATCAGCGCTGGGTAGCCGTCCTTGCCGACAGTTATCAGCTTCGAACCGTCGGGACTCCACGCGAGCGCAATCAACGCATAACTATGTGGTCGTGGGCGAATCTTGATGGTGTCGAGTTGCGAATGGGAACTCAGGTAATACCACTCCCATCCCCGTAAGTCCGACTCGCCTGGTTGAGGAATCCAACTTTTGATGGTCTTGTCGAGACGACTGATGGCCCCCGGGTTTCCCAGCGAGTGGCTCACATGAGCCATCTGTGCGGCATACAGATTCTTTCGCGCATCGTTCAAATTGGACTCAGCCAATGCCTGCGCCGCGGCTGTCTTATTTTGCTCCGCTTCCGCCGTCTTCTGAGCGTCGACGGCCACTTTCTGGGCATCGACCGCAGCCATCCGCTGCGCTTCCCGTTCGTCGGCAAGTTTCAGATTACGATTGGCGAGTTCGGTTTTCTCTCCGGCGAGCGTTCTTTGGCTGTGCTCCAACGTTCGAAAATGTGACGCCGCAAATCCGGCAGCGGTCAAACCGACCAGCAATATCGCAACGATCGCAAAGTGAAGTTTTCGTCGACGCTGAAATTCTTCCGCCCGAGCTTCCGCGTTGGCCATATCCAGTTCAGCTTGCCTCAGCCTTTCCTGGACGTTGTTAAGGTAATCCGACAAGGCTTCGACGACTTCACCAGCATCCTGCAACCGAACTTCAAGATCGACGGCCAGGCACCGACAGGCAAGTTGCTGAAGTTCCGGATCAAGCTCTTCAGCTTCGATCCTCGACAGAGCGTCGTCCAAATCACCTCGACTTGCCTTGAAGAAAACCTTGCGGCCCACTCTTGCCAACGTAAGGCGGTGCACCGGTCAGAATCTCACAAAGAATCGCTCCGAGTCCGAAAACGTCGGCCCTCTCGTCCAGCAGATCGATCTGCCCCTTCGCCTGCTCAGGTGGCATGTAAGCCGGGGTTCCCATCACACTCCCGACCTGAGTGTGCGAACCAAACTGCTCCGGGGCTTCTGAATCGGAGCTTCGCGCTGTCTGAATTAGGCTTCGTTCCTGTTGTCGATCGTGTGCTTTCTTTTCGTCAGCAACGCCACCTGAAGTCAGGACTTTCGCAAGCCCCCAGTCCATCACCTGAACTTCACCAAAGGCTCCAACCATAATGTTGGCGGGCTTCAGGTCACGGTGAATGACGCCCCGGCTATGGACATACGCCATCGTCTGGCAAATATGCTCAAACACTCCCAGCAACTCAGTCCGGTTGTCCTCCGTTTTTTTCCGTTTGGCCAGAAGTGAAGCCAGCGTCTCACCCTTAACGAGTTTCATCGCAAAGAACGGTCGCTTGTCCTTGAACTGTCCGAGTTCATACAGCGGAGCAATTCCTGGATGCTGAAGCTGCCCACCAATCTGAGCCTCTTCGACGAACCGCTGAATGACGTCTGGCTTATCTTTGTGCGAATCGAGCAGTACTTTGATCGCCAGTTCTCGACCGAGATCGGTGTCGCGACCTCGAAGAACGGCTCCCATTCCCCCCCGCGCGATTTCACCATCAACCCGGTAACGTCCGTCGGTCCGCAATTTGGGAATTTCTGACGACGACGGTTTCAGCAACGGGGCCTGCTCGTCATTCTCAGCATCCCGCAGAGCAACGTGCGGAACATCGTCGAGGACGTCTTCCATCTTCATCAGGACGCTTTGGCCAATCTCTTCCTGATTGATCGTCAGATCTGCAGAAAAGTCATCCGCGGAGACATCATCCGTGGACAGCAACGTCAGATCGAACTCCGAGCAACCGTCGTCCAGAAAACTGCCAGCCTCTTCGTGAGACTTGAGCAGCACTTCAACTTCCTGTCGCAGTTCGCTGTTTTCTCCACACGACTTCGCCAGAAAATCGATCCGTTCCGTCGGTGAATCAATTTCGATCGCCGCTTCGAAAATCGTTTCCAGTTTTCGATTTACGTCAGACATAAAACCATCGACGAACGTTGGGAGTCAGGTTGGGCATACGGTGGCTCTGCGGCATCTCTGAAGAACAGTGCGAAATCGGGACGCCGATCCCCTCAATGAACTTACAGAAATTCGCTATGCAGTCAGAAGAACGTCGACGCCGTGCCATTCTCTACCATAAAAATGGCGAGCGGACGTCTCGGAAGCTCCGATCCGCGCAGGTCGTCAAGCGTCGTTCTTAAGTTGAGCGTGCAACCAGGCACGTGCAAACGCCCAATGCCGCTCGGCCGTCGCGTGAGAGACCCCTGCCACCTGAGCTGCCTCTGGAATCGTCAGGCCTGCGAAATATCGCAACTTGACGATCTGTGCCCGGACTGGCCAACGCTCTTCCAGCCGACCTAAAGCTTCGTCGAGCGCCAGCAACTCGCCTCGCCGTGATTCCGAAGCGAGGTCGATATTCTCCAGGTCAACCCGAACGCGATCGCTGCCTCGCTTTGCAGTTTGTTTTCGCCGGGCGTTCTCGATGATGATCCGACGCATCGCTTCCGCGGCCGCCGCAAAGAAATGCACGCGGGCCGTTCCACTGTTGAGGCTGCTCGACGTCCACCAGTCGGACATAGGCCTCATGCACCAGAACCGTCGGCTGCAGAGTTTGATTCGGCGACTCGTTCGAAAGCTTCGCCGCGGCAAGTCGACGCAACTCTCGATACACAAGAGGCAGCAACTGCTCGGAAGCAGCGGGATCATCCGGCGTCATCGCCGACACGATTTCTGTGACGTCGCTCATGCTCGTAATTTAGTAATAGTAGGAAGCAATTTCACCATACGTACCCTCAGTCAGGTCGGACGCTCTGCCAGCGGCGATCCTGACGATAATCCGCCGCCAGTCGGACACTCGCGCGGACAGT
>CALSLT010000009.1 GCA_943787265.1 uncultured Planctomycetaceae bacterium | reverse complement strand
GCAGGCCTGGAGATTGTTCTGGTATTTTCGGTAAGCAACGGCTCCGAGAAATTCGAGATCGTTTTCAGTGTGATCGGCGGCTTCGTCAGGAAGCGATGCTGTGCATTTTCCATCGGCTGATGACGTTCAGCAGGTCGCCGGGTTTCATACTGGAATCAGGAATCCGCACATCTCGCAAGGCCTTGCGGGCAGCTGATTCCTGGTCGCCTCGGTCGTAAATCGTGAACTGTTTCGGATAACCAAGTGCTTCGATTTCCTGACGCAGAACTTTCACACAGTACGAATGAAACGTCGAGATCATCGGCTTCCGTTTTTGACGCTTGCCGAGTAGTTCCTGAGTTCGTTCAGCCATCTCCTTGGCGGCTTTATTTGTGAACGTGACCGAGAGAATTCGATCGGGAGCGATACCGCTGCTGATGAGCTCAACCAATGCGGTGAGTGATCACGCGAGTCTTGCCGGTTCCGGCGCCGGCGAGGACCAGCAGTGGTCCTGAAAGAGTGCTCGCCGCGTCTCGTTGCGCGGGGTTGAGGTGAGCCAGACGGTCCATATCGCGATCGCAGCTTCGCCAGAAGGAGGGCAGAAAATGACAACGCCGACGTCACAAAGAGTGTCCGTCGGCGTGTGAGCGGCGAAGTATTGTGGGCGACGCGGCGAATGTCCAACAGGCGACGCCAGAGTCGAAAACAAACGTCTGGTCAGCCGTCGCGCTGCCGTTTTCAATCACGGTTTTTTGCGAGTTGTGCGGTCTTCGGTTTGGCGGTTCCGCCACTCGTTTCGCTTCTTCTCGTCTTCGGCCTTTTCCTCGTCTGTCTTCGCCGCCTCAAGCTGCTTCTTGCTGACACCCTTCTCTTCCATCGGAGGAACTGCCTCAGTTCCAGCCAGCCCGGCTTCGCGAGCCGAGTCCCTGAAACTGCCGATTCACGGTCGCACTGAAGTCGGCCATCCCCATGAACAAAGCACCGACCGTGACGGAAGTCACCAGTGCCATTTCGGCGGCTTGAGTCGAGCCGACCTGGTCTGTCCAGAGTAATGAAAGAAGAGTCCGCATCATGACGATGCTCCAAAAACAGAAAGGGCCCGCGAGTCACGCAACAACCGGATCGCTTCCGGCAAAGTTGTGTCTTCAATCGTTTGAGCAACGAAACTAGAAGTCAGTCCAAACGCTACGCGTCCGGCTTAGTAGCCGCGACAACTGATGTCGTAGCCGTGGTCGTAATAGTGGCTGCCGTTTGAGCCGCCGTGATCATCAAACAAGCCGTCATAGCGGTAACTCTGGTTGACGCTGTCGAAGGCGGTTGGCGACGTCGAACAGTTCGTTGTTAATAGCGTGTGAGACCTCAGTCAGTCCGACGACCATCCCAAGCACCAATACTGTTGAGATCAGAATCAGCTCGGCTGACATCAGGAAGCCGGCTTCATCGTTGAGAAGTTTTCTGGCGAGATTCAGCATGGCGTTTCCTTCGGCGGTTTACTGAGCAGATCGCTCAGGCCTCGGTTATCGAGACACCAGACCGTAAAGCAGACTGAATGCCAAACTTTACGATTCGCCGAAGCGGAACCTCGCGAGTCGGCTGTAACTCACTACCTGAATGAAAGTTACGCGTAAAACGGCGCATTCTCGCCGATATTCGAACCGACCGGAAATGCGAAACTCAATGATGCCGATTGGCAACGCAACGTGGCCTTTGATGCCTGACCGCAACGTTACTACCACGTGAGTCGAGTCGGTTTGAGTCCAGCGGCGCTCCGTTGGTTATGACAAGCCGGACGCGTAACGGGACAGCGCCCGAGCCCCGACCCGACCCGAGGCCGTTTACCGAGCGGCAGTGCGGGTTTCGCGGTCGGGCGGGATTCGCAGGTACATCAGCGAGCGACTCAGAATCTTAGCCGCTGCCGGAGCGGCGATTGTGCCGCCGTAGTGCGTCGATCCCGACTGAGGTTCATCGACCACGATCAGCACCAGGACTTTCGGGTTGTGAGCCGGGGCTCCGCAGATGAACGAACTGCTGTGCAGAGTTTTGGAATAGCCGCCGTTCACCGGGTCCATCTTCTGTGCCGTTCCAGTTTTTCCAAATACCGAGTAACCCGGAATCTGTGCCCGCCTTCCCGTTCCACGAGAAACGACATCTGTCATTGGTTTTTCAATGACCCACCGAGCCACATCGGACGAAACAGTCGGACGAACGATTGTGGCTGGCTCGGCCAGACCTGGATCTTCAAGCGACGCCTGAAACGAACGCGCTGAATCCGAACGCTGTCCCTGCACGCCTTTCAGAATACGCGGCGTAATCAATCGGCCGCCGTTTGACAGAGCCGATTGAGCAGTCACAAGTTGCAACGGAGTGACGGCGAGTTCGTGCCCCATTGGAATTGAGCCAGTCGAATAGCCGTTCCATTTCTTCAGTGGCCGCAGGATGCCGGACAGTTCGCCGGGGAGATCAATGCCCGTTGGGCGTCCAAACCCAAACTTCACCGTCGCGTTAAAAAGGCCGCGGTTGGTCAGCCGTTCGCCGATCTTGGCCATCCCGATATTGCTCGACTTGACCAGAATGTCAGTCACGGAAAGATTCGCGTACGCATGGTGATCATGCAGAATTCGTGGCCCCATGCGGTACTCGCCGTTCTCGCAGTCGAACATCTCGTCCTGCCTGATCAACCCAGCCTGCAGAGCTTCGGCAACGATGAACGGCTTAAACGTCGAGCCGGGTTCGTAAATGATGCTGATCGCCTGGTTCTTCCACGCGTTGTCCGCTACGTGCGACATGTCGCTTAGCGAGTACGTCGGCCGGGAAGCCATCGCCAGGACATCGCCGCTGTTTGGTTCCATGACGATCGCACACGCTCCGGCGGGCTTCCATTCGTCCACAATTTCGTCGAGTGCCTTCTCGGCAAACATCTGGATCGTCAGGTCAAGTGTCAGTTGCACGGCGTCGAAGCGTTTGGGTTCGCTATCCGGATCGAATGAAACCTCGACGATCCGACCGACGGCGTCACGAACGAGTTTGCGTTTGCCAGGAACACCTTCGATCAAATAATTCAGACTCTGCTCGACACCACCGCGACCGGCTCCGTCGATGTCTCGATAACCAAGTACGTGCGAAGCAACATGCCCCTGTGGGTACTTCCGCAGAAACTCGTCACGGAATCCGTAGGCGCTGTCTGGCCAGTCGAGCATCTGAATGGCAGCCGCTTCGTCGTCAGTAATTCTCCGTTTCACCCAAAGGAATCGTTTGTCGGCGGTGATTGGCAATTCGGTCTTTCAGCTTCTCGGCGTTAATCGAGAGCGTCTCGGCCACATCGATGATGAACTCGTCGTCGACGTCCAGTCGCTGAGGATCAACGAACAGACTTTGTGAAACGATCGTCGTGGCGAGCAGCCGTCCGCTTCGATCGACAATGTCTGCCGGGCGAGCCGACACGGTCACTTCGGTGAGTTGCTGCTGCGTTGCGTAAGAAGCGAGTTCGTCAGCCTGGTGCCACTGCACAATGCACAATCGCCCGATGACGATGCCCCATAAACCGAGGATGACGGTGGCGATAAAGTGAACGCGCCCTCGATTGGCCCGTGCGACAGACGAAGCGGTCATCTTGAACCTCCGCTTCATGCGCGGGTCACCAACCGGCTTCTGCCAGAAGAGCAGAGGGACACGTCGAGTCGTCAGGTCAGACTTATCCTTGTCAGCGACGTCTGATTCTGCGACCTCTGGTTCAACGGCATGCTCCGCGTCTTTCGAACTCTCGGACCCTGACGCTGAGTCCAAGGGTTCACGATGGGGGCTGGTCGCCAGCGAGCCTGGTTCAGCCGGGACGAGCCCCGATTCCTCATCTTCGATCGTGGCAAACAGTCGTTCGACGGCGGCCAGTTGCTGAGACCGCAAACGAAGTCGAGCGTGTTCTTCCTGAAGAACGTCCATCCGATAGTGCTGACGGCTGATTTCGCGGCGCAGCGTCAAGTTCTGCTTCTCGACAAAGATGCCAAGCAGGCGACGTCACGACAACTAGAACGAGCGCACTTCCGAATCGGAAGAACATGGCTCAGGCCGGTACTTTGCCGAGCGATCAGAGGTTAGATGGGACTGTTCGTGTCCCCGGTGTGGAAGCCTGATCGAGCGACGGTTGCAACACTGAAATTCCCGTAGGGTGCGTCTCGACGCACCAGTTCTCTGCCATTTCATCTGGCGGTGCGTCAAGACGCACCCTACGAGTACGAGCATTGCGAGTAATTTCGCGGGACTCGTTTCAAGCAAAGAGTGGGACAGTGTTTCTGTTATCGGAGCGATGATGTGCGATCGACCAGCGGTACGCGGCTCGCATCGGAAGGAAGTTTCAACAGCATGCCGATCTGCAGCTTGTCCGGGCTTTGCAACTGATCCCGGTTCATGTTGTAAACCTGCTGCCAACGAGACGCTCTGCCCAAATGATCCGACGCGATCGACGTAAGCGTGTCGGTTTCTCCGATTCGGTAGAGTGGGTAACCCTGTTGATTAAACAGAATGCCGGACGACTCTTTGGGTTGCGTTTCGCGACGACCCACGACAACCGATTCGGCTGCTGAACTTGCCGCATTGTTCGAACCAGAAGAACCCGCACCGTCGGCTCGACCGGAAGGCTCAATCCGACCGGCAAGCCCGGTTGGAGCCGCTCGCCGCACAGTCTTCAGTTGCCTTTGAAGAACCGATGCTGGTGGAGTCTCAATGGCCACTCCAGTTTTCATCTTCTGAGGATCGGCAATCGTACGACGATTGTGATCAGCCAGAACCTGAAAGTACTTGGCAGTTCCGTAGACCTTTTTGGAAATGTTCCAGTACGAGTCTCCGTCCTGCACGGTGTAGGTTCCGGAGTTCGCCGGCTGACTGGCGAACGTTGATGGTCCAGCCGATGAGTCCGCACTGAATGCCTCGTTGCCAAATGGTCCGCTGGTGACTGGCGACGCCGAGTTACTCGGAAAGTTGCTGTCCGGTGAGGACGTCAACGGCGGCTGGAATGGTTCATTGGAAGCAGTGCTGGTCGGCAGTGAATTCGTATCCGGAAAGAGATTCACTGGCTCGTCTGGACGACTGTTAAAATCGTTTCCGGATTCGAACCCGGTTGACGGTTCGCTTGTGGAACCAGGAAACGGATCGTTCGATGCAGTGCCGGTTGGGGTGCCAAATGGTTCGTTGGTTGCCGTAGTGGTTTCCGGACTTCCGAAAACGCTGTCAGTTGCCCCGGTGCTGGCTGTACCGAAAGGCTCTTCACTACCAAACGGAGTCGACGAAGTGGTTGCTGGACCGCTGTCGAATGTGTTGCCTGAACCAGAAACTCCAGTGTTGTCCAGCGATCCGAACTCGCTGCCAGTCGTCGATGGTTGAGGAGTGCCGAACTCGCTACCGGGCAGTGTGTCACTTCCGAGGCTTGGATTGCTCGACAGACCTGTCGGAGATGGATCAGTCAGACTTCCACCGTCGAGCGATGACTCCGACCCACGATCGAACAACCCGGTCGGTCCTGATTCGCCAACGCCGGTGTTCGAGCCGAATGGTTCGTTCGTCAGCGAGCTGTCGGTTGTCGTGCCGAATGGTTCATTGCCGCCTGGAGAACCCAACCCGGTTGATCCGCCGGTCAAGTCTGGCTGCAACGCTGACGCGGAATCCCCGTCAAGACTGGTGCTGAGCGAGCCGTCGATACTCGGCTCGTTCTGTGCGAACTGGTCGCCCTGCGGAAACGGATCGCTGGCAGGTTGGTTGGAGAGGTCAGGCCCGCCGAACGGATCGCGACGCGTCGAGTCCGCAAACTCGCTGGTTCCGCTATTGGGGAATGCTGTCGATGACTCAGGCTGGCCAGAATCGAACTCGTTGTTGGCCAGTGGCCGCCCGAATTCGTCGGTCGCTGCTGATGTGCCAGTCGATGGCGTGCCGAACGGCGGCTCGGAATTAGAATTCAGACCTGTGTCCGGCTGTCCGGAGAACAAGTCGGGCGTTTCGGAATTGCTGGCAAACGGCTCGGCGTTTCCAGGTGAGCCGTTGTTGATAAACGGATCGCTTAACGTGCCTTGTCCGCTGTTGCCTGCATTCGGGAAGGGATCCGCGGCCTCCGATAACGTGCCAGTCGACGCGAAACCGGGTGAGCCATTGGTTATCAGATTCGGATCCGTAAGTTCGTCTCCGCCCAGCGAGGCGTTGAACGTTCCATCACCCCCGCCTGGTTCGGTTTGCAGTCCAAGGTCAGCCACGACGGCACCGTTTTCAGCGTCTCCACGAAACGGATCGTTTGGATCTTCTTCGGGTGGAGTTTTTGCTTCTTCCGAATCTCCAAGACTGGACTCGGGGTTTCCAAGACTTGCCTCAGGGCCAGCAGCGATTTCTGTCGAGTCGTCAGCCCCTGGCATTTTTTTGTAGACGACGATACCGAAGATCGCGACCAGCACGCCGATCGCGGCGAAGCCGGCAATCATCTCTTTGCTGAAGCGAGACTTCTTTTCTTCGTAGCCCCACGAGGCGACGGAGTCTTCGTCTTCGGATTCCTCAGACTCGTCCGAGGCTTCTGCATCCTCAGCTTCGTCTTCGTATTCCTCTTCTTCCGATTCCGAAGTTGCTTCTTCGTCCTCGTACTCTTCGTCGTCTTCTTTTTCGTGTTCGTCTGTCATAGCTTTGCCGCCGTTCGAAGTTTGGCGCTGCGTGATCGAGGGTTCATGCGAACCTCAGCCGGAGTCGGTGCGGTTGGCTTTTTCGCCAGCACTTTCCACCGGTTGTCATCGCGAAACGCGTTCTTGACGAGCCTGTCTTCTAACGAGTGAAACGTAATGATCGATAACCTGCCGCCCGGCTTCAGCGCCTCGTAGAGCTCTGTCTGCAAAGCCTGTTCGAGATGCGTCAGCTCCTGATTCACGGCGATTCGCAATGCTTGAAAAACTCGAGTCGCCGGGTCTTTCCGAGCCTGCTTCCGGAATCTGGCAGGGATCGCTTCCTCCAAAGTTTCAGTGAGGTCTCTGGTTGTCTCAATGGGTTGTTTGCGACGCCGCTCGACGATTGTTTGAGCGATGGCCTCGCTGAATTTTTCTTCGCCGTAAGTTGTCAGAACTTCTGTCAGCTTTGCCTGATCGACGTTGGCCAGATATTCCTCAACAGACTGCCCTGACCGATTGTCGAACCGCATATCAAGTGGAGCATCGACCGAGTAACCAAACCCTCGCTGCCGATCCGCCAACTGGTCGGACGAAAGTCCCAGGTCCAGCAGGATGCGGTCGACAGTGTCAATACCCAACTCGTTGAGTACGTTTTTGATCTCCGAATAGCTGCTTTGTATGAGGTGCCGACCCGCTCCGGAGACTCGCTCCGCCGCAAAGTTCAGCATCATCGAGTCACGATCCAGACCGATCAGAACTCCGTTTTCACCAATCTGCTCCGAAATCTTCTGACTGTGCCCACCCGCTCCGACCGTACCGTCAACAACGGTCAGCCCCGGCTTGAGGTCAAGCTCTCGCAGAACCTCGCGCAACATAACGGGGACGTGCACCGACGCGGACAAGCGAGTACCTGGTTGGAGTGTTTGGGTTTTGGAAAGAAGTGAATCGAAAGCCGAGAAGTGATTCAGGAACTGGCCTCACGAATACCGAAAGCGAGTTCGGTAACGGCTCAACCATTCCGAGAGGTGTGATCAGCAGGGGTGTGAATCGAGTGAGGATTGTCGTCTTGTGAGGAAATGTTCGTTTTGAGTGCCCGTCAGAACGTCGAGCAGCGGGGTTCTAGCCAGATGCTGATTTCAGAGAAAGATCAATTTTCGGGCAGGCATCAAGAACTGGTACTGACAGACCGGTCCCGAGAGACCGCTTGACATCGAGCCGGCGTATTTCAGACTGCAAAAGAAGGGTCGTGGCTAGACAAATACGTTTTGGGCTCGATTGAACTGCCGGATGTTCCTTGTCTCGGAGAACACGAAGTGGATGCAAAAGAAATTGAAGTCATCGTTGATAGCGCAGAGTGCGATGCTCGGCACAATGGCATTGTTGTCGACATTGTCCAAGCGATTGAAAAAGTACTTACAAAAGCAGGGCTTCCTGAAAAGCAAGTTGAAGAGCTGACTGCTGACATCGGTTTCGACGTTTGCAGTGTCTTAGACAATTCCTACGACATGATCTTTGCCTATGAGGATGACGATGATGAGCGTGAACTACCGTTAATTCCTTCGTTGGGTTTCTTTGCTGACGAACAACGCACAAAGTTGATTGTTTCAAAAGAACGTTCGTGTATGCATGAGTACGTGCATGGGCATATTGACATTCTTGAGAATGATTGAGGTGGATGCTATTGGGAGGCTCGGCTCTTCCAAGGGCAGATTGAGGCTTGAGGACAAGATGAGAATTCGACACTACGCTCCGGCTGATCGTGATCACGTAGTCGCTCTCTGGGGTGCCGTGTTTCCGGACTCGGTCGGGCACAACGAACCGAATGCGTCGATTGATCGAAAAGTCGCGGCGGATGATGGTCTGTTCTTTGTCGCCGTGGACGGAGACTCGATCATTGGGACGGTGCTCGCCGGGTACGATGGGCATCGAGGCTGGCTGTACTCAGTTGCCGTCGCCCCTGACCGGCGGCGAGACGGAATCGGCTCGCAACTGATTCGTCATGCGGAGCAGGCACTGGCTCAACGCGGATGCCCGAAGTTGAACATCCAGGTCCGTGCTGACAATGCCGCGGTGGTGGCGTTTTACGAGTCGCTCGGTTTTCAGACCGAAGAGCGAATCAGCATGGGAAAACTGATCGAGGAATGACTATCGAGCGATCGCTGAACGTTCGGCTGGCCGGACAAAGCGTTCCGACAAGAGCTGCCGTTCGCCGTTCCGACAAGCGTCAACCGATGCCATCGATCTTGATCTCACAGCCGCCGGCATCGTTAAACGGGCAGCAACGTCAACTCAGGAAACGAAAAAAGGCTCTCTGGCGGGTGTTGCCAAAGAGCCTTCTGAAATTGCCCCTCTAGGATTTGAACCTAGACTAACTGAGTCAGAGTCAGTCGTGCTACCGTTACACTAAAGGGCAATGTCGCTGATTTTGCCGCCTCGATACTCGAAAATTTGAGGCAGGCCGTCCAAGTCGCACGATTAAAACCTGTCAGGCGGCGGGAGTATAGCTGTCTGTTCCGAACGAGCCAAGAGTTTCGGATCGGTCGTTTGAAATTCCGCCGAAGGTCTTTCGAAAAGGCAGGTTAGGAACTGGCGAGGTCTCGAAGTCGTTTGACCACGGCGGCAATCCTTTGGGCGGCGATCGGGATTTCTTCCGGTCGATTGTCACTACTCAGGGTGAACCGGACGGCTGATTTGTAGACCTCTTCCGGACGCCCCATCGCCATCAGAACGGGAGCTGGCTCCGCCGAGCCGCTTGAGCAGGTGCTGCCCAGCGAGCAGGCGATGCCTTCCAAATCCAAGGCGACCAGCATCGCCTCGCCGTCCACGCCGGGAAATGAGATGTTCAACGTGTTCGGCAAGCGGTGCTCGGCCGGGCTGTTGATGACGGTCGGTTCGCAGGTTGCCTGCAGGCGTTGCTCCAATTCGTCGCGCATCAACTGCAGTGTCGTGATGCGTGAATTCATATCGTCGTGGCAAATCTCCAGAGCCCGAGCCATCCCGGCAGCCAAAGCAACCATTTCTGTACCTGGCCGCCGGCCGGATTCCTGATGTCCCCCGTATTGAAGAGGTGCCAGCTTTACGCCGTCTCGAAGCAGCAACGCTCCGATTCCTCGCGGGCCGTGAAACTTGTGAGCCCCCAGGGACAACGATGTGGCATGCAGCTCGTGAAAGTTGATTGGAATTTTCCCCACAGCCTGCACAGCATCAATGTGGAGGGGAATTCCGCGTCGCACACAGTGTTGAGCAAGTGCGTCCGTATCCTGAATGACTCCCGTTTCGTTGTGAGCAAGGATCAAGGTCACGAGCTTCAACTGGTCCCACGGCAAATCTGCAAACTGATCCTGCAGCAGCCGACCTTCGGAGTCGACTTCCATGTTGACCAGCTTCCAGCCTCGTTGAACGAGAGCCTGGCATGATTCGATGGTCGCTGGATGCTCGCCCGCCGTCAGCGCAATTGCCTCTGAAACTGAAGACGCAAACCCGAAGATCGCCATGTTGCTGGCTTCGGTCCCGCCGCTCGTGAAAATGACTTCACTTGGACTCGCGCCGAGCAGATCGGCAATCTTCTCTCGCGATTCTTCAAAAACTCGCCGAGCCTTGCGACCTTCGGCATGCCGGCTGCCAGGGTTTGCATAAGCAAATCGTAAATGATGCGCGACGGTCTCGATCACTTCCGGGTACGGACGAGTCGTCGAGTTGGCATCAAGAAAAATCCGCCCCACTTCGGCAGCCGAACCGTTGCCTGAGTCGGCGGGTTGAGATTCGTTCGCTAGCTCGTCCTGAACAGTCATCGCATCCATTTCCAATTTTTTGCTAGATACCAGTTCGCTTCGATTTCTTTTGTTAGTCGTCTTCAACTTGTTCATCAACTGTCGTGGGGTTGCCCCCAGACGAAACCAAACCAATTCCGGCAGCGACCATCAGAATAGCGAATACCATCGGAGCACCAATCAAAATGTAGTTGACGGTGTCGACACCAGCCTCAAGGTATGAAACTTCAGGATCATCTGCGTTGTAATAGACTGGGCAGACCGAATCTGCGGGAAACCTTTCGACAACTGCTGCAACATCACTTCGATGCTTACTGCTGACTCCACGAGTCCGAACTGATGATGAGTGAAACGTCTTGCCATTGACTTCAAACTTGTACGCAATCAGTGCTCCGTACCGTCGGTTGACGGAAGACGACTCAAGTCTCGATCGCACAATGGTTGCTTCGGCCGTTGGCCACGATTCCACAGCCAGTGCGTCAAAGAAGGTTGAGACTCCCATAACGACAACAACCATCGATGCTGCAGAAAGAGCGAAGCAAAACAATCCCGACTTGAGATCCCGCGAGTTGGACTCCGACATTGATTTCCCTTCACATAGCAAGCAGTCTTGCTACTCAATTGTTCCGGCCGACGAACTCGCTGACTCCGTCGCTGCTGACAAGCAACAGTCGCTTGCTAAGTGGATGATCCATTCGTTCGTAGTCGTCGACAATCTTCGCGCGGACCTGCTCAATGATTTCGTCCGAATTCAAACTGACGGCTACAAAGAAGTCTCGGTTTGGCAATCCAACAACGAACTCCCGTCCGAGCAATTCCTGCATCGAAAGATGGAACGACTCGCTTAACAGCCTCGCAGAGTTGTACGCGTCTGGTCTCTCAGGAAGCAGAAGCTGCGCACCGTCCGGCTCGCCAGTCAGCATCAGCTCCATCGTGTTCTCTTCGAAGTACGCATTGAGATTCTGAATGGCGATCGCATGAATCTCCTCGACCGAAACTCCCCACGGTTCGATGAGATCGTCGCGGATGTACCAGTACGCGTCCGCCTCGTCGACGACGTACAGAATCATCAATCCTCCGATCCACGGCTGAGCCGCGAATTCCGGGAACTGTTCCTGCCAGGTCGATTCCGGATAAAGCATCGGCATGATCCGGTCGCGAATATCGTCGAGCGATGGATTCAGCCGTGCCGTATCCCAGTTCTGAACATCGTGCAGAGTGTCCAACGCCGGCTGAACGATCTCTTCAAACTGATCTGGCGAATTCGCGTATCGTCGGTACACGTTAAAGAGGTTGATCTTCGACTCGCCAAGCTGCAGTTGAAGCTGGTCGTCGAGTTCGCAGACGTAACCGGGAAATTGACTGCGAGCAATTTTCAAGACCCGATTGGCAAACATCGACGGAGGGTCGGCCAGCGGTTCGGAAAACTCGATCGACTTCATCACCAGCCGCATGATCGTGTCAGCTTCCGGGTCGAACTCGTCGTCCTGAAGATAGATCACCATCACGCAGAGGCTTTCGCACTTGATCGCCCGCACTCGCCAACGCCGCCATTCCTGAGGAGCCATCGCCCGTTTCCACCACGGAGTTTCCGGGCCAAGCACAGCTTCTCCCTGAACACCAATGTTTTCCTGAGCGATATCGAGCGATGCCAGACTCTCAACATTCCGTCGGACCGGGAAGATCTCTTCCAGTAGTAGTGAATGATCTTCGAGACGCTGGACTGAATCTTCCAGCCAGATGCAGTGCAGCGTGAGCGAGATTCGGTCGTCAGAAGAGGTTAGGTGAAGAATGTTGCCGTCGGTTTGAGAATTCCAACCGGACGGGTGCCGCAACGCGAACCAGTTTGATGGCCCGACAGAAGTGTTCCAATGATCGGGAACGTTCGCGTTCAACTATTTACCCTTCAACTTATCTTGAATCTCGATCGCCCACTTTGCCGACCATAAAGCTCGTTCGTCAAAATGAACGCCGACACCAGCGTGGCCAAAGTGGGTTTTCATCTTAACTGCCTTTCGTCAGTCTGAAACAGTCCCGACGCAGAATGCCAACACTCCATTTCCGCAACACGGGCGAACCAATCGGTCGCTGGAATCAGCTGTAATTTCTGGCTACACTTCCGCCTTCAAGAAACCGCCAGACTTCTGGCCATGTCAGATTAAGTGAAGATTCGTCAAATGCCGCATACTGCTAACGCTAAAAAAGCTCACCGCAAGAGCCTGAAACTTCGACTCACAAACCGCTCGAAACGATCGACATTGCGAACGCTCGTCAAAAAGTTCCGCACAACGGTCGTCGATGCTGAGGTTTCGTTCGAAGATAAGGAAACGCTGTTCCGTCAGGTTTCCAAACGACTCGACCAATCGGCCGCGAAGAACTTGATTCATAAGAATAAAGCCGCTCGAGATAAGTCACGACTTTCAAGCCTGCTGGCAGCCGCCAAGAGCAGCTAGTTTTTGCTGGCCTGAAACCAGCGAAAACTCACAAATATTTAACCGGCGTTGAGGCAAGTCCTCTTCGCCGGTTTTTTGCTGCGCCGTTGAAATATGGTCGGCAACGCATCATGCATTCGTAACCACGACAATCTTCTGGTCTCGCGACAAGCGTCATCGATCTTACGCCGAGCTGACATAATCCAGACCTGGCTCATCCCCGGCCCTGTGAAGCTCTAACGATTATTCCGGTTGGTGAATCATGGAGTTGAAGGAAGCTCACTGCGAGTTTAATGAACGTACGACTTGAAGTGGTCCCGTCAACTTTTCGTCAATTAACGACAGTGCGTATTCGAACGCTTGTCACAGTCGTAACTCCTGTGACAGCGCCACGTGTAACGGTTAGACGGAATGTCTCGCTGGCACGAGTTGCAATGATCGCTCACGTTAATCCGGTCGAATTAACCACTGCGGAAGAACCGATGCAATCACTGCATTCGGTCAGTCCGCTTCTGCTGGCAAGGAAGCCGGCAGGGATTACTCCGAATCTGCGGACGCCGTGATTCCGCAGTCGGAAACTGATCAGGAAGGAGCCGATCGTGACTGTTCGTCCGTGGTTGAATGATTTTCGTGCTAAGTTGAGTCGGGCCGCATCAAAGCACAGTCGGAGACTTCATCGACTGGATCGAGCAGTCTCGCACTTCTCACACGGCGACACAGGCCAATCCCTTGAGAAACTGGAAGACCGAACTCTGCTGGCAGCATCAGTATTGTTCGGATCCGGTGAGCTGCAGATTCTCACCGACGCCGACGAAACGGTGCTCGTTCGGGAAGACCCGATAACACCCGGCCGAGTCGACGTCCAGATCGGGACGACCTTCTCGCCAGCGACGACGGCACCATCACTGCCCAATGTCGCGGTCACGGATGTCACCTCGATCGTGCTGATTACCGGCTCGGGCAATAACACGATTGACCTGAGCGGAGTCCTGGCATCTGCGTTTACCGGCCTGACGTCCATCAACGTGCAAGGCGGAAACGGCAACGACGTCATCATCGGCAGCGCTGATCTGGCCACGCTGATTGACGGTCAGGACGGCGATGACTCGATCACAGGCGGCACAGCCAACGACACACTCATGGGCGGAGATGGCAGCGACACGATCGCAGGCCTGGGCGGCAACGACAGCATCGATGCTGGCGACGGCGACGATGTCGTAGCGGGCGATGACGGTGACGATACGATTCTGGCTGGCGACGGCAACGATACCGTCACAGGCAACCTCGGCAACGACAGTGTCCGCGGTGGCGACGGTCTCGACAGTCTGTCCGGCAACGAAGGACTTGACACGCTTAACGGAAACTCTGGAGCCGACACAATCAGCGGTGATGACGGAGTCGACTTTCTCCTTGGAGGAGGCGGCGCTGACCTGATCAGCGGCGGACTCGAAGGCGACACCATCATCGGTAACTCTGGTTCCGACACATTGTCGGGCGACGACGGTGCCGACTTCGTCGACGGGGGCAACAGCAATGACTCCATCGAGGGCGGCGAAGGCGATGACACAATCAACGGGATGGCCGGTGACGACACCCTTGATGGCGGCGGCGGAAACGACACCATCCTCGGTGGCGACGGAGCTGACCTCGCACTCGGCGACGGACCTGACGTCAACATCGTGACGTTTGGCAACGACGTCATCCGCGGGCAGGCCGGCAACGACACGTTGCGAGGAACACTCGGGGCCGACACGATCGAAGGTGGCAACGGCAACGACGAAATCCAGAGTGAGCTGTCGGTAAACCTGCCACCTCCGATTCCGCCAGCACCAGTTGCTCCACCAGTTCCACCAACGCCACCGTTCTTGACCCAGTTCGACCCTGCCGTCTCGACGGGGGGCACGACTGATCTGGGCGCTTCGGCAGTACTGACCGTTGGAACCGGCGATCTTTCACTGGCGATCACCACTGACGCAGCCGGCCAACCGACGACAACGTTGTACGACCCGGCTGGCCCGTTGGGGCCAACTGACCCTAGCTTCGGCTCGAACGCCAACTTTACAGGGATCATCGTTGACGGTGGGGCAATCGCACAGCTCGACGCCCAGGGCGCCAGCGTTCTCGGAACCGCGACTGACGTCAACAGTACCTTCTCGCAGTCGGGCCTGAACTTCTCGTTGATTCAGCAGGTTGAACCACTGCAGGACACCAACTCCACGACAATTGGTGCGTTATTCAGCCAGACCTACGGTGTGACAAATCCAACAGGGGCAACAGTCACACTCGAATTCCTCCGCGGCACGCACTACCACAGCAGCGATTTTGGTGCATTCGGAGTCACAAGTGCGGGCGGGCGGCTGTTTGACGCCAGCGGAGTCGAGATTCTCGTCCAGTCTAACATGGTCGGAAACGCAGACACAGTTGGCACGATTACCGGAATTACAGGTCTATCGGGCGACGCTGTGCCCACAGACCGATTCGAAGTCGATGTCCGACCCGGCAGCGTCGCGACGATTTCGCGGCCCCTTAGCGACATGGTCTTCAATGATCCTGACTTGGACGGATTCTCAAATACTGGCACTGACGTCGGCCTGAGCCTGAGGTCGGTGTTTACGATTCCTGCAGGTGCCACGGTCCAGTTTACCCAGCATCTCTTCTTTGCTGATTCTGCACCGTCTGCTGTCGGCGGATCCGTGAACATTGCCCCCGTCGCCACCGACGACGCGGTGAGCACATTCGCGACACCCGTAACTTTCATCCCAGTCACCAATGACGCGGATGCAGACGGGGTTCTTAACTTTGCAAGCATCCAGATTGAGACTCAACCAGCCAACGGAACGGCAGTCAGCCTCGGCGATGGTCGAATCACCTACACAGCGAACCCTGGCTTCAGCGGCGTCGACACGTTTACTTACTCGATCGCGGATGACGGCGGTGCGAGAAGCGCTCCAGCAACGGTATCCATTACGGTCATCGAAGCCGCAGACACAATTGGAGATTCACTCGATGGTGGACTGGGTGATGACACAATCATCGGTGGAGCGGGCAACGACTTTATCAATGGCCGTAGCGGCAACGACAGTCTGTCCGGAGCACAAGGCAACGACACGATCCTAGGTGGTTCCGGCGACGACACACTCAACGGCGGCACTGGCAACGACACACTTGATGGCCAAAGCGGCAACGACGTTGTCAACGGTGACGAGGGTGAGGACGTTATCGTGTTTGGCGGAACGGGCGATGGCCTCGACACTGTCGACGGCGGCTCTGGATCGGACACTGTCCGAGTCGACGGAACATCAAACAACGACACATTCAGAGTGTCTCAGGACGCTCAAGGCCTGCTGACAGTCAGTCAGGCAACGGCCATGATCACCATCGATCCGAGTTCTGTGCAGACTGTCATCGTTAACGGTCTGGCTGGAAACGACTTCATCGGCATCGATCCAATTCCACGCGTTGGCCGAATCGTGATCGTCGTGAATGGCGGATTCGGCAATGACATTCTTGACGCCGGCTGGATCGACAGCGGTAGTGCGATTCTCATTCTGAACGGCGAAGGCGGCGACGACACGCTGGCCGGCGGTAAAGGCCGCGACCAGCTCAACGGCGGCATCGGGGATGATTCACTGTTCGGTGGTGACAATGACGACACCCTCTCCGGTGGAGATGGTCAGGACATCATCGGTGGCGGTTGGGGGCAGGACCTCATCCGAGGTGACGCGGGTAACGACACCCTGTCAGGCGACAACGGAAACGACATCATCGACGGGGGGCTCGATAGCGACGTCGCAACTGGCGGAAACGGCGACGACACCATTCGAGGCAACTTCGGCGACGACGCGTTGAACGGTAACGCCGGCAACGACTCCATCCTCGGATTGTCCGGCAAGGACACAATCGTCGGCGGTGCGGGTAACGACACGCTGGACGGCGGCCGAGAAGATGACCGCATCGGCGGCCAGGGTGGCAACGACCTGATTCGCGGCGACCACGGCGACGACTTCATCAACGGCGGCACGGGCAACGATGAAATCGTGGGCGAAGACGGCGATGACACAATCATGGCCGGTGACGGAGCCGACGGAATCGATGGTGGCGACGGCGACGACTTCATCGAAGGCCAGGGGATGAACGACACCATCACTGGTGGAGACGGTAACGACACGCTCCGAGGCGGTGGTGGCAGCGACACAATCCTCGGCGAACAGGGTGATGACGTCATCAACGGTAACTCCGGAACGGACACAGCTGCTGTCGGTGAAGGAGCTGACCCGGCAACAACCGACGTCGAAGTCATCGACGAAAGTTTCGTACTTGATTCCGAAATGATGATGAATCTAGACGGCATTTAACCCGCTATCGATTGCCTGAAAAATGAGAGCCCGATTCGGAGTTGCCGAGTCGGGCTCTTTTCGTTTTGCTGCAGTCACTCCTCTGACTTGCTCAGTGCAAACTTATGGATTCAGATCGATGCCGGAGCTGCCAGACATCACTGTTTACCAGTCGGCGATGGAAAAGTTCATCGTTGGGCACACCGTAAAACTGGTTACCGTGCGGAGCCCGTTCCTCGTTCGCACTTTTGAGCCGGACCTGATGTCGATTGCCGGGTGCGAAGTGTCAGGTATCCGCCGGCTCGGTAAGCGAATCATCTGGGAGATGTCGAACGGCTCATTCGTCGTAATTCACTTGATGATTGCCGGACGGTTTCATTGGAAGAAGGCAGGAACACGTCCGACTCGCAAAGTGGATCTTGCAGCATTCGACTTTGAGCACGGCACGTTGATGCTGACCGAAGCCGGTACCAAAAAGCGAGCGGCGCTGTACATGGTCGCTGAAAAAAATGGTCTTGCTGAACACGACCGCGGCGGACTCGACGTGCTGACTTGCTCGTTTGAGGAGTTCAGCGAACGGCTTCTCATCGAGAATCACACTCTGAAGCGATCGCTCACCGATCCGAGATTGTTCGACGGAATCGGCAACGCCTACTCGGATGAGATCCTGCATGCGGCAAAGCTTTCGCCAATCAAGCAGTCTCAGAAACTGGCCGAGCAGGAAGTCAGGCGTCTGTACGAAGCGACTCAAACCACGCTTCGAACCTGGATTGAGCAACTGCTCGAGGAAACCGGCGAAGACTTTCCTGAAAAGATCACAGCCTTCCGAGAGGACATGGCTGTTCATGGCCGGTTCGGACAACCCTGCCCACTCTGCAAGACGACCGTGCAGCGAATTCGCTACGCATCGAACGAGACGAACTACTGCCCGAAGTGTCAGACGGGAGGAAAAGTGTTGGCTGATCGATCGCTATCACGACTGCTGAAAGGCGACTGGCCGCGTACGATCGAAGAATTGGAAGCGTGACGTCGCTTCAAGCTGGTGACGCCGCAACCGCTTGTTCAGATGCCCGCTCGCAACTTGTCACGACAGCGTTTGGCGTCGTTGCTCGGCCAAGTGTTGCCGTCACGGTGATAGTTCCCCCCTGCCCTGCAGCGGCCTCAAACAGGCTGACAGCAGTGGCTATCGGAAGACCGAGCCAATAACCAAATTTCAATTTCGCCCGTTGCCAACGAGACAGACTTTGCACGACGGGATGCTCGCCGCCTCGATGCAGAAGTGAGTACAACGAGTTTCGTGGCGTGCCGGAAACTCGGTTGAGAATACTCTGTAGCCAGCCAAACGAGTTCTGCAACATGGCCAGGTGCCGCACTGACTCGTAGTGAAACTCGTTGCAGGCCAGCAGGCGTTGAAGCGTTTCGGGAGTAAAGTGGTAGAGGTGTCGCGGCAGGTCGAGGTGAAACCAGTCATTGGCCGTACGCTGTGACTGCAGACTTCCGAAGTTGGGAACGGCCAGAATTAACCGGCCACCTGGCCGAAGGATTCGACGAATCTCGGCGAGCGTTTGTTCGGGATGCGGAAGATGTTCGAGGACGTGCCACATGATCACCGCATCGAATGAGTTCTCTTCGTAGCCAGCCTTTGCCAACTCGGGTGCGATCCGAATCTGTGCTCGTGGATCGGCGCCGGATGCTGCTTCGGGAGCGATTTCAACTCCGTGTGCTTCGTGGCCGAGATCGAGCAGCGCTCGCAGCATGACTCCTCGGCCGCAACCGATATCCAGGACTTTCGATCCGGATGGCAGGTCGCCAACAAGCGATTCGACTCGCATCTTCGCGCCGAGTCGCACGCCGTATTCGACCAGTGGTTCAAACTTGGCAGTTGGTTCGCCGTAATATTCAGCCGGGTAGAACGATTGAATCCGTTCGGCGGCTGGCATCGGAAAGAGTGAACCGAGACCGCAGCTTTCGCATTCGACAAGCTCTTCGGAAACGCCTTCGATGGAATAAAGTCGACGAGCTGACGTCGAGTGACACGCAATGCATGGCGAAGTCTGAACACGCGAATCATCACCGATCAAACTAACAGCCGGATGCTCCGGGATACTAATCGTGTCTGCCGGATCTGATTCAGAATCATGAATGAGTTGCTCAATCGACTCGATCTCGGCCAGAGCATCCTGCGGCTGCCGAATTTGCGACTGGTCTTTACTTGAGGACGAAGCCGCATGGCCGGCTGCCTGAACAACGGCGTCGACATCTTCGGAAGAGAGTTGCGTTTCTGGAGAGCTGAGCATTGTGGCATCTGCTTTCGGACATGGAATTCGACACTGAGAACATAGGTCGAAAGAAATGCCGAAACGGGATCTGCCGCGGAACTGACAGGTGATTCCGGACGCCAATGTCAGGCTGTTCTGTTTATGCAGGATTTATTGTTCGCACCCGAGCCAAGACTGCAGCCTCGTCACCGCTTTACAGCCTGACTGAGGAATCGGAACCACGAATGGACACTAATTAACACGGATATACGGCGTCCTGAGGCTCCTCAGAATTCGTGTTAATTAGTGTCCATTCGTGGTTCGTCAGTCATGAGCGCCACGCCGGCACCACCCCACCCAATATCCACACCGATACCCCACTACCATTTCCGATACTTATTTCATGCCCACCCCCCGACACTAAAACCATACAACAACCCGTAACCTATTCCATACCATCCTATTACGACACATTCGAAGACTCGCGTCAGGCATTGGCACGCGGCCTGCTTAATGGTTTACACAGTTCGAATAAGAAACTGACTAAGACCACTGAAAAGGAAGCACGACCATGTCCACGACTCAGATGCACGAAATGATTTCGACCGGCGATGCGACGGCGATTCTGCCGACTCCACGAAACACGAAGCCGATTACCGTGATCGGTACGCCGGCGATTCGCGAGACGTTCGGGCAGCATTGCCTGCAGCAGGCGATCAATTCTCGAATGGCTCCGGGGGTGACCGACCTGGTCCTGAATCCGGACGCTCATATCGGATACGGAGCTCCGGTGGGCTGCGTGATGGCTTCGCCGACTCACGTTTATCCGGGCCCGGTTGGCGTCGACATCAAATGCTCAATGAGCCTGTTGCAGCTTGACCTTCCTGAAGATGCCGTTGCCGATCGAACGATCCGTCGAGCGATTATCAACGCAATCTGTGAACGAACTCCAACCGGAGCGGGCAAAGGCCAGCGCAGTGTTCGCAAGTCGCGGCGCGTCGACGAAGAACTCGGTCGGCGAGTCGCGATTGAAGGAGCGTCGCGATCGGTTTGCGAAGCTCTCGGAATTCCGCCTGAGTGGGCGGGGCGTTGCGAGGATTCTTCGCACGTCGGGCATGACGATACTCGCGACGCGCTGGGAAACCGACTTGGAAAGTTGATCGACAGTGGCGACTTTCCTCGGTTTGCGGAAAAGATGATGCAGCTTGGTTCTTACGGAGGCGGCAACCACTTCGGTGAGTGCGAAGTTGTGCAGGTTGGCATGGATCAGCGTTCGAAAGATGTCGCGGAAACGTTTGGGTTAAAGGATCGTCACGTGGCGTTTCTTTCTCACTGTGGTTCGCGAGGCTTCGGGCATAACCTGGCTGCGGCGCAGTTCAAGGTTCTTCAACGCAAGTTCGAGCGGTGGAACATTCCGCTGCCAGGCGACGATCGTCAGTTGGTTTACGCTCCGTTGGGAACAGCGGAAGCGAACGACTACCTCGACGACATGGCGTTGGGAGCAAACTTCGCGACGGTGAACCATCTGTTGATCAACGCTCTGGTCCTGGAAGCTTTCCAGGAAGTTCTTCCGGGAACGACCGGACGACTGGTTTACTTCATCAGCCACAACATCGCTCGCAAGGAAGTGATCGATGGAAAGGTGTCGTGGGTTCATCGCAAAGGAGCGACGCGAGCATTGCCAGGCGGGCACTCTGCTCTGAAGGAAACTCCGTTCGCCGAAACCGGACATCCGATTCTGTTGCCAGGTAATCCTCGGGACGGATCGGCAGTCATGGTTGCCGACGAAGGAGCATCGGCAAGTTGCTACAGCGTGAACCACGGAGCTGGCCGAGTCCTCGGACGAAAGCAGGCCAACCGCACGCTGGATCAGCAGACGGTGGATTCGGAATTCGATCGGGAAGATATCCTGACGAACTGCCGAAAATACCCGAAGGACGAAGCTCCGGCTGCGTACAAAGACTTCGATGAAGTTCTGCGGTCGGTGAAGTCGGCCGGCCTGGCGAGCGAAGTCGCTCGCTTGAAGGCACGGTTTGTGATCAAGGATTCGTCGAAAGCCGATGACTGATCGCGACCGTGCGACAAAGAGTGTTTATGAATCCGTGCTGTCTTCGACTGGCGAAGCAGCACGGATTCTTTTTTCGCCCCAGTCGACGATCCCGATGACGAAGATCGCGGACACCACGCCGGCACAGTCGGCGACGGCGTCCATGATGTCAGGATGGCGGTTGATGATGGGGATGCCCTGCGTGATCTCGTCGAACGCCGAATAAAGGTTGGTCATCGCCGCCAGAATGATCGTCTGCCTCATCGTCGGCCAGGCTTCGCTGAGGATTCGAATCCGCACCGCCAGTACCAGATACAGTCCGAAGTAAGCCGAGAAGTGAAGAACCTTGTCGGAAACATGCTGCCCAATCAGCATGTCCGGATTGGGAATGTGCGTCCCAACGTAAAGGGCAAGCCAATAAACAGTCGCCGCCGGCGTCGCGACCTTTTTAAGAGCGGACGAGAGGCGATGACCGGAAGTCTTTGCAGGTTGGTCGGCTGGACTGGGCATATTTGCTTAACAGAGCGTTTGCTGATTCTCAAAGAAGACGTTTTGCGTAACGGGGTTTGGCGACGTACGTTAATCGATTACCGTTGAAGCCTTATCCACCGCGACGCGACAGCTCGTCGCTGGGCGGCATCGTACGGATTTCTTTGTTCTGGTCTATTGCGGAGTTGTGAATGACTGACCTCTACGCAGGCATTGCGATCCTTGCCGTGGTCAGTCAGCTCATTCTGATGGCAACCATCTGGTTGACTCGGAACATCACAAAACGCGAAGCAACTGCCGTCGGTGTCGTCGTCGCCTTGCTGATGATTTGCTACCTCCGCTTCATCTGGAAGTCGTCCGTGCTGGCCGAGTATCTGCCGTACTCGTCGATCGTCGTACTGAGCAACTGGTTCCCGCCGGCCGCCGCGTTTCTGGCAGGAATCACGTGGACTCATGGTTACGGCTCGAAACTTCGTCGAGTTCTCTTCGGGGGAATTTTGTTCGCAACATCCTGCTGGTCGGTCGCCTCGCCAATCGTGGGCAAGCCGCCCGTCTGCGAGAACATCTGGGATAAGCACAGCGTCTGCCGGCAAACATCTCGATATACATGCACGCCAGCGGCGGCCGCCATGCTGCTCACGTGGCACGGAATCCCGGCTGAAGAATCTGAGATGGCTGAGCTATGCCTGACCCGCAAAGGGACAACGTGGCAGGGACTATTTAGAGGCTTGACGATTAAGACTCGCGGCGAGCCATATCGTGTACGGGTTGTCGAGTGCGTGTGGGACGAGCTTCCCAACAAACTCACGGGCCCCGCCATCCTGTCCGTGGGAATCGACCCGTCGAAACCGTACCCGGAAATCTACACAAAACATTGGGGATGGATGCCAGGCGTCCGACACTCGGTCATGCTTCGCGACATCATTCCGGACGGGCGGTTGTCAATTGCCGATCCGGCTGTCGGAGCTGAATACTGGAGCGAATTCGACCTGCAAACGTTGTTTCGCGGCCGTTTCCTCACACTGGAGCGAACAAACGCCGTCGTTGCGGATAGAAGTGCCGGCCAGAATTGAATGGCCTGCCTCCGCTTGGTAAGGTCCGCGGGATTTGCGCTGGAATCTCGCGAAACGGCCGAGCATCATCGAAGCAGCTCGTCGTAGAACCAGAAACTGCGTCCTCTGAATTGTCAGCGGCGTCCTGCGTAAATCCTCGGTTCTTTACACACGAGGTTTTGCAGGATGAACGCAACCGCCGCACCAGCGGAGATAGCTACCGGCTGGACACGTAAGCACCTGCTTGGATTGCGGGACCTGTCCGGAGCCGAGATCACGACGATTCTCGACCAGGCAGCCGAATTCAAACGACTGGCTCTTGCCGGGGAAATCAAGTTAAACCCGCTGAAGGGAACGACTGTCGCGAACCTGTTCTTCGAACCGTCGACACGAACGAAGACCAGTTTCAGCCTCGCCGCCAAACGGCTGAGTGCAGACACGGTCGATTTCACAGCGTCCGCGAGTAGCCTTAGCAAAGGCGAAACATTCGTCGACACGGCTCGAAACATCGAAGCGATGGGCGTCGACCTGGTCGTCGTCCGGCACCGCAGCTCCGGAGCACCGAAACTTCTCGCTCAGCACCTCGACGCAAGCATCGTCAACGCTGGCGACGGCATGCACGAACACCCGACTCAAGCACTGCTCGACCTGTTCACGATTCGTGAACATCGCGGCTCGCTCGAAGGCCTGACCGTAACGCTTGTCGGCGACATCCTGCACAGCCGGGTCGCTCGATCGAACATCTGGGGACTGTCAAAGCTCGGAGCACGAGTCATCGTCTGCGGCCCTTCGACGCTGATCCCTCCGCACATCGAAGAGCTTGGCGAAAACGGCGTCGAAGTTTCAAACAGTCTCGACCAGGTCATGGCCGAAACTGACTGCATCAATCTGCTGAGAATCCAATTCGAACGTCAACGAAGTTCGTTCTTTCCGTCGCTTCGCGAGTACGCTCACTTCTTCGGAATGAACGGCGAACGCATCAAGAAGGCGAAGAAGGACGTGCTGATTCTGGCGCCGGGACCGATCAACCGCGGAGTCGAACTGACGCCTGACGTCGCCGACGGCCCGCACTCGGTGATTCTCGACCAGGTAACGAACGGGCTGCTTGTGAGGATGGCCGTGCTGTACCTCCTTCAAAAACGGCGTGAGCAGGAAGCAAACGGGGAGGTGAGCCAGTGACGACCACTCTGATTCGCGGGGGGAGGATCATCGACCCCAGCCAGGACATTGACCGAGTCGGCAACCTGCTGATTCGTGACAACCGGATTGTCGGAATCGACAAGGGAGCGGCCGTCGCCGACAACGTCATCGACGCAGCGGGCAAGATCGTCAGCCCTGGCTTGATCGACATTCGAGTCTCACTGCGAGAACCTGGCAACGAAGAAGACGAAACAACGGCATCGGGAACCGCTGCGGCGCTGGCCGGCGGTTTCACCAGCATCGCCTGCGCGTCTGACACGAATCCGTCGCTCGACAATCGCGGTGCAGCAGAATTCGTTTTTCTGATGGCGGCCCGCGCTGGAAACTGCAACGTCTTCCCGCTTGGAGCCATCACCAAAGGCAACGAAGGAGCTGAACTGGCTGAAATCGGTCAGCTTGTCGAAGGCGGAGCCGTCGCTCTGGCCGATGGAAAACTGCCGGTTGCCAATGCGGAAATCATGTGGCGAGCACTCGAGTACGCTCGAATGTTCGACTGTGCCGTCTTCAACACGCCGCAGGTTCCCGAGCTGGTCGCCAGCGGCGTCATGCACGAAGGCTACTACTCGACATTGCTCGGCCTTCCGGGAATTCCATCGGCTGCTGAAAACATCATGGTTAGCCGAGACCTTGCACTGGCCGCTCGAACGAAAGGCAAACTGCACTTGAATGCAATTTCCACGTCAGTCAGCGTCGAGCTGATTCGTCGAGCCAGGGAACACGGCGTTCAGGTTTCGTGCGACGTCACCCCGCACCATCTCACACTGACCGATGCGGAGCTGGAGTCGTTTGACTCGTGCTACAAGGTCAACCCGCCGCTTCGTCCACAGTCACACATCGACGCACTGGTCGCTGGACTCAAAGACGGAACCATCGAGATCATCAGCTCTGATCATCAGCCTTGGGCTGCTGAAAAGAAGGATAGGGAAATCGATCTCGTTCCATTTGGAATCGTCGGCCTTGAAACTCTGTTGCCAATCTGCATCCAATCGCTGATCGAACCAGAACATCTCACGTGGCCGCAATTGCTTTCGAAGCTGACGACCGGGCCTGCCAAACTGCTCGGCATTGAAAAAGGTACTCTCGCCGACGGAGCTGATGCGGACATCACAATCATCGATCCGGACGTTGAATGGACGATCGATCCCGCGCAGTTCAAGTCGCGCAGCCGCAACACACCATTCGCAGGTCGCCAGGTAAAAGGCCGAGCAGACTCAGTGATGGTCAACGGCGAAATCCGCCACCAGGCAGCAACCGTCTGAATCTTGTGAGCAGCTTCGTGCAACGTAAACTCGCTCTGTGCAAGATGCTTCAAAAGCCATATCGCAGGCGTGGGTCATGGTTGAAAACGGATTCGAAAACCGACTGGGGCTTGTGTCAAACTGCTGGAAGGTGCAGTTGGACGCGGGAGTCAGGTTGACCGAGCTGGTCGAACAGGCCGTGAATGAGGGCTTTCGATTTGTAGAACTTCGACAGGGGTGTCTCGGAGATTGTGAGGATTCGGCATCTCGCCTGCCCTTTCCGCACATGCTGAAGGAACTCGCGGAACGGTTTCCCGAAATCACATTCGACCTGGCCGTTGAGCTTCCCGTCTTCTCTGAGTCGATCGAGACCGCTTCGGCGCCCCTGAAAACAATGCTGCAAAGCGCGAAAGTACTTTCGGCGCACGGCCATCCGGCACACCTTCGTATTGTCGATCTGGTTTCGAAAACCGTGCCTGGCACAAGACCTGCTGCCGACAGTGCTGGATCCCGTTTCTGTTTGCAGGATGTGGTCGACTCGTTGTCGAACCTGAAGACCGCACTTCCGACCGGAATCGTTTCTGTTGAGCATTCCTTCCAGCCGTGGACCGAATTTCGAACATTGTTTGAAGTCGCCAACTCATCCGGCATCAACGTCCAGCTTTGTTACGACCCCTGCAACCTGTGGCTGGCAGGCGACGGAAAAGAAGCTGATGAGATTACAGCCAGGCTGCCCGTCGATTGGCTCTCGATGGTCCACCTGAAACAACGAGTTGACAGCTCCGTCTCGACCCGCTTTGAACCGGGGAAGGTCGATTGGCCCAAACAACTGAACTCGTTGAACGATGCTCGATACACGGGCCCGTTCATGTTCGAGACGACGCCATCCGAAGATGTCTGGGAATGCCTACGCGACAGCCGCGACTACCTGGCATCGATCGTTCGCGACCTTTGATCGTTTTCGAGCCTTGTTAGCGTTGCGGAACATCGCGAGTTACAGACCGACACTGTCTCGGAGCAACTGAATTGGGCGAATAATGTCGCTCATGTCCGCAACGGGAACGAGTCCGCCAACGACACGTCGACAGAAAATGTCGAGCATGATTTCTTCTTCGCTGCGATCGGCGTTGAGCGTTTCGTGAGTTGGCTTGGCTGAACTGAGTTGCCACGAAATCTGAGTTGTGGAAGTCAGCTCGGCACTACCGCCTTCACAATCAAGCTTGACCACTGGTACCCACGGCGTTGACGCATCGGCAGTCAGAATTGTGGGTGTCACCAAAGCTGGAGGCCTGCCACCAGCCAGTAGATTTTGCACGAACTCTGTGGTCGTGCCGGTTTTGTCGCTGCCAGTCTCTCGAAGCGTCAGCCTCGCAATTCGGTTCCCGCCAGCGTTTTCTCCTTGCCTTCCAGATGCGTCGCTGCTGGCAGCGAGCGGCGGATACTCGATTCTGAACTCGAATAACCTGTTGCCTAGAGCCGCCGCGTCGCCTGACTTGGACACCGGCGTGACTGACGCTGAAGTCGGAAACGCTCGGAAAAGAGTTCGACACAAGTCCAGCCAGCCAACGAGCGATTCCAATGTCGAACCGGCCGCGGTCGTTGCCGCTCTACGCAGGTCGGTCGGCGCGGAGGTCAATTGCCCGGCGAGATCGATGTTGATTTCGTGTGGCTGTCCGATTTCTGTCGCGAAGAGTTCCTGCAATCGGATTGCGGCCGGAAAGAAGCGTCGCCACATGGCCGGGACAATCAGACTGTCCGAGTCACCTTGCAACGCAGCCGGGCGAATCCCGCGGTCTCGTCCGGAGAACGGCCAGGGGGCGAAGAAAACAGGTTTTTCCTGGCGAGCCAACAAAGGCAGGACCGCAGTGCGCGTCCAGGCCGGATCCATGACGAGAATCGCTTCGACGTTGCCGCGTCCGGCCAAAGCACGGATTCCCCGGATCGGATCAGCTTCGAGATCCTTCGCGGCAGATTCCGCTCGGGCGAACACCGGGTCATACACCGCTTCAACGTGAATCGGCTGCCGCAGTCGTGCAAGAGCGGGGCGAAAGCGTTCCCATTGAGGGCCGACGCCGACAAGACCGACCTGAATCATGAATCACAAACCAGGGGAAACGCGATGTGAGAGGGGCGTGTGCGTGGCGCGGCTCGAATGTGCGGCCAGGAAAACTCCGGAGAGTAGCACATCCGACACCGCTTTGCCCAGAGCCAGAATTATTGCCAAAAGCTGACGAAAAGGGGGTTCTGAGGCTCTGGTAAAACGAGGGTGGAATCCCATAACCTCGTAGGACGCGCTCGATTTTTCGAGCGTTTGCTCAGTTATGAGTTCATCGGTTGAATTATTCACGAATGGCAGGGAGCCGTTGTGTCACTGATAAAGGTTATGGAACCTCGGTTCCGAGGCGATATTCGATTTCGCGGTGCGGCGTACGTTCAAAGCGAGCGGGTTGAGATCACTCATGTCACGGACGACCGACTGTACGGCGTCGTTCACGATGGCGACGAGTTTCAGACGCAACTGTCACGCGACGACGCTCAGTTGGTCCCATTCTGCACCTGCGCAAAACCCGGCCAGCAGGAAATCCACTGCAAGCACGTCTGGGCGACAATTCTGATCGCCGAGGATCAAGGCTACATCAACGGTGGTGTCCGGTCTGGACATTTTCCGCCGTTCGTCGCGATCGAAGACGATCTCGACATGGACTTGGATTCCGACCTCTTCGACGACATCTCCATCGGAGACGCCTTCGCGCCGACTCAGCAGAAAACGCGAGCGCCACGTCAGATCGAACGACCGCTGAGCGACTGGGAACGTCGCCTGAAAACGATCCGCGACGATCTGGATGAAGGTGAGCTGGCGTCAGCGACGTCGCGAGAGCGCGAGATTCTTTTCCAACTCGACATCGGCGCCAGCCGCGAACACGGTCAGATCATCGTCGACGTGGCACAAAGGCAAAGGCGAGCCAGCGGTCAGTGGGGCAAGATGAAGCCTCTCAAGCTGAAGCCCGGAAAGCTCGATGATGTCGAGCGTGAAGAAGATCGCGACATCCTCGCACTGATGGGCGGAGGAGTCATTGACCGAACAAACTGGTTCGGTCAGCAGAGCGAATTTCAGACTGCCGTTTATCGATACCGGTTGCCGTCAGAACTCGGTGAAAAAGTCCTGCCGCTGCTTTGCAAGACCGAACGGTTCGTCATTTTCGACCCGACTGGTGAAGACACCACGAAGAAAGTCACCTGGGACGATGGCCCCGCCTGGCAGCTGTCGATGCAGGTCGTGCAGACGACCGACAAGATCGTTCTGGAAGACGAAACTGCTCATGAAGAGGCAGGAGAAGAACAGCCCGACGAAGAAGCCGACTTTGGCACGGACGCGGATGTCGATGCCGAAGAAGATTCCTCTGACGAGCCTCGCACTTACTGGACACTCGAAGGCCGCCTGTCCCGCGAGGACGAAGAAGGAACAACATGCGACGTCCGCGACGTCACGCTGATCGTACCGGGCGGCTTCGTCGTCCGAGGACGATCGATCGCTCATCTCGAAGATTTCGGCGCGTACGAGTGGATCCGATTGTTGCGTTCGAAAGACGTCATCCGTGTTCCTGCTGGCGACGAGTCTGACTTCGTCGATCAGTTACTCGACATGCCGGCCATGCCAAAGCTTGAGCTGCCCGAGCAGTTGAAGCTGGAAGAGGTCACTTCTGTTCCGAATCCAAAGCTGATCGTCGCGGCACCGAAAGGCCGCTGGAAGTACGAAAAGCTGCGAGCGGAATTGCACTTCGATTATGACGGAACTGACGTACGAGGCTCCAGCCGCCGCGCCGTCATCGTGCAGCGGGAACTTGGTCGAGCGTTGGTTCGGAATCGCCACGCCGAACAGGAACTCTGGAGAAAGCTCGACCAGTTCGGTTTTCGACGACTGCTCGATCGCCGACGCGGTGCGCACGATGTCGAAATCTCAACGCGTGATCTTGGTCCCGCAGTTCGTCAGTTGATCGATGAGAAATGGCAGGTTCAGGCAGACGGCCGCGACGTTCGTCAGGCAGGTCCGATCCAGTTCCGAGTCAACACGTCGACAGACTGGTTTGAGCTTCAAGCCGACGTCGACTTTGCAGGTTTGAATGTTTCCCTTCCGGAACTCCTGGCAGCGCTTTCACGAGGTGAAACCACGATCCAGCTTGATGACGGATCGATGGGAATTCTTCCTGAAGAATGGTTGGCTCAGTACGGGCTGCTGACCGGTCTTGGAACTCCGGATGGCGAGAATCTGCGATTTTCAAACACACAAGCCGGGCTTCTGGACGCACTGCTTTCCGGACAGGAAGCAGTCGACTACGACCAGAAGTTTCTCGACATCCGCGACCGAATGCGAACCTTCGACGGAGTGGAAGAAGCCGTCGCGCCGCCGACCTTCGAAGGCGAACTGCGTGGATATCAGAAAGAAGGCCTCGGCTGGCTCCAGTATCTTCAGGCGTTTGGTTTTGGCGGTTGCCTTGCCGACGACATGGGCCTTGGTAAGACCGTTCAACTGCTGGCTCTGCTGCAGGAACGCAAAGACCAGAAGATGGAGCCGAAATACCCGACGCTGATCGTCGTTCCGAAGTCGCTTCTCTTCAACTGGATGGAAGAAGGCCAACGTTTTACTCCGGAACTGAAAATGCTCGAGTACATTGGCATCGAGCGTGCTCAACTCCGCGACGACTTCCACAAGATGGATGTCATCCTCACGACGTACGGGACGCTGCGTCGCGACGTTTATCAGCTCAAAGACATTCCGTTTGACTATATCGTGCTCGACGAAGCGCAGACGATTAAGAACTCGGCTTCTCAGGTTGCGAAGGCTTCGCGGCTGCTCAACGCTCGTTACCGCGTTGCTCTTAGTGGTACGCCGATCGAAAACCATCTCGGGGACCTGTGGTCGATCTTTGAATTCCTCAACCCTGGAATGCTTGGTCGGAGTTCGTTGTTCAGAATCTACGCGGCGGACGCCACGGACACAGAATCCCGCGAGCTACTTCGCAAAGGCCTGGACCCATTCATCCTGCGACGCACCAAGCAACAAGTCGCAAATGACCTGCCTGAGAAACTTGAGCAAACGCTTTATTGCGATATGGGTCGTGAGCAACAAAAACTTTACGACGAAATGCGCGCTCACTACCGCGAGTCACTCATCGGTCTGGTAAAAGATCAAGGGCTGGCCAAATCGCAAATGCACGTGCTCGAAGCACTGCTGAGATTGCGTCAGGCGGCTTGCCATCCGGGCCTGCTCGACGAAGAACGAGTTGACGGCGCGTCGGCCAAGATGGATGTCCTACTTTCGCACGTCGAAGAACTCATTGGCGAAGGGCACAAAGCACTGGTCTTCTCGCAGTTCACCAGCCTGCTTTCCATCGTACGAAAACGATTCGAAGAGAAGGGTATCACCTACGAATACCTCGATGGCCAGACTCGCAACCGCAAGGAGCACGTCGACAGATTCCAGAACGATCCCGACTGTCCGGTCTTCCTGATCAGCCTGAAGGCTGGCGGCTTGGGGCTCAACCTGACGGCTGCGGAATACGTTTTCCTGCTCGACCCGTGGTGGAACCCGGCCGTCGAAGCTCAGGCCATCGACCGTGCTCACCGAGTCGGACAAACGAAGCAGGTCTTCGCCTACCGACTCATCTGCCGCGGCACGGTCGAAGAAAAGATCGCCTCGTTGCAGCAACAGAAGAAGGAACTCGCGGACGCTATTCTTCAGGAAAACAATTCCGTAATGAAGAAAATGACCGTCGAAGACCTCGACATGCTGCTTTCCTGACAGCTTCGGCTCGCCATCGTTTTTGTTTCCGCAGCTCGTCACGCTTGCTCGATAAGACCGATGATCGTGTAGACTAACTGACGGAGTTCCCCGGAGCGTGGCGCAGCGAGGGCATGGGCGAAGATTCATCTTCGCCCTTGTGCTTGCGCTTCGGGAACTCTTTCATTCTTGAAGCACAGAACTGCTTACTTATCCTTGCCGGAAATTTCAGCAGCCCGGTCAGCAGGTGGCAATAACTCGGTCTTGAGGAAGTTGTAAGCCTTCTCAAGAGCTTCCCGATTGCGGGCGGCCTGCATGTGCCCCGCGCCTTCGATCTTGTGAAACTCTGTCTTCACACCGGCGGCCTTGAGAGCTCCGAAACAGGACTGGCTCCAAGGCAAGGGAACGAGCGTATCTTCCGTGCCATTAAAGAAGAACGTTGGCGGGTCGTTCTTATCAGCAAATGCAGACGACGATGCTGCGAAGAACTTTTCCGGAACGGTATCCAGAGTGCCGCCCATCAGAAATTCGCACCATTTCCCTTTGTCCGGAAACCACCGAAAGTCTGTCGGTGCTCCGCCCGCAACGACAACCTGAAGTCGAGTGTCGACGTTACCGTTCTTCTCCGTCGGAGCTTCTCCGGTCGTGCCAAGAAGCGAGACGAGGTGGCCACCGGCCGAGTACCCAATCGCACCGAGTTTTTGTGGATCAACTTTGTACTGAGCAGCGTTGGTCCGAATCCACTTTACTGCGGATCGGCAGTCTTCGATCTGGGCAGGAAACTTGTGCTGCGGAGCGAGGCGATAGTCGATCGCAAAGCAGACAAATCCGGTCTTCGCTAATGCCTCGGCATAGCCTCTCAACTGCTTGCGGTTTCCCATTCGCCAGGCACCGCCGTGAACAACCAGAACCGCAGGCGATGCGCCACCCTTCTCAGGCAGATAAGCATCGAGCAGAAGATCACGATCAGCGACCTTCGAATAGACAATGTCGTTTCGGATTTCAAACTGAAATTCGGCCGGCTGTTGCATGGCAAGCGCGAGCGTCAACGCGACAAAAGTAGAAGACAGCATGGCCGTTGATCCTTGATTGTGTTTTCGGTCGAGTGTTCAGATGCGAATTGTTGTGGGACAGCCTGAGCCGAGCAATTCTGCTGCGTGTTCTTTCAGAATTCTTTCATCAGGTTGAGCCCTCTTCAGCCATCGGCCATGTCGTGGAGATCCCGCAACCTCCGAGATTGCTAGCACCAACTGACACACTGCCGCCGTGCTGAATCACGATTCGGCGGACAATGGCCAGACCGAGCCCCACTCCCTGAGTTCCAGCGTTGCCTTCCAATCGAGTAAATGGTTCAAGGACTCGTTCTCGATCATCTTCTGGAACTCCAGGACCGTCGTCTTCGACTGAAATCGTGACGGAACCATCGTCGACTGTGGATGAGACGACAACCTGATTCTTCGCGTACCGTCCGGCATTGCTCAACAGATTACCAATCGCTCGATGAAACGCCGTTGGGACAACATCCAAGTAGACTGCAGAATTGGAATCAACATCGGCAGGCCGCGTCGCGAAGCGGACGCCTGTATAAATCGCAGAGTACTTCTCAACCAAAGCGTCGCACGAGGCTTCGAGTGGTAGCGTTTCACGATCCGAAGCTGGCTCGGCCGATTCAAGCCGCACGTATTGGAGTAGCTCCCCCACAAGTTCGTCGAGTTCACTGGTTGCATCATCGACCGCTTGCAGACGCTTTGATCGTTCGGCGTCATCTTCAGCAGCTTCGATCAGGTCGATGGCAAACCGAATTCTGGACAATGGAGTTCGTAGTTCGTGAGAAACCGTCTGTAGGATTTCCCGTTGAGTCCTCAATAGTGTTTCCGTTCGAGTGGCCATCTGATTGAACGCTTCAGCCAACGGCTTTGCAGAGCGAACCATTGATTCGTCGACTCGCGTATTCAGCTCTCCGGATGAAATGGCCCGTGCCGCCTGTTCGACCAGTCTCAGTTGGCGAGCCATCGGTCGCAGCAGCAGCGCGATGGCGATTGCGGTGACAAGCAAAACAATCGCTGTTGATCTGGCAAAAATTCGTTGTTCGGTGTCTGCGTAGTCTGGCAATGGCCCAAAACGAAGGACTACTGAACGGTCTGAAAGTGGCGCAACGACGTACGGCATGCCGTCATCAAGATAAAAGACCGAGTCTTCTCCAGCGGCAATACGAATCCGCTGCCAGCCAGGGAGTTCGCCAGTTTCGAGCTGCACGACATCGTACCCGAAAGTCTCTTCCAACCTTTCCAGAGTGCTGCTGTGATCTTTCTCGCCTTGCTCCGCAACGGAAGCCATCGCCAGTCGAAGTCCGCCCTGCATTGCTCGTTCGTAATGTGTGAACTGTGGAAACGGGCCAAGCCGTAGTGCTTCGTTTCCTGATGCCAGCATAGTCACAAGCTGTCCGTTATCGAAAACCGCTTTCTCCCCAGCCTGGAATCGCTGTCGACTTTCTAGTGATAGCGTCTCGACCGAAACAATTCTGATGGCCAAACCAGCTTTCTGCGTAAACCCGAAGTCCTGTCGCAACTCATTGAGCACGATAGCTCGTTCCTCAAGTGAAGCTGCGTCGATTCTCTCAGCCAGCAATGTAATACCGCCTCGATGAGCGACCTCGACAATCCGCGGTATTTCGATCCCGATCTGCCGCTCAGCAATCGCTCCATGAATAAGCCAGACGCTGAAGAGTACGACCAGGACGCCGACGTAAAACTGAATAAAAAGTCGAGTCATGACTCAACCACCAGCATGTATCCGACGCCTCGTACCGACTTGATCCGTTGAGGGTTCGCAGGATCGTCTCCCAGTTTCTTTCGGAGGCGTGAGACTCGCAGGTCGATGGACCGATCGAGACCGTCGTAGTTCATACCGTGGATTCGTTGATAAATTTCGTTTCGACTGAGGGACTGACCGACGTTTTCTGCAAGAAGGAGAAGTAGATCGAATTCCGCTGTCGTTAGCTGAAGCGCCTTGCCTGCAAGCTCGGCCGCGCGACGAGATGGCTCGATGCGCAACGAGCCGGATTCGATAGGGCCGACTGGTGCACCTGAAGCCTGATCTGAGCTACGGCGAAGATGAACCTGCAGTCGAGCGAGCAACGCTCGCGGACGCACGGGCTTAGCCATGTAATCGTCCGCGCCAACTTCCAGACTGACGACTTCGTCAACCTCGTCTCCGCGAGCAGTAAGTATCAGGATTGTTCCGTGATAATCGGGCCTCACGCTCTGGCAGACGGAGAGTCCATCTAAACCAGGCAGATTAATATCAAGAATCACGGCTTCCGGATTCTCGCCGAGAATTCTGGCAACAGCGTCGTCACCTCGCCCTTCGACAGCAACATCGAATCCATTAAGCGCCAGGAAGTCGGAAACCATCGACGCCAAGTCGGCGTCATCTTCGACGAGTAGAATCCGGCGATTGTCATTTTCGTTTTGCATCGTCGTACCGCGAAACCAGTTGACTGAGTGGATTTGACGTCGAAGTTCGATGGTCGCAAACGAGTCTCCGATGCAGCGGGCCTGACTGCAAGCTCGATCAGCGGGCGACAACAAAACGGATACAGAGCGGTACAAATGGCCTTGGTATTTTGTGCCGCTTCCGGCTGATCGTAGCTCGATGCTCAGACGAAAGTTTGCCAGTTCACAATCGATGCCCGCAGTTACCATTTGATACGCAAATGCAAGAGTCCGGCGGGGCATGCAACCGTACTATGCCGCACCTTCAGAGACGCCATGTGTCGCAGTTTCCAAAAGCGACATGATTGTCGGGAAGGTTTATCTTCGCTGACGTCCGCCCCTCATAGAGAATCCTGCAATGTCTGAATCTGAATTGCCTGCCGCGTCTCAAGCAACGGCGAACCGTCGACACGACCTAGACGCGTTGCGTGCGATCGCGATGCTGCTGGGAATTGCGCTGCACGCTGCGCTGTCTTTCTCGGACGGACCGTGGGTCGTGCAGGACTCTCAGAAGAATGAACTGTTCGGATTGTTTTTTCTGGCCGTACACGGCTTCCGGATGCCTCTCTTCTTTCTGGTGAGCGGCTTCTTCACAGCAATGCTCTGGCGAAAACGCGGACTCAGTTCGCTGATCAAACATCGCGCTAAACGAATCCTTCTGCCCTGTCTCCTGGGCCTGGTGACGATCGTGCCAGCGATGAATTGGGTCTCTGCTCACGTCAACCGTCCGACACAAGCTGCCGACGGCCAGCCGGAAAGCTCGCCAGCTTTGATCGCTGCCGTCAGAAAAAATGATCTCGACGGAGCTCGTGCTGAACTCTCAGCAGGCGCCGACGTAAATGCTCAAGATACACTCTCTGGCGTGACTCCGCTTTCGTGGGCAGCACTTCACGGTCACGTCGAGGTCGCTCGTCTGCTAATTGAACATGATGCAGATCTGGACGTCCGCAACCGAGACGGAGCCCGGCCACTGCATGCTGCCGCTTTTCTTGGCCATGCCGCCGCCGTAGAGCTGTTAATTGAGAGTGGAGCCGACGTCGAAGCAAGAGATGCCAAAGGTGCCACGCCAGCAGACGCGACGCAGGCCGATTGGGGCATCGTCCAGTTCATCACCGGAATCCTGCAGCTACCAAAGCCTGACCAGAAACAGCTCGTAAAAGGGCAACAGCTATGCCGAAGGCTACTGAGTGGTGAAACCGTCGAAGACGTGAACGGTGAGGAACAATCCAATGCGAACACAACAGCTGGCGAAAACGTCGGCGATACTTCGTCGCCACTCAGCGGGATTGTTGACGTTTATGCTGAATTGATGAACGGAGACGTGTTTCGAGTCACCGAGACCTTTCACCTGGTATCAACGCCAGTTTTCCACCATCTGTGGTTCTTGTGGTTTCTGTGCTGGCTGGTCCCCATCTTCGCTGTCTACGCAATCGTGGCTGAGATGCTGAATTTTAAAGGGGCGCCGAGTTGGCTGATTCTTTCTCCGAGCAGAACCCTCTGGCTGCTCCCTCTGACAATGATCCCGCAATGGTTTATGGGAAGCGTGATGCCCAGTTTCGGGCCAGACACCTCAATCGGGTTAATCCCACAACCGCACCTGTTGCTGTACTACGGAATCTTTTTCGGATTCGGCGCGTTGTACTTTGATTCCGACGACAACGAAGGTCGACTCGGGCGATGGTGGTTCCTGTCGCTGCCTTTTGCTGTTTTCGTCGTACTTCCAGTTGGGGTCGCGACGACTTTCGTAGTTCCAGATCGTTCTATCTCTGCGATTGCCCAGACCGTCTACGTTTGGGCAATGACCTTCGGGATGATCGGGCTATTCCGAAAGTTTCTGTCCACCGAAAACAAGACCATGCGGTACGTCTCCGACTCTTCCTACTGGCTGTACGTCGCGCATCTGCCGCTGGTCATCTGGGGCCAAGGGCTTGTACGAGGCTGGCCAATGTCGCCATTCATCAAATTTCTGTTGGTTTGCGGCATATCCACGGGCCTGCTTTTGATTTCATACCAAACTCTGGTCCGTTACACGTGGCTCGGCACACTCTTGAACGGGCCTCGTACACGCCCGAAGCCTGAGCAACCTGCTGCCGAGTTGTCGTGATTCACTGCCAGGCGCCAACAATCCCTCCCCAGATCGAAGACGAATTTCCTGCCAGACCCGCACGGACAGACATCCGGAGTTACCGTCACAGTCAGTCTTCGTCCGAGCCAGCGATTGCTTCAGCAGCCCGCTGCTTGTGAGCTACGTTCTCAAGGCGGGTCATTGGGAGCCGACCGACTGCAACGAACACACGTGCTGAGAGATTGCTGCTCAGCACGCAGGCCCACTTAGAAGAAGCTGGAGACTTGTTGACATGCTGTCTCGAATCGTTCGTCGTGCTGCTCGAGTTATGCTGCCCAAAGTTTCAGGCGGGGGAGAACTTGGTCAGCAAGTCGCTTTGGACTCGCTTCCGTTTCGGGCAGAAACGGTCATCAAGGGATTTCTCAACGGCTACTTCCCGATGCCCGGCGAAGACGGAAAAGTCCAATGGCGGAGTCCTGAGCAACGTTGCGTCATTCCGATCGATGACTATCACGTCCCGAAGAATATCAAACGGTTGATTCGTCAGAACAAGTTTGAAATTCGCGTAAACACAAGTTTCGAAGACGTGATCAACGCCTGCGCCGAACGTGAAGAAACATGGATCACCGACGAGATCATTTCCGTTTACTGCGAACTTCACCGGCGAGGGTTCGCGCATTCGGTCGAGGCATGGCAGGACGGCGAGCTGGTCGGCGGCTTGTACGGCACCTGCATTGGACGGTTCTTCGCGACGGAAAGTCAGTTCCATCGAGTCCGAGATGCCAGCAAAGTTGCCTTCGTCGCAACGTTCGAAATTCTGAAGGACGCTGGCTTTGTGATTCACGATGTGCAGTTCCAGACGAAGTATCTGGAACAGTTTGGCTCGACACAGGTCCCTCGCGACGAGTTTCGCAAGCTGCAAATGGAATCGATGCTTCACCGAGCCGAGTTCCACCTGGTGGAACCAGTCGAAGTTTAGCGAATCCACTCAACGTCCACGCTGCACCGGCCGAATGAACAGCGGATCTGCTGGTATTGCCGCGTTTTGTGAATTTTCGGTATGGTCCCGCGCCTCCGCCGAAATTCGGTGGAAATCCCACATCACAATTCCCCTCCTCAGCGGCTTGTTCTACGCGCTTTCCGACTGCATTTTCTATGATTTTGAAGCGAATTGCTTCGATCCAGGAAGGTCGTCAGGAGCAGCGTGACTGAAAAACGCAGTCGTTCAAACACTTTGCTTGAACCGAATTTCTGTGTTTTAGACGAGCCAATCCCGAAGAGTTCTCTGCAGGCAAGGATGCCGACATGAGACTGTTGACTGTAGCGTGTCTTGGTCTGGTTCTGGTTGGAATCACTTCCGGCTGCACCATGATGCGCAACCCGCTTGCGTCGAAATCCGATCCGCAGGAAGCGGCACGGCGGCGCATGATTGCCGAGATGAACGCTCGCGCCGAAAAAGGCGACATCGCCGGAGCACACCAGATTCTCGCGCGTCTCGAAGCCAGCGACCAGGCCAAACAAACGGCTTCAAGCGTGATTCCGCTCGGGCAGCCTCGTGGAACGACCGTCCCGACTGAAGTAGACAACCTTATCGAACGTTTAGTCGCGCTCGATCCACCCGCACTACGAGAATCAGGTCGCCAGAGATACGCTCAGTATTCACCCGCAACGCTGAAGCAAATGCTGGCTGACTACGAACGAGCGGCTTCATTCGGACAGCAGAATCTGAATCAGTTTGTCCCGGCTGCGGCGAATTCTGAGTTCATGCTCGCGTCGAACGAGTCTCCTCCGCAAGGTACCCCGCGACCATCAACATCGACTGCTGGTCTGAACGGACCGCGGTCTGCACCGAATCCTCGGGCAGGCAGTCAATCGCTCGGTACTCAGTCGCCTTGGACGATTGCTGAGAATAATTCGGCACCTTCAGCCGGCATGGCTCCGCGGATGCCTGATTCATCCAACCAGAGTACGCGTCAAAATACCGACGCCTCAGGCGGTGGACTAAGAACCGTTTCAGGTGAACTGCCGCCGCGAAACGGAATCGCAGGGACCGGCCCTGGCCCAGCCACAGCCAATCCGTTTCCGGAAGCTCGCCGGACGAACGCTCAATCTGCGAACCAACTCCCGATCATCAGCCCCGGCAACTCTGGATTTCAGAATCCGATCATTCCAACGTCTGCTTCAGCCCCTGCAGCAAGTCGCCAGTCGGGAGAATTTCTGAACAATGGCATCACCGACTATGGCACCCCAGGCAACACCAGCCCCGGCAACGGCGGCGTCTCACTAATGAACGAAATCTCGGCGATTGACGAGGCACCGAAAGCACCAGCATTCAATCCGGGATTTAACACAGGTGCGTTTCCCGGTTCGTCTCCACTCGGTAATACCGGGCCAGCAACTTCACAGTTCCCAGACAATTCCAATCCGCAGGCACCAAGGCTTGGCGACTCTGTCCCCAGCCAGTCCGGCCTGCCTGGCGTTCTTGAATCCGGCGTCCAGGGCGTTCAGCAGTTCATCCCGAAACTCAAAGATGCTGCCGGCCGAACTTTGCGGAACTTTGGCCAGGCTGAACCAGCGCAAAACCCAGCCATGCTCGCGATGAGCGGCGGGCAGGCAGATATTCCGAGTATGATCAGCACGCTAAAAACAGAACTCGTGACAGCAACACCCGGCCAAACCGACGCCGAACGTGTGCAGTACATCCGGAAGCACGTCAATCTTCGAATGCTGCACCTCGTGGCGGGTGACGTCAGCCAGGCCGTTGAACCAATTCCCGGCATCGCATCCGCGGATCAGGAATTCTGGCAGCAGATGATCTGGTCCGTTTCAAACTACTTCGACGATCAGGGCATGCCTGATGCCAGCGTTCGATCGGCAGAAACAATCGAGCAGTTGCGAGGAGCAATCGCACAGCTTGGCCAGACGGCTGACCTGAAACTAAGAAATACGACATTCTGTCATCGAATCGTCAGTTTCGGAAACTACGAACGCTTCAAGGAAGACCGATTCACGACTGGACAGCCCGTGCTGCTTTACTCTGAAGTCGAAAACTTCACCAGCCGTCGGAGCAGCAATGATGGATTTCGGACGGTTCTGCAATCAGCCATCGAGCTCTACCGGGCCAGCGATCTGAATCAACCCGCAGCAACGATCCCCCTGGCTTCCGACACGACAGAAGACTTCTGTCGGGCACAACGTCGAGACTACTTCCACAGCTACGAGTTCTCGATTCCTGCAGACCTGGAGCCCGGCCAGTACACGCTGGTGCTCCGCGTAATCGACCAACAAAGCCGAAAAGTGGCAATGTCCAAGGTCAACTTCGAAGTTGAGTGACTCTACGGGGCAATGTCATCCGATCTTTGCGATCGTGCATTGAGAGTCTCCACAGAAACGACTCGCCACTCACAGACAGACCGCAACTCTTCTGCCTCGTCCGCAGTTACGCAGAAAACAAACACATCGTTGGCAGACAGACGGTCGAGACTCAGTTCTGAAGTCAGACGCCATTCACTCTCGATCGTCCAGTCGATTGACGTTTTGGCAGGCCGACTTTGCCGCAACTGGAACCACGGTTGCTCGCCTTGAGGCAACGATTGCCAGACACTCTCGTCACCGTAAATTACTGGCCGACCGCCGAGAGCACAGACTGCTGCGCGTCGAACGCCGATCCCGTAATGTTCAAAGTCCCAACGCCCGCGATGCTGACGGAAGATTCGCTGTGCCACGAGCTTCACCAGCGGCGTTTCAGACAAACATACGACGTCAGCAGACACCCTCGTGTTGCCAGACGTCGTGCGAATAACCCGTTCGGAGACAATCCGCTGCAGTGTCCCGAATGCTGTTCGAGGATGGCTCGCGTCACTCAATACAGCATCGTTGAGATAATCGCTGTGTGACTCCCCTGCCCACTCACCTCGCGGAGCCCGAGTCCAGTGAATCAGCCACGCGGACGTCGCTTCAGATCGAATCAGTTCCTCGATCAGAGCTTCCTCTGCCATTGCTCGATCGGTCACTGGTAACGCCGCAGAGCTATCTTCCGCCACGCATTCCGATCTTGTATCTCGATCAGCCGCCGACTTGTGATCTGCATCGGACGATAGATACCACGGGACGACTCCTTGGTCCTGCAACTCCGACACGACGTCTTCCGCACATAATCCTGGACCGACGACAGCTCGCACAGATCCGGCAGCCCAAAGCTGGTCGGCGAAACCGAGATTCAGCAATTTCCACCAGTTACCGCCTTGGCGAAGCGTCAGCACAAACAGCCGACTGCTCATCAGCGCGAGAGCTCGATCACGAAGCGGCAGACCGTTCAAGGAATTTACAACAGCAGCAGAAGTGTTTGACGACCTGGCACTTCTCGATTGCGAAACTTCCGGTGAGAGCAATAGTTGATATTCGGATGCTGGATCGAGTGTCTGCACGAGCTGGTCCAGCCACGACTTCGAACTAACGTGGTCGCCGGGTGCGGAAACGCGAAGCACTGAAGTTCCGAACGCCAGTCCGCACTGGGCAACATAGTCGCAAAGAGACGTGCCGGCTGAGGTGACAACCTGCTCACGCTGAGAATCAATCGCTGTCATCGACAAACGCAACGCCTGAAGAATTGGCTTCCTTGACTCGGAATCACGTTTAAGTCGCGAACCGACGATCCCAACGCGTGGCCCCTCAATCACCCCGCGCGGCCACCAGTAAACTCGGTCACCCAACCATCGCGCACAAACATCCCGATCACGACCGGGAATTTTGAAGGTCAGCTCTGCTCCATCGGCGACGGCCGCGGCGAGTCCACTGTGAATCCGTGCTACTCGTGAGCGCGATTTTTTCGGAGCCAGACGTAACCACTCCTTCCAGAGAGCAACTAGCCCATAAGCGGGTGACTTGGCTGCGACATAGGTAGCAACGTCGCATTTCGGCGGCAGAACTCCCAGAGCATCGAGACGCTCGAATTCTTCCGCTGGGCAAATTGATTCATCTGACCCTCTGTCCATGCCGTCAGATTAAATGATCACTGCGTGACTTGGAACAGGATGACTCCTACGCAACTCCGGAATGTTCCTCAACAAAAATCGGGCGGCGTCCTGAAGTCAGAACACCGCCCGATTTGAATTGGAGCTTCGAGTTTTCCGAACAACGATTTAGTGCACGAAGATAAACTCGTTGGAGTTCAGCAGAGCCCAGAACAAATCCTGGTAAGCAGACAGAGGGTCGCGGCTGCCACCCATCAGTTTTCTGGCCGTGCTGATTTCGCGGCTGTTCGGGTAGCGGCTTAAAGTTGCCAGGTAAAGTTTCTGAACCCTTGCCGTGTCTTTTGTTTCTCCGGCGAGTGCTTCTCGAAGATACCCCCCCTTGTCAGCACTAACTGCATTTCCGACGAGTTCGCCGTTCATCATCATCAGTGCCTGAGGAATCGTACCGTTGAAGGTTGTCGTCTCGTCTCCTTCGTCCGTACCGAAAGCAATCACAAACTGCTGCAACCATCGTTGCCGCTGCTGCTCAGCCTGGTCCCAACTTGAGCGACCGGAACGATGGGCGTTGGTCGCGACGATCAACGAATCGTAAAGCTGTTCGGCTTCCATCGACTTAATGTAAAGGTGGCTGAAGAGTGGAATTTCACCCGCAGACGGATTGTCGATGTCGTTGCCCGGATCGATCGGCATTCCTTCAGCGTCACGTTTCCAGTCGCCATCGGAGCCTTTGATGCCGGCTTTGTACTGGCTGGTCAAGTTGTACGCTTCACTGTTGCAAATCCAGCGGACAAGTTGCTTGAGGTCATAATTGCTCTTCACGAATTCTGAAGACAGTCGGTCGAGCAATTCCGGATGAGACGCAGCGTTGTGTGGCCCCATGTCGTCGACAGGTCGAGTGAATCCGTATCCGAAGAACTGTCCCCAGGTTCGATTAACCATTGCTTTTGCGACGAGTGGGTTTTCTCCTTCAATCGCGATCTTCGCCAGCGATTCGCGAAGGTTGGTTTCACTGCTGATTTGTTCGGCTTTTGTAACCACGTCGCCCATGAAGGCCGGATCGGCCATCTGCATCAGGCCGTTTCGTTTTTCGTAGAACACCGGGTAGTTGAAATTCTGAAAGACGATCTCTGAGTAGTCGTCGACCTGTCGACCGGTTTCCGGATCAGGCTTCCGATGGTCGACTCGGCGAGCCTGGCGGAAGAAGCTGTTGAACTGCCAGAACTGGCTCTGTTGCCAATCGTTAAACGGGTGGTTGTGGCACTGCGTGCATTGAACCTGGATGCCCATGAACAACCGAGTTGTCTTGGCGGTTGCCTGAACCTGCTCGTCCCGCATCGTCATTTGAGCGAGAAGGAAGTTAACGGCTCCGTTTTCTTCAAAGTGGCCTTCTGCAGAGATGATGTCGTAAACGACTTCGTCCCAAGGTCGGTTACGAGCGAATGCTTCGCGGAAGAATTTCTGCATTCCTGCACGGCTGACTCGACGAGGTGTCTGGCGGCCGATGCAAAGGTTCGTCCACACGGTGGTGAAGTTGCGAACGTAGGCGTCATCGTCGAGCAGCTTGTCGATCATCTTGGATCGTTTTGCCGGGTCCTCGTCCTTCAGGAACGACTCAACGACGTCCGCTTCGGGAATGTGCCCGACAATGTCCAAGTGGACTCGGCGAACCCATTCGGAATCCTCTGAGACGGGCGAATTCCCGACCTCATTGTCCGACCAGTTCTGACGAATTCGCTCGTTGATGAACTTGATTATTTCGCCAGACGATCCCGTTGTGAATGGGCCATCGTTTGCCGACCGTCTGGATCGCGACCGAGACTGAGCGTCGGAAACGGACACCATCAAACCGAAAGCGACTACGCCCAACAAAACCCATCGCGATAGCTTCACGGTGTTTCGCATCTGTAAGCCTCCTGAGGCACTTTTCAAATCTAAAGCAGTCCGATCGAATGGACGGTTCCAACATTCATCTGAAAAACCAGAAGTCACTCACAGAGAAACTTCCGACATCCGCCGAACTCGATCGTTCGTAATCCAGTTGTCACATCTTCTATCCGTCTTAAAAACGACGGCCTGACGCTCAAACTGTCCGAGTATATCCACGTTTAATTCTACTCAAAGCCGTTCCCCCGGCTTCCAGCGAGGAATTAACCGCCGCAGCCCCGTCACTGTGTGTCAAAAACCGACTCGTTGCACAAGATTGAGCAAATTCGCGACCGTCAGCAGCCGGAACCTGCAATTCTGAAGTCTTGCAGCTTTGGCAGGCATCATTATCGGCCAGTCTGGACTGATGTAAAAACCGGGCATATTGCCTGAAGAACGAGCGGCGTGACGTTTCGATTCCATCCGTCGGCTCTTGTGCAGCCTTTGGCGAATGAGCGGGTTGCGGGAATTGACTCGCGTATGCCGACATGTAGCCTTTTCGCATCATTTGCGGACGGAGTCGGTCAGACACCCCGATGCCGCCGTTCCATCTTTATCGAGAGATTCGTTCACCAGTACGACGAAGCTGCCTGGCAGCCGCAAAGAGTAATAGGAATCTGATCGTGGGGATCTCCGCGAATACCGAATCAACAAGTACGAACCTGGCCGACCATTCTGCAGGATCAGGAACCAGTGGCTTCACGCCGATTGAACTTTTGATGGCGATCACACTGCTGGGCATCATGGCCGCGGCTTTTGTGCCACGTATGCTTTCATCCAACGAAGCCACATTGCAGAGAGACCTGCTTCAGAAAGTGCATCTCGTTCGAGGAAAAATCGAGCAATTCCGACAGACTCACGATAATCGCTTGCCTGGCGAGGGACGAAACTCAGCCGACGACTTTCTTCGTGACTTGTCGAGTATGCCGGTTAGCTCAGACCGTTCGCCGAGCATCGACAAGGCGGCAGTCATCTCTGGAAGTGGGTTTCCGCCTCAGAATCCGTACACGCAGAGGTCGGAGATTCTCGTCATTCCGGACCGGCTCACACCGCATCACTACTCGGGCGACGGCCGGCACGGATGGGCTTACAGCTCGACCACCGGCGAGTTTCGCGCGAACTTGTCGCCAACGATCACTGACCGCAGCGGCCGCAAGATTCACCAGCTCTGACCGAATATGGCCTGGCAATCGAACAAAAAAGGGAGCACGGCACACAAGCCTTGCTCCCTTTTTCTATTCAGATTCTCCGTCGCCGCAACCGGAACGTTTAGAAGTTCAACGTTGACATGAAGTAGAAGAAATCAGCGTCGCTGCGATTGATGGCCGCGTCATTCGTTACGGCGTCTCCGTAAAAGAACCAGCTGTAGCCAGCTTGAAGTTGCAGGTTCTTAGTCGCCTGGTAAGTGGCGATGATGTCGATCTCCGTCCCGATGTCTTTGTCGGAAGTTCCAGGAGCGGCCGGATTCGGGAACGGTGCACCGGCCACGTTGTAAATCGGGTCGGCGCTTTCCGCTTTCTCAAACCAGTGCAGAGCACTCACAACTGTCAGCTTTGAGCTCGGCTTCACGCTTCCCTGCAGGCTGTAGTCCAGCAGGTTTTGCCCGTTGAGGTTATCGATAATCCCCCAGTGAGCGTGCCCAAGCGGGTACAGCGTGCTGACAGTATTGTTATCGCCGTCGGTCGGATCGTCGTCGCCTGAGCCGTACCAGAAGACACCTTTCACTGACGGAGTCCACGCAACGGCGTTCCACGTGTGGCCCAGAACAGCGGACACGAAACCGGCCTGAATGTCCTGATCGATACCGCCGCGGAATGATTCTTCTCCGAACTGGTAGGCTCCTTCGAGCTCCGCGTTCCAGGTTCCAACGACGCGATCGCATTCGTTAACGGCGTGCTTACCTTCCCACCGTGCACCGATGGTGTGGCGATCGCCGTCGATCCGATTGAGCTTGTCGTTGATGTCTTCGTCTTCGTCAGCCCAAATCCAGTAGAGGTCCAGCTTCTGGTCCTTCGTGCCTTTCCAGGTGGCGTAAACGCCGCTGAACCATTTACTCTTATCAGCGTGGTCTGCTGAGGTCGGTCGGAAGATGTTCCCAGCAGCGGCATTGACTGGTCGCGTCGCGAACGCATCGATGTCCCAATCCGCCGATGAGTAGTAAAGCCTGGCGCCTTCGAAGTTGCGAAACGTGTTCGACCATCCGAGAGGCGATACAAGGTGCTGCGATCCGTATTTCAGAAACTGTCGACCGACACGGCCTCGCAAAGTCCCTTCTTCACCTTCAGCAATCTTGAAGTCAGCGTAGATTTGCAGCAGGTCCGATCGGTTTTCGTCGATCCCTGTGACGGGAAGCTCTTCGTTGAAGATCGAAGCGTCGATGGCTTCGACATACGCGGTAAACGCATCACCCCGTTTCAGCTCGATGTGCGGCGTGAATCGCCAGAGGTCGTAAGTGCTCTTGCCGGGGCCGCCTGGACGAAGCCGGTTATCCTCATTCATGTATCGATAACGCAACTGACCACCGACGGAGACCGTCCAGCAATCGCCGATCGGCTGATTCTTTAGAAAGCCAAGTAGCGGCTCATCGCTGAATAACGGACAGCCACTAAGTGAGTCAGCACTTCCGCCATCGCATGCTTGAGAGAGTGTTCGGTCTCCCGCTCCGCAACTTCTAGCTCCGCAGGCAGGCGTTTCAGAGAGCGAGCTGATGAAACTTGTCTGCTGACCGTGAAACTGCTCAATCGTGGCTTCAGCCGACTCTGCGGCCGCCGATACGACGGAGCTTTCCGAGACCTGAAATACGCTTGGTTCCGTTGCCTGAGCGTTGAAGCTCGCAACAGCAAGAGTTGCCGCAAAAACGCTGAATGAGAATAAACGTTTCATAGTTGTCGCCTTGCCCGGCAGGGCACTGAAGAGAATCACCAATGGCTGTTCTGGGTTGACACCGAACGCTTGCAGAGCCGCCAGTTCACTCTTCGGCTTACGATTGTGTCCATCGTAAGAAGCCGCGGAACCGGAACGCGAAATTGCATCCGACCGGTGCAGTCGACATATCCGACATTACCTAATCGGCATAACCAGTGAGTGTCAGACCTCAATCGAACGAGCATCGCGGGCACAGTCCGTCAGTCCGGGAATCCCTCCCAGATGCTGGTCGTACTGCCTCGCTGACATACGACGTGTCTCTCTCCGGACAGCGCTACGGAGTGGGCCGTTTCCCCTCAGGCGGTGAAACTGGCAGCCGGAATCTCCGCAACAGACACGAAGCGACAACGATTGCCGCCAGCACGATTGAGCCTCGCACCGAAAGCTGAGAGCGGTGAAACAATACTCCGCCTTGAGCGATCAACATTATTCCGAGAAGCCCAACACCGACCGACGTCACCCGACGCAACGGCTTCGTGTGAATCAGAATGCCGAGCAGGCTCACGCCGAGCAGCAGCACACCAAGATTGCTGAATGTCACGAAAGCTGAGTAGTCTCGCGGATCGTTCATTTTGGATGCAGATTCTCATCGGTATTTATGAATTTGCGACGACTTGCCGAGCGATAGCCGGGGGTCATAGTTCCATCCCGCCCAGTGCCCTGGCTGCTTGCGGAACACCCTGGTGCGGCTCATGATGCGCCATTCTGATGTCAAATATCAAAGGCGATGGCCGTTTTCATTTTAACGAAGACTCTGATCGCGACTCGCATCTCTCCGGTCCGCACATATCCGGTGAGCAAGTCCCGCAGGATTCATAATCTTGGACGAGCAGCAGCAACGGACGCATCATCGAAGACCTCTCGGGGGACTTCAATGGTGACCTGCGCTGCGACGACGTCGCCGTCGCGATGTACGCATCCGACGCCAGCCTGTTCGAAGTCAAACCGCTGGGAGTCGCGTTTCCCGCGAGACGCCGAAGATGTCGCAACGCTGACTCGGTACGGCCAGCGAAACCGACCTCCCGCTAATAGCTCGCGGAGCCGGTACCAGCGTGACCGGCGCGGCACTCGGCTCTGGATTGATTGTCGACTTCTCACGATACATGAACGAAATCGTTCTGGAGAGCGAGTCGTCAGTCACGGTTCAACCGGGCATCGTTCTGTCACAACTGAATCGTGAACTGCGAAAGCAAGGGCGATACTTTCCTCCGGACCCGTCCACCGCAGATGTCACAACACTCGGCGGTATGGTTGCAGTCGATTCAGCCGGTTCGCGTGCTGTGCGAGTCGGCTCAAAACGCGAGACCACGTTATCAGCCTGGAGATGGCCGTCGCTGGAGGGCACCTGCTGTACTTCGGCAAGGAGTCGCTCGACTTTCAACGTGGAGCTGCCGTCCACTCAGCCAATGGTCGCCAGTTTTGTCGAACCAGACGACGGTGCAGAGGATCGCTCCATTGCAGCCGCGACGGCAAAACGTGAAATCGTCAGCGCCGGCTGTCAAAGCTTCTTGAAGACAATCATGAACTCATCCGAGAACACCAGCCTCAGCTCATTCGAAACACCAGTGGGTATTATCTTCGCGGCGTGAGAAACAACGGCATCGTTAATATTCCACGACTGATTGCCGGCTCCGAGGGCACGCTCCGGCTTGATGACCGAACTGACGTTAAACACGTCGCCACTGCCAGAATTTCGAAGTGTCGCACTTTTGCTTTTCGGCAAGATGGAAGACGCCATCGACTCCGTGCTAGCCGTCACGTCGCAACAGCCGAGCGCCTGTGACCTGCTTGATCGACGTCTGCTGATGCTCGGCCGCGAGAACGATTCGCGATTCGAAAAACTTCATCCCACCAACGGCAGAAGCCGGCCTTCTCATCGAGCAAACCGGCTACAGCGAACAGCAAGCTCGTGACCGGATCGACATGGCAATCTCGGCGGTCAAGGCCCAGCACTCAGACGTCGTGGTCGCAATTGAAGCATGGGACTTTGACGGCGTCGAGTTTCTGTGGGAGCTGCCTCATCGAGTCGTCAGCCTGCTCGCTCGAATGCGTGGCGGGACTCGGCCGTTGCCCTTCATCGAGGACGTTGCTGTTCCCCCCGAAGCCCTGCAGGAGTTCTTCGTTCGAATTCAGCAGACGCTGCACAAGCACGATGTCACGGCGTCTTTGTACTCGCATGCGGCGTCCCGGGCAGATTCACATGCGACCGTTCATGAGCATGCCTCAACGAAAGGACGGGCCGCGGCTCGATGCACTGATTCGAGACTTCAATGACGTTGCGACTTCGCTCGGAGGAACCATCAGCGGCGAACATGGTGACGGACTATCACGGTCGGCGTATGTCGACAAACAGTACGGCCCGTTGTACTCAGTGTTCCGGCAGGTCAAAGACATCTTCGACCCCGCACAACCTGATGAACCCTGGCAAGATCGTCACTGAAGACGAAACTCTGCCCATCGAAAAAATTTCGCCCCGGAGCTCGTCGACGAAAACGGCTTCATTCCGGAAAACGGACTTGTCCAACTACAGCTCAACTGGTCGCCAGAAGAACTCTCAGTCGCCGCAGAGTCATGTAACGGCTGCGGCGGCTGCCGAACCCAGCAGGAAGAACTGCGCATGTGCCCGTTCTTCCGAAACGATCCTTCCGAAGAGTCCCAGCCCGCGATCCAAAGCCAACGTCATGCGAAGCCTTGTCAGCGGAGCGGCAGATCCGGCGACTCGATCGTCGCCTGAATTCCAGAAACTGGCATCGCTCTGTTTCAATTGCCGACAGTGCGAAGTCGAATGCCCGACCAACGTACGAATTCCACATTTGATGATCGAGGCGAAGGCTCAGGCGGGAGAGGCATCCGGCACCGATCGAGCATCGTGGTTCCTTTCACGAGCTCACTTCTTCGGCGAGCTTGGCTGTAAAAACTTCATGGCTGACGAACCCGTTGCTCAACAACCGCGCCGCTCGCTGGCTGATGGAAAAAACGATCAAAATCCATCGCGACCGCAAGTTGCCGGAGTTTGCTCCACGACCGTACCTCTCAACGTTGCCTGCGGATGTAACCGATTCAACGCCAACTCCGCGGCAGGAAGCCATCGTTTACTTCGTTGACCACTTCGCGAATTATCACGACCCGGAACTGGCAGCCGCATTCATTTCGGTGATGAAACATCACGGAATCCGAGTCCACGTTCCGGGCTGGCCAGGTTGGATCGGGAATGGCGATGGTCTCAACTGGCGACTTGAACGCCGCTCGCCGAATCGCCGAAGCAAACGTCCGAGAACTGGCGTCTATGGCCCGCGAAGGGCTGCCGATTGTCTGCACAGAGCCGGCCGCGGCACTTTGCTTAAAAGAAGATTATCCGATGCTGGTCGAGCATCCGGATACGCGACTGATTTCCGGCCTGGCCATCGAAGCTGGCTCCTATCTTCAGGAACTGTTTCAGAAGGGCCGCCTCAAGAAAGACTTCTCGCCGCTTCCATTACGAATCGGTTATCACGAGCCATGCCACCTGCGAGCACTTCAATCAGGTCGACCACTCCGCGAACTGCTCGACCAGATTCCCGAACTCGACGTGCGGACTCTCGACAAAGGCTGCTCCGGCATGGCGGGAACGTTTGGCCTGACCCGAGAGAACTTCGACCTCTCGCTCGAAATCGGTCAGCCATTGGTCGACGAAATGCAGTCGCCGGACTTCATTCTAGGCGCAACCGAGTGCAGCAGTTGCCGACTCCAGATGCAGCAGGATTCGCCGGTCGAAACCGTCCACCCGATTAAACTGTTGGCAGCTTCTTACGGGCTGATGCCAAAACTTCGCGATCGTCTAACAAAGGCAGTCACAGCGACTGAGAGTTAACGACCGGCGTCTTCAGCGAAGTCCCGCTGGATTCAACGAATCTTTCGGGGCGACCAAGGTTCCATAAAGGTCTGGTCGGCGCTGCTGAAAATTGCGACTTGAAGCTCTGGCCTGACGTATTCGCTTCAGATTAATCGTGGCCGAAATGTACGACTCTGTCTTGTCCGGGCACCGAGCCAGCAATCCTGTTTTCGATCGAGCGTTGTCGCCAATCATCGTCCCACTGCCATAGGCCTGGTTCGTCGCGATCATCGCCACGTGACTCTGAAACATCGTCGACCTGACAATGTAATCTTCCACGGCCCCGCCACGGCCATTCATCCAAAGGATCAACTCCGCCCCTTTAAGTGACAGCACTCGAGCAGGTTCAGGAAACCAACCATCGTAACAGGTCAGGATTCCAACCTTACCAAAGTCAAATTCAAAAACTGGCAGTGCCTGGCCGGCTTCCATGATCCACTCAGGATCGTTCTTCAACATCCACTCTCTGGTCTTCCCAGCCGGCGGACGAGCCCACGGCGGGCTTCCGTCGAAATTGTCGATCGCAGGATGAGTCTTGCGATACTTCCCGACAATCTCGCCGTCGCGACCAAAGACCAAAATCGTGTTTGCGAATGTCTCGTCCACGAAAACTTCCCAGCAGCCAACGGCAACATAGATCGAGTTTACTTTTGCAGCTGCGGAAATCTTTGCCGTCTCCGGCCCCGGCACAGAAATATGCCCGAGGACGTACTCCGGAAAAAACCACCAACTGAGCACCGTCTTTTCCCGCGCGATCGATATACGGCACGAAGCTGTCTTCGGGCTGGTAGCCGTCTCGTCGAAGCTCGCCTTTGTCGTAACCGTTTATCTGAACCGCGGCCACCTTTACCAAGTCACGATTCACGGGTGGCTCTTCGGCAACAAGGCCTCGCTCAACAGTGATAAGCAATTGGCCGAGTACACACACGCCGATCAGAAATCGAGACATTCCGAACTCCCTGCCAATAAGACCGCTGAGACTTTGCCGAACGAATTTTTAGCCACCACCGGCTACAGGATCAAACCGTGACTGACTTTCAGGCATCCTGATTGCATCCGTATAGAAATAGAAAAGAGCTCGCAGTGAACTGCGAGCTCTTTCTGATTGGCTCTGGATGCGGCCCCGCAAACGACACGATCGTCGCTGCGAATTTCTAATCAGCAGTCAGGAATTCAAAGTTCTGACCACGTCGCGATGGCTGACCTTCCAGTTCTCGTCCCGTGCAGAATGGGACCAGAGTTCTGGCAAACTGTCGAGCAATGATTTCATGCCCCGCCCGGCCTGGATGCAGGCGGTCTGGCAGCAGCGATTCCAAGTCCTCTCGAGAGACGAATTCGTCAAACAGCTCAATCAGCGGAAGGTTGTACTTCTCGGCGACACCCCGGGCGGCTTCAGCGTAGGGGTGCATCGTCTTCCAGGCTGGCTGTCCGTCTTCGAAAACGTCAAGGCGAGGCGGAGGCGTGCACAGCACTGGCCGGACATCGATCGCGAGCGATTTCTCCGTCAGTCGCTCAAGGTTCCTGGCATAACCGGTTGGTGAATTGCGGCTTCGACTGCCAGGCGGCCGGGCGTCGTTCAGCCCGAGCGAAATCACAATCACATCAGGAGAGAGCCGGGCCACCATTCGGTCGAATCTGCGGAGAGCGTACCCCGTGTCGGCACCGTCCAAGGCACTGGCCCGAATGTTCATTCGAGCACCGGCACACTGCAACTCGGCCTTCAGAAGTGCCACATAGCAGCTCTCGTCATCGACTCCGCTGAAGCCGGTTCCGACGGTTACAGAGTCGCCCAGAAGTAACAGTTGATCACTCATTGGTGGTGCATCCCGGAAAGGAATCAGTGAGGTGACTGGGACACCTATGCACGAACCGAGCCAATCAAAAGCGCCGACAAAAGCGCCGACAACGTAACCTATTGTTCCTACTAACCTTCCTGCGCTGAAATCCTCAAGAATTCCAGTTCGGCGCTGCGCCGAACGGGCGCCGCTTAGGGTGTCGAAGCAGCCTTTCGACACTGGGCAGATGGAGTCGGATCGCCCTCATGTGACGACGAATTTGAGCCATCGAGCGTGCCTGAGTGCGCGCAACCCAAGCCGTAGAGTTGGTCAGAAATTGTTTAGAGGCACCGATGCCTGACAATTAACCAGCTTCCGGAGTTTGCTCCGGCCCGTCGCTAACTGCCTCTTCTTCCGGCCCGGCCTGCCGTCGATCATCCTTAAACAGGACGAAGAAGATCACCATGACGACAGCCGCGGCCCCAGCTGGAATCATCCAGATTCCTTTCCAGTCGATTTTTTGAAGCGCTGACAACTTGAGTGCATCAGCCTTGTCTTCGATTGGCTTCTTTTCCTCATCTGACATGTCATCGGTAATTGAGTCCACTAGTGCGGTTGCTTCATCGTTGAGCTGCTTCGTCTCAGGAGGCGTGTAATGAGCCTCGACTCTGCCCGCCACCTGCGCACCAATCATCATGCCGAGGCCAAGCGTGAATAGAACGAGCAGCCCCTGTGCCTGGCTGCGGACCGCTTTTGGAGCAATCTGGTCCGTGTAGATTTGGCCGGTAACGAAGAAGAAATCGTAGCAGATTCCGTGAACTGTCACGCCGAGCAGCAGCATCCAGGTGACATGGTCAGGTGTGCCGATTGCGAATAGCACGTACCGGGCGACCCACGTCGCCATCGCGACCAAAAGCATCATCTTTACTCCCAGCCGCTTAAAGAAGAACGGCATCAGGAGCATGAAAATGATTTCGGACATCTGCCCGAAAGTCATCTTAAAGGCGGTATCAGCAACGTTTCCGGCAACCAGAGTTCTTTCCGCCATCTGGTAGTAAAACGCCAGTGGGATGCAGATCAAGAATGAGCAGACGATGAAGACCAAGTATGACGGATTCTTCAACAGGACAAAGGCATCCAGCCCTAAAGCGTCTCTTGCCGCAAATTTCTGGCCTTTTGCCGGTGGGGGCGTGTGAGGAAGCGTCAGACTGTAAAACCCCAGAGCGATGCTCGCGTAGGCCGCGAGCTGGAACATCATGGTGTCCCCCCCCCAACCTTGCGAGCTCAGAACAAGACCAGCAGCAATCCAGCCAATCGTGCCGCCGACCCGAATGATTGGAAATTGCTTCTCCGAATCCGTCACGCTGTGCATCGCCAGGCTGTTGGTCAACGCCAGCGTCGGGTAGTAGCAGAACATGTGCAGGAAGAACATGAAGTTGATGGCGTCAGGCGATGGGCTCTCGCCCCCCATCATTTGCAAAGCTGCGAACATTGCCGCTCCGCCTAGAAGGTGCATGAGTGCCAGAACGCGCTCGGTCGCGAAGAATCGGTCGGCGATCATCCCCACGAAAAATGGCGAGATCAGCCCGGCGATGGGGCCTACGGAGTAGGTCCAGCCGAAGTCGGCTCCAGTAAAGCCAAGCGGAGTCAGGGCTCGCGGCGCGGTCACGTACCACGCTCCCCAGATGAAGAACTGAATGAACATCATCGTGAAGAGTCTGATGGTCAGCATGGGTGAGCCTTTCGGGAATCGAACTCAAATCTCAGGGCAGACAGTTTCTTCCGCAAGTGCCTTTGGCGGAACAGTTTGTTTCGTTCCCGATCATGGCGTTTGCAAATCACATCGGCAAGTGTCGCTACGTCAGGCAACACATTGCCGAGTCCTTCCTTCAGATTCGCTGCCGCGCGAATCCTGACAATCCGCAAAATCAGCACGAACCATATATTGACTACAATTCCTATTTCTCCTATTTTAACTTCGTCGTTTGCTCGTGGCGGCGACAGAGAGACATCTTGTGAGAGAGATACCAGGAGACAGGCAATGAAGATTCTGAAGAGATTGTGGGCGGACGAACTAGGCGTCGTCATGTCGGCCGAGACGGTAATGCTCGGGACGATGGGCGTCCTCGCAATGACTGCCGGCGTTGGCACTATGGCGACCGCGGTGAACGGCGAACTTGGAGATATGAGCAAAGCTTTTCGTAGCTTTGATCAGAGCTTCTCGGCACCTGGATTCCGGACATCGTTCGGTGGCTCAACCGGTGGCGGGCAAAGTGCGAGCAGCTTCAGTAGTGGATCCGGGGGATATTCCGGGACACACGGTTCGTCATTTTCACAGCCCTCAGCCCAGGCGGCAAAAGCCCAGCTTGACATTCAGTTAATGCAGTCGCAGACCGCCCGAAGTGAGTTTACTGGGCAAGTAATTCAGCGTCTGGACGCCGCTCAGCTTCAGCAGTTCCAGCAGTTTTCTGATGCTGCTCGTGACAACGTCTGCAGCGGATCGGAACTCTGAGCTGAAGTAACTTCGAAATAAGGTCACTTCGCGGACGGCTGTTTGCGGCAGCCTTTGACAGCGACCTCGAAATAAGAAAAGCCTCATCCATATTGCTATGGATGAGGCTTTGTTTTTGAAGGTCGCATTGAGTGGCTCCGCGGCCGGGGATGATTGCTGGCTGAGTTCTGCCGTTTCGAGCAGTCTTCAGTCGGCGTCAGAATTCCGATGGTTCAGAACTCCGCTGTTTAAAATTCCTCAGGCGCGGGGTCGTTAAACGGGCTGAAAGTCGCCCATCACGTCTCGCAGTCGGTTTCGAGCGGTGTGCAGTCGCCGCTTGATCGTTCCGATCGGGCTGCTGAACGAGTCGCTCATTTCCTGCAAAGACTGACCGTTGATGTAGAACGCGACCAGGGTGTCACGATCCAGCTCCTTCAGCCGCGTCAGTCCCGACCAGACCTGTTCGGCCTGCTCAGTCTTCAGCACCTTGTCCACAGGTGAAACCGTGTCCGCCCGGATGCTGTCGAACGTTCCCGACTCGACCAGTGCTTCCTTCGGACGTCGTACGATCCGGTTGATCGCCATTCGCACGGCGATCTGCCGGAGCCAGCCAGCGAACCGTTCCGGCTCACGCAGCTGACCGATCTTTCGCATCGCTCGGATGAAGATTTCCTGAGTCAGCTCCCGAGCCTCGGAAGCGTCCCGCAGTCTTCGCAAAGTGATGCTGTAAACAGTCGGCTCAAACGCTTCGACCAGCAGGCCGAAAGCCTCCCGATCCTGGTCCTGAGCCAATCGAACCAACTCGATCATTCGAGTGTCTTCCATCTTAATCTACCTCGTTTATTTGAACCTCGACGCGATGCGCCGCGGCATGTAGTTATGAAGAATTCAGGCGTTGTTTAGATCGTTTGCCTGAACGAATCGTCGCGTGCTGGCCTTGGATCATTGGACCGCTGCCTGGGAACGTGAATTCCCGAATGGCAGACGAGCTGGTGACCTCGGCCGATCGTCGTGTGACGGGCTTCTTTCGAGCCTGTTTCAGATGTCTGTCGAAGTTGCGATTGCCAGTTGCGTGGCAAAGGCGAGTGCATGCAGAAACGCCTGCAATTTCGACGGGCATTGAAGCGGGCTAAGCCGACTGAGATCGAGGTTCCAATCTGAAGGGTTCAGATGGGGCTCGAACCAGCACAGCCGAAAGTGAGGATGCTCGGAAGATTCAGTCTTCAGCGGTTGGCTGCGTGAGCGAACTGCCTGAACTGAGCCACCGGGCTCCCTCAGCCTGCCTTGACCTGATTTCTGCAAGACGTCTAGAAAGGCGACTCGCAGGGTTGGGTCAACTGCTTCAGCTCGAGAGAGCTTTCAGCACGACAAGCCTTCCCCATATTGGGGCGGGCATACTGGCTGCGGCTGGTCTGGCGGCAGGGGCCGGATAGGCTCCTCCTTGCCAGGGTTCCGAATGCCCCGCTAAATGCGACGGCATCGGACAGCCACAGGAATCACTCATTGACGCCATTAGCGAGGCGTCTGACGAGCGTTTCTCGGCGCAGTCCCGGCGCTTCAAACGACGTTCTACGCCTTCACCACGTACGCCATTGACCAGAATACCATTTGTTGTGGTATTGATTTGGGTCGGCTGAATCGTGTTGATCTGTGCGTTAAACATCGGAGCACCTTTGCGGGTCTTCCCGCGGACGAAGGATGTTGGCTCTGAGAACCTTTCGTAATTTTTGCCAGAGCCGGCTGCCCTCGATCAGGTCTGGTCCGAACTGTGGTCAGTTCGAGCGTGTCCTTGATCGATCGAGGACGAAATTTAATCGCCGCACCATGCGGCATGAGAGGAGCATTCTGTAGAGGCTGCTGATGATACAGTCTGTACCGTCTCCTGGCTGCTCTGACCAGAACAATCGACGGCTGGTTCGCGGAAATGGTAAGCAAACTTTGATTTATTCGAAAATTGCCGGATTTCGCAACGAAAACACGGCGAATCACGGCTCGGCAGCTTGTGATTTCCGGCTATTCGTAGTCGACGTGGACGAGGTACAGCCCGGTTGGCGGAGCCGTGTCGCCCGCTTCAGACCGAGCCATCGAGGTTAAGATCCGCCGGATGTCCCCGCCGTCCCAACGGCCTCGGCCGACCGGCATTAGAGTGCCAACGATCGCCCGAACCATGTTGTAGAGAAATCCGTCCGCGACGATTTCCAGCCAGATGAAGTCTCCCGAGTTCTGATCAGACGGCTGCTGATCGGAATCTCCCAACCAAAGCGGGCAGAACTTCTGTCGCCGCACGGTGACCTCTTTGACGGTCCGTACGCTGCTGGACTTGTTCGGCCAGTGAGACTCGAAACTGCGGAAATCGTGCTTTCCAACCAGTTCCTGAGCGGCCTCGTGCATCGCGGCCGAGTCGATGTCCTGATGAAAATGCCAGACATAGTTTCGCAGAAACGGGTTGTGAGTCCGGCAGTTATGAATCACGTACCGATAGCGTTTCTGGACTGCCGAAAACGTCGCGTGAAAATCCAACGCGACTTCCTGAGCGTCGCGAATAATGATGTCGTTGGGCAGGAACTTATTCAGGGCTTTCCGAAACCCATCGATCGGAATCGCCGATTCCGTCTGAAAATTGGCGACCTGACCGAGAGCATGCACTCCCGAATCCGTTCGTCCTGCAGACAAGACACTGACTTCCGCGCCTGTGAGTCTCTCAATGCCCTTCTCGACGGCCACCTGCACGGTCGGCCCGTTTGGCTGAATCTGCCAGCCACGGTAGTTCGAACCGTCGTACGCAATCGTCAATCGAATATTCCGCATGTCTCGCTTTCGAGCGTCAAAGTCTCGCGTTAGGGCTGGCCAATCAGCGTCAGCATTCTTGCAGCGGCGGCGAAGATCGATTCACGAATGTTTGCCGAAGGTAAAGCCTGCATCTGTTCCGCTTCACTCAGCCCTTCAGCATCCGCCGATGCACCAAGAATAGCGAGTGCGGACGAAGCAGCCGCCCGCTCACTGTGGTCTTTTGATTTGAGAGCCTTTCGAAGTCGGCGCGCTGCGGTGTCGGAATTCAGTCGCGTCAGAGCAACCGCCGACCAACGCCGCACTTCGGCATCGTTCACTCGCAGCGTTGCGGTGACTAAACAATCAACCGAATCCGCACCGTACGCCACGGCTTCGTCGAAGCGACCGAGAATGATTCCCCACAGAACTTTTTCACGATTCGTTTTCGGCATCCAGCCGGTGCTTTCAAGATGCTCCTTCGCGTCCTGACGAAGAGTCCAGTCATCATCTTCGAGAAATTCGACCACCGCTTCTTCGCCGGCAACCTGCATGATGTTCTGCAGGCCGTGCAGCGCTGCGGCTCGAATTTCGGGTGTCGAATCCTGCCGGGCTTCAACGAGGATCGGCACGCTGGATGTCTGCCCGATCGCTCCCAACGCTTCGGCGCTCAGGCACCGAATCTCCAAAGACATCTTCGAATGCAGGACGCAAGCGAGCTCTGGAACGGCATCCGCAACTTTCGCAGCCATCAGCCGTCTGATCGCCGACTCTCTCAATTCCGCACTTTTATGTTGCAACGCCGTTTTCGGACACGTCGAAACTGACTTCGTAAAAGCATCGCTGGCCAGCTTTGTCGAAGAGAACGTTTCGTCGCTGGACTTTTCGAAAAGGAGCTCGACCGCTTCAGTGCTCTGCAAACCGGCCAGCTCATTAAGGGCCTTCGCGACGACTTCAGAGTCGTCACTGGCGAGATCTTCTTTAATGGCTGGCAGGCGGCGAGGCATCGGTCAGTGTTCTGGGCTGCTGTGAAGGTTTTCGAATCTTGACTAACGACGGATCAAACATCGCTGGCAGGGTTCGCGACATCTCGTGAAGAAACAATCGCCGAAGAGCATCGTACCCGCGGTCGTTCGGATCTTCGAGATTGTCGAAGTACCAGTATCCTGAATCCTCGGAATGGTAAAACGGTTGCCAGAACTGTCGCGAATGAATGCCGTGCCCGAGAAACTCGCCCCGCATGTCAACGAGGAAGACTTCTTTTCGTTGTTTCGCAACTCTGGTGATGACCTCGTTGTACGCCGCGTGAGTCTTCAAACCGTCCGGCCAACGGGGAAGTCCAGCGTTGATCGTGTCGCCAATCCCGTCTGTCGGGTCATAAATATTGGCCAGAAAGATCGCGCTGCCGCCAGGGAAATGCTCGGCGACAACATCCAGAATTCCGCCGAGCCGCACCTCGAAGTTGGCGATCCAGGGCTCTGCCTGGTCGAAAGTTGCACCGTACATCGCTCCTTCGTGCGGCGGAGTTTGACCATAATTATGAATGATGTCGTTGCCGCCGGTCGTCATGACCACGATTCCGAAGGTGTCATCATCAACTTCGGGCAGCCGCGGAAGCTGGTAATCGACCAGCTCCTGCGACGTCGTGCCGGACATCGAGACGTTGTGCACGGTCAGGTCAGGAATCACGGCCGACAGATTGATTCCGAGCATGTCGTCGAACTCGTCCGTCGGGTTTTTCACCAGCCGATCGAAGTAGGACTTTCCGCCGGATGCTCCGAAACCATCGGTCACGCTGTCGCCAAGCCCGAGCAGCACGACCGGTCGATCCGTCCAGGAATTCTCAAACAACGACCGATCAATTGCTCGCCCCGCCGGTCCGGTCCCGACAGGATGGATCAGCCAGAAGTGACGATAGAACTGGCCGCCCCCGAGCAATCCCAGCCCGGCCAGAAGAATTACCATGAGCCGTCGATTTCGTTTTTGCATGGTTGACCTTATTCGCTTGAGGAAGCGTGCTCAGAACATCGCCGCGATGAGGAGCCAGACTCCGCCGCCGATCGTGGCCGAGACTCCGGAGATCCACAGCGAACGGGTGATTCGGGGATCGTTCACAAAGAACCTGAGAATCGCCGTCGGCAGAAACGCCAGAAAGAGGCTTCCGCCGAGCGAAGCTGGCAGCCCAATGATCAGCCAGACGACAACGTTGTAACTGCCGTCCGTCAGCAGCGCGATCCACGTGATGACCGAGAATGCGGCGAAAAAGCTCGACGAGCACAGGCTCAAGATCGGCAGCACTCGGGCGTAAGCGGGAACCTCTGCGGCTTTACTGGCAGCGTTTGCGTGGGCGAGCGTGTCAGATTCTGACATGATTGATCATCCTGAATCGGCGGAAACGATTTGGGCCGCGTCTCAGGGCGAAGTCGATGCTGTGGCGCAACTGCGAAATTCCGTTAGGCTTCGCGAATTCTCGGGAATATGCAGAGTCGTTAACGCATCCCCTCTGGCGGAACGGGTTTCAGGGCAGGCCGACCGTGGAGATATCTCAACTCGTCGATCAGCACTACGAATCGGTGTTCCGATTTGCGTATCGGCTTTCAGGTACGTCTCATGAGGCGGAAGATATTTCGCAGCAGGCGTTTCTGGATGCTCAACGCAAACTCGACACGTTGCGTGATCCCGACAAAGTTCGAGCGTGGTTGTTCATGATCGTTCGTAACCTCTACCGCCGACGAATTCGCGACAGGGTGACTCATGGAGAAGTCGCCTTGGAAGTGCTCGCCGATCCGGTTGACCAAAAACGAGGGAGCGACGAACGGGTTGAGCAGGCTCTCGACAGCGAGTCTCTGCAACAGGTTTTGAACAAGCTGCCCGAGGAATTTCGTTCCGTACTTCTACTGTTTTACTTTCGAGAGTTGAGTTACCGGGAAATCGCTGAGCAACTGGACGTCCCAATCGGCACGGTGATGAGTCGCCTGTCGCGCGGAAAAAAACAGCTTCGCGAACGGATCAGCCCGGAAAGTTACTGACTACTTAGTTACTGAAATTACAGAGTTCCGAGTTTCGTTTTCTCAGGATGCCGCACTGCGAGGTGTGGAGGCTGCCCGCCTGAGGGCGAAGCATCGAATTTGGAACAAATCAATGGACTGTCAGACCGCACTTGAATTTCTGGATTGCGTAAGACCGGACTCGGACGATCTCGATCTGCCCGAAATAGCCGATGCCCGCGCGCATCTGGATTCATGCGGCGCCTGTCAGCAATCCTTCGCGGAGATGCAGAGTTTCGACCGGGCAGTGACCACCGTCGTGCAGAATGTCGACGTGCCTGAAGGTCTGCGTTCATCCCTCCTTGAAGCATCCGTTGGTGAGCCCCGCGCCGAGGCATTTGCGGACGCCGACAAACCGACACCAGAAGCCACCACTGAAAACGAATCTGCAGCAAGTTCGCGACGACGTAAATTACGGGTAGCGGTTTCTGCGGCGTGTGCCTTACTGCTCGGGGTTGGTGTCTGGTTGTCGCAGCCTCAGCCCGTTCAGTTTGCCGAAGCCGATCTGCCCAAGCTATTGCCGATTGACTTATCACAGACTGAGAAGTTCGATACAGGTTTTGCATTCGCGCTTCCGGCTCCCTGGACGGCTAATCCACGGTTGCGAGTCGGTCGTGAATTTCGCGGGATCGACCTGGACGACGATCCTGGACACGACGCTGCGGTCGCCATCTTCAGCTACTCGCCGTCGCGGAACGCTCCGACCAACGGAATCCTTGCAGCAATTCCCGCCAGCCGAGTCGCACCGCTGCCCAAATTCAGCAGCTTTGCGCTGGCCGATTCGCGATACATCCAGATCGATGGTCGCCGCCCGGTCGCCGCCGTCTGGCAAGAGGGCGATACGGTTTACGTCTGCCTGGTACTCGGCAGCGCCGCCGACCTGGAACGAATCCAGCGAAACCTCAGCACTGCCGCCGCGTAGGTGTCTCACCAGGTTGCCTGCTCGAAAAACCACAGAACCGGTGCGATCGATCCGGCAATCAATCTGAGACATTCCGAAAAAACGGCAAACTTTCTCCGCTTCGGCTCGTCGTAGCCTAAGTTCAAAGTGGAGAATGCCGGGTTTGAATAGCCAAGCCCGTCTAATTGGCACAGTTGATGCATTCGTCCTAAACTCCCGAAACGGCTTGTCGTATCGAAGTACGAGACGGCGTGTCGTTCGCGTTGGGCCTGAAGCATCGCCGCGTGACTTTCCCCACTACACCCGCCTCGTTCCTTTCCGGGTTGCAGGAACTTCGATTATGTGTCGCAAGCTGATTCGCAAATTATCGCTGCGGAATGCGCGGTCACCAGGATTTCTGAGTGTCGCCTTTGTGTCGATCTTTCTGATCGCCGGTTTCGCCGATTCCCCCGTCGTTGCACAGGACGAAGCAACTACCGACGGAGCAGCCTCGACGCCCGAACCGCCTCCCGCAGCAGAGCCCGCCGACAAGGCTGACTCAGACTGGGAACGGCTGATCTACTTGCCGTATAAAAATCTCAAAGACGTTTTCGAGAAACACGGCTCGACAGTGTTTATGCCGTACGCCGAGTACGTCAAACGCTGGCAGCAGGGCAACCAGCCTCCCGCGAAGAACATCGTCGAAGCGGTCGTGACCGAATCTCACTACACGGCGACCGTTGATCGCTCGCTGCTTCGGATTAAGGCGAGCCTGACCGTGCAGGTTCTCGGCAAGCCGTGGGTCGAAGTACCGATTCAATTTGGAAATGCGGCCGTTGGAAAACTCACCGCTGAAGATGGCAAGCAGGTTCTGCTGAAAGGAACGGGCAACGGCACCTACGCACTGCTGTTCGGACAGGCCGGGGAGCACACCGTCGAGATCGAACTCGCGGCATCCATCCAGACTTCGCCCGATGGTCGCCAAGTCGACTTCAACGTTCCTGCGGTCGGCGTCACGACTTTCGAACTGGCAATCCCCGAAGCTGACCAAACCGTCGACGTGCAGCCGCACCTGATCGCGATGCCTGTTGAATCAGCGGCAGACGAAACGCGAGTCAAAGCGAACCTCGGCGCAACGACAAAGATTTCCGCAAGCTGGCATCCTCGAACCAGTCAGAAGCCGGACATGGATCTACTGGCCGCCGTTACGAATTATCAAAAGGTGACACTACGAGACGGTCTTGTTCACACGGACGCTTTCCTCAACTACGACATCCTGCGCGGCGAGATGACCGAACTGGCAATCGCAGTTCCGGTCGGACATCGAATCCTTGGCGTCTCGTCGGGCGATGCGAAAATTCGAGGCTGGCGTGCCGAACCAGGCGAGCAACGACAAACCGTCCGAGTTGAATTCCTCAGTCCAGCTACAAACAAGGTCTCAATCGAAGTTCACACCGAGCGGGAATTCGACGCCGCCGCGATCCAACTCGCAGGCCGCGACGACGATGGAAATTACAACGGCATCCACGCTGTGGACGCTGTCCGAGAATCAGGCCAACTTGCAGTCGCCGGGGCCAGCGACCTTTCGTTGCAGTTCGAACAGGTGACCGGTTTAGTTCGTATCGAAAATGCCGAGATCCACGCTTCGATCCGTCAAGCCGGAGCGGCAACCTTCAAGTTCTACAGTTCCAACATTCAACTGCAGGTTCTGGCAAAGCCCGTCGAAGCTCGGCTGGTTGTGAAATCGTCGTACCGTTACGACTTTGCAGACGACGAACTGAAACTCGCCGCAGACCTGGGCTACCAGGTGGAACGTGCCGGAGTTTTTGAATTCAAAATCGCACTTCCAGATGAGCTCGAAGTCGACCGCGTTGACTCAACGACCGGACATAACGTTCGAGAGTTTCATGTCGAAGGCGACAGTCCGCGAATCCTGCGAGTCGTCATGCAGCAAAAGACTGGCGTCGATGTGCAGGTCGGTCTTCGAGTGACCGCTCACCAGAGTTTCGAAGAAGCGTCAGAATCGCTCGAGCTCTCCCTGCCGATTCCAGAACCGCAAGGCACCGAGCGGGAGACTGCCGAAGTCTACGTAACGGCACCGGAAGCTTTGGAAGTAATCACCGATCAGGAAAACATCGAAGCGGCTCAGCCGCTGCCGGTTCCACCTGGTCAAAGTCGATCCGGCAAACGAGTCGCCGCGGCATGGTCATTCAATCGCCGTCCGGTTGAGATTCCCCTCAGAACAAAACGCCGCCCGACAAGACTGTCAGCTCAGGTTGCAACGACGGTCGAAGTCAAAGAAGAAATCATCGAAGTTTCCACAGAGCTGCGTTATCTCGTTCAGTATGCCGGCTTGGATATTTTCCGCTTTGCCGTCCCCGAAGAGTTCTCTGAACGTCTCCAGGTAACGTCGCTTGGCGGCGCATCGGCACCAGCGATCAAGCAGAAAGTTCCAGCCGAAGAAGCGGTCGACGGATGGGTCACCTGGACGATCACGATGCAACGCGACGTTCTCGGTGCTCACAGCTTTAAACTGACCTGGGACGCAAAGCCGGCAGGAGCCGAAGAACTCGGCGACGGCGAACCGGCAGACAGTACTGACCTGGCAGGATCATCGGATGTCGTCTTCCAGACGGCGAGAGTCCTCGGCCTCGACGGAAGCGACGAAAAGCAACGAGTCGTCGCACTGTCGAATGTTTCCGGTGAGATTGTCGTCAAGAAAGATCGATCGTTGTCGGTCAGCGCGAAAGCGCTCGATGAAAGCCTGGAAGCGATCGATGTTCGAGAGTTGTCGCTGCTGCCTCAAACTGGGTCGCTGGCATATCGATACTTCAAACAGCCGGTTGGCTTTCGCATTGAATCAACAAAGCATGAGATTCAGAAGGTCGTTGAAACCGTTGTCACGCGAGCACTCGTCGAAGTCGTAACACGGCGGGACACTCAAGCAAACTACCGCTGCCGATACCGCATTCGATCGAGCGAGCGTCAGCGACTTCGGGTCGATGTGCCGGTCGGTTCCGAACTGCTTGGAGTCTTCATCGATGGTCAGCAGGTGAATCCCGAAAAGAACACGCAGCCAATGGAAACTGAAGGCTGGGATTCGTACTTCGTGAATGTTGCACGGCCTGGTTCTTCCGATGATCTGTTCTCACTGACCCTGCAGATGATGACTCCGGTCGATGTTCGAGCCCCGTTCGACGGTTGGGGCGGCAAGCTTTTGCTCCGTCTGCCTCAGATTGGCGGAATCGAAAACTCAGGCGTCGTCGTGCAACAACTGCAGACGGTCGTCTGGACTCCTGAAGACTACAACCTGCTTGGCGACACCGAAGGCTTCACTCACGAAACGAAACTTCGAATCGCCGATGCGTTGGCCATTCGTCGCAACGGTTACTACGACTACTTTGATGCCGATAACTGGGTCGGAGTGCCGGCCGCTGGCTTCATCGACTTTCCGACAGAAGGCAACCGCTTCCGATACAGCAGTTTGGGCTCTCGCGATTCCATCCTGCTGACCTGGGCAAGCCAACCCAACTACACATGGCTGGCCAGTGGGGCGTTGATCCTCATCGCAATCCTGCTGCGAGGCCTCTCGTGGGATACCAAGTTGTTGCTGATTCTGGTCGCCGCGTTCGCTTCCATCCTGTTTGGGCTCAGCTCGCCCGGTTGGTCTGCAGAAGTCATCTCGGCAGCGAGGTTCGGCATCTACGCGTTAGTCGGAATCTGGGTGTTGCACACAGTCTTCTCATGGAAATCGAGCAGTGTGCCTGCCCCGGATGATCCAGACGAAGGGCCGCCACCCGGCCCCAGCATTGGAGCGTCGCTGCCCGTCGTGATTCCACCACCGGGCGTCTTTGACGATCTCCGTGAACAGTTCGGGAATTGAGGGACCAACCCATGAATTCAATCCGAACTGAAATCGCTGATGTTGCTTGTAGGCCGGACCAAGTTCCGCGCCGTTCCGGCAGACAGACTGTCATCGCGCTGCTTGCGGTGATCATTGCAAGCCTCTTTGCAATGCCACCGGCCCAAGCACAACCACAGATCGACAGCAAGTTGCCGCAGCGGAAGTCTTTCGTTCCGGTCGCTGACCTGGACGTCGTCCTCGCCGGCGACAACGAAGGCGTCCTGCTGAATCGCGACGAGTTCCAGCAGCTTTATGAGAAAGCTCGGACCAACGAAGCTGCGAATCCTCGGCTTCCCGCCGGTGTCGTAGTATCAGAAGCTGATTACGCCGCGGAAATTTCAGGCGACCACCTGCTGATCAAAGCGACGATCAGGTTTCGTCAGTTTGGGACCGGCTGGTCAACGCTGGCCTTGCCGTTTGGGCAACTGTCTGTTGAAAAGGCAACGGTCAACGGCGAACCCGCACAACTTGGTCGGACCTCGCTTGCGGCCAAAGGCAAAGGTAAGCCGGCGTCGGTGTTGACGCTCTTTCATAACCAGACCGGCGACGCGACACTCGAACTCGAATTGTCCACACGGCTCCACGCGTCGGGTAACGATCGTTCGGCAGCGTTTCAGCTAATTCCTGTCCCGGCCGGCACGCTGAAGGTCTCCGTTCCGGCAGATCGGCACCTCGTCGTCGGCGTTCACCCATTGAACCGCCCGTCACCAATCGCAGAACCGGCGGTTTATGTTGTCCCTGTTGGCGGCGTCACGAACGTTCGACTGTTCTTCAACGATCATCAGGGCGAACAGCGAGCCGATTCGCTGGCCTTTGCATCGACGGGCTACGGTCTGAACGTTTCTCCGGGAGAAGTCACCTGGCAGGCGAAGACTAACCTGCAGGTCTTCGGCACAACCTATAACCAGATCTTCTGCACGATCCCGAACAGTCTCGAAATCACAGACGTTGAATCAACCGGCCTTGAGTCCTGGGAATTGACAGACAATCCGGACTCGCCAGATTCGACACTCATCACACTCAACTATCGGCAGGCTTTCGACGGCGCTCGCGACATGATCCTTCGTGGAGTCATGGCCACCGAAACCGGCACACCGTGGACTGTCCCGAATCTGACACTTCGAAACGTCACGTCCCACGTCGGCCGCGTCACGATTCAACATCCGGCGGCTGTACGTCTTCGCCTGGCAGAATCCGACGGTACTCGTGCGGCCGCTGGTTCAGCGGGGCAGCAAACCTTCGATGTGTGGCGAGAAGATTTTGACCTGTCCTTTGAAACAAAAACTCGCGAGCGGGAACTTCACGCCACCGTTACCTCACTGCTCGATCTGGCTCCGACCGGAGTCACATTTTCTGCAGCGACACAGGTCGAAAGTCACTTTGCTCCGTTGTTCGAAGTCACATTTCAACTGCCGTCCGAATGGCGAGTTGAGCTCATCGAAGTCGACGGCGGCTCGTTGCCCTGGCAGGTCATACCGGGCGAAGACGGCTTCAACAATTACCGTATCGCCCTGACAAAACCGCTGCCGCCCGGCAAAGAACTCTCGTTCCGATTTATGTCGAGTCAGGAAATCGAAGACTGGCCGGTCGAAGAAAACACCGCCGAATTCACACTGCCAACCGTTCAAATTCCAGAAGCATCGCTGGTCGAAGGCACGTTCGTCATCCGCGGCGGCGACGATCTGGAACTGAAATCGGCGGACCTCTTCAATCTTGATCCAGCACCAGCCACAGCGGCCAACGAACGACTTCGATATTTCTTTCAGCAGCCCGACTACGAAGGCCTGCTGACCGTTTCTCGAAAGCCTTCACGAGTTTCGGCTCAGTCGTTGACGTTCACGAGGCTCGACCGAGAAGTGCTGCAATCACATCTGCAGACGACACTGGATATTTCCGGCGGCGGACTGCGGACACTGACCGTCGGCTTGTCCGAGTCTGCCGGTGAGAACCTGCAGTTCAGCCTTTCGGGAGCGAATGCTCGTATCGTCGAACAACTTCCAGGTGACGTCGAAAACGAAATTCGGCAATGGACTCTCAATCTTGACCAGCGGATCAGCGGACACGTCGTTCTGTCCGTCGATGCGACGACTCAGCGAACAGAAACCAACGAGTACGACGCTCACGTGATCACCGTGCCGAATGCTGAGCGAATGAGCGGGTACGTGGCCGTTGAAGGTTCACCGGATCAACAACTCGAAGTGCTGACCAACAGCGCAGCTGGAGTCGCTTTACAAACCGTCGACCCGATCGACGTCCCCAGCCCTTCGTTCTACTCTCCGCGAGAGCGAATCGTCGGTGCCTACCGCTTCAACGTACCGGGCCACTCGGTCGCTGTGGCAGAAACTCGATTCGATCGAGTCGCCGTGCCCACCGCCGTCTGCTACTGGAACAAACTGCGTTCAGTTATTGGCCGCACAGGCGAAGTACAGCACCGTGCGGAGTTCCAGTTTGTCGCCGTCGGAGCTCAGAGCTTGCAAATTCGACTGCCGGAGTCTTCCGATAACTCAACTTCGAAGTCGGAACTCTGGTCGACCTCGATCAACAATCAGCCGATCGAGGTTCGCTCATCCGGTGGCGTTTACATCGTGCCAATTCCAACCGACTGCGAGCCAGACTGCCAGCACAAACTTGTCCTCTTCTACCGTACGTTCGGCCCAACGCTGACCGTCGCTGGAAGAATTCAACAAACGCCGCCCGAGGTTGCCGTCATTCACAGCGAAGGTGCAGAACAACGCCTCGAAACACTGCAGCAAAGCTGGACGCTCCACTACCCGAACGGGACGATGCTCACATCCAGCACGGGCGACTTCACACCGACCAGCACGCTTGACTCCGTCAGTCTGCTGGGAAATCTGCAGGAACAGTTCACGCAGATCGACCGACAATCACTTGTCAAACACGGCTTCATCGCCGCGGCGTTACTCGTCATTGTCGGGGCAATCTCGCTTTCGTTACGACGTCTGGGTGTCGGACTGCTCGGTTGCGCCGGAGCATCCATTGCCGGATTCGTCATGCTGATCTGGCTGTCGACAACCTTCGTCGCCGACTCTCGAATCGCATCTGAAAGTGCGAAGAACTACGAAGTTGCTTCCGCAACGACAGCCGCGGGTTCCGGATTCAACGACGAAGAAGATGATGCCGACGGCAAAGGCATTCAGATAATAATGGATATGGCGGACGAAGATTCGGCTGAGTCGGAGAGTCTCGCCAAAGCCTTGCCCACTGCTCCACAGACAGCCGTTCCTCAGTTCACACCGCCGAGTGCCGCACCGCAGGGAGGCATGCCAGGTTTGGATTCGCGACGGGTGCTTGTCGAATCGTCGCCTGAAATTGACGCTGAGAAGCAGGAATTGATTACAGAATTTAACCGCCTCTACAAACAGAAGCGTTACGCCGAGGCACAGACCGTGGCCAAACAGTTTAAGGATCTGTCACCGGATGATCCGGTCGCAGTCAATATGGAGCTGAAGGCAATGTTTGCCAGACGGAATGCGGGAAACGATAAGCTAAGAGAAGAAAAGGAAAGCTCATTCTGGAAGCAACTTGACGATGTTGAGCAAGCTGCGGTAGCACGGGTCGGCGATAAAAACCCAATGGTATTCAGTGATGACTGGAGCGAATTGTCACGGCGCAGACCCGGACCAGCAGGAATGGACATTGCTGCCAACGGTCTGCCCGAAGGGACACCGAATTGGGCTTTGCAAAATCTGAATCCAAGACAGCAAGGTGGACGCGCACCGCAGGCTGGAGTAAACGACCAGCGAAGAAGATTCTCGACACGCGGCCGAAGCATGTCCGGGCTGCTTTCATTGACGATGGCTTTGCAGGTTCCGGAAGACAGTCAGTCGGTCGAGTTTCAGTATTCAGGAAATCGGACGGCGGAATCGGGCATCGGAATCGATGTTGCGTGGCAAGATCGTGACGCTCTTGATCTTGGCCGAGTGTTTCTGATGACCGCCGTTGCTTTGTTCTTCTGGTTAATGATCAATCTATCCGTCCGTGCTCGGGCCATTCTGGCGGTGCTCGGAATTTCGATTCCACTTGGACTGGTCTCAGTTGCTCCCGGGGGAACCCATGCCATCCTGGACGGCGTCTTCCTGGGCTCGGTTGTCGCCGTCGGTCTGTGGATCGTTCGAGCCGGTCTGACTTGCCTGACGTCTGGTCAACTTCTCAAAAAATGCGTCACCACTGTCGAAGCTCGTAAAGGAGCCGCGGCCACGCTGATCTTCGCTGCCGCACTTGGCAGCTCGACTGACGTACTGGCTGCAGAACCCGCGCCGCCCGTCCCGACAGTTAAACGCGCTGCCAACTCAGTCATCGTTCCCTACGAGTCAGGGGCCGACGCAGACTCTGCCGAACGTGTCCTGCTGACTCGTGAGCAGTTTCTTCAGCTCTGGAATCTGGCAAATCCCGATCAGAAAATTGACAGACCCGCTCCGACCAAAGGTCTGATTGACGCGGCTTTCTACGAGTGTCAGCTCGTCAAGCCTGACGACCGCAACGCGGCGGTCGAAGTTGCAGCGACCTTCATTGTCCACAGTTTTCAGGATGGACAGGTCGCCCTGCCCCTCCCATTGGGAACCGTCGCGTTGACCGACGCTAAGCTGGACGGTGAACCCGCAACACTGGTCAGTCGTTCGGACAAGTCTGGAAAGCACATCGACGCCATCGTCAGCGGCAAAGGTCCACACACGCTGGATGTGAAGTTCGCTGTGCCCGCTCAGGTTAATGGTTCCGTCGGGCAATTCACGTTGCCGCTGAAGGCCGTCCCGTCAGGGCGAGTCGTGTTTCGTCTTCCGGCTGACGGTCTGGACGTCCGAGTCAACGGTTCAACCAGCGCATACCGCCGTGGGACCGACAACGGAACGGCAACGATCGAAATCCCGGTCGGCAATGGCAGCCCGTTGACGGTTTCGTGGCGACCGCCTGAACAACAAGGCATGGTCGCTTCGATCGTCCATGTCGATAGCTCGACTGCCGTCGTGATTGACGATGTCGGCATCTCAGAATCAACACGCGTTTCTATCAAAGTGCCTCAAGGTGCGGTTTCCGATCTCTCGTTCGACCTGCCAGGCGAGCTTCGAGTTCGACAGATTGGTGGTCCGCACCTCGCTGGCTGGGAACTGAACGAGCAGGACGGCAATCGACAGTTGCGGGTTTTCTTCAACCCGGCAGTGACCAGTGAAACATCGCTCAACCTCCAACTCTTTCTCGATCAGGGGCTGTGGGACGCTGAGCAGACGGTGAAGATTCCGGTCATCGCGGCACGGGATGTCACGCGAGACACCGGTCTGGTCGCGGTCCTCGCTGCTGAAACTTTTCAGGTTCGCACCGGACAGGTTTCTGGACTCTCGCAAATTGACTCGAATCAGAAACTGCCGTTGCCCGCAGTCGACACATCGTCTGCAGCGTCAGTCCGACTGGCCTGGCGATTTGCAAGTCGGCCGTTCGGGTTGCAGGTGATCGTCGGCCGCCGTCAGCAGGAATCTGTGGCGACAATCCAACATGCGATACAGGTTTCACGACGCAAAATTCACATGGCCACGTTGATGCGGGCATCGCTCAAGGGTGTTCCGCGGCCGAGCCTGACATTCGAACTGGCCGAAGAACTGCTGATCCTCAAGGTCAACGCAACGTCGATGTCCGACTGGTACGTCTCTGAATCGGACAATACAAATCCCAGAACACTGACGATCGAATTCAGCGAGCCGGTGCTGGGGAATGTTGAAGTCGTCCTTGATTCTCAGATTACGAAGTTCCCCAACGACCTGTTCGTTGAAGTTGCGTCCCCATTCCCGCTCGAAATCAGCAAGCCGACTTCGTACGCCGGAATCTGGTTCGACGATGCTTACGCAGCCTCACCAGACGCCACTGAGAACTGGAACGCAGTCGATCCGCAGCGAGTCCCGATCGAATTGCACAAACAGAATTCAAAGCCTCTGCAGTACACATTTCGTTCCACAGCGGAACAGGCCGAAGTGATCGGTTTCGAAGTCGGCCGAGCGACTTCACGACTCGTCGCTGACGCCGTCGTCATGACATCTGTCGGCGACACGTTTCTTGATTATTCGCTGGCGTTGAACTGGCAGATCAGCGACGCGGCAGTCGACCAGTTCACGTTCACGACACCGCTGTGGCTGAAAGACCGACTTGCATTCACAGGTGGCGCCATCCGCGAGGTCGTCAGCGAAGTGGATAGTGAAACAGTCCGTTGGACATTGCACCTTCAAAACGCCGTGAAGAATCGGTACTTCGTTCTGGCGACGGCGACGATGCCGCCTTCGACGAAAAAAGTCGAAACACCAGCCATCGGTTTTCTTGACCCGAAATTCGACGAATACGGAGACCCTGACGGCTTCACTCCGATGGAGACTCAGCGGCAGTACGTCCTGCTGATCAACCAGTCGCAGATGCAATTGTCATCCCGTCACGAATCGTCGAACGAACCTGTCTCAGCTTCTGACATTCCGATTAACGTCGGTCAATCGCTGCTTGATCAGGCGGCCGAACTGCTGCGGGTTCGAGACAAATCGAAATTGCCATCGTGGTCTGTACGCCGCCTGGAGCAACAGGCTGGTGCGCCGGCTTCGGTGAACGTTGCCGACTTAACGTTGTCAATCGCCGCGGATGGCACATGGCGTGGGCAGGCGGTCTACACAATCAGAAATCGCCGCCGACAGTTTCTGGGAGTTCGCCTGCCAGCCGAATCTCGGCTGCTGTCTCTATTCGTGAAAGATCAACCATCGCGGCCGGTGATTACCAAACTCGACGACCAGGTGGTCCATCTCGTACCGCTTCCGAAAGCGAGCGGTTCGGACGTCTCCTTCCAGGTGAAACTCGTTTTTGCCGGACAGTTTGACTCTGCATTGCCCAGTGGGTTCACATTCCGCAGCAGCGAACTCGACATACCGGCTCCGAAAGTTGTCACACCGAATGAGAGTGCTGACTTCGGCATTCCAGTGGCACGAACACTTTGGACACTTCACCTGCCCAAAGGAGTTGACTACAGCATTCTGGATGGCGCAAACCGAACAAACGTCGTGCAGGGCAACGATGCAGAAAGCCAGAAAGCTTATCTGAAGTCGCAACTCTCCGACTTGTCGGAAATGCTGACCATCGTGAGCGGCAAGGGCTACACGCGTAAATCAAAGGTTGCAGCCAGCAATAACCTGAAGCAGATCGAACTCGGACTACAGAATTACCGTAGCAGTTCGAGCATATCGGGTTCAGACGGAGAGTCCACAGAACTCCAGAAGCAGATTGCAGAAGTTGAGCAGAGAATCGCCGAAAACAATGATCAGATCGAGCTGTATGGAAAGACGCCGGTCGATGTCTTTTACGACACAGATGGACTGGTCAATCTCGATGATCAGAGCGACGTTTCGCAGCGTCTGCAGGTCGCTGACAACAACCGAGCGTTGATCGTTGGTAACGGTGCGGTCAGTGTCACTCCGCCTTCGGCGATGACCGCTTCACCAAGTTCGATGGTAGATGGCCCAGGCCCCGGAATCATTCCCGAATTTGAATCCGCAGTCCCCAGCGCAGGCAAGCAGGTCATTACACAGGATTCCAAATCTCTGAACGGCTATGCCCTCTCGATCAAAGGTGCTCAGACACGGGCGACGACAGCACAATCAAAGAAAAGTGCGGAGAAGCAGACCGATCGATTCAGCGCCGGCACGCGAGTCATGCGTCGCCAGCAGAGCCTTTCGAACATTAGTGGCTTGAACTCATTCGTCGACTTCAACAATGGCAACGCTCCGGTCGATCAGAACAGCAACGACGTCCTTCCAAACAGCGGCGGAGCGATGTTTGGTAGCGGTGGCGGAGGAGGATTCGGCGGCGGGCAGGCAGAAGGTTTGCCTCAGATGCCAACGAACAACGCCTCGACTGTCGGACGGTTAAATCGGAATAGCGTAAGTAGCGCCGGTGTGCTTGCATTACAAATGGATGATGTTGACTTAAGCGGCGTTGAAGGTCGAGCTATCGAAAAAAGCAAAGGTGGTCTGCGAGGGCAGATCTTCGAAGGTGGTGCGGGAGTCGTCTCCACTCCAGAATGGACGAAAGTTGGCGGTTTGAGCCTGCCGATCGACATTCCGACCGGCGAGCAATCTCTGAGTTTTTCCCGAGTCGGTGGCGAAGCAAAACTTGCATTACGAATTCGTTCGCGAGAACTTGTCGATACGGGTGTCGGCTTTGTGTGGACGCTGGTCTGGCTCGGCATTGCCGCGACTCTGATCGTGGCCTTCAGTCGAGTCTCAACAACACGCGAACTTCTGCACCCGGCAGTCTGGATCCTGTTTGTCGGCGGCCTGCTCAGCTTCCTGATCCTGCCCAGCGGCTTCAGCGCGTTGGGATTTGTGGGTTTTCTGATCGGACTGCTCGCCCTTGCTTCGCGATTCGTCCGCTCTGGCCGAACCGCTTGAAGTGGCGACAGCTGACGGATGAATTACCTCCGTCCGTGTTACCGGTCTCCCACACCGGAACGATGCCGCGACGCGCCGGTTGTGTCCAGTTTGCTCATAGAAGCAGCCGAGCCGAAGCTCGAACGGCGTCGGCAATCCGAAGACTTCGGCTCCTCGAGCCGTGTTTGCGCCCTAGATTTGGAGGCTCGTCTAGAGCTATTTGCAGAAGCAGCATCTCGATCCAGATGGCCTCACCCATGGTGACTCAAAACCCACACGACTCTCTCGACTCCGTCCTTCAGGAAGGTTTCATTGTCGGGGAAACAGACGGTTCCTGGTGCGACGTTTTTCCACTGTTCGCCGCCACCAGGCTGACGGTCGGCCGTGAAGGCCACAACGACGTCGTGATCTCTGACGTCCGTTGCAGCCGTGAACACTGCATTTTCCGGAAGCTCGACGGCCATTGGTACGTCTGTGACCTGGGAAGCTCGAACGGCACCTTCGTCAATGGAAACCGAGTCGAGCGTACCCAGAAGCTTCGGCCAGGTGATCGCATCAAGGTGGCTTCCCAGAAGTTGATGTACGCAGCCACGGTCGTCGACCCGCAGGAAATCCTCGCCGATTTCGCGACCAGCAGTGCAGGCAGCATCTTTTGACGCATCAGGCGTCTCCGTCAGTGGGATGAAGCCGGTCGATTCTCTACAGTCCGTCGCCACGCCGCTCTCATTCAGGATGAGTGGCCGATTTCGATTGCGACGCGAAGGAGTTCTCGACATGGCTGCTGCGATTATCGATGGAAAAGCCGTTGCCGCAGATCTGCGAACAACGCTTGCTGAGAATGTCTCGAAATTCGTCGAACGAACGAACGTGCAGCCTCACCTGGCGGCCTTGCTCGTCGGAGAAGACCCTGCCAGCGCAGTCTACGTCCGAAACAAACAACGTGCCTGCGACAAGGCTGGAATCCGCAGCACGCTTCATCGACTACCGGCTGAGATCACGGAAGAAGGCCTGCTGGCCCTCATCAAACAGCTCAACAAGGATCCAACCGTTCACGGAATTCTGGTTCAACTTCCACTACCGGGGCATATCAAAGAACAAGTCGTCCTCGACGCCGTGACGCCACTTAAAGATGTCGACTGCTTTCATCCAGAGAACGTTGGATTGATGGTCCAGGGCCGGCCGAGATTTCTGCCCTGCACGCCGCACGGAGTCCAGCAGTTGTTGCTGACTTCCGGAACGCAGGTTGCCGGTGCTCACGCGGTCGTACTTGGCCGAAGCGAAATCGTCGGCAAACCAATGGCCATGATGCTTGTTCAGCGCGGCGAAGCAGCCAACGCGACGGTCACGGTCTGCCATAGCCGAACGGCAGGGCTGGCCGAAATCACACGACAGGCAGACATTATTGTCGCGGCAATCGGAAAGCCAAGATTTGTAACAGCCGACATGGTGAAACCCGGAGCCGTGATTATCGACGTCGGAATCAACCGCGTGGATGACAAGCTGGTTGGCGATGTGGACTACGAACCCGTTGCCGAAGTCGCCTCGGCAATCACTCCCGTACCGGGTGGAGTCGGGCCAATGACCATCGCCATGCTACTTCAGAATACGCTGACCGCTGCACAACTCAGCGTTGGAATGACGTCCTGAAATTTAGCATTTCGCTTCACATCGCCTGCGGATGAATTTCTGGATTTCACTATGTCGAACGAGCCAACTACGCTGGGCCATCACTGGATCGTTGATCTGCATGGCTGTCCGGCGGGCCTGCTCGACGACCACGATCTAATCCGGGACCGGCTGAAAGAAACGACCAAGCGATACGGGTTGAGCCTGCTTAAGATCGTGAGCAATCAGTTCGAACCGCAAGGTGTGACCGCTGTCGGGCTACTCGCCGAGTCTCATCTCTCGATCCACACCTGGCCAGAACATGGCTACGCGGCCGTGGACATCTTTACGTGCGGCTCCGATCAAAACCTGCATGCCGCGTGCCAGTTCATTGCCGACTCGCTACAGGCGAACGAGTCGACAGTGCTCCGACTGCAACGAGGCGTGCTCACCGCTGACGGACCACGCAGAATCACGACCAGGCAGATAACGCTCGACGAGCTGTCGTAGTAGTCAACGACTCCGCAAGAGGCCAAGGGCCGAAGTCTCATCTGGCTGATTGTCGTGGCAACGACTGTTGCGTGCGGCGTTGCTGGCCGGGAAACGCCAACGGAGGAACTGCTGGTGGCCGCGGCGGTGTCAGCGGCAACGGTTTCAGCGACCTGACGAACTGCTTGAACGCGTTGTCGAGATTCTTTGCGGGAATGACTTTAGTTTGTGGATTGGAAGTCGTTCCCTTCACCTCGACGACGACGCCGACAAGGTTAGCCACTCCGCCTACAAGTCCCGCCACTTCAGTCACAATGGGAATCCAGACCTGAGACTTACGTGTTCGAGAGTTCGGCAACACTGACACAAATGTCAGGTCGAGTGAGTCATCGAAACCAGCTCGTCCAGTTCCATGAAGCTGCATCGGTGATCCGACGAGATCGATAGAACTGAAGTTGAATTGTTCGTTGGCAATCTGAAAGTCAACTCGACCGTACTCAAAGAACGAGTTGTCCTGCGGAGCGACGGTCAATGTGTTAAGCACCTGAAAGACGACCGGCAGTTCATACAGAGCCGCCGGGCTGATTTGCAGTTGGCCTCTGCCGGTAAGGTCTTTGGGCTGAGCCCCTTTTCCCTGGACGGTCATCCAACCATTCATCACACCTTCAAGGCGATCACGATTTTCCATGTAGAGTTGCGAAAAGCGTTTTAACTGGCCGTGTGAAAGATTGATCCGGGCCACATAGTCGGTTGGCTGAGACGTCGTTGCCTGGCTGTTAATGGACAGGACTCCGCCGACAAACTTTGCCTGAATCTGCTCGCTGGAATCGATCGGACGATTCGTACCGTTTGGAATCAAAGCCTCGCGCGAACCGGCGCTGAAGACGCCATTCTTTAAAGCAAACGGTCCGCGGACGTCGTAGAGGCTGTACTTGTCAAAAACTTTGAGGCTGGAGATATCCAGGATCCCGTCGGCATCGGCTTCATAACCGTTCCAGGTTCCTGTCGAAATAATTCGACCAGTCACGTCTGTAAAGTCGAGCCCCGCGCTGACCGTGCCTTTATTCAAGTCTGTGGCAACTTCCCAGGCAGCAGTGATTGGAAACTGAGGATCCTGCGTGCCTCGCAGCTCCAGAAAACCGGCGACGTTAAGCGTCTGATCAGGCCCTAAGCTTGAGAAAACTGACTTCAGCCCCGGCGACAACGCTCGCTGGAACGATGCATCGTTTACCAGGTTTCTCGCTGACCATTTCGAAAAAGTCGTACGCCAGTCACCGTTCGGTTCAGTCCGGACAGTACCCTCAAGCGACACCGATGTCCCTGCGTGCCAACCATTGAAAGAATTGATCTTCAGCAGGCCATCAGCAAAGGCATAGTTCGCTTTGATCCCGGACAGTTCGTAAGGAAACATGCGAAGATTGGCCGTGCCTTCATCGATCTGAATTTCCGGCAGAGTGATTCGGACGGGCTGACCTTTGATCATACGAACGTCGGTCACCATCCGGCGAATCTTCCCGCCCGGCGAAAACTCCTGCCACAGTTTCTTGAGGTGCGGTGGCAACGCGACACGCAGCGACTCGTCAATTTGAGCTTCCTGAGTCGTCACCTGCAGTTGCAGATCGCTGGTGCCGGTCGAGGTGATGTACTTCCCTTCGGCACTCAGCAGTGCGTTGTCGTGCGTTCCGCGAAGTTCGGTGAAGTCCCAGTCTCGGCCGTCAAATTTGAGCTTGCCTGTCAGATTCTCCACACGGTACGGAAAGCTGCGAAACGCCATCGTGCCGGCTTTCAGATACCCCGTCATACTCGGGACCATCTTTTGGCCCGGCCCTGGCTTCCGTTCCAACCTCACGTGAGCATCCGCGAAGCCACCAAGATTCATTGAATCAAGAACCGCTCGCATTTTGTCGTTAAGAGCGCCGTAGAAATTGTCATCAAGTGGCAAGTCTTCAACATCAATTTCGAAAACGACCCACGCGTCGGGACCGGGGTTCTGAACAAAACCTTTGAGCGTGATCGGGTGATCTCCGACTCGCCCAGCCATGTCGATCCTCAGGTCACGACCATCCTGCACGATCGTGCCGACCGCGTCTTTCACTGGATAAGGGAAAATCTCGTGAATGACGGATGCGCGATTCGCTCGGACCAGCAGGCCTTGCGGAGTCCATTTCCCTCCCGGAGCGGCCGCAACTGAAACTTCCATATCGAGCAAGCCGCTCGGATGATGAATGTCGTAAATCTTTCCAAACCCGACGGACAGACGATTCCGCAAACGCTCGTCGCAAACGAGCCCTTTGATTTTGAGATTCACCTGTCCTGATGGACCAGCGTCAGACTCTAGGATTGATCCCGAAATATCGACTTCCGTCGGGCCGTTAACGGCGGTGAGTTTTCGAATGGTCAGTAGATGATCGGCGTACTCGACCTGCCCGGTCAGATTATCAAGCGGAAACGGCAGAGCCGTGTTGGTGACGGCGCCATTTTTGATGTCTACCAGAACTCGAACATCGGGCGGCGAACCCGGAGCAGGCACGCTCACGTTGAAGGCGATGTCGAGATTGGCCAGCAGCCCGAGAATCGAGTTGCGTTCTCCGATCATTTGCGCCGGAATACTGTGTCCGCGAGCTGCTCGTGTGCGACTTCCGGACGCCTGTCGAATCTCTAAATTTGAGTTGCTGAAAGGTGCCTGTCGGAACTCTGTATTTGAATTATTGAATGGCGCCGGTCGGAATTCCGCATTTGAGTTACTTAAAGGCGCCAGGCGAAACTCTGCAATGTCTGTCGCAGGTGAATTCGCCAGGCCAGCAATTGAGAATGGTGACTTCGCCTGCGGATTCGGTGGTTTCAACATTTCGTCCAACAACCGCCGTTTGACCATCGCAATCTTTTCTGCCACAGATGGTTCGAAGCTGGTTGCGTATGCGAGCAAATTGTTGTCAAACCCGATTTCCGTCAACTGACCATTCAGCGATCCCGTTTTTGTGTCGACATTAATTCGCCCATCAAGTTTCAACTGACCAACGTTGGTAACCTGAGCGTCACCTTCGATCAGAAGGCTGCGTTTGCCATTCGGTGTCAACTTAAGGTTGGCGTTGTCGACGTTCACGGTGGCTGTTGGGCCTCCGTCTTCCTTCATGATGCGCAGAATGAGCTGTGCATTCTGCAGTTCAACGGTCGGAAGACTTTGGCGTTTGTCGCTCTTTGGTAATGCAGGCAAGTCGTGAAAATCCCACGTCCCGTCCGGGAGCCGTGTCGCTTCAATCTGTGGCTGAAGCAAACGCAAATTCTGGACAACGACTTCCTGGCGATTCAGCAGCGCTTCACGATCAAGATGCACGATCGTGTCTGGTAGATCGATCAACGGTCGTTCGGCCTGCGGCAGCGTCAGTGAAAACTGTTCGACATGAATCTGACCGGACCAATCCAGTCGGCAATCTCCAAGCTGAAACCGCAGCTCCGGATGCCAATCATTGAATAGCTCGGCCACTTTTTCATGCAGTAGTCGGTCGGCATTCTTCCAGTAATAGTGCGCGGCCCATCCCGAGATCCCAATAGCGACAACAAGGATGGCCAGCAGCCACATAATGGTTCGACGAAGAGTCTTCATCAGGAGATGCCTCCCGACGAAGCTGCCAGGGAATCCGCCCCTCGCGGACGAAATCGATCATAAGCCGCGATCGCTCCCGCAGCGGATAGAATCAGCAGAGGATACTCGGCCGGCAATCGGTACCTCAGCGACCCTACGAAAACCGAGTGGATCGCGGTGAAGTAAATCACGGGGCCGGCTGTCAGCAGAATGCATCGCACATCACACTTGCGCCGCACCGCCGCGAACACTGCAAACCCAACTGTCGGGAGAAAGAACGCGGCAACGATCAAACACAGCCACCATTGCCGAAACTGCTCCGCGTTTGGCCACGGCTTCCACAGCTTCCCAACTTTGACGAATCCAAGCTGGATCGCACGGCCGGGATTCTCGCGCACAAATTCCCACGAACGACGACGGTACTCGTGGTCCATTTCGTACTCGGTCATTGTCGCGAGCAGATTGTCGTCTTCGAAAAATTTCATGTCACTGCTGCCGGTCGCTGCCGGATGAAGCCCGTCGTAAAGGCTCGGACCAACCCACAGCGTTGTTGGGATCGCATGGCCGATGACCTTCGAGTTGCGAATCGTCCATGGTGCCAGCGTTACGGCCAGGCCAACAACAACAAAGCCGCACTCCAGAACCTTTGCAGGCATCACCGCTCTGGTAGCAACGGTCGCGTTGTGCCTGCGGCTGATCCATGTCATCAATAAATGGATTGCGCAAAACAGCGGAGCTGTCAGCAACCACGACGGTCTTACATAACAGGCCACCCCTACAGCGATTCCGGTTGCGAGCGCCAGCCAGATTCGACAGCCCGATGTCACTTGGGCTTCGGCCCGGTCCTCGATCGGCTGCTCGATCAGTGGCCACTCGACCGCAAGCTTTGCCATCAGAATCAGACTGACCAGTAACGTCGCCGCGAAAAGAGTTTCGCTGAGAACCAGCGGGGTGAATCCAACAAACGTCGGCGAAACAGCGGCCAGAAATGCAGCAATCAGCCCTGACTGCTCATCAACAAGCGACGTGCCCAGAAGATGCACGAACCAGCAGGCGGCAGTGCCGACAAAAGCCTGCAACAACCGAACGGGCAGAAGACGGTCGCCACCGATTTGAATCGAAGCGGCGAGAAAAACCGGATACCCTGGCATTCTCATCGCCTGACGACGCGGCTCGTAGAGGAAGTAGTCGTCACCGGCCGCGAGCTTCTGACCAAGTTCCCAATAGCCAGCAGCGTCGCCTTCGATCAGAAACTCCTTGCCAGCGGACTCCAGATAAGTGTGCACCGAGAGCGCAGCTCCGATACGGAGCCCTAGCGCCAGTAGCAGGACCCAGAGGACTTTCTGTTTCACGCTGACTCTGTCGAATCCCTTCGTACGAGTTCAGACACGAATCGACCACGGCGATGAAGTGTCAGCACACCCTTGCGACAAGGACGCTTCCTGACAAATATCGTCATATTCATCGCGAATCGAAGTCGCCATCCTGACGACGTAATGCTTCGCGGCCGAATCGTACGGTGGCTGGAAAAACGCAGTCAATATCGCGTTTCAGTCGACCGGAAACGCGATATCCACCGCCGGATTTCCTGCTCGACAAATCGGGCACCGAAAGCGTCCCGATTCACTACGACGACGCACGTCGAAGTGGCAACCCTTGCCGTTCAGCAAAGAACTGCGCATGTGCCAAGGATAAGCCAATTGCCCAAGGCTGGATTACGGCAGGATCACAACGAGAGCAAAGGCCCAGCCACCGCTGGCCAAGGCGCCGGTCCAACTGAACTCTGGTACTTCCAGAGAGTACGGCACGCAGTCACCTGGTCGGCCGTAACCGAAATCGTACACTTCGTGGCAAACGCTGTTGCCCTCGCTCATCATCTGGTACGGAAGCGTGGGGATAGTCGCGTAGAATCGAGCTCCTGACAGGAACGGCTGCAGGATGCAGACTTCGTTGCCGTAGCGTTCAAGCTGAGGGTCTTCGAAGTACAACGGGTTGTACTTCAGTTGTGGAGCCTCCCACGAGTACGACAGCGGCGTCCAGTCTCGGCTGTAGCCAACCGTATGCTGAACAACGGGAGCCTGGCTGAGTTTCCTGTAGGCTCGGCGTTCTGGCAGTAACCGTCTTTCGCCGTCGCTGTCGACCAGCTTCGGAGTAATGCTCAACGACTTGCGTCCGATCGCTCGAAAGCCTTGTGGATCGTTGGCGGCCGCTTCATCCCAGATCGATGTGACAGAGACGTTACTCGCGCTACCTTCTTCAAATGCTGCCGGCGCCGGTGGAACGACTTGAGAGAACTCGACCGTCTTCAGCCCCGGATTCTCAAGCGACATCACGCTGTTATGCCCTGTCACAAACTCGATTTCGTCGAGCAGTTTTTCCGGCATTTCCTGGAATACGTTGAGTGGGATCGTCGTCTCGGCAGCGGCTTCGGCGAAGGCGTGAGACATCTCGACGTCTCCGGCGGCAAGTTCCAACCGGGCGCGTGTCAGAAGTTTTCGGACATGCTCGGGAGCAATGCTCGTTTCGTCGAGCGAAGCGACTTTCGCCGGGGCTGCTTCTGCTGCCCCGATCGCAAACGGCTCGCTGAGAATCGGGAGTTCGGCCGGTGACTCAACGGCTGCAACTTCGCTGGCGTCACCTTCAGCAGTCTCAAGTGCCGTCGCGACCGTAGTACTGGCTCTTCGGATTCGAGACTGACTCCGCCGCAGCTTCGTCGGGCAACGCCTGAGCGATTACTTCAGCTCCAGAAGCCGGTTCCGGCAGTGCCACATCTTCAAACGGGTGGATGCTTTCCTCTTCGTAGCGAGCACGCAGCCACTCAGCTTCTGATCCGGGAAAAGATGGGTCGAGTGCTTCCGCAACAACAATTCCCTGCTGATCGTCCGGCATGAGCGGTACGGACTGCGGTCCGACCGTCGGGCTAAGAGGTGAGTTCTGGTAGATCATCGCCAGGTTGTTGGCGATGCGCGTGTCGTGACGGAGCCAGCTCTGATGCTCCTGGCGAGTCAGCTCTTCGGCTTCGAGATACTCGCCCTGCAGAAAGAGGGAGTAGCCCCAGTCGGCCAGCAGTTGCGGGTCGTCCGACGACAGCTCGAAAGGCTCGCCGGAAATTACCGTTTGCCGTGTCAAAATCTTCGTTGCCCGCGGCGATGATTCCGATGCGGTGATAGACCAACGGGTTTGTCGGGTTATCTTTGACGAGCTTCTCGTAGGCTTTCTTCGCGACTTTCGTCTTGCCTTTTTTTTCGTTCTGTCGAGCGATACTGAGACGAGTTTCGTAGTCTTCAATCTGCTGACTTGGAAGTGGCAGACTGTTGGCGATAGACGCGGCACGCTGTTCCGTCTGGTGGCAACCTGATACGGCGACGGTTCCCAGCAGTGCAAGTGTCAGGGAGGCTGCAGTCGACTTCATAGAAATCACCGTATCCTTGAAAGCTGGCAATCCGCTCAGCCCGCCGTTGTGATGCAAAAACCGTTCATCGAATTCGTCACGTCGAAAACGGTGAACTTCGGGTTGTCAGCAGCCCCGACTCTTTCAACGGAAAGCTGCTGATGTATTGCCGCGAGATGGACTTTCCACAGACAGAACGTCCGCCGACTAAACGACACGTCTGGAGTCTTCGTCACAATCGAAACTCAAAATCGACAGCAAGCAGATCAACCGATTCTGTCGATGCAGATTTCGGGACCGTTACGCCGCTCACAATCGTCATAACCGGCAAAGTTTGACACGCCGGGGGGGCGCTTTGTCGTAGCCGAAGTCGCAAGACTTCGGGGAATCGAACATTAGCTCGCCCGAATTCTTGCGAATCCGGCTACACGACTTCTTTGCGGCGTTGCTCGGCAGAACAGATGACGACTTACCCGGCCAGCGTGGCGGCGGCAGTGCGGAGGAGCTGCTCGGTTTCTTCGAAATCGATGCACCCATCAGTGATCGATACGCCGTGCTCGATGTTTGCCGGGTCGGTCAGCTTCTGATTGCCGGCTTTGAGATTGCTTTCCAGCATCAGGCCCATGATTGAACTCTGGCCAGCGGCTTTCTGGCCGATGACGTCGTTCCAGGCGATGTGCTGCTTCTTGTAATCCTTGCCGGAATTGGCATGGCTGCAGTCGACGATCATTTTCGGAGCCAGGCCGGCTGATTCCAATCGCTCGGCCGCGGAGTTGATTGACTCAGCATCGAAGTTCGGGCCTGACCGACCGCCTCGCAGCATGAGATGCCCGAAAGGGTTTCCCTTGGTGTTGACGATGCAGGTTCGCCCGTCCTCGTCGATACCAAGGAAACTGTGTTCGGCTCTTGCTGAGAGCAGAGCGTCAATCGCCGTTTGCAGGCTGCCGTCCGTTCCGTTCTTGAATCCGACCGGCATCGAAAGTCCGCTGGCCATTTGCCGGTGTGTCGGTGATTCCGTAGTGCGGGCACCAATCGCTCCCAGCGTGATCAGATCGGCGATGTATTGAGGCGTCACCGGTTCCAACAGCTCAGTCGCAGAGGAAAGACCGAGTTCGTTGATATCGAGCAGCAGTTTGCGAGCTCGTCGGAGCCCGGTGTTGATGTCGAACGTGTCGTTCATGTGGGGGTCGTTGATGAGCCCCTTCCAGCCGACCGTTGTGCGTGGTTTTTCGAAGTACACACGCATGATGACGAAGATTTGATCCTGCACTTCGTCGGCCAGAGTCTTCAGCTTTTGCGCGTATTCCAGCCCGAGATCGGTGTTGTGGATCGAGCATGGCCCGACGATCGCGACGGGACGCGAGTCTTCGCCAGAGATGATTTTCTGGAGAATCTCACGATGATCGACGACCGTCTTAGCCGCGGCTTCGGAGATTGGAAATTCGTCCTTCAGTTCCTTTGGTGAAATCAGCGGATCGGTACCGCGAATTCGGAGGTTCTGCGTTCGTAGTTCCTGGGAAGACTGCATGGTTCACCAAAAAGAAAAAGCACCCTCGATGTATGAGGGTGCCAATGGTACTGCCCAGCAAGCTTCTCTTATTCAACGTTCGAGGGAAGCCAGCCACTCGCGTCGAAAAAAAGCGGCCACTTCTTGTGTATGACACAGAAAGTGGCCTGCTGGCAATTATTCTGTCAGACCAATTATGTGGCTTTGTTGAGGCGTGCGCGACGTTCTGCACGTCGGCGAGCTCGGCGATCGGTATCGCTCGGCTTTTCGTAGTATTCGCGACGACGCATTTCCTTCTTAATTCCAGCGTGCTCTACGAGCTTCCGAAATCGCTTCACTGCGTCCTGAATCTTCTCCCCGTCTCGAAGTCGCAACTTGACCACCAAACGCCCCTTTTTCTTTACTAACTGAGCTTACTCATGATTGATCGCCTCTCTCGTTGTTCACTGAGAGGTTGTTAAAAACCGGCGTAAATACGTCCGGGACAGTTTCTGCAAGGCCGGGCAGGATACGGATTCCCCGGTTCTCACGCAACCGGACCGACCGACCGCAAACCCTGGAATTCCCTGCTGATTCCTACCGACTGGCCACTCCGCTGTGTTCGTGCGTTCTCAATCCCGCATAAGCGACGTCAAATAAGAAAGAGGGGCGACCGACGATGGCCTGCCCCTCTTGAATTCAGTTTTGATCGTGATTCCTGGCCGGAATTCAACCCGGCCGAAAATCAGCGAGCGTCCCACCACCAGCGATTTGCTGGCAGGCTGTCTTTGGTTCGAGCCTTGTCGGCTGTCCCGTCCAGACGAACGCCTTCACGATAGATGCTGGCATCAGCGATCACGCTGCCAAGGTCAGCTCGGACACCGCCGGCAACCTGAACAACGATGTCACGACCTCGGAAGACCCGATGGTTGACGACTGAGTCGACTTCCCGCGGAGCATCGTGCCGAGTGGTGATGTAAGAACCTTCGTTCGAGAAGACTCCCAAATCCCAGCCAACGTTTCGAGCCGCTCCCTCGTGCTGCAGAATCGCGGCGACAAGCGAAAGATCGAAGACATTCTTCAGATCGGCAAAAACGATGTCCTGCTTCGCCAGTTCCTCGTACTTTGTCGTAAATGTCTGAGCAAAGACCAGATTCGAGCCCTCAGACTGCCCCGTCTGAACCTGCTTGCCCTGAGCGTTCAGGAACTGATTCTCCGACTGGCAGAGCACTGACGAGCCTACGAATTCAAATCCGTTGCGGTCTGCTGTGTGCAGAACGGCGTCGTACTTCATCGTCAGCCACCATCGCAGAGCGTCCAGCTTCGAAGCTTTCTGCTCTTCGGCGGTCATCAGGTCGAAGATGCTCGGAATTTTTGAGCTGCCAGCAAAGTCATACTTGCCGATTCCGATGAGTTTCATCCGGTAGTCGGCTTCGACGATCGTTCGAGCGACTCGCGATTCAGGATTGATTCCCGAGTAAACGATGTCCTGGCGACCGAGCTGTTCCTGAAGCTGGCCAACCCAGTTTCGAACGACACCGGTTCGAAGTGGTCGAGAGCTGGTCCGCTCGACGAAACTTTTGAGATTCTTCAGGCCTTCTTCCCGCGGGTTGATCGAGCAGGAGAAGAACTTCTGATTCGTGGCCGAGAACGCGCGCAGTACGGTAACAAGGTCGTCGAGCTGCATGACTGGCTTGCCGCTTTCAACACCGACCGGCAGGCCGTTGTCGTTGTACTTCCAGCCTTCAGCCGGTCCGGCGATCACGATTTCCTGATCTTCCGGATAAACGAAAACGTGTTTGATCGAGGTCAGCCCTCCGAGCAGCTTCATTGAAATCGTTGGTTGTTTGCCCTGCTCAAGTCGTCGAGCAACCGCTTCTTCGAGGCGAGGCAGCGAGATGACTCGCAGGCCACTGACTTCAGCGATCTCGTTGTTCAGCAAAGCTTTGCGAACCTGGATGCCAAGGTCTTTCAAACGACCAGACTGTTCCGTGGCAGTCTGAGTCCGCAGAACGCCGCTGGGCTCAACTCGAACCCCCTGGTCAAACTGCGAGATCGTTCCGCCAGAACCGTCGACTTCTTCCCAGAGGCCTTCAGTTTCCTGCATGATCAAATCGATCAACTGCGTGAAGTCAGCACCGTTGCCGCCAGCGAGAGCCTGTTCGTCAAGATGCTTGTCCCGAGCGATTTGTCGTTCCTGGTAGTCCGGCATCGAGCGAATCGAACCCAAAGCCGCACCAAAGTCACCAATCCTGAGCTGAGCGTCAGCAACAAGGCCAAGCAGTTGTGATCGCTCTTCAGCGTCGGTCGACGTTTTGGCAATCTCAACAGCTCGTGTGAACTCACCGAATTCGATGTGAGCGAGAATCTGATCTTCGAGCGATGTTAAAGGGCCAGCGGCCTCTGTGGCATTGGTCACCAAACGCGCGAACGAGGCTTCAGGCTCCAGGTTCTTCGACATTGATGCCAACGACGGAGGCGTTACTTCAGCGACTTCTGCTTCCACCGTTTCAGATTGTTGCGGAGCTAAGGCTTCTGCTCGAACAGTTTTCCGCACGACTTTGCTCAGCCTGAGCGACCGCCGTTTGAGCCGTCTTCTGATAGAAGAATCCGCCAGCCGCGGCGAGCGCGAGACACGCCACAACGGCGATGATGGTCGCGTCTGTCGATCCGCGTCGAGTCGCGGTAATTTCGAGGCTGGTGCGATCGGACCTGCATAACTCGTCTCCTGGGTGGGTAAACCTGCCGGCAGCTGATGTAGCTGCGGTCGCCAGATCGCGGAGAACCAGCGTCCTGGCGACGGTAGCTACTAATGCGTGGGTTCAGTCAAGTTGGCGAGAGAAACCCGGCTCCGCACGATTCCGAAAGCTTCGGCGCGCGGAACGACTTCCTTCCCGTTCCCTACAGTGTGCACCAGGATCATCCCGAGACAAACCATCGTCAAGGACTTTCAGGGCAACTTCAGAATGCCCACCGTCACTGATCCGTGCAACTGACAACTTCGGACCGGATTGGCAGGCGAGTCAGGTCGAATGTGGACTCGAAACAGCTTTCGCCAACCTTCGTGTTTGTGTTGCGTTTCGAAACAGCCGGGCCGGTCATGCGGATTGCCGCCGTTCTGCTGCTGATGCTTGTCGAAACGGCAATCAGTTATTGACCGGTGCCCGTGCCCATCGGAACCTGCACTCAGACGTTTGCTCCTTGGGAGTTGCCCATTCCAGACATGGCCTGATCAGTTCAAAAACTGTCCGGCTAACCTGATCGGGTGAGGGAGGGATCGAATGCGGAAGTCAGGCAGCCTCACGACCCAACATGCGTGCCCAGGCTCCTTCTGCACTCTCTTCCCACCCATTTTCAACAAACACGGCTACTACGAGCGCCGCGTATCCGGTTTCAGACTTTCGGTCCGAAACGCTCGCCCGCCGCCATGACCGGCCGCGCGGCGGGCCTTGTCTCTCAGCAATCGATCACGTCTCCATTTCCCCTGGCACCTTCATTTCCACTGGCCGGGATGGCTGAGAAGTCCGTCACGCATTCCTGCGAAGTCTGTACTTCATCCCTTCTCTTCACAGACTCGACGGAGGTGACTCATGTCTGCATGGCGAATTCCTCGCATTGCAAAGTTTCTCTACAACCACAACCCGTTCTACCTGATGAGCGCATGCCTGTTTGTGTACGGGCTGCAAGCCGTCTTCCGGCCCGGCGAACTCGACATCCTCTTTGACCGCTTCGAAGTTGCGTATATCGACCCCTGGTTTCTGATGCTCGGCCTGTGCAGCGTCACGCTTCTGATGGGAGTGACCGCGTACCTCATCGTCCGCTTCGGAAAAGTCTGGGACGATGCCCGTTCGCTGGTGCTGGTCCTGCTGCTGATGTTCCTGGCGATCTCGGTGAGCTTCGACGAGATCGTCACGCTCGCGTCGTGGGACGACAACTCAGTCCGCGACGCCGTCAGCCTGCTGGGCTTCGGCCTGTGCTTCGCCGTCGTGCTGAGCGAGTCGCTATTGCGAGGCCTCCGCATCCGGCTTCCGTGGTCGTATCGCGGACCGCTGTACGCGTTCCTCGGACTCTTCTTTACGTTTCCGCTGTGGGTATCCCCCGAAGTCGCCGACGTCACGATGGAGCAGGCTCGCTGGCGAGTCGCCGCTTTCCCCATGATCGCCGGCCTGATCACTCTGGCATGCTGCTGCCCGCCGTCCGAGCCGGAAAAGTCCGCGTTACGGAACAACGGCACGCCGTGGAACTGGCCGTGGATTCCGTGGACCGTTTTTGTCTTCATCGGCGGAGCGGTCTGCTTCCGGTCGTACTCACTGGCCATTTCGTTCGACCTCGGAAAAGCGAAAGCGCACTTCTGGGACACATCGTTCGGTCTCTATTTCCTGATCCCGTTTCTCATTCCCGTACTGTTCGTGCTGCTGGAAATCAGCCTGGTCGAGAAACTTAAGAAACTGCAGAAAGGCACGTTACTGGCAGCTCCGCTTCTGCTGCTGATTTCTTATCCGTGGCTCGGACCGTGGACGACACACTACACCTATTCGCGATTCGCGTACGAGTTTGTCGAAACGGCCGGCTCGCCCGTCTTCATTGCGTTGATGGGGTTGCTCGTGTTTTACGGTTACGCCTGGATCCGAGGCTCACGCCGTGCCGAAACAGGCTTTGTCGCGATGTTGCTACTGGCCGTGTTCATTGGCCCGAATTCGTTCGGTGTAAGAACCTTCTCACTCTCAATGGAAGACGCTCAGGCATGGCCGCTGGCAGCGCTCGGTGCTCTGCAACTCTGCCTGTGCTTCGCCCGCCGAAATTCCAGGCAGGCCCTTGTCGGAGCTTTGTCACTTTCCCTGGCGGCAGGTTTGCTGATCGCCGAGACAAAGCTGGCAGGTTTCAAGGCGTCGGTGACGTTCCACATGGTGCTCGCTTCATTGCTGATCATCGCGACGGTCTTCCGAGACGATTTCGCAAAACGGCTGCAATACGTCGCTGCCGGCGGAATCGGCACTGCGTGCGTCATCGCCATACTGGCGGGCCCGCGTTTCGGCCTCCCGGTAGAATCCGTCGGAGGTTACGTCGGAGGAATGACCGTCCTGGCCTTCGCTTACGGACTCCAGGTCCGCATGTGGCCGTTCATCGCGATCGGCGTCCTCAACTGTGCCGGTGGACTGGCGTCAGTCGGACTTTGGACCATTCGACTCATACGCGACCTGTCGATACCTGATGGCATCAAACCATTGCTCTGGGCGATGGCGTGCTTCTCCGTTGCCGTTTTCATCAGCACGTTGAAGGGCGGCCTCGCCGAACGGCTGGAAACGCGTTGGTTGCGCCACTTCAAGGACGATGCAGAAACCGACACCTGACCGACGCTCCTGCCCAGTGGTGGAAATCCGAAGCCGGCGGAGGTCTGAGATGCTCAGCTCCGTCGGCTTTTCCGCTTTCGAATGACGTCCTTCTGCAACTAACCTCTCAGAATCAGACGCGGCTTACCGCACACTGATTTGCCGGCAACTTAGGTAGACGCGACATCGAGCTTATCCTTCGCTACCCTCCAACTTCCCACCTCGACATTCCCGCCTTTGACGTTCCAATCTTAAAGCACTACACGCTTAGAATCTGGAGATATGCTGTGGCCTCTTCCGTCATCCAACGCCTGCGACAAAATGCCGTGAACCTGATGATCAAAGATCAGGACGTCAAACAACTGGCAGACATTGTCGCCGAACTGTGCATGGTCTGCGAAGATCAGCAGAAACGGATCACTGAACTCTCCGACGAACTTGAGAAAGTCCGCGGGTCAGCGGTTTAGCTACTCGCAAACTAAGGGCAACTCCAGGAACCAGGCTGTTTCAGGCTGCACGAGAGAGTGCGAAGACGGTGATCTCTGGGCGAACGTTGAGCCGCACCTTCCGAAGATATCCCAGCCCTCGATTCACGTAGAGAGTCCGGGCTCCCGGCAGTTCAACCTTCCCGGCAGCATAGTCGTGATTTCGAATCGGCAGAATCGGAGGCTTACAGAACGGCAACCGAACCTGCCCGCCGTGCGTGTGCCCTGAGAGGATCCAGCCTCGATAAGTTCTCCCACCCCGGTTGATCCACAAAGTCGGGATTGTGGCAGAGCATCACGGATGGCTCGAGCCCCATCGCCTGACGACAATGTCTCGTCCAGTTCGTGAGTCGGGCCCCAGAAGTCGTCAACGCCCAACAACCTCAGGCCCTCAATTTCGACGGCCGTGTTTCGCAGCATTTGAATGCCAATCCCGTCGAGCTTCTCCGTCAACGAATCAGCCGCCTGACGATTCGTAAATCCCTCTCGCGAGAATCCGAAGTCGTGATTGCCAGTAATCGCAACCGTCGCCAGCTTTCCTGGCTGCATGTCGGCAAGTAAAGCCACAGCTTCGTCGATCCGAGCGGGACCGTCGTACGAAACAAAGTCACCAGTGATCGCGACAATGTCCGGCTCAAGCGACGACACCAGCTCCAGGCAGTCTCGCAGATAATCGCGGCTAACGATCGGTCCAACATGCAGATCGCTGATCTGGACGACCGTCTTGCCAATCAGCGAGTCTGGAAGATCTCGCAGCGGCATCGGCACTCGCACGATTTCAACATTGTGTGGCGATCCCCAGAACGCCCACGCTCCTGTCGCCGCGCACGCTGTCATACCACCCGCGACTCCCGTAGCGAGAAATTTTCGCCGGGACCATTTTCTACGCTCAGCCTCTGAAGTGCCGCCCAGAGACATCGATTCGGAATTGTGCGGCAATACAGAGTCCATTGAATTCGACTTTGAAACCTGGAAGCGATTCGCAGTTATCGATGACGATGAGAACGCTGGTCGGGTTTCTCACCGGAACGTCTCTGGTATAGTCAAACTCGCAGTCGGTCGACCAGACCGAATCTTCACCCTCCCTCCACTCAACCCACCGTTCATTTGGAGACACCCGCCGTGAAATCCTTTCAGCGAACCTCTGGCTGTTTTGCATTCCTGATCGCGGTCACGTTTGCAGTAAGTCCCTCAGTGAACGCCGGAGACTGGACTCAGTGGCGAGGCAATGACCGAAACGGCGTTGCCAGTGAGTCCCCTGCTCTGCTGACCAGCTTGCCAGACAACGGCCTGAAAGCAGCGTGGGTCAGCGAGCCAATCGGATCGGGCAAGAACGAAGGCGGCTGGGGTTCTCCTGTGGTCGCGAACTTTCCCGGTGACGAAACCGCCGAACAGCGGGTTTACCTCTTCACTCACAAGCGGGTGAAGATTGGCGATGTTCCCAAGAAGAAGTTTCCCTGGCTCGCTCCGCCGAAACGAGTCGGAATGTCCGACACTGAATACGCCGAGTACGAAGTCAAACGTCGCGACGAAGACGAAGCCATCGCCAAGGCCTACGTCTTCCGCGAAACGATCTACTGCCTGAACGCGACCGACGGAAAAGAAATCTGGAAGAACGAAACCGACTCGGTCTACACAAGATTTCCGCAGTCAGGTTCTCCGACCGTCGCAGACGGACGACTTTACATTCTCGGAGCCGGCGGCCACGTCCGCAGCGTTGACGCTTTAACGGGAAAAAGCATCTGGAAAGTCCGACTCCCAGTTTCATTCCGCGACGAGTTCTGGCAGTCATCGTTCCTCATCACCGACGACCTGGCCATCTTTCTGGCTGGACACCTTTACGCAGTCAGTCTGGAAGATGGCAGCATCGCCTGGGAAGGTGATCCAAAGAAAACCAGTGGTACTCACACAAGCCCGGTGTTGTGGCATCATGCCGGAAACAACTTCGTCGTCCTGAACGCCGGCGGCGGAACGAGCGTCTGCGTCGAAGCCGCGACTGGCAAAGAAGTCTGGTCAGTAAAGTCCGAAGCCGGACTATCGACTCCCGTCGTCGCGGGCGATCGCCTCATCACCTATTCGAACAGCCGTAAGAAAGGCATGCGGTGTTTCAAAATGTCGACCGACGGAGCCGAGGAACAGTGGGTCTTTAACGGCTGCCAGGACAAAGGCAGCAGCCCGGTCGTCGTTGGAGATTTCGTTTATGTCCAAGGCGAAAAACGACTCGCCTGCGTGAATCTTGAAACCGGCGACTCCGAATGGATGACGACGCTGGACGTCGGTCAGCCGCAGTACACATCGCTCATCGCCGCAGATTCCAAAGTCTACTACGCCCTCGAAGGAGTCCTCTGCGTTGAAGCTACGCCGGAAGAATTCACGCCACTCTTCAACGCCAAAGTCGACAACACCGGCCTGCTGAACACCGAAGACGCCCTGCGAGAACTCCACGGAGTCAACGCTCTCGCAAAAGAAAGCCAGGGCAAAGCCGAGAAGCTCTATCAGTCAAAGATCGGAAAACAAGGCCCGCTCACCTGCGCGACCCCAGCCATCGCCGACGGCAAAATGTACGTCCGCCTGAAAAACGCCCTCGCCTGTTACGACCTTCGGGCCAACAACTAGAAGTTTGGTTTTTTACCGTGGCCGCAACTTGCCTTTCTTGCGACATCGAAAAGGTTAGAAACAAACGAGCCAACTATGCGACTGATCATGAACGCGTTCGCCGTCTTCCTGATTTCTGCAGTTTCGATACCGGCGATTGCGCAGACGAAGATTGAACCGGCGAAGGCTCTTGAGCATGTCGGCAAAAACGTGCGAGTTCGTCTTGTGGTTTCTTCGATCGGGCGAAGCGGGCAATCGCACAATCTCAATTCAGGCAAGTCCTGGGACGCTCCAGGAAATCTCGTGATTCGCCTCAGCCCTGATGTCCGTGCGGCTCTGGCAAAACGCGGGCTGAAGAATCCCGGCCCCGACCTGGCGCAGAAGCTGATCGAAGTCACAGGAATCGTTCGAGAATATCGGCCTGGTGGAAAACTCGTGCCGGGGATCGAGTTAAAGTCTGCCGACGATCTGAAAGTTATTGACGACTCCGCTAAGCCTTCGACGCCTCGCCCGACGAATGCGGAAAGCGGATCACCCGTCGAGATTAAACCCGAGGATGGGCTGAAATTTATCGGCCGAACCATTCGTGTCCGGCTCAGACCCCAGGCTCTCGGCAGAGCCGGGAAAATACACAACGTCAACTCTGGCAAGTCCTGGGACGCTCCGGGAAACTTTCAGGTCCGCTTTAACCCTGACATTCTCGCCGCCTTTGCGAAAGACGGCATTGAGAACCCAGGCCTTCATCTGCTGCGAAAACATATTGAAGTGACAGGGACGATCGTCGAACTTCGACCGGGTGGTAAACCCGTCCCCGCGATCGATCTGGAATCGCTCGACAATTTGACATACGTGCTGCAGTCAGCTCGCGAGGCGCCGCCAATCTCCGAATTGCTGAATCGCCGCGTGGATGTGCATCTTCGAAACAAAAAGCGGTTCGGCAACGTCGTGGTAACGGCAATCGAAGCCGGTCCACGTCCCGAGAGTTTTGTCAGCCTGAAGTTAAAGATCGGCGACGAGCCACCTCGACTCTACAGGGCGTCGTCCGTTGAAGAAGTTATCGTGGACGGCGTGCCACTCGATCTGACGTTCGACCGCAAGGACCGAATCCTTTTTGTCGATGAAGAGAAACGAAAGGCTCGATTGAAGGCGGATGAGGAAGTAGAGCGCCGCGTCCTGGCAACCGGAAAACGATTGTGGCCGCGACTGAGTGACAGAGAACACGCCGAATGGGTCGCCCGGCATAAGGAGTTCATCGAGTCGGTCCAAACGCACTTTCCGCAACTACCGCTTCGACTGATTGAGACGAAGTACCACCTGATCCTGACCGATATCCCGGACAGCGAAGCTCAAAAATATCTGACTTACCTCGACAAGCTTTACGACGAAATGTGCCGGGCGTTTGGAATCCCACTTGGCAGCAATATATGGAGTGGCAAGTGCATCGTCTGTGCATTTCAGAATCGTGCAGACTTTATTCGCTTCGAACTGGAAGTCATGAAGAACACGAAGGGAAATCCCACAAACGCAGGCGGAATCTGCCACGGCACGGGCGAGGGCAGGATCGTTATTTCGCTGTTCAAGGGAACGTTCGCCGCGCGTTTTGCCACGGTGCTTGTCCACGAAACGTCTCACGGATTCGTCAATCGATTTCGTTCGGACGTGACGATCCCATCCTGGCTGAATGAAGGAATGGCCGTTTGGATCGCTAAATACATCGTTCAGGAAGACGATACACTGGAAAAGGCACAGCGAAAATCGATCATTGCATTGAGGGAGCAGCAGACGCTGGCCGGATTTTTCGATGGTTCGCAGATTCCCGGCGAGCGATACGGTGCCGCGTCGGCGATGGTCGACATTCTTGTGAGCCGAGACTCCGAAAAGTTCCGCCAGTTCTTCACGGATATCAAACTGGGATATCCCGCCGAGGAAGCTTTGCAGCGTGCTTACAAAATCTCGTTCGCCAACCTGACAGCGCTCTACGGAAAAAGCATAGGAATGCCGAATCTCAGACATTGATCGATCGGTGCGACCAGGTCTACGAGTTGGACTGTTGAAGCTGACCATCTTTCATGCGAAGAATTCGGTCAGTCGGCTCGACAAAGCTGTGGTCATGAGTGACGACGACGACTGTCGTTTCCCGGTCGGCGCAGAGCTTTCGCAGCAGTCCAAAAACCTCGGCACCGGTAGCAGAATCGAGCTCGCCGGTTGGTTCGTCAGCCAGCACAAGTTTTGGTTGCTTGAGCAGCGCTCGCGCAATCGCAATGCGTTGTTGCTCGCCGCCGGAAAGCTGATGTGGGCGATGATCGAGCCGGTCACCCAACCCGACCTGCTTGAGCATTTCAACGGCTCTGTCACGAAGCTCGGTCGAGACGCCCTGCGGAAGGTACGGAACCAGTGTGTTGTCGACGGCGTCGAGATTGTTCAACAGGTTGAAGCTTTGAAAGATGAACCCGACATCGTCACGGCGATAGGCGTCCCGTTCGGGATTCGTCAGAGCAGAAAGCGGGCGATCTTCGAACAGAATCTCGCCCGACGTTGGCTCGTCGAGCGCCCCAATCAGGTACAGCAGGCTGCTCTTTCCGCTGCCAGACGGTCCGAGGATGAAGTGAAACACGCCTCGCTCGATCGAGCAGGTCACGCCTCGCAGAGCATGAACGTCGGTCTGGCCTTTGACGTGCGTTTTGGTGACGTTCTGAATCTCGATCACGGATCGTCTTTCGAGGCCGCGGTTTCGTTAATCGTCGACTTGCGTTCGTTCCTTTTGAGTCGTCGGCGTCAGACCGTGCCACCCGTTGCCGCGAGTTCTTCGCAGATTGAAAGCAGCAACGCGAGTGAATCGTTGGCTTCGTCCGTCGTCATGGTCATCGGCGGGCTGACTCGCAGCACCTTGCCGGCCAGTGGTCCCAGGAAGTGAATGCTGCCGCGTTCTCCCTTGCCGACATACGACACTTTGACGATGGCGTTGGCAATGTCTCCAGCAGCGATCCCATTGAAGTCGGCACACTCGATACCGAAGACCATGCCTTCGCCTCGCACCTTCGCAATCAGGCCGGTTTCTTTCAGCCGATTCAGGCCTTCAAAAAACACGTCCATCAACACCTGACCATTTGCCAGCACGTCAGTTGTCTCGAACTCGTCGAGTGTCGCCAGTACGGCTGCAGATGCCAGCGGGTTGGCACTCCAAGTGTCAGATGCTTCGCCGTATTTGAGGCTGCTCATGATGTCGCCTCGGCCGACGACGCCGCTGACGGCAACGCCATTTCCCAGTCCCTTGCCGAGCGTCACAAAGTCCGGCTCGATTTCATTCTTTTCGAAAGCATACATCTTTCCGGTGCGGCCGAAGTTCGACTGTACTTCGTCGAGAATGAACAGAATATCGTGCTGCCGACAGAAATTCTGAATCATCTGAAGATACTCAGCGGGCGGATGAAAACTTCCACCTCCACCGAGATACGGCTCGGTAATCAAACAGTTGATGCGGCTGCCGTATTCGTCATACAGAGCCTGCAACTCCGCCTCGTACCTCGACAGGTCCAACGGCTGGCCGTATTGACTGCAGTCGGCGATTTCTTCCATCGGGAAGCTGATAAACTTGACTCGAGGATCGCGATTGGAATCCTGTTCCGAACCGGTGACCGCACCGGCGAGACCTTTCTTGCCGTGAAAGCCGAACCGCGTCGCAACGATAATGTCTCGGTCTTCGTCCCGATGAAGGCAGGCCCACAACGCTTTAATGACCGCCTCGGAACCAGACGCCGACCACATGACCGTGTCCAGACGTTTGCCGAACGGCGTTGTCTGTACGCTCTTGAGAAGTCGTTCGACGGCCAGTGCTTCAACTTCAGTGACGGCGTTGTACGCGGTCAGCGGGGCGAATTCGTGATAGCCGTCTCCGCCAGCAAACGCTTCGGGCGTCCAGTTGAGATAGTCAAGGAAACGCTTCGTCCAACTCTTTGGGTTGTGCCCAAGATTGGCAACGAGCACGCCGGAACTGTAGTCGTAAAGTTTCCGACCGTCGGCTGTGTAATGAAATACGCCTGCCGATTTCGTGAAGACTGCCTGGCTGGGTGTGAATGTTCGAAGTGCGACAGGCTCTTTGGTTGCGATAACTTCGCGAGCGGCGTTCGATCGTTCTTCGCCTGCAAACTTGATTGATTCAGACATCTTCATCCTCGATTTTTCGATAGTTTTACAGCATCACTAAGTCGATGGTCTGCAGTGAGACATTGTCTCGGCAAAAAAACTCGCGACCAATTTCAGATCGGCAGCGCCCGTTCGATCCGACGTTAGGTGGACAATACTTTGCATGCGAGCAAAGTTAAATGAGACGCAATGCGTTTGCTTAGTCGCCTCACCCCGGCGGCAGCTAAGACCGTATTACTGATGCGCAGGCAGTCGCACCAATACACGATCGTTCGTCAATCTAACGTCGTACTTCAAAACGTTTCGCAGCTCTTACTGCGTGACATCGCCGTGAGACGCGTCAACGTTTTTTGGCGGCTCTGATCGAGATGCTGGAAACTTTCCACGCAGAGCCTTGCTTCTTACTAACCAGTGTGATGACCTGCCCGGCGCTGTTGAGGGTCACCGTTCGACTACCGCGAATCGTCCGCGGTGTTCCAACGAGCTGGGGCTGGGCGAAGGTTTTCTTGAGATCATCTTTCTCTTCTTTCGTGAGACTACCTCCGCGAATCTTCTCAATGAGTCCGCGACCTCGCGTCGAAACGTGCTCCTTGAGTCCGTCATGCTTCCCCTCCATCAACCCCATCACGACCTTGAACGCAGGATAGTCAGGCGAGTCTGCTGGTGGTTCCTGAGCTTTAGCTCCGCCGCCACCGCCATTGGGACCACCAGGGTCGCCGGGGCCTTCTCCGAATTCTCCGCCTTCGCTGCCGGGGCCAAATTCTCCGTTGGACGCCGCTGCGGCCATTTCAGCCGCCATTTCGGCTGGATCCGAACCCGACTCATCGGCTGAGTTTGCTGCGGCTTCTGCAGCAGCCATTTGAGCTTCGATATTGGCGTCATCGCCACCAGGTTCGCCATTTGCCGACGTTTCGGCCGCCGCCATTTCGGCTTCCATTGCTGCTTCATCTGTCCCGGGACCCAACGCGCCTCCAGAGCCAAATTCACCACCTTCCTCGCCATGTCCCACCGATGTGTCGCCAAGTCCTGCGTCGGCGAATTGCTCACCTGGTTCCTGCGCCATCGCGGAATCCATTGATACCTGCATCGACGGATCTTCCATTTCCGAGCTTCCACCCATCATGGCCTCGTCGTTCATGGCCATGTCCGTCGAGGCATCCTCGCTTGATGATTCGGATGTCGCCTGTGGAGTTTCGCTCGATCCACCGCAACCGGCGACTGCAAACCCGATTCCAACACAGCCAATCAGCAAAACTCGGTGTGCGAATGCCGCCATGTTGAGCGCAACGCAGCGGTTGAGACTTCTAAATGCCATGAGTTCAGCCCTGATTTTTAGTTGAACAAGAGTCGCCGACGGCAGATGCCACTACAATTCACGCCTGTCACCGAACCAAGCTACACTCGAAAACTGATTCTGTCACCTTGGAGCCGTGTTTTGTCGGCTGGATGCAATGTCGAATCGCCAAATAATCGCTCAGAACCTGGAACAAATACGCACGGCTATCGAAGCAGCGTGTAATCGTGCCGGTCGTCCTGCAGACAGCGTTCAGCTAGTCGCCGTAACAAAGTATGCCGAACTGAACTGGGTACGTGATCTGATCGAACTGGGAGAAACACAACTCGGTGAAAGCCGGCCTCAGCAGATGTGCCAGCGTGTTGAGGAACTGTCTGACGACGTTCGGTGGCACATGATCGGGCATCTTCAACGCAACAAAGTCGACATGGTCGTAGCAACCGCTGAGCTGATTCACTCGGCCGACAGCCTGCGGCTGCTGCGGAAGATCGAAACTTCCGCGGCGGCGGCAGGGAAGCAGCAACGAATTCTGCTTGAGGTCAACGTGTCGGGCGAAGAATCCAAAGATGGATTCACACCCGACGAACTTCGCTCGTCATGGTCAGAGATTCTCGATCTGCAACACGTCGACGTTCAAGGACTGATGACAATGGCCCCGCACTCGGACAATGCTGAGTCGACTCGACCATTCTTCAGACAACTCCGCAATCTTCGTGATGAGCTGGCGAATGCTTCAGAGGGCAGGCTGAGCTTACCTGAGCTCTCGATGGGAATGAGCGGTGACTTCGCAATTGCTATCGAAGAAGGAGCAACGCTGATTCGAATCGGTAGCCGAATTTTCGAAGGCCTCAGTCGCGGCGAGTAACTCGCGTGACTCGCCGCTCAATAACGAGAGCGAGTTTGCAACACCACGAAATAAGCCCGCGGCCTCTGCAGAGGACGCGGACTTTGCTGGTTGTTACCAACGTGTCGCTAATTGCGGACTTGATCAATCTGGCTTACGCGAAAGACAGGCTTGCCGAGTCGGTCGAGTTTTACGGCGTCGAACTGACCAGAGACTCGAACAATCGCTCCGTTGTGCTGGGAATCGAGTTTCACATCGCTGCTGAGTGAAATATCTCCACCGAGTTGATCGGCGGTCGTTGGGGCGTCGTCATAGGTCAGGTGCCATGTCCGGTCAGACTCGACGTATTCAAGTCGCCCCTGAAACCAATTGTAGTTCGGATCGTGTTTCAGCGAGCCGCCAGTCGTTGTCTGCCCCGAGGCGGTGACGACTGCTCCTGCCGATTGGTCGCTGGCTCCCGCCATAATAACGGGCGACTGGAATTCGAGTTCGGCCGGCGCTCCCAATGAAACCTCCGGCGAGCCTGATGGAAATCCAAACTGCGAAGTCTGTGCCCCTTCAGGTTTCGCCGCTGACGGATCAGGATCTCGCGGCAGCGGTACGGGCGAAGGCGCACTGCCACCGGCACCGCGTGCTGTCGGATCGGGAGCCTGGATGTTGCCACCAGGTGCGAAGGTCGAGGGTGCACCGCTACTAACGGACGACGGGCTGCCAAGAGCGTCACCCGGCATCACATAAGATGACTGCGGAACGCCCTGATACTGCATCGGGGCTCCGCCTTGTGGTGCGTAGGCTCCCGGCGGGTAACCACCGTACGGGGCGTAGCAACCTGACATTAAGAGTAAGCCCACTCCAGCGAGCGAACGATAAGCGTTTTTCAGATGCATGCTGCATTCCCTTGCTGAGCAGCGTCGTGCGGCATGCTCCCAACGTTTGCCGACAATAACGCAACTCTGAGTTGTTCTCGGCGCGGTTTGATCACGCAAGACAGCTCAATTCCCATGTCTCCTGCGGGCCTGAATGGCCACGAGGCTCCCAGCCCCTCAGCGCAAGGGCGGGATTCTTGGAGAAACTCCGGATCTGTGTCTATACCGAAAATTCTTCAGAATCACGGCCAACGGACGTTCAGCTTTCGGGCATTCGATCGTGGTTATTGCCGACCAATGCGCGACGACGAAGCAGAACGATGATCAGCCCAACGGCTGCGACAGGCCCCATCCACCACCTCGGGCCGAAGACGACCGTCGCGTTGAAGATCATGAAAAGGCACGCGATGTCCGTGGCTCGTCGCAGTGCTGATCGCCTTGAAGAATGGCTTCTCCACAGGCCCCCGACGTCAAAAGCCCACAGGATCAGGAACGCGTAGTTGAAGTAGAGGCCTCCGCCCCAGTCGATGCCGGTAACTCGTGCCGTCTGTTCGGCCGTGTGCTTTAACGCGGCGACGTGACTCCAGCCATGCTCGAAGTGGAACGCTGCCAGAACGTGCACGATCAGTAACAAACACGCTGCGGACCATGCCGCTCGCCAGAGACTGAACCTGGTCCTCGTCAAGTCACGGTCACACACCCAGATCAACAACGCAAGTGCGTAAAACGCAACGCAGGCACGAGCGAGCCACAGCGTCAGTGGGTGAGCAGTTTCTGCCATGCAAAGGTCAGCTTATTCGTCAGCTCGGAAGTCGTAGCAGATCAGACGGCTGCCTTTTTTCGTCGTGACGTCGGCACTGTTCTGGCTGATGTAAACGAGGCCCCGGCTAATCACGGGCAGAGCCCACGTGTACCTCGCCAGGAACGGCCGGCAACGTGAAACTTCCTTGTAGCCGGCAGGGCTCAAATCCAGCCACATCAGGTGACCGAGTTCTCCCTGACAAAGAAATCGCCCGTCAACGTGCAGCAGGTTTCCTCGCAGCGTGCTAAGTGTCAACTTCTGAGTCTGGCCGTTGAGCGTGATCGATTCTTCCCACTCAGCAGACTCGCGCCAGACGACCGTGCCGTTTTTTATGTCGACGCAAACCAGCGATGCGTCGGGTTCGTTACGTCCGTCGAAGGCGTACAGATGGCCGTCTTTCACGATCGGCGTGTTCCAGTGAATTCCCAGCAGGTCGCCGTCCGTGTTGTGTTCACGATCGCGCATCGTCCACTCGACAGACGATGTGAAATCCGGCTTCACATTCAGCAGTGCGCTGCCCGCGCGATACGTTGCGGAGATAAAAACCTGATTCCCGATCGCGACCGGGCACGAGGCGTTTACCGATTCGTACTTCGTACTTCGCCAGGGAAATTCAAAGTCCACTTTTCCATTGACTGGGTCGAGCGAGATCAGTCCACCGACTGCCGGTTCGCTGTCGCCGCCAGCGAATACAAGCACTCGTTTCTTGCCGTGAAACGTTGCCGGAATCGGTGAAGCGTAACTCGGTCCCCAGTTGTTTTTCCCGGCTGTCCACACAAGCTTCCCGGTCATCTTGTTGAAGGCGCCGACGACCGGCCCATGCTGACCGCCAACGTTGATGATCAAATTGCCGTTCTGAAGAAGCGGAGTTCCGACCGTGCCGAAGAAGTCTTGTTTGACGTCGAAGTCCGTGTTGATGTTTCTCTGCCAGATGACGCGGCCGGTCGCCAGTTCGAAGCAGATCAAATTTCCTTCAACACCCAGCAGGTAAACTCGATCGTTATCGATCACCGGACTGGCTCGAGGCCCGTCGCTGTAGCCGTACCGGTCGGCATAGGTCGTGTCGTACCGGTGCTCCCAATACTTATCACCAGTCTGAGGGTGCAGGCATTCGACGACGACTTCGTCCCGGATCCGGTGAACGTAGACAAGGTGATCCCCCTGAATCGACGGCGACGCGTAGCCATTTCCAGTTTCGAGCTCCCAGACGATCTTTGGCCCAGCTGCAGGAAACGTCTTGATCAGCTTTGTTTCGGTCGAGACTCCGTTGTGAGTCGGCCCGAGAAACGTTTTCCAGTCGTGCGTGACGGCTCCCTTTGGAAGAGCTTTCGGCGCACCGCGAAAAGTCACGCGTTCGTACTTCTTCGCCTTCGCCGCGGCCATTGCTGTCAGTTTGGAGACTTTCGGCGGGTTTGGATCAACAACGTCCGCGCTGAAAGCCTGCGGTAAGACGGCCAGCAATGCCGCATAAACTGAAACCGTTGAGAGAACACTTCGCATGAGTCGCTCCGTAGCAAAGTCCGTTCGAATGTGTGCTTCCGCCTGAAGCTTGCCTGTCTGAGAAACGGTGAGCCGTGATTGGAACGGTGCTGCCGGCACTTTGCAACTAATGGATCGGACACGTCGTGAGCGTTGAAAGCGTTGGTGGCTACGATTTCCCGAGCAGGCCCCTAGAATACCGGCCACGCGGTCACTGGCCGACCACGTACCAATCGAAGAATTCAAGCGAAGCTGCGTCCGGCCTCGCACAAACGCAAACTCAATCAATCGCAAACCAGGAGGAACTCACGATGGCTTACTCACTTCCCGATCTCCCGTACGCTCACGACGCTCTTGAGCCGCACGTTGACGCTCGCACGATGGAAATTCACCACGGCAAGCACCACAGCGCGTACGTCACGAAGCTCAACGGCGCAATTGAAGGCGTCGAAGTCCCCGAGTGTGTCGGTGCTTTGATCAGCGATCTGACTCAGGTCCCTGAAGACAAGCGTGGAGCTGTCCGCAATAACGGTGGCGGACACGCCAACCACTCACTCTTCTGGAAAGTCATGAGCCCGGATGGCGGCGGAGCACCATCTGGCGATCTGGCCGCAGCAATCGACAGCGAACTCGGCGGATTCGACGCGTTCAAAGAAGCGTTCTCCAACGCCGCAGCAACTCGCTTCGGCAGCGGCTGGGCATGGCTCTACGTCACCGCCGACGGAAAGCTGGCCGTTGGATCAACCGCCAACCAGGACAGCCCTCTGATGGGCGAAGCCGTTGCAGGAATCGCCGGCAAGCCAATCCTTGGCCTGGATGTCTGGGAACACGCTTACTACCTGAACTACCAGAACCGACGCCCTGACTACGTTGCAGCGTTCTTCAACGTTGTTAACTGGGACGAAGTCGCCCGCCGATACGCTGACGCCAAATAGTCTGCGTCGACTCTTAGAAGAATCCACGACAGAAAGGCGAGCGGTCGGCGTCAGCCGACTGGCCGATAAAAAGCGACGTTGCCGGCAGGCTGACGCCTGCTGCTCGCCGCACCACTGAGAAAATAAAAAGAGGCCCGGCACTGAAGTGTGCCGGGCCTCTTTAGTTATCAGTCACTCGAATCGTTGATTCGAAGGATCAGTCGTTTCGCAGTGCCAGCCCCATTTCAGCCAGCTTCGCTCGGATTTCGTTCAGCGAGGTCACGCCGAAGTTTCGAACACCGAGCAGGTCGTCCGGGCTGCGATTCATGATCTCGCCAATTGTCGAAATGTTGAGTCGCGACACACACTTACGAGCTCGAACTGAAAGATTCAGATCGGCCACCGGAGCATCGAACACGGCCTTCTGCTCGTCCGGCAGGTCTTCTCGTGTGACCTGCTGCGGTGCCTGGCGTTTGGCATCGGTAACGTGCATGCCGATCGACAGGCCTCGTGAATCGAGGATGTCTCGCACTTCTTTGAGCGATGTTTCACCAAAGTTTTTGCTACCCAGCAGTTCAGGTTCGCTGAGCCGAGTCAGATCGCCAAGAGTGTGAATCTCCATTCGGTCGAGACAGTTTCGGCTCCGAGCAGACAGTTCGAAATCGGCAATCGGTGTATTGAGCGTTTGCTCTTCTTCGCGGCCTCGGCGAACGGCGTCCTCGTCGTAGAACATCTCGCCAGAAGCTTCGATGTCTTTGAGATAGAGCCGGGCACGTTCGTGAGTCGGGTCAAACTCGACGACCCGTTTGAAGCAGAACGCGGCCGCTTCGTATCGCTCGGCATCTTCGTAGAGAAGTCCGAGATTGATCAATGCTCCGAGGTAGAACGGCGGTCGTGACAGCGACCGCTCGTAAAGCCCTCGTGCGGTGTCATCGTTGCCGAACGACGCGTTCAACGCGGCCAGTCGGAACAACGCGCGGGAATGGTGAGGATCCATGTCGACAGAACGCTCAAAGTATTCGATCGCTCCAAAGGTGTCGCCACGATCGGCGAGGATTCCACCCATCTGGTAGGAATAGTCTGCTCGCGTCACAGCAGTTCGAGCGTTTGCTTTCAGCAGAGCTTCAGCTTCGTCCAGTCGACCAGCCATGCGGATGGCACCGGCTTCTGAAAGCACCGCCTGCACGGCGTCGTAGCCGCGTTTTCCAGCTTCCCGATAAGCCTCGACAGCTTCGTCGTACCGAGCCAAAGCACACAAGCATTCGCCGCGAGTGAATTCCGCGAAGTCGCTGCCAGTTGCCTGAGACAAGTAGTGCGTCGCGTCCTGATGATTGCTCAACAGGTGAAGCGTGTAACCAGTGGCGACGACGTCCCGCTCAGAACCAGATCCCGCGTCGACGCGTCGACGAAGCTCCTGGCAAGCCTGGCGAACAGCGTGCGGATTGCTGGCGATTGCTTTTTCAAGCTCGCCGATTTCGTTGTGCCCAAAGGACGAGCCATCGACAAGCAATTGACTCACATCGACTGGATCAGGAACCATCATTGGCGAAGAACCTCCTCGCAGAAGCGAATATCGCAACTCACAGGCGGAGAAATCCCGCACTGTGACCCGAACTGGTCGGCAAACGAAATCTTGAAAAACAGAGCCTCACGCTGCCGTTCCCGCACTTGCCGGTCTCACCGCCGCTTACACAAAGCGACGATGACACACCGAATTCCGGGAGCACAGCGGGCTGACTTAATCTTCCGGAACGTACGGCAGCAGAGCGATAAATCGCGCTCTCAGCACGGCAACTCGAACGGCACGGTGCCATTTAGCACTGGTTCCGGTTCGTCGACGCGGCAGAATTCGGCCATTACGGTCGACGAGCGATTTCAGAGTCCGCAGGTCTTTGTAATCGACATAAATCGGTCGAGGAGTCTTTTTCGGACCGTCCGGGCAGAAGCGGCAGCTCAGCTTCTTCTTCAGACGGGACTTCTTCTTACGTCGTTTACGGATTTCAGCAGTGCTGACTCGACTCATTGTGCGTACCTTGAATGTGTTCTGATCTGATGGGAAAAGTCAGCCAGTATTTACAACAACTGGCCGCAGATCTCGCCTCGGAACAGCAGCTTCCGGGCGTTGGCGAAAATCGCTCACGAAGAGCGAAGCGGGATTATGGAGGCGGCTCACCGATCTTTCAACCGAAGCTGTCTCGTGCCAACCCGCTGTTTTTCATGATGCTCGCAGCCTGCTGGCTTTGAGGGGCACTTCATCGGCGAATACTCCTGTCGCAATGAACGAAATCCTCGCCATTTGCAGATATTACAAGGTTCCGGCGATTGATTCAGGCGGTGCAGATCGGATTCTGCAGCCTTCGCCTGATTGCCAAACACCAGGTGGTTGTGGACAGAACTGCTGATAGCACCTAGATGACGGACCTGACGTCTCCATTGATGAATTCGTGGCTGACTGTTCGGAACGAATGGCTCGCGGATTGCTTTGTTTGTGGCCAGCGGCACGAAAGGCCGCGGACTCATCACGAATCTGGGGACGGAACCCGATGCCGGTTGCTCTAAATACAGTCTTGCTGACACTGGCTCTGGGCTCTGTCGAAGGCGAATTCGTCAGTCCGAACTTCGTCGTCCACGCTCCAACGACCGAGATCGCTCGCCAAGTGGCCGATGCCGCAGAAGAGTCGCGTCGAAAACTAGCCGTGCATTGGTACGGGCACGAAATCAACAACTGGGGCTCACCCTGCGAAGTTTCCGTCATTGTCGGAGACAATCTGGGAGCCGGCGGGGCGACGCGTTTCAAGTTCGACCGAGGCGAAGTTTACGGCTGGAAGATGGAAGTTCAGGGCAGCCTGGAACGAATTCTCGACTCGGTGATCCCCCATGAGGTCAACCACACAATTCTCGCCTGCTACTTCCGGAGAAAAGTGCCTCGGTGGGCTGACGAAGGGGCAGCGACCGTCGTCGAGCACATTTCAGAAAAGAGCCGATCATTCGAACTGGCGGAAAAGCTGGTCAATCAGGGACGGCGGATTCCGCTGCGAGTTCTGCTCAACATGACTCAGTACCCAAAAGACACTGACCAGGTGCTGGCGATGTACGCTCAGGGGTACTCGTTGACCGAATTTCTTCTGCAGCGCAAAGGCCGAAAACACTTCCTCAACTTCCTCAACGATGCACACCATCGAGGCTGGGACCGAGCCATCGCCAGCTTCTACGGCAGTCAGGGAATCGAGAAGCTGGAGCAGAAGTGGTCGAGTTGGGTGCTCGCCGGTTCACCGCGACTTGATCTACCGAAGGGACAGATGCTGGCCTCAACGAGGGCTGCCGCCGCATCCGGACCAGCAGCCAGCGTTGTGCGGTCTCAAGGGCCGGACGCTGACGATCCACCAAAACCGGCCGCGACATCTAGAACGGGCCAGCCGAGAGCAAAGAGCGGCCCGGCGGCACTCTTCTCGCGAGTCGGTCAGTTCACGCGAAACCTCACAGCTCCAGATCCGCGAGCACGGACAAAGAAAACTACCGCCGCCGTGTTTCAGGTCGCAGCCTCATCGGCACCTGTCAACTTGCCTGTCCCTCCCCCTCGCGAGCCGTTCGAAGGACGCTCAAGCTCACAGGCATCTTCCCGACCAATGCCAGGCGAACAACCGCTCCAGCCGCTCGTGCTGACGAAGATCAACGACCAGAAACGTCAGGGCGTACCGCCGGTCTCGAGCCCTTTGAATGGCAAGTTCACGAGCCACTCAGCTACCGATTCGGCAAGAACACGGACCCCGCAGCAACTTCGCGAAACCCGTCTTAGACGCGTTGCTCCGTCGAAGGCGGCCGATCAGAAGAAAGTCGCCAATCAATTTCTAAACTGGTCGCAGTTTCCATCACGAGTCCAATGAGCAGCAACTTTGTTGACAAACGTTTATGCGAATTGTGAATCGATGGCGATTGCCAATTTATTTGTAGAGTTTTCGAACCCGAAGCAGGCCCGCGCAGTTGACAATCCGCTACTTGCGCGCGATCCTGTCTGCTCCAAATTGCCGTTGCCGGGAGTTTGAATTCAGTAAATGGTGGCGTGGACTCCTTATTTTATCTGTCCACAATACCCAAATCTGACGTGGTTCGTCTTTCAGATGACTACTCCAGGCATGGCTTCTTGTCCTCCCAAATCTGGTGAGGGTTCTCATTTCTTTTTTTTCAGGAGAGACCAAGCTCATGTCACAACCAACAACCCTCAAACGTCGACGAGGCTTTACGCTAATCGAGTTGCTGGTGGTCATCGCGATCATCGCCATCCTCGTCGCACTGCTGCTGCCAGCCGTCCAACAGGCCCGTGAAGCCGCTCGCCGGGCAGAATGCAAGAGCAAGCTCAAGCAACTCGGAGTTGCACTTCACAACTATCACGACGTCCACAGTGTCTTCCCCGGCAATGAAGTTGGTTGCGTTAAGAACCCGGGTTCAAACGCGAATCGATGCTGGGAAGGCTGGAGCGGCCTCGCCATGGTTCTTCCGTTCCTGGATCAGGCCCCACTGTTCGAAAGCGCCAATTTCAACACCTACTGGAACAACACAGCTACGATAAATGGGCAAAGAAATCGAACCGTTACTGACACACTGCTTCAGGCACTGCTTTGCCCAAGTGATCCCACAGCAAGAAAATGGACTGGGAACTCTGCTCCTACAAACTACATGCTTTCTGCAGGTCCGGTTTCAGGCTGGAATCGCAAGAATGGCCCTGGACCGTTCGCGCGTGAATCATCCAAGAGATCGCGTGACTTCACCGACGGAATGAGCAACACAATCCTTGCTGGTGAAGGTGTCATTGGAGCGAACAATAACAGATTAGCAGCTGGCTTCCGGAATTCCGCGGCGGGTGTCCTGTCAGCGACCGGAACTGCTCATGCTCGAGAATTTACCAATTCTCCCGCAAACCTGTTGATCATTCAGAATTACTACACAGCCTGTGTCAATGGGGCTTCCAGTTCCGCAATTAACGGCAACGACGACCAGGCAAATCGATTCTGGACGTCTGGACGAACGGTGTGGGGACCATGGTTCAATACTCTGATGCCGCCAAATGCAGGACAAAGCGATATCTGGAAAGGGACCGTCCACTGCGACAACGATACATCGGTCACAACCCAGATGATCAAGAATGCAGCGAGTTATCACGTGGGCGGTGCTCATGTCTTGATGGCGGATGGTGCCGTATACTTCGCGAGTTCTAATACGGACCACGGTGTCTGGGTTGGAGCGGGATCGATCAACGGCGAAGAAGACAACGGTGGCATCTTCTAGGTTGCATTCAAGTCTGCTTCTCACTTTGAACTGCTGCCTGGAACGCTTGGTTTCAGGCAGCTTGTCTTTTGTTAGAACAAGTATTTTTAAGCCAGCAGGTTTGCTGGCCGTTTCAACAACCAGGTGATTCAATGAAAACTTTGCTAAGCGCTGCGATGTTGTTTGCTCTATTCCTGCTCGTCGGTTGCGGCGGAACTCCGGAACCCGAGCCGATCGAAGGCCCTGACCAAGCAGAAGAGCTCACTGAAGAAGAAGAAGCAACCGAAATGGAGTTGAACGAAGGCGGCGGCGACGATGTTTAGAATTGATCCCAGATGACTTGAGTGCTCGGTGGATTTGAGTGACAGACCGCGTTCAACACTTCACTGTGCAAGGCAGTAGATCATTCCTCACGTTGTGCATTTTGACTGTCGCTACATTCACGCTGTACCAGTGGGGCAGCGTGAATTTTTATGCGCCACTCCCCAGTGATTCGCTCCAGGTTTCCACGGGAAGGGCTGACGAGAAAACGTGCATTGAGTGCCATGTGCAGGCAGAGCAGTTTCATGCGACCGGCCATGCGAATGCGCTGAGACGGTCCACATCGACTGACTCTCTCGCATTGCTTGCGGAAGTCGAACAGTGCGATCCTGCTGGCAGCGAAGGCACCGTTGTGGATGTTCAAGCTGCAATTCCTCGCGCAGAGAATTCGTCGGACAGCAGCGCCAGTCAGATTTCGCTTGACTGGTGTTTTGGCTCTGGCCGCCATGCGCGCACCTGGGTCGCCACAGTCAGCGACAGTCAGGGTGCCACCGATCTGCTGGAGTTTCGATGGACGTGGTACCAGGAGCTTGACGGCTTTGACATTACTCCAGGTCAGCCCGAGAAACACTTTGCGACGCATCTTGGCCCGTTAGGTGTCCTGTACGATCACCCGAAGACCAGACGGTGCTTTGCGTGTCATTCGAGTTACCTTGCCAGCGACGATGGGCGGCTTCGACTGGAAGACATCGAGACCGGTGTGAATTGTCAGCGTTGCCACGGACCGCGTGCGGAGCATGTCGCCAGCGAAGGAGCCGTTCATGACGACTTCTGGAAGACAGCTTCACCGATCGAAGCCGTCAATCGATGTGCGGAGTGCCATCGCCGCCCTGAAGAAGTCGACATAAACGCGTCGCAGCCTGACGATCCCGATCTCACGAGGTTTCAGCCAATCGGGCTCTTGCGCTCAAAGTGTTTTACGATGTCGCAGAAAATGACATGCACGACCTGCCACGACCCGCACCGCCCTCTCGATGTGCAGGATTCGCTCGGCGACTGGCAGTGCAGCCAATGCCACGACGCTTCCGGAAATCACGATCCGCTGTGTCGAGCAGGCGAGTCTGAGAACTGTTTGCAGTGTCACATGCCGAAGGTTCGTTCCACGGATCCACTTCGGTTTACAGATCATTGGATTCGAGTGCGCTGATGGCTCGCAAATCAGGCCGTAACAAAACTCGAAAACCTTCTTCAGCCACTCAGGACGACGAAGCACGGTCACTTGTCGGTCGATGGGGCTGGCTACTTTCATTTCTGTTGCTGATCAGTGTTGCCGATGGCGGGCCGTTTCAGATGGTTCGAGTCCTGCCAGCGCCAGCCGATTCAGTCCTCACGCATGAGTCAGCGTGGCAGCCTCCGTTGTTGTCACTCGGTATTTCGCAGGTCATCGCCGAGTGCCCCTACTGGCTATTTGCGGTCGTGATGTCATTCCTGCTGAGCTGGTTTGTGCGGGCATGTTTTCAGGACCAAAGAAAGCCCGACAATGAATCTGGAATTGAACTTCTGATTCTGGCCGCTCTGTCGCTTCCGATACTCCGGGGCGATCTTGCCACCACGTCGATCGCGATTGGTGCTGCATTCCTGATCGTACGACCGCTTCCCAGTGAGAAGTCACGAAGAGCATCGGTCAGTTTCGCCATGATGGCACTGACCACCGTCACGCTCTGCGTCGACTTCAGTATCGTTCTGGCCTTGCTGCTTGTCGGCTGGCTCAAGTTCTCAAGCCAAGTCCTTTCCGGTCGCCGAATCGCGTATGCCGTTGCGGGCATTGCAATCGCCTTAATTGGAGGAACTGTTTGTGCATCAGGTCTTGCTGCAGCGATTGCCCGGCCGATCACATGGTCCGCTGTTAATGAGAGTTTCCTTCCGATGTCGGCGATGTCGCCTGATGAAACCGCAACATGGATTCCCTTCGGGCTAACCTTCATCACAGTGGTTCATTCGTGGTGTCTCGTCTGGAATGCGGAACGACGCTCCCTTCCACCACTACTTTGCCTGTCAGCCTTCAGCGTGCTGGCAATGACTTGCCGGTACTACCATTGGCTGGCGTTGCTGGGCGTTGTCAGCTGCTCTGACTACACAACATCTCTTCGACGGGTTGTTCTGCCCGAACGGTTGCTGCGATGGAGCCTGGTTCTGATCGTCCTACTGAGCCATGCGTCGCACTTTGACTCTTATCGTTCATTTGTGTTGACCGGACACTGGCCGCGACAGTTTGTTGATCCCGCTGAATGGGGCACTTCCGGTCGCGTCATGTTGATGCACCCTGGAGATTCCTCGCACTGGCAGACAGAACAATTGCGAAAGTCCTTCAAGCTGCTTGTCGATGATCGGTGGGATCTGTTTTCTGATGTATACCGAAACTACGGATTGGTTTGCCGTGACCTGAGTGAGTTTCGCAGCTCCAGATATCTTCGTTCGGATGGAGCCTGGGGTGGATACAAGCAATCGATTGACGAATGGAAACCAACACTGCTTGTTGCTGATTCGTCGGACCTCGATGGCATTCGCCGACTGTCGATGTCTCCAGACTGGAATGTCGTCGGCATCGACGCTCACCGAACGATTCTGGCAGCGGCCGATGAACCAAAGAATACAAGCCAGATACGCATTGCCGCTCGGCTACTGTCTGAACTCGAATGGCCAAGTTCGCAGTTCGATGGTTCGTACGGAAACGTGCTCGCTGCGAGTAGTCCGTCAGCTCGTCTAAAGGTCGCTCGCGCCCTGCTTGCGATGAGACTGCCTTATGCAGCCCTCCGCGTGATGCCCGAATCGAATGTCCCCTCCGACGACCTGGCTGCTCTCTGTTACTTTGAAATCTCGCATCGTGTTTTTCGGCACACGCATGCGCATTCCCTTCTTGATCAGTACCGCGCGGTCTACCATCTTCGAAAGCTCGCCAATGACAATGGGTTGTCCGCGAGGCAGTTGATTCGAGTCGCCCGTGGATTGGAAGCGCTCGATGAACCTGAAACTGCAATTGAGTTCGCCACTCGCCTCATCGAGCAATTGGGATCGACCGATCTGCAGGAGAAGCAGTGGGCAACTGAGCTGATTGGAAGATGCAAACGTCAGACCGCCGATGCATCGCAGACGCTTGACGAAGATCCCGACGCTTTCATTCGCCAGGCGTTTCGGCGCGGTGACCAGTCTGTAATTCTGCAAGGATTGGAGAAACTGAGCGGCCGTGAGTGTGAGTTCTTTCGGACCCTCGCCGCCTCAATCGGAAGATCTCCGGAAGACGTGTATCTCGAATTGATTGATCAGGTGAACACGACTGATTTCCCAAGCCGGTTGCGGGGCGAGGCGCTGTTCTATCTCGGGAGCCTGGCTATCGAAGCTGGCGACTCGCCAAGCGCGGTCAATGCATTCTCAGCCAGTATTCAGGCTTCACCGTCGCAGCCGTTGAATGCGATCAGTCGAGTCTCGCTGATGAATCTCCAATAAGGAGCTCGCTGAATTCAGCCAACCGATCCGATGACCGCTAGTCAACTGAGCGGTGTTGCGTTCAGATTCCCAATACGCCCGACGCGTCACAGACTTGAACAACTTCACTCAGATAACCTGCCCTATAGAGACCAGTCCAGAACTCGTCTCGCGGGGATTTGGATGGGCGGCTAGTATCCGCGGCCCCTCCGGAGCGGTTCTTCGCTCCACCCATCCCACCACATCTCGTGAAAGGATTCACGATGATCCGTAGACGATTTCTGCAGCACTGCAGCATTGCTGGCTCTTCCCTTGCCGCTTTTGTCATCGCCGGCTGTCGCGGGCGTCAGCACGCCCATATTCTCGAAGACGACGACGAAAACATGGTTGGCAGCCACGAAGCTGGCGCCAGCGTTTTCGAACCACTCGTCCGAAAAGCCGTTGACGATCTTCTGGAGAAAGAAGCGTCCGGAGCCATTCAACAGGCCGCATTTAACGAACAGGGGACATTTCCTAAAAAGATTTGCTTCTGCGGAATCGAAAATGCCAGTGCTGAAGAACTCGGCGATTTCAAAGAGCAGCTCTACGAAATCATCGATCAGCAGATCGTCGAGGCTCAGGTCTACGATCCGATCAGTCGTCGGTTTGTTGAAGCCGGACTTCGCGAAGGCCGACTCCGCCCGGACGAGCTCTTCCTCCCGAACAATCAGCGAACGTTCGTCGCGATCATGGAGCAGCACGGAAACCCGTTTGACTATCTGCTCTTTGCAAAACTGACTTCCGGAACGACTCGCAGCAACGGCTCGGATTACCAGCGGGATTATCTGCTGACACTCGAGCTGGTGAATATTCACAACGGCAGCCAGCAAAAAACGTCTGAGAAGATTCGCAAGGGATATCACAAGTCGGTGCTCGGCAAAATTAAGCACTACTAGCGGATTTGCGTTTCGTAAGTCGCACCTCGATGTCCTTTTCCCTGGTGTGTGCCAAACGCGAAATGCTCTCAGTGTTCTCTGCGTTGTTCACCTCTCCGACCTCTGCAATTCAATCCTTCAAAATCAGTACGTCTTCCCATCCCACAAGGTCGGGCCGTTGCACTTTCGTCACCTGAATTCATTCGTGTTAGTCGCAGCTCTCCTCGGAGCGTTGTCGGCGTCGGGCTGCGCAACGCACGGCGACAAGTTGGAGTCGATCCGTTCTGCGTTTAACGCCGGGCGAGTCGAGCAAGCAGAGTCGATCGTCCAGCGCGAGATCGCTGAACGATCATCCGACGCCGACGTGCTGAAGCTCGATCGAGCAATCATTCAACTGGCAGACGGTCGCCCGGACGATGCCGAGCGAACTCTGCGCGAGGTTCGAGATCGCTTCGATTATCTCGAACAGAAAGATGCTGGCGAATCCGTTGTCGCGACATTGACCGACGATACGAAGCTGGCCTACTCGGGTGAGGATTACGAAAAGATTCTGATTCGATGCTTCCTGGCTTTGTCCAATCTAATGGCCGACGGGCAGGACGCATCGGCTTATGCATTGCAGGTTGGCGACAAGCAGAGACAGATCATCAACGCAGAAGGGGCCTCGACGGAAAACAATCCCAAGCTGGCTTACAAGCGAGTTGCCCTGGGGGCGTACCTTCACGGCGCGATTCAGGAAGCCACTCACGCAAACTACGACGAAGCCGCGCGAGCAATTCAGTTGGTGGCAAACTGGGAGCCATCCTTCGAGGACGCCAGCGCCGACCTGAAACGTGTCAGCACGGGTCACCATTCGGAACCTGGCAACGGCGTTCTGTACGTGTTCACGATGGTTGGCCGAGGCCCTTACAAAGAAGAACGGTTGGAAACTCCAACGTCGAACGCGTTGCTCATCGCCGATCGAATTCTGACCGCCACTTCAAAACATTCGCTGCCACCAACGATCGCACCAATCAAAGTGCCCGTCGTTGTTCGAAGCAGCAATCAGATCGATTCTGTTCTTGTCGAGACGGACACTGGCGCCGCAGGCGTCACCAAAACGATCACCGACGTCGGTCAACTGGCGGTCGACCAGTACGACGCAATCTTCCCCAAAGTGATGGCGAGGGCTGTCGTCCGACGTGTCGTCAAAAAGGGAGCGGTTTACGCGACCAAAGATGCGGCCAACATCGACGACCCACTGGCCAGCTTCGCACTCGATGCCGCCGGCGTTCTTTGGGAAGCGAGCGAGTCTGCAGACACTCGCTGCTGGGGTTTGCTTCCCGATCGTATCCAGGTGCTGCGACTCGAACTTCCAGCTGGCGAACACGTCGTGAAACTGCGCCCCGCCAGTCGAAACGCTCCAATCGGAGCGGAAGCCAGCCATACCGTTGGGATCGACGACGGCCGCAACACTTACCTGATGGCGAACTTTCCAGAAGACCGTCTCGTTGGGCAAATTCTGGTCAGCAACGGACCTGGCGAATAACTCAGAGGCGGCCAGCCTTCTTTGCTGCAACTACGCCAGTGAGAGCAACGCCGCAAACATGCTCTCGGTAAACAGCTCGTCGATTTCTCCGTTATCGTCGAAGGTATCGCCCGCATCTTCGCCGCCAGCAAGAGTGTCAGTGCCGCCGGCTCCGGTCAGATCGTCGTCGTCGTCACCGCCAATCAGGACGTCGCCCGCCGCACCACCGTTGAGCGTGTCGTTTCCGGTAAGCCCCAGAATTGTGTCGACGCCACCGAGTCCCTTGACGATGTCAGCACCGGCCCCCGCATTGATGCCGTCTGATCCGCCGTTTCCGACAAGGCTATCATCGTCGTCGCCACCTGAAATCGAGTCTTTCCCGGTGCCACCAGAGATGGTGTCGTCGCCGGCTTCTCCGAAAAGACTGTCTGGCCCACGGTTGCCTCGGATGATGTCCGCACCATTTCCACCGCGGATTGAATCCCGTCCGCCGCCTCCAACGATGATGTCTGCTCCGTCGTTTCCGAGGAGTGTGTCTTTGCCGGAGTTTCCGAGGATCGAGTCATTCCCCAATCCGCCATCAGCGTTGTCCGCTCCGCTGCCGCCGTAAATCGTGTCGTCATCCGCGCCCCCGACCAGCATGTCGCTGCCCGAGCCACCCTGAATGAAGTCATCACCCGCTTCGCCATCAATGTTGTCAGCGAATTCCGATCCGGAAATCGTGTCGTTTCCGGCGCCGCCGAGCAGGGTAACGCCAACTCCGCCTGCGTTCGTGAAGTCTCGACTCCCGACCGTGCTCAGGTCGACGAGATTGTCGCCCGAGCCACCGTTGACCACGATCGTCTGGACGGTGCTGGGAGCCACTGTTCCAAACTGCGTGTTGGCAACACCGTTGATTTGAACGACGACCGTTCCAGCGGCTCCGTTGAGTGCGCTGATCGAGACGCTGTCTGTCGCTCCGGCGTTGACGCTCAACTCGCCCGTCCCACTGTTAAACGACACAACATCGACGATCGGCGGCTCGCTGGTCGGGGTGACCGCCTGCTGAATCGCGACGGCACCGATGTAGATAATGTTTGAACTGACTCCATCATCACGAAAAAGTTGGACGTCAATTTCGCCGGATGAATCTGCCGTAACCGTCAGCGCGAAATCCTCAAGAGCCTGCGCGTCGTCGCCCTGTTGATTGTTGATCTGCAGCTCGCCGCCAAAACCAGTCGTCGTCTGTGTAAACGGAGTTGGATCGTCGCTTCCGTCGCCAAGAATGGTAACGGTGTGGTTGATGTCGGTGCCGCCGCCGAACCGTTCAGCAACCAGGACGTAGACGTTGTATTTTTCACTCGGCGTCAAGCCACTCCAGTTGGACAGAACAGTATTTGCGCTACCCTTTGTCCAACCAAGTACGCCTCCAGCGTCATCCAGTGAAGGAGTGTGAATCGGGACCGTCTCGCTGTCCGGATCGGATGGTCCGAAGGAGTTTCCTTGTGAAGTAGTTGGGCCGACGGTGAGGTCAATTGTTGTGGCAGAGCCATCTTCTCGAATCAAATTGCTGAAGGTCGTTGCGGAGAAGACACCATCGGACTGGTTGATCTCGGTCCAGTTGGCGGGAACTGTTCCGCCGGCAGCTTGCAAATCGACAGCCACAAGAGGCGTTCGTTCGTCATCGATCACTGTCGAGATCACGCGATTGATTAACAGCCCCACCGGGTAATTCGCGTCCGAACTTGCAGAGACAGTCTGGGTGATCGTGCCTGTGTGAGTCCCCTCGACGTCGGCGTCGTTGAACGCTCGCAAGTGGATTGTCTGAGACGACGCATCGGACACTGAAAGCGTAATCGACGAACTGAATGTCGAACCGTCTGTACTGACCAGAACGTCGTCATCACCAGTGACGGTCAGCTCTACGGCACTGGCCGGAACCGTATTCAACGCAAGCGTGTAGTGTCGTGGCTGTTCCAATACTCGACACCTCAGCGACGGACGTCCCGCCTCCGGATTCGACGACCGAAACACCCGGTGCTGCGGCGTTGGCGGCGATCGTGACATTGGCGTCGGTGATGTCGAAGAAAATGTTGTCGAAGGCCTTGATCTGAAATCTGGCGGTCGTCGTATCGATGTTCGGCAGATTGAGCGTGTGTGAGCCGTCGTTGGGCGTGGTCACCAGCGATGTTGGAAATGTCAGGCCGCCGTCGGTCGAAAGCAGAATCTCAACATCGCTGACGTTGATTCCGTTGGCCGTGGTGCCGGCGACCGCCCAGGTAAGTTCCTGACTGGCTCCTCCGATAAGAGTCGATGCCGAATTCAGATTGGTGAATTCGAAGATCGAGCCGGTATCGACAACGCTGATCAGAACGTCATCGCCAGTGCGTGCCGCCTCGGTGGTCACGAGCCGTGGCGCGGAAGTTGAGCGACGCGAGTCGTCGACGGAAGCTGCTCGCCTTTCGTCACCGAAAGTGGCCCCGATGAAATTTCTCCAAGGCCGTTCAGGATGTCACCGAGTTGAGGGAACAGGCTCGCGTGAAGGTGCCCGATTCGGCAGCCGCGACGGCCGGCACGAACGAACGAAACAGACGGACTGGAGCCGTTGTCTGGCATCGAGCGGGTCGACGTCCTGCGCAAGCCCCGACGTCGAACTGCTCGAAGTTGTAGAAGACAGCGCGTCGCCGTCGGCGTCGCTGCCCGTTGCGGAAAGGGTGAACGGCGTGCCGGCGGGAATCGTGAAATCGGCACCGGCGTTTACGGTTGGAACCTGATTCACGGCGGCAGTGATCGTGCCGACGCCTGCGGTATCCAGGTTCTCAAGATGCGACACGATCTGGTCGATGCTGCCGGCGTGAAAGTAGTCGTCCGGGTCGTTCTGCAGGTTATTGCCGAACGGAGGCTCCTGGAAAAACGGGTGGCAGGATTCCCGCGTAAGACATGATGGTCGAACCGCTGCCGGGTTCGTACGCGGTGGCCCCGTTTCGAGCGGAAGCATCGGCAGTACCGTTGAATGTATGAGTCGCTCCGAACTGATGACCGAATCTCGTGGATCGCCAGCAGGTCGAAGCCCGAACCGGTCGGGCTGGAGGTTCCGGACGCACCTTGAGCTTTGGTCCGGTCGATGCCTACCGAATTGAGCGTCGCCAGGCCGCCTTGCCTGCAAATGTCCCGAAGACGTGCCCGACGTCGTAGTTCGCAGGCCCGATTACGGAATCCAAGCAGCGTCTGGTTCTGCGCCAGAACCGTCAGAACTAAGATTCGTAGCTGAACGGGTCAGCCGTTGGAGTGGTCGCCCCCGAAGATAATGTCGAGGTCCATAATCAGATCGAGGTGGACGTTCAGCTCACGATTCAGAATCTCGTTAAACGTGGCCACCGAACTGACAATTGCCTGTTGAGCCGCCGTGCGATTGTCGCCGAAGAACGCGGTGTACTCTTCCGTTGCGGCCACCGCGAGTCGGTACGTGCGGAGATTGTCGCCGTTTGGCGATGCCGTCAGCAGAAGGCGGCATTCCAGTTGCTCTGTCTGCCAGCTGCGTCGAGACGCACGGCGAGAAGACAGTCCGCCCCAACGCTCCTGGGCAAACCGTGCGCGATTTCCGAAGTTGAATCGATTTCTAAACAAGCCGCTGAGATGCATCTCGTCGGTTCCTTTGGTGATCGACGTAAAGTCTAGCACCCGTTAACCGCCGGTTGACACAGCAGGTTGCGCGTAGAAATAGAAAAAGCCCGCCAATGTGGCGGGCTTTTTCTGCGAAGTGAAGTACTGGAGACGCACTTCCTGTCAGCAATACGTCAGCAACTTTTCATATCTCTACTGCCTGACAAAACGTTACGACCGTAGGAGTGGACAGCTCATAGCGGCTTGACCCAAATCGAGGCGAAGCGATTCGGAAGGAGATGCAACGTCTGGCATGCAGTGCAGAAAACCGAAGCAGAGAGATGCACGCGCGGATCAAACCGGATCGAAGTGCCCATCAGGATAAACTCGCATGCCCGGCCCAACGTCGTCGGGGGACACCGCGAACAGATGGAATCGCACGGCGTTGTCGTCGACTTTACCACTGACCGTGACGTAAGCCTGTGCCTCGTCGATGTCGGCAGCGGACTCTGGAAATACGCTCCAGAAGAATTCTTCAACGTCACTGAACCGGTTGATCAGCCGATGCAGGTCAAGCTCGAAGGGCATGGCCTGAGTCTGACCGTCGCGCGGGCCGCCGACGATTTCCGTGGCTCCCAGATACATTCTTGCGACCCAGCAGTCTTCTTCAAGACGGCAGTCAAAACCGACTCGGGCGACGCCAGTGAGAGGCTCAAAAATATCAGCAAACTCCTCGATCAACCCGGTCAACCATGCAGGACGCGAGTCCCGACGGTTCTGGCCAGGCTGCCAGGATTCCATCTGCTTCATGAGATGTTGAACGACGAGATGAGAGTGGCTCAAGGTGACGACTCCAGGGGCGAATCAAAGTTGCGGTGTGTCTTTCTGGATACGCGATCTCGAGCGTTTGAGCTGGCGCCAAGTAAGCTGACCAGTTGAAGTGACTCGGAGTTGCGTATCGTGGTGCACCCCAAGTATCGACCCTGGTTCGCGAAACGCGCTGGCAATCACTCTGAAAATGTCGGGTTAAGACTGAGCTGCTCACCATTGCTCCAGCCGTACCGGCGATGCGTATTAGTCCCGGTCGGACCTGGGGAACCGCTCGTTCACGCGCCGCGTTTCGTGACACTGCGAACGGATATGTCACGTATGGCCGATTCCCGGTCGCCTGTCGCGTGAAGACGTATCAGTCAGTCAGGTGAGCCGTCTGCCGAGAAACATTTTCGCTGCACCTCTATAAAAAAACAGAACCCGACTGAAGTCAATCAGTCGGGTTCTGCATGATTCAAACTGCCGAAACGTTACATTCCGGATTCAAGGTAATCGAGGTACACCTTCCCCACCTTCGCTGACGCGGTGTCGCCATCATGGACGAACAACGCGTACCGCAGTCGAAGTTCCTTTTCCGGGAAGAGGAAGTACGGCTGAGCTGGCCGTTTCTTGTTCGTGTAAGCTCGCTCGCCGAACGGACTGATCGAGAACAGTCCGTAGTTTCGCACGTGGTAACGTGACGGACGAAAATTGAGAGGGTGATCGAACAAGGCAACTCCGAATGTCTTGCCATCCACTTCGCCGCTGTAATCGATCCAGCCTGTCGGCTTGCCCCAACAGTCGACCGTTCCTTTTGCTCCTTCAGCGTTAACGACCCGTCCGCCTTCCTTTTCTTTCATGGACTCTGCCATACGAAAACCAAACAGTCCTTCTTTCGTATCGCCAAATTCAACGGGCTCATCACCCGACGCCGTGAATCGAATGTCGTATCCGAGCAGGCCGTTTTCCCAGATGCTGATCAACGTTGTTTCCCGGACGACCGCTTTGCCTTCCGTGTCGAGCCAGTCGTTCGTCACTTTCATCTGAGCGGGATTGCCTTTGGCAAGGGTGACTTCGACGCCGCGGTTGGCGATCTTGCCTTCCTCAGCCCAGAACTTGACGCCACCGACTTCGTCAACAGCGACCCACACACCTTTATGGTGGGGATGGTCTCCCTGCGAACGGTCATTAAATATCGGCCGAGTGATGATCGTGCCGTCGCCTCCGCGAACCGGCCACATGTACGGCTTCGGCTGAGCGTCTGCGAATGTGTAAGTCGAAAAGTCTCGCCCATTGATGGCGACGGCTACCGTTTTCGCGGCGGCGTCTTTCTTCAATTCAACGGCTGCACTGGTTGAGGCAGCCGACAGGACAACAATTCCAAGCAACAGCAGACTTCGACGGAGAAAAGTTGGAGTAACGCGAGGCGGGCAAATCATGGCGAGGGCTCCCGGGGAATGAGGGTTGCTAAACGGGCACAACCGAAAGCCTATGGAATCCGACCGCGTTCTGAAATCGTACCGGCATGAGTCGGCTTCAGAATCAACCATCCGCCGCGACCGAAAGTTCCTCAGGAGAGATGGACGAACGCCTCTACCAAGCAAAAACTCATCCAGCGTAATCCCGATTGGCCCATCTTCCGTTATTACTGAGTCGGCCGACGACCTGACGGGGCACCACTTCTGCCACCTCGTGGAGGCCCGCCTCGGCGATCGATCTTGCCGTCGCCATCTCTGTCTTCACCGTAAGGCACAACGCTGTCGAAGTAGATTCCGAGCCTCGTGCCCTTTGAGACGTGGCTTGAATAGACCTTCTTCTTTGTCGTCTTTGCGAATTCCGAATTGGCAACGAGCAGCGTCTTGATGATCTCAGAGCTCTCCGCAGCCAACGGCAGTTGATTCATCACCGTACCGTCCATGCCGAACTCGCCGGGACGGACGACGACAATGCTCGGTCCAGCCTTCACGTTTTTGATCTGCTTGTGCCAGTCTTCGGTTTCGTCGAAGTCGAAGTGGAACCTTCCGACAATGCATTCGTCATTGGTAACGCTCTTCAGAGAAATTCGCAGCTCGTCAGTCTGCTCTTTCGGGCCGCTGACGATGACCAGAACTCGCTGATCAGCCGACGCCACGTTCAACGCCTGCCGAACGCTATGGAAGTCCTGCACGAGTGCCAGACGCCCATTCTTCCTGTCTGGATACTTCGCCGCGACAGTCTTCATCTGAATCACCGACGAACGATGCCCAAGCACCATTTCAGGCCCACGACCAGCTCGCGTCAGCCAGTCCTGGCCATTGGGAGCCAGCAGGCAAAACGCGCTGTTTTCAAAACGGCCATCCAGGAACGTGCGGACGTACTTCTGGTGTTCTGCCGTTTCGTACGAGTCGATCCTCACACAAACATAATCACGAGAGGCATCGATAAAATCTTTGGACGCGAACAGACCGTTCTGCGTAGAGGTGTAGCCTGGTCAGAAAACGCCCGACACACCGTGGCACTGCGTCGCCGCCGCCACAAACATGATCGGCCGCCCGCTGCGTTTCGCTTCGGCCTGAGCCGATTCCCAAGTCGTGTACCAGGCAATGCCCGGCTCCCCCAGATCGAGCTTCGAAGCCCCAAGATCACTCGGCCGAGGCCCGCCCTGTCCGCAGGCCACCCCGCTTGTGGCGACCAGCAGTGCCAGTGTCCACATCGTCGTTAAACGTTTCATAGAACTTCGTTCCTGAGCCACTCAGTGTTTTGAATAAGAATGTCGTTTCAAGATTACAGATTGGTATCGCGACGTGAACCAACGTCGGAAACCGTCAACTTCCTGCCCCCTGATTCCGGTTTTGCTCCGAAGAGTCCACCAGACTTATCCGGAAGCGACCGTAAACACGGCAGAAAGGGCGATGACTGGCCAATTGCCTGTCCAGACTCGAACGATGCGTACAGCGCTGAAACCGTCGAGCACTTTTCATCTTCCTTCGCTGGCCCAGCGTTTGTAGAGCTCGGCATTTTTGCGGTAGATCTCTCGTGAATTTTTGTTCCTCGTAGACTTCATTTGGTCTTCGGTTTCGAGGACATAGACTTCGGGTGTCTCAGGACCCGGATCGTCGGTTTCCTCAATCCATCGATCGAGACGCTTGCGGTTCATGGCAAGAGCCTCCGCATGGCCAACGCTGGCTGCCAGGTTCTGAGTCTGCCAACGGTCCTGGCCGTATAGATACAACTCTTCCGCAGGACGAGTTGGTGCAAACAATAACTTCGCGGCGAGCGCGTTCAGCTTTCCGTCAGCGTGCAGCTGTCGTAAACGCTGGATGATTAGTTTGCTGTCTTTGTAGCCGCTCGGCATCAATTGAGGACGTTCAGGATAGAAGTTTCTGATGTAGAGGTAGCGGTCGGTTCTGACCGATCGAATCCGATCTGCCGCCTCGCCACATCGATCGCGAGCACCGAAGACAGCCTGTTTCGCCTCGTGATCTCGCGAGAGGATATCCCTTCCCTGCATCGTCTCAGGAACCCGAATCCCAGCCGCGGCGAGGGACAACGCGGCGACATCAATATGCTCGACGAGGTCCGTTCGTAGCTGACTTCGCTCAATACCCGGACCGCGAACGATCAACGGAATGTGCGTGCCTTCGTCGTAGAGAAACTGCTTACCCCGAGCATGGCTGATGCCATGATCCGTAAAAAAGACAACTAGCGTATTGTCGAGCAAGCTTTCGTTTCGCAGCCGGTCGATCACTCGTCCGACGTGGTGGTCAGTGATTCTTACCGTGTCGAGATACGTCGCCCAATCGCGAAGCATCACCGGGTCCCGAGGATAGTACGGCGGCAGCTCCACGCTGTTTGAATCCGTCGCGGCGCCAAATTCCGCGACCATTCGTTCTTCGATCGCGTCGTACTTAGCTTCGGATGCCCCGCGAATTTTCCCACCATGAAGCTGAACCTGCATGAAGAACGGCTGCCCGGCCTTTCGCCCCACCCAATCGTGGCTGTCGTAAATTTTGGCATTCCAGTCGAAGTTGTAATCAGTCTTGCCGAGCCGATCCGCTTCGGTCGAGTTGCCGCTGGAATCAACGCCCGGCAAACCACTGCCAATACACGTCCAGTAACCAGCATTCTGAAAGTGCACGGGGACCGGATGAACGCCACCTGGGAGCTGAATACGATGCTCGCCTCGCCCGCTGCGATGGTGATGTGCACCGATCGAGGTTTGGTACATCCCGGTGATCATGGCCGAGCGAAAAGTTGAGCAGACCGGCGATGTCGCATAGGCCCGCGAGAAACGAATTCCTTCCTCGGCAAGCTGATCTACGCACGGCGTCTGGATGGTTTTCTCTCCGTAACACGAAAAGTTGGCCGACATATCATCGACGACAATCCAGACAACGTTCGGCCGTTTCGCGGCGTGCGACATTTGACCGACGCCCGCCATTCCGAGGACGCAGAAAAGCAGAATTAAGACGGTTCTCGCAGGCATAATCGTGTTTCGTTCTTCGTTAACAGGACCGTAGATCGGGACGCGTCACTCTTTCGGAATTCGATTCAGCGTGTACCAGGCGTGAGGGTGCAGAAGCGGCTCGCCGTCCTGACTGCGGATGTGCGAAGCCACCAGCTCGTGGACGAAGAGTCCTCGCAGGCCGTCGATGTAAAGTCGAACGGTCAAACCATCGTCAGAAACCGTCGCTCGATTTGGAGTCAGATGTTGTTTCTGAATTTCGTCACTACCATAGGTCGAGTGGTACAAGTACGCGTGGCTGCTCATTTCGTATGACGATGTTGCCAGAGCGACTTCGCGATCAACTGGCTTTGTGAAAAGCAATTCGAAGCCGTCGGGCTTCGCTCGCATTTCTTTGATCTCAAACGGAACGTCGCCAGTCCAGACGAGGCGCTGCAGGCCGTACGATGCCGTACCCAGACTGCTCCAGCCGCGGTTGGTCAGGCCGACGAAAACGCTACCGTCGGTTCCCTGAGACATTCGCAGGACTGCTGATGCGAATCGTGATCGGAACGGGAAGCACGCACCTTGATACTCGCCGTTGACCTTTTCCAGGAAGACCCGGTTCATGGCCGCCTGGGTGAATTCGCCGACAAACAGTTGACCGGCAAACGGCCCGAACTTGCCGTCGCTTTCGTCAAGCATGATGTCCGTCGCTGACTGCCCTGCCTTCTTATAGGGAAACCACACAGCCGGCGGTCGAAGCTGCGGAAACTGTTTCATGGCTTCAGGGTAAGGCAATCCTCCGGGGACTTTCTTCACGCCGCTGATCGGTGAACCTTCTTCGCTCATCGATGCCAATGCCTCGACGTGATGAAAAAACGCTCCCTCGCGCATGTGATGCAGCGAGTTTGTCGCGACCCAGTTTCCCTGCTGGTCGGTATAAAACATGTCGCCATCGGCATTGGCACCGATGCCGCTGGGAGATCTCATTCCTGCACAGACCGGTACCAGATCGCCGTCGGGGCGAACTTTCATCCCCCAGCCACGCCAGCGGCCCTGTCGATAACCAAGAATGGGATCCTTGATCGTTCGATCTAACTGTGCACCTTTCAGACCCATTCCGATATTCAGTGTCAGCCACAGATTGCCATCGCGATCGAGTTTCGGTCCGTAGGCGTATTCGTGATACCCGCCAGTGACTCCCCAGCCTTTCGCGACGGTCAAGTATTCGTCGGCCTCGCCATCCTTGTCCGTGTCCCGAATCTTTGTCAGCTCGCTACGTTGAGTCGTGTAAAACGAGTCGCCGTGTTTGAGCAGACCGAGTGGTTCGTGAAGCGCTGAGGCGAATCGACGATACGTCACATTCTTCGGCGGTTCGTCGTAGACGCCGTCCAGAATCCAGACTTCACCTTTTCGAATTGCGACCGCAACTCGGCGATCGTCGAGCACTGCCAAACCGCTGACTTCCAGAGCGAGTCCATCGGGGGCGGGTTTCCAGTTCTTCGCTCGCGACGAGGTGCTTGTCTCGGCGACGGAGACGGAGACCAATCGGTAATAGTCATTTTCTTCCGCAGCCCTCGCCGGCGCTTCGGGCGACAGCCAGCAAAGCAGTACAGCTAGAAGCGTCATTCGATTTACCATTGGTATCGCACCTCGATCATTTTCTTCCGTTCAACCTTCACCGGGACAATCCAGTGAGTTCCGTCTTCCCGGGCCTCAAGTTCGCCGGCGTGTTTCAGCCCGGCCGGGATAGCCATCGAGACTCCGGCATCATTCGTGTAAGCGAATGGGCGGTCGTATTTGAGAGACTTGCCAAAATGCCCTCGGAACCACAATGAAACCGCAGGTTCTTCGGGAGTTCGATCGATGATCGTCAACTGGCGAACCAGTGTTCTGTCGGCACCTGGCTTGATCAGGTCTTCGATGCCGAACCGACCGTACCGGTAAAGAAAGGTCGGCACTCCGGATTTGTCCAGCCGATATCCCTGGAATCGATAGCCCGCTTTCTTTGCATCGAAATCCGGGGATGAAAAGTCGTCGTCGTCGCCTTGGGCTTCTTTGAGCAGGACGAACGGCACACCTGGCGGAAGTCGGACCTGTTCATCGCCGAGCGGGTCGGCCGGAGGAGCAAACCTCACAAACCACGTCCCCTGTGCATCGAGAAACTTGCCTCGCCAGGCATGTGCCAGTCGAACCTGCTCAGCGTCAAACGCGAAATGAACCTTCTCGGGAAACCCGACCGCGATCGCGTGCGTGCCGGCTTCATCCATAAACGTCCTCAGGACAATCGGCCTGTCCTTCGGAATCAGTTCGTAATTCTGTGACCTCGCCTTCTGAATCTTTGGCGGTAACTCAAGCTTGCCTGCGTTCTTGAGGTACGCCCACATCGCAGAGATCTGCCGTTCGGTGTCGCCCTTCAGGATGGCCGCGTTCTGACTCTTTCCATTCGGAAAGAATGTCGGCATCCGAGTCCGAGGTTTCAACTTACCGGGATTCAACAAAAAGTCATGAAACCACTGCGGCTGGACTCGGCTGGCAATTCCCTCCAGATCGATGCCGACCACTCCGGGAACAGCATCCCCTCGCAACGGGTGGCACTGCACACAGCCCGTATCGAGCAGCAGACGTCCGTCTTCTGCCAGCTTGCTGACATCACCGAAGACGTCTTTCTCGGATCCTGCCGTCTTCGAATCCCGATCCGCTTGTGTAAGCCATGTCGGCAGCGACTTGACCTGATCGGCGGGAAACAACGGCATCCGAATTCGCATGTGAGACCGGACGTCGCCCGTCCCTTTCAGTACCCGAGTCAGCCAGCTCGATTGCAGTTTATTCCCAACTCCAGTCAATGGAGGCGGCAGTCGCCCTTCGTCGCCAATGTCGACATGGCCAACGGTTTCAAAGTACGGACGGCGATATCGACCGACTCCGCCCCTGCCATCTCGTTCGTGACACGCCAGGCAATTCATTTTCAATATCTGAGCATCAAGTTGTTGTCCAGGTAACGTCTTCCCCGGAGCTGATGCGTTGTTGCGGTCATCCGTCAAAGTCGACTTCAACGTCTCGATCTGAAAATCGTCCAGCGGGAAATGCGGAAGGCCCGATCGGGGTGCGCCGACGCAGTTTTGTGGCCCCGCAAGATTCAGTTCCACCAGCGGCTTCGCCATCTTTGCCGGGGCGATGCCTTTAACCGAGTGGCAATTCGAGCATCCAAGCTCACCAAAAAGGCGGCGTCCGGTTTCAATGACATCGTCACCGTATGCCTGAGCCTGCTCACTCGGAATTACGACTGACTTGCTGTCCCTGAGAAGCCAGGCCGTGATATCAGCCGCCTCAACGACACCAAGTTTGAGGTTCGGCATACGCCCGCCAGTGCGAGTTTTGTGCGGATCAAGCAGGAAAAACGCCAGCGATTGCGGCGAGTATTTAGCAGCAAGGTTGCCATGCGGCACGGACGGGACACGGCGAGATGCCGCAGACAGTCCGAGTTCCTTCAGCTCGTCTTCGTCGAGCTGTTCAAGTAACTGGTCGAGAGGCGACGGTTTCGTTTCGACAGTCTCGTAATCTTCGTCGGCCTCGTGGCAGGCAACACAGCCAACCTGGTGATAGAGACGTCGTCCTTGATCGACATCGCCGTGCTTCCAGAATTCATGCGGCACTCCTCTCGCACCGTTTCCCTTGATGTCCGGAAACGGCTCACTCAGGGAAGACAGAAACACGGCCAGAGCTCTTATCGCAGCACTTCGCCCGGCATCGGGAAATCCCGCCAGCACATTGGGCATCGTGGTTCCTGGCTTCTCCTTCTGCGGTGCCGCCAGAAACCGTGCAATCCATTCGTGCTCAAGCCGATTGCCCGATCCATCGAGCCGCGGCCCGAGCTTTGGCTTCAAGTCATCCGAGGTCGCTGAGTGACAGGCCGTGCAGCTCAGCTCGGTCAGCAGCAGTCGGCCCGCGACCTGCTGTGATATTTCCTGGTGCCGGGCGAATCTTTCAAAGCCAGCGACAATGGGAACTGCGTCTGACTGCGCATAGCCTCGGCCGCTCAGCACGACGATCACGCAAGCAATCTGCCACAACCTGATATTCCGCATGTCAGATTCCTGAAGCCACAAAGATGACAGAGACAAGAAATCGCTTGCACATCAAAAAAGCCGTAGCGTGCGTCCTGACGCACCCCCGTTCCGCGTGACGCAGTTGTGCGTCGAGACGCACCCTACAAAAATGAGTCGCAAAGTTGTCTCGTGTTGCCACGATAGAGTTTCCGCCGAAGCGACGCGACAGGCCAACGCTAACTTTATGACCAGAGACGTGTCGAGTTACAGTTCTCGGTCAACGTTTCCAGATTGAACAAGTACCTATTTTGTGGCCTGCACCATTTCGGAGTTTCTCATGAGTCGATTGTCGTTTGCTTTGACCTTGTGCGTCGCCAGTGTCGCGAACATCCACTCCTTTTCGTTTGCCGATGACCAGGCACCAAAGCCTGATCTTGTCTTTCTCCTGATCGGTCAATCGAACATGGCGGGGCGGGCCGCTTTGGAAGATGGCGATGAGAAGCCGATTGCGAACGTGCTACTGCTGGACGAAAAAGGGAAATGGATTCCGGCGACGAATCCGCTGAATCGGTTTGCCACTGACCGCAAGGTGATCACCATGCAGCGGATCAGTCCCGGAGCTGGCTTTGCGCATGAGATGGCAGAGAAAATGCCTGGCAAGACGATTGGACTGATTCACAACGCTCGAGGCGGCACGAAGATTCAGCAGTGGGGGAAAGGGCAAGACCTCTACGTCCACACGATCGATCGGTTGGCGAAGGTAAAGAATCTCAAGGTCGACGGCGTGCTGTGGCACCAGGGCGAAGGAAATCGGAGCGACACAGAGTACCTCAAGCGGCTGACCGACCTCGTCACTCGACTGCGTGCCGATCTGAAGAATCCTGACCTTCGCTTCGTTGCTGGCGAGATTTACGGCAAGGCAATCGTGAACGACCAGATCGCACAACTCGTCGAAACCGTACCTGGCACTGGACTCGCCCGATCGAACGAACTGACCGTCTTCGACAAAGTCCATTTCGACCGGAAGAGCCAGCTACTCCTCGGTAAACGCTACGCGACCGAGATGCTCAGACTTCTCGAATCAGACGGCCGGTAGAGAGAAAAATCTGAGCCACAGAGAGCACCGAAGTAAGAGAGGTGTTCCGTCGAGGATTTTCCCCGTGGACTCTGTGGCTGGATTCCCGCGTCGTCGAAACTCTCACTCAGAGGTGCATGTTTTTTCGACTCGCGACGAAACTGCGCTTGACGTACTGCTGAAACAGTATACCCTGAAGCCTTCAGTACTGTTCCAACAGTAGGCAAGGTAATGAAAAACGAGAAATACCAGCCGGCCGAATTTGAGCTTCAGGTCCTGGGCGTTCTGTGGGAACACGGACCGTCGACAGTTCGCGAGGTACTGGAGCGGCTTCCAGACGGAAAACCGAGAGCGTACACGTCGGTCCTGTCCGTCATGCAGGTCATGCAGAAAAAGGGCCTGCTCTCGGCGAAGCGGCAGAAAGACGGCCCGGCCAATGTCTACTCGCCGAAGAAGTCGCGTGAGCAAATTGCCGGACCAATGATGAAGAGTCTGGTCAGCCGAGTGTTCGGCGGCGACCCAGCGTTGGCAGTGCAGCAGCTTCTGTCCGGCACGAACGCCGCGGCCGAAGACGTTGACGCCATCCGTCAGTTTCTGGACGAGTTTGAAGGCAAGCTGCCGGAAACAAAGACTCGTCGAAAGCCGTAGCGAACTGCAGCCTGCACGCGTTGATTAGTTCCCTTTTTGTCGCCCCCTCACGGAGTCACATCATGCTCGACGCCGTTTCCATTGATCATTGTCGAATGCTGATTCAAACGCTTGGCCACTCGCTGTGGCAGGCGGGCATCGTTGCCGTTCTGTGCTGGCTGACGCTTCGTTCGCTACCGGCGAAACGCACGACAACTCGCTACGCAGTGGCCAGTGGCGGCCTGCTGGTCGTCGTTCTGGCGACACTCATGACGGCGGCTACCGTTTCCACGGACGTGACCACCTCAACAGACACCGATGCAGCGACAACGCGAGGATCGGAAATTTCAACAATTGAGTCGTCCCCTCTGCAGACCGAACAAGCCCCGGTGGAGTCAGCCCGGCAGAGCAGTCCCCACGCCGACCAAGACCAGACGAAAGTCGCCCCTTCAGGCCATTCCGTCACGTCGCATACCGCGGAAGAGGTCGCCACAGATTTCGAAGCCGATCGCCGTCGCCCGGCATCGACGACGTCCGAAGTCACGAAGCAATCGCAACTCGCGTGGCCGGCCCTTGCCGCAGGACTATGGGTCTTCGGCGTGCTGGGAATGATGCTCCGGCTGGTTCGTACGATCGTCGCACTGCGTAAGCTGGAGCCATCCCAGACGCCAACTGACGAAACGATGCTCAGCCAGGTGCGTGGTGTCATTCAGGAGCTGTCTCATCGTATGAATCTGCGCTGGCCTGTCTCGCTGGTTGTTAGCGACAAAGTTTCCGTCCCCGGCATCGTCGGTACTTTCTGGCCGACTCTGTTGATGCCACCCGCGATGCTGACCGGTGTGCCGATTGAGCAACTGCGAATCGTGATCGCTCACGAACTGGCTCACGCCAAACGCTTCGACTTCCTGGTCAACCTGGGACAGTTGCTGGTTGAATCGTTCCTGTTTTTCAACCCGGCCGTCTGGTGGCTGAGCCGTCAGATCCGCATCGAACGAGAGGCGTGCTGCGATGCCGCCGCCGTCACGGCGACTGGTTCCGCTGTCCCGGTTGCTCGAACGTTGCTCGACATTGTCGACCGCCTGACTGAGTCACTGGGCACGGGAGCGGCCGGTGAATTTGCACTCGCCGCAGGAGTGCAATCGTTCGGCGGCGACGAGTCGCCCGAATCAAGAACGCCATTATTCGATCGAGTCCGCAGAATCGTGACGCCGGACCAGCGGCCTCACGTCCGAGTTCCCTGGTACACGCTTCTCGGAGTCGTCGCCGCTTACACCTTCGTCTCATTCGGCCTTTATGAAGGAGCTGACGCGACAGTTCAGATCGTGCAGCAAGCCCTTTCGCCAAAGGAACGAGTTGAGAAGATTGAAAAGTTGATCGCCTCACAGGGCGAACTCGCCCATAGCGAAGGCGTGCACGTCTACAAACGAGGCGCTCACGATCTTCACGTGACGGCTCCACGGAAAGAAGTCCGAATCTCCGGGACACTTAGGATGCACGACGGCACGCCAGTACCCAGCGACGTGTCTATCATCGGCATGCTGGCTATCAAGTTTGCAAATGGAAACGGACAAAATGGCAATGCGTTTCAGTCCACGGTGGAAACGTCCGTCATCGAACATCGATTCGAAGAAACAGTTTCCTGTCTGACCAACAAGCAGGATGGATCATCAGCACTGCTCGTTTACGTCGGACTCCGAAAGGACGACTCCGTCAAGTTCGCCCCAGCGGTCGCTGGACCTTTCCAATTGACTGCGGATGGGCCGCCTGAAAATATCGAACTCGTCATCAAACCTGGTTTCGATACTCATCTCGAAATCGTCGATGAACAGAGTAAGCCGATCTCGGATGCCTTCGTGTCGAGCAGCTACTTCTTCGGCGTCAATGGAAATGGAACATCTCTTCAATCAAGCAGAAGTGCGTCGAACAAGCTCGGCACCGTAGCAATGCCAAACGCGACGTCTGACTTGCCACTGCGAGCCCACATCAGAGCACCGGGTTACGAGAAAGAACGCTTCGAACTAACGCTGTCTTCTGATGAGAAGAACCGAATCGTTCTCAAGAAAGCTACGCCGACAAAGTTGTTAATCACGTCCCCTGTTTCCGGCGAGCCAGTCACTTTGGCTTCAGCCTACAGTGCCGAGGAAACTCGCACACGAAATGGCCACTCGACCTCTTGGGGGATTCCCAGCCCTCGTGACCATTGGGGGAGTGCAGGGTATGAAGAACGCGAGGCCCCGCTCTACCGATTTGGATATTCGGAGACTGACGCCGCCGTTGTGCTGGATTCGCTGGCGAGTGACACCAACTACGACGTGCTGATTCTGGCAGACGGTTTCGCTCCTCAAATCGTCCGCGAAGTACGAGCGGGACAGCAGCCGATCGATGTAACTTTGAAGCCGGCATTGTCTGTAAAGGGACAGATCATCGGCGATCTGGCGACACTTCGGCAGGATCGAAAAACGAAACAGCGATACATCCAGTACAGCAATCTGACCCGCAACACGATTGTGGATACGCAGATCGAAGAGCGTGACGGTGTTGGACATTTCCACATTAGTAATCTGGGCGAGGGAGAGTTGCTCCTACGACTACCAGGCCGGCGAATGTACAGAAACCTGAAAGACTCAATTGACGATTGGGTCATCAAATTGGATGAGCCTTCTCGGTTCGATAATCCACCACGAGCAACTGTCGGCACGGCAAAACCGAAGTTGCAAGGTCAAACTCGGAAAGTGATTCTGACACTTGTTGGTGCCGACCCGAAGTTGCCAATTAAAGGCCAGTTGCGAGCTGGGTTCGTTCCGAGGGAAAAGCCAGGAGCCTATTCCAGCGAAAACTTTGACATCGAGAATTCACGAGTCGAATTTGACGTCGAGGTGCCGACGAAGATTATCTGGTCAGGGAAAGGCTTCACTGGATATTCAGTCGTCAAAAAGTCAGAAGTCGAAGTGGGCGTTTCCGAAGAACCATTCCGAGCTGACGTGCAACTACTCCCGGCCGGCGCTGTTCGCGGTGAAGTTCGAATGGCTGACGGAAGTCTCTCGAGAAGTTTTCAGACATATGTGTTGCCTGTGGAGCGAATCGACGGTTTCAACAACAAGGAAGTACGAATCGATGGCGGCGATGTACCCGGCGAGTTTCTTCTAGCCGGTCTTCCGCTGGGGCACGAGTATCAGGCACTGGTCCTTGACGAACGCTCCGGCAGTGTTGCATCGGTGCTGACGGAACCTTTCCGGCTAGACGAAGGAAACCCGATTGCAGACCTGAAATTTCAGTTTGACGAAGGGCGAGAGCACACCATCCGACTTGTTGACGAAAAGGGAAATCCAGCAAGCGGTGCACGGGCTGGCGGATGGTTTTACCCGACCAACAGATTCAGTCGATCCGGCGGCTTCCGTGCCAACGAGAATGGCGAGATCGTTGTGAAACAAATTTCGGAATCGATTCCTGGCCGGATGGAATTGCACATTAAACACGCGGCTGGTTTCGTCGGTCATATCGCCAAACTCGACTGGAACAATCTCCCCGAAACCATGACTCTGTCGAAAGGAGTTTCCGCTTCAGGCCGCCTTGTCGATCTCGAGACTGGCCGTGGAATTGCGAAAGCAAGGTTCCATCTCTATCCGCACCCGTCGAAGGCGGCTACGTCGAAACAGGCGATCACCGCAAGCACTGACGAACAGGGGAACTTCTCCTTCGACAGCCTCGAACGGATCAATTACCAGCTTCACGTCTACGGTGCTGTTGCGCCCAGAGTTCCGCTTGTCAAGAACAGCCAGGGAAATCTGACACCTGACTATAGCGAAATCGACAGCAGCAGTTTTCCGGCGTGGTTTGTCGAGGGCGGTAGAGCTGAACCGTACGTCATCAAGGTGAAGGTCTTGCCAAAACGCGGTTTGAAACTTGCGGCCCCCCGCTGAAATACCTTGCAGCCAGGACCGATTGTCGCAGTGTTTCGACGACGTAAAGGCTTGCCGGCCAATCGGAAGACTGGATTCGAGAACCCTGGTACCATCCCGGTCAGTATCATGCTGTCGATCTGGCACTGAAGGATTCCAGGAGCAACACAACGATGAGTGACGGTGGGACAGACGCGACGACGGCTCGGACAATTGAAGACGTGATCCTTGGCCGGCGAACGATCCACAACTTCACGACTGAAGTGCCGCCGTTCGAGCAAATCGAAAAGGCGATCGAACTCGCCAGTTGGGCTCCTAATCATCGTCACACCGAGCCGTGGCGGTTTCATCATCTGGGACCGGAGACGATCTCAGCAGTCGTCGACTTAAACGCTCGGCTGGTTGCAGAAAAGAAAGGCTCAGCGGCTGGCGACGCGAAGCGCGAACGCTGGAGCACGATTCCCGGCTGGCTGGCAGTCACTTCACCGTTATCGCCTGAGGACGCCGAACTGGAGAAGGAAGACTACGCCGCTTGCTGCTGTGCGATTCAGAATCTGAGCCTTTATCTCTGGTCAGTCGGAATCGGTGTTAAGTGGACGACCGGGGCCGTCACTCGACATCCTGAGTTTTATCAACTGCTGAATGTGGCCTCCGCAGAACGGCAAACGGTTGGCGTCCTTTGGTACGGCTACGCGGCCAACGTCGCGCAACAGAAAAGGCAGCCGGTCGGAGAAATCCTGACTCGACTGCCTTGAGATAGTTCGTGCCATCAACGTAGGTCATAACCCACGCTTTCTGACCAATCAGTTTTGAACGACCGACGCCTTCTGGATGAAGTCGAGGTCTGGGAACTCGCTCTTGAGATATTGGTTTCCGGCCGAACGGATCGCATTTTGATCGGGCATCTCACGGTATTTGGATTCGATCGACAGGGCGATGTCCATCCCGGCGACGACCTTTCCGAACGGTGCAAACCTCTGACCGTCCAGGCTGGCATTGTTCCCATAGTTAATGAAGAACTGAGTCGACCGCGAGTTCGGCAGACCTGTCTTTGCAAAGGTCACATAGCCCGGAAGATTCGATTCGAGGACGGGGTCATCGTCGATCGTGTTTTCTGACCACTTGGCATGCAAAGCCGGGTCGCCGTTCATGCCGATCTGAACCATAAAGTCCGGGACGACTCGGAAAAATCGGCACTCGTTATAAAAGCCGATTTCGACCAGCTCCCGAAATCTGGCCGCCCCTTTCGGAGCCCATGCCGGGTGAACCTCAATATCGATGTTGCCCTTGCTCGTTTCCAGCCGGACAAGAAACGTATCGTCAGCGACACCGCCACCGGGGCCGGCTTCGGCAGTGGGGACCGGAGGGGTTCCAACATCGGACCGATTAACGCAACTCATTCCGGTCAGCATGACGGAAACGGCTAAGACTGACAGAGTCATACGACGGTGCATGGCTGTCATTTCTCCTCACTTGGGTTGGTGTTTCTGAACGTTCGGTCTTCCCTGCCGAATGCTTGACCGGGAAGGATAGTCGAACTGCTTTGCTCGTGAAACGACCTGACTTACTGAGACTTTGAACGTTTCTTTTCGAGTTTCGCTCGGTAATCGGCAAGGATGCCGACCGGGTCATCGTTGAAGGCATCGCGGCAGCCGGTGCAGCAAACGTAGTACGTCTTGCCTTCGTGCGACACTTTGATGGTTCCAGCCCCTCCGGTGACGACGCATTCGGGTCCAGAGCTACCCGACGATGCCAATCGTGTGCCTTCGCGCGTGTAGCCGACCTCGCCAACCCGGGAATAGAACTTCGATGTCGCCCTGCGTTTTTCGTAAAGGACGAGCATTCGCTTTTCGTTAAGCTGACGCACCGTCACTCGTGAAACTTCGCCAGCTTCGTTGGGCGTCGACTCCAGCGTCAGCACTTTCTTTTCGAGCTTTCCGCGATACGCTCGCTTCGAACTGTCAGCGAACACCGCGTCCATCGTGAATTCTTTTTTTGCAGGATCCCAGGACAGCAGGCCGGTTCCAATGTGCTTGCCATCTTTGACCTGATACTCGACGCCAACTTTGCCACCGCCGAATTTCCAGACGAAACTGCCAGTCTCTCGCCACGCACCGCGAGTCGACCCGCGCCTGACCTGCCCAGAACCTCGCCACCCGCCAATCAGATCATTCAAAGGAGCCAGAGCCTTTTGAATTTCGGCTCGTGATTCCTTTGTCGTCTTCCCGGCAGAACTGGTCGAAGTCTTCGGCGAATCGGACTTCTCCTGCGCCTGCAAGCCGGCAAACATTCCGGCGGTCGCGATCACGGCCACGATGGCGACTCGATAATCAGTTCGCGTCAGCATTTTCGTCATCCCGATACAGTTTGAAGAATTCCAGTTTGAACAATTCAAAGGCGCCCTCGCATGATGAAAGAATCCATGAAAGCCGCGTGCTTGCGGGAGTGGATACTCTCCCGCTGTTGAATATCGACCTTTTTTCAAAGGAGCACACGGCGATGAAGATTCTTTCAGTGGACCTGGGAAAGTTCAAGAGCGTTTCGTGCCTTTATCAGAAGGATGCGGATCACGGGGATTCGGCGGAGTTCCAGACGGTGGTGACCGATCGTGATTTGTTTCGACAGTTGATTGCAAAGTCGTCGGCCGACGTTGTCGTCTTCGAAACATGCACGGTGGCCGGTTGGCTGGCAGACCTGTGCGAGGAACTGGACGCTCCGTTTCTGGTTGCCAATCCTAATGGCGAGGCATGGCGGTGGTCTCGGATCAAGCGGAAGACGGACCGCGACGATGCGTTGAAGCTGGCTCGGATGACGGCGATGAACGAACTGCCGACAGTACATGTGCCTTCACGCGGTGTACGAGCGAAGCGATCGTTGCTGAAGTTTCGAGAAATCATCGTGCGTAATCGAGTCGCTGTTCAGAACGAGATTCGAGCGTTGTGGCAGGCTCAAGGGCTACCGCAACTGCCTTCCGGAGCGAGCCTGTGGACGGTCGCGGGAATCGAGTTACTGCAAAGTCACGCTCGCCCATTATCAGAGTGTGGTTCCGAGGATTTCTGGCGTGGTCAGTTACAATTGCTGCTTGCTTCGTACGAACACTCGGTGGGGCAGGAGAAGGACGTCGACAGAAAGCTGGAACAACTGGCTCGGAAGAACGAAGACATTCAGCGGTTGATGACAATCCCTGGCGTCGGTCGCTGCACGGCCGAAGTAGTGTGTGCGTGGATCGACGATCCGAAACGATTTAACAACGGCCGGGAAGTGTCGTCCTACGCGGGCCTGGTGCCGGTACAGTATCAGTCGGGCGAAAGTGATCGTCGTGGCCGTATCACCAAACGTGGGTCAAAGCTGCTCAGAAAGCGGCTCGTCGAATGCACGTGGTTATTACTGAGGTACAACCCGTGGGCTCAACAACTGGTGCAGCAAATATCGCGAGGGCAGAAGACCCGAAAGAAGCAGGCGATCGTCGCAGTGGCGAGGCGGTTACTTGTCCGCTGCTGGGCAATGCTGCGTGACGGAACGAACTGGGAACCGCCAGTCACTAAACCCGCCTGAAAGTAATAACGAACATCCAACAACGATTGAGACTACTGGCGACTGCTGGATCGGAAATTCCCTGATGAGCGGAATTCATGACCACGTAAACTCGAATTGTGGGCGACGCTGAACCGTACCGGTTCGCAAGCGTGTTCTAACGAATGAGTCGCGTGGCGTATTCGGATGAATGAGACCGTGGCCTTTAGAAACCAACCGGCCCGGACACCTCGAATAGTCGATTGAAGATTCCGCTTCCAGATACTCGTAAGCGTCTCAACTAACAGCAGAACCGCGTTCTATCGACTGCGGCTGAGGGGAAGCTCTGCGAGCCCTCAGCCTACGCCGAAAGAACGCTCCAGAGGAAACTCACACCATGACCTGAAATAACCACAAAAACTGAGCAATTCAAACTTGAAAAGCACACGGCTTCATAGTCGCTCCACAATAACTCAACAATCGAACCTGTGGATAGTAGCGAGTCTGCCGTCGCTCCGAGTATTCTGGCGGACAGACCAGGCATGGCCAAACCTGCCGTGGGTCATCGAACAACCGCCCATCATTTTGCGTAAACGTGGATTGACTCTTATGAACGGCACGGAAGAACGGTACAGCAGCTACAGCCTCGTTCGAGAAATGCTTGAAACCCCGCAAATCGTCGCAGGTTTCGATTCCTCAGCGCTAGCCGAACTCGGAAAGCAGATCGGAGATGTCGGCAGGCTTTTGATGACGGGCGAAGGTTCCAGCCGATTGTTCCCCGCGAAGAGTGCCATCGCACACTCATCACGAAAAGGCTGGCCGCTTTCGCTGAGCACCGAAGCCGGTCGCCAGGCCACCGAGTACGACCTGTCGAAGTCGGCTGTGTTTGCCTTGTCGAATTCGGGCAAGACTGCCGAAGTCATTCGACTGTTCAAATCGCTGCAAGAATCCGGCCACGAGAACCGGTACAGCCTGAGTGCGACTCCCGAATCGCCGCTGGAAGAACTGGCCAATCAGGGTTTTGTTCTGAGCTGTGGCAAAGAGAACGCCGTCGCCGCGACGAAGAGTGTTGCCGAACAAGCTCTTTTCTACCGAGCATTACTGGAACACGCGGCCGGCGAACCGTCCGTCGCGACTCGTCAAGCCGAACTGGCTGGCATGATGGAAACTGCCCTGACGACGCAGATCGATCCCGCACTGGTCGACCGCATCGCCAACGCCGGAACAATCTACTGGGCAGGCCGAAACGACGGAGTGACCGAAGAACTAACGCTCAAAACGAACGAGATCACTCGCAAAAAGTCTGACTACCTTGAAGGCACGTACGCGGTGCACGGCATCGAAGAAGTCATGGACGCTGAAGATGTAGTCCTGTGGGTCGAGCCGTATGAAGAATCTGAAGAGAAATTCCGTGACGTTCTCTGCAAAGGGATCGGCCTGGAAATTATCGCGATCTCTTCGCGAGAGACCTCTTACCCGACGATCCAGATTCCGGACGCAGGTGACCTTGGCGAGTTCGTCCAGATCGCCGCCGGGTGGAGCGTTCTTGTGGAGGTGGGAATCGCCCTGGGGATCGACCTCGACAAACCCGAGCGAGCCCGAAAGGTCGGCAATGAGTTTGTTGGCTAGCCACCAATTGAGAATTGCAAAAGACAGGCCGGTACAAGCACCACACGTTTCCGGCAAAACGACGCCGAAGCTGCGCAGTGCTGGTTCCAGCCTGTGGGTCGCAGTGCTTCTGGCGATCGTGCTGCCTCAAGCGGCGGCCAACGCCGAAGACGCAGAGTCAATCGACTGGTTTGAAAAGAAGATTCGCCCGGTTCTTGTCAAACATTGCTACGAGTGCCACTCCGCTTCTTCGAAGACTCTCGGCGGAAAGCTGCGACTCGACTTTCGCGACGGGCTGTTGACCGGAGGCGACAGCGGTCCGGCCGTCAGCCTCGGGAAACCGGATTCAAGCCCGCTGATCCTCGCCCTGAATTACGACGGCTTAGAAATGCCTCCGGCGGGAAAACTTCCGGACACAGTGATCGCCGATGTTGAAAAATGGATTGAACTCGGCCTTCCTGATCCTCGCAGTCGCCCCTCCGGCGGAGAAGCCCAACCTGATAAAACAGTAGTAAATGAAGACCTCTGGTCACTGCAGCCGATCATGGATCATCCAGTCCCACAAACTGCTTCCGACTGGGCAGAATCTCCGATCGACCATTTCATCTCGCAGAGACATATGGCAAATGGACTGTCACCTGTCGCCGATGCTTCGCCTCGAGACCTGCTGCGACGAGTTTCCTTCGACCTGATCGGGCTGCCACCAACGTACGATGAGATTTCGAAGTTCGAGCGTGAATTTTCGGTTGAGCGTTACGCTGAAATCGTCGACGAAATGCTTGCATCACCGCGTTTTGGTGAGCGATGGGGGCGGCACTGGCTGGACGTCGCTCGTTACGCTGAGTCCAACGGCAACGACCGAAACGTGATTTTCCCTCACGCCTGGCGTTACCGAGACTACGTCATCAAGTCATTCAACGATGACAAACCATTCGATCAGTTTGTCCGAGAGCAGATCGCTGGCGACCTGATTCCCTCAGACGACTGGCGACGACGTGACGAACAACTCGTCGCGACCGGCTTCCTGACGCTGGGTTCAAAAGTCCTCGGCGAAGGCGACAAAGACCTTTTCGACATGAACCTGATTGACGAACAGATTGATGTCATGTCGCGAGCGTTTCTCGGCCTCACAGTCAGTTGTGCAAGATGCCATGACCACAAATTCGATCCTGTCCCGACTCGAGACTACTACGCTCTCGCGGGAGTCTTCGGCAGTACCGAATCGCTTTACGGCCCAATGACCAACGCCAACAAATACGGTTTTGATCGCCCGCTCCAACCGATCGGCGAAAACGGAGTTGCTCTGGATGGACCGGCAAAATCCTACCGCGAAAAAGTCGCGGAAGTCACCGGCGTTCGCAATAAGGCAAGATCAAGTCGTTACGGTTTCGTCCGGAAGAAGGCGGCTCTGGAGAACGAGGAAAAGAAAACAACGGACACCGGGCGGCTCGCTGAAATTGCTGAAGAAAAGAAAAATCAGGATGCAGAAATTGCCGAGTGGGACAAGAAGATCGAAGCCCTCGACGCAGACCTCAAAGAACTGACTGACAACCCGCCGGAGTTCCCCGACTACTGCATGGGCGTGCGTGACCTGCCGGAGCCGCTTGACTGTGCGGTCAGAATTCGAGGCGAAGTCAAACAGAAAGGCGATGTCGTTCCGCGCGGCGTGCCTTCGCTGTTCGACTTCCAGCAGGATGCCCGAACCGCGAAGACAAGTAGCGGCCGATTGATTCTCGCCGACTGGCTCGTCGACGATGCCAATCCGCTGACGCCTCGCGTTGCCGTCAACAGAATCTGGCAGCACTTATTTGGTCGAGGGCTGGTCGAGACTCCCGACAACTTCGGCCACATGGGAAAACGCCCGAGCCATCCAGATCTGCTTGATTGGCTGGCGAACCGACTCAAGAACAACGGCTGGTCAAACAAGCAAATGATTCGGGAGATCGTTCTCAGTCGGACTTACCGCCTTGCCAGCACCCACTCGACACAAAACGGCGAATCCGATCCGAGCAACAGACTGCTCTGGCGTGCTCCAGTCAAGCGTCTGGATGCCGAGTCACTTCGCGACGCAATGCTGCACGTGTCGGACGAACTTGAACTGACACCTCCCGAAGGCTCGGTCATCGCTTCGTTCGAAGACAGAGAATTTAATAACCGCATTCACCCATCCGCCGAACAGCTGAGCTCCACCCGTCGATCTGTCTACTTGCCCGTTGCCAGATACTGGGTTCCGGACGTGCTTAGGGAGTTTGACTTCGCCGACCCCAGCCTCGTCGTCGGAAAACGGACGGAACGAACAATGGCTTCCCAAAGTCTGTTCCTGATGAACAGTCAGTTCATCACGGACCGCGCGACGCGAATCGCAAAAGGCGTCGTGGCTCAATCAGGAAACGAACGAGCGACCCGCAGCCTTTCGGAAAATTCTGCTCCGCGACCCGACCACCGATGAAGTCACAATGGTGACAGCGTTAGTTCGAGGGCTGGCGGAAGGCAGCGGAGTCGACGATTCACAGCCGACGGCCCCGACCGGCAACAACACGCCCGTCGAGCGAAAAAAACGGCCTGGACAGCGAAGCGTTGGAAGCAGCATGGCAAGCTGCGTGTCAGACATTGCTGATGACTGCAGAATTTCGTTACGCCCCATAATACGGTGCGACACGTGCCGAAGTCATTTTCGGCCAATCTTCACAACGTTTGTATTCATACTTATAGGCCGCATGGTTCTGTCGAGGCAAAAGCGCCCCGCTGTACGGGTCTGACAGATTGAATCAGAATTGCAGTCTACGATCTCTACGACGGCTGGCGGCGTAGAATGGTCAGACCTGTCGTGACACAGACCGCAGTGCCGGATCTTTCTGTTTGACTACGTTTTTTTTAACACTCGTACAATCCGGAAACACTTATGCTGCACGTGTCCGGCAGACGATTCCTCGCGTGCGTTCATAGGGGTTTACCATCCAACCCTCGACGCACGTCACAGAAACGATAACTTCATTACAATCGCTCCTGCTGCCGTGCCCTGGCTGAACTCTTGAGTTTTTCGTTGACGCACCTCCCAGCGATCGTTCACTCTGACGATTCATTGGGCTGGTAGATGTAGTCTTTGTGTTTTTGATTGTTCTGGCATCGTCGTGACGCTTTGGCGTTGTCTATGCCCTCTTCAAACGAGAAGTCAGAAATGACGACCAAAATCAGCAAGATCATGGTTGTCTTCGTGACCACGGCAAGCATTGCCTTTCTTGGGATTGCCGTCGGGATCAGCAAGCTGGGTCCCAATTGGCGCGAGGAAACCCAGAATCTTCCGGACTACGCCTTCGCCGAAACGTCGGGTGAAAAACCTCAATGGACGAGCCAGCATCGAACAGAGAGTGCGCCCCTGGCAACAGGATCGCTTCCAAGCGCGATCATGAAGTCCTACGCCGACGCAAAGGGGCGAAATGAGGCTAAAGTCACAACTACGACGCCACAGACTGAAACCATTAAACAGCAGATGACGCGATTGTCCGTGTTCATCAACGAAGATGTGGATGGCATTAAAAAACGCGAAGAGCAACTGGCTCAAGCTCTCGTCGATGTCGGAACTCAGATTCAAACGTTGTCGACCGAGGGTGAGCGACTGGCCACGCAGGCTGTTGATATTCGAGCAGTCGGCGAGCGCACTCGTGAATCAGGAATGCGATTGAAGCGGCAGCGGATTCAGATCGAAACAGAACTCTACCGGACTGTTCAACAAAAACGACATCTGCTCGATCAGGTTTACCAGATGGAAGGTATCCTGCATCGATTGCAGGATCGTGAACAACAACTGATCAAACAGGGTGCCGTTCCGAATCAAGCCGCTCCTGCGGTCGATTCAACCAGCACTTAATTCTTGTAGCGTGAATCCGTTTCAAGACGGAACAACCAGCTATTACATTCTCGCCCAACTTTGTATGTCAGGACTCAGGCCATGACGTTTATTGGAAAACTTCTGGTCATCATCCAACTCGTTCTCAGCGTCTGTTTCATGATGCTCGCGGGTGCCGTTTACACGCGGCACATGACGTGGATGGAAAGGGCTAACGACAATCAGTTGACGATAGACAGCGGGATCGCTGACTACTCGCGTATGGAGACGGAGAAGAACGACGAGATCAAGGCGTTGAAGGCTGACCTCGCTCGGTCCCAAACCGACGCCACGAATTCCAGGGCTGAGTTGCGTCTGGCTCAGAATGAAATCGAAAGCCAGAAAATTCAGATCGACACACAGAAGACCGAGCTAAACACACAGCAGGCACTCGCAACGATCTCTGGCGACGAAGCTAAGATTCGACGCGAAGAAGCCTTGAGTGGACGACGCATCAACGAACAGTTGAACTCTGCGTTGAACGACCAGAACCAGCGAGTGCGTCAACTCGAAGATGAGTTGTTCAATAAACAGGTTGGAGCGAAGTCTCTGACAGAAAAATACAATACAATGCTGAAAACAGTCGCCACACTCCGCAAAGTGCTGGTTGCGAATCAGCTTGATCCAGACCCGAACAAATACGCCCGCAAACTAGCCCCACCGCCTCTCGTGATGGGCAAAGTCCTTGAAGCAAAGAAGTCCGGTCGCGGAGTCAGCCAGGAATTCATTGAGATCTCGATTGGCAGCGACGACGGGCTGACCGAAGGAAACACTCTTTATGTGTTCCGCGCGGGCGCAGAGAACAAGTATCTCGGCGAAATTCGGCTGAAACTCGTCACTGCAGACCGTGCCGTGGGCGTGGTCGTGGTCAAAGCAAAGAACGGCGTCATTGAGAAGGAAGACTATGTCACAACAAAACTCTGATCAAAAACCGGCACCGGATGTCTGGGTCGGGCTGTTGTTTGTCTCGGTCGCGGCGCTCTCACTGGGAATCATGTTTCTGGTGTTTGAGCTGAACAAGTACGAATGGGCGCTCCCGTCATGATCGTGCCGCTGGCGCGTATTACAGACTGACAAAGTACAACAGGCCGCGACGGCTTAATCCGTCGCGGCCTTTATTCGTAACTCCTGGAAATCTGCCTGCCAGAACCGCTACTTGAGAGCAGCCAACCACGCCAGCAGATCGGCCGCATCCTGAGGCGTCAGACCTCGTAGCTGCAACTCGGGCATTAATGATTTCTTCTGAGCAACCATCAACTCGATGCTGTTTGCAGAAGCGGTAACCAGCTTGCCGGTCGCTTCGCGAATCGTGACGTTTTCATCCGTTCTGCTCTCGAGCAATCCAGACACGACCTTCCCTTCATCGGTCTGGATCAGCCAGGTCTGGAATTTCGGATCAATCTTCTTCGAAGGCTCGAGGATGTTCTCGAGTATCTCTTCGCGGCTGTATCGTTTCCCGATGCCATCAAGAGTCGGCCCAACAGTTTTTCCATCCTGTCCAACCTTGTGACAGTTGCGACATTGCAAGCCGGATGCGGTCAAAAACAGTTTTCGACCTCTTGCAGGATCGCCACTCAGAGCCAGCAAATCACTTCCGTTAATAGCTGCTCCCAGAGTTTTCGTCCGAGCGTTTTCTGGAACAAACGCCTCAAACAGATCTCTCACCACAGCGTCATCAAGAGCTGTCCCCTTAGCGATGACCGCACTTCGGACATCTGACGAAATCCCTTTGGCCGCTCTCCCTCGCAGCGAACTCGCAAGGAGCAATGCTCCGCTGGTCGAAGAAAGAAGCCGGTCGATTGCGGCTTCCGTTGCCGACGAATCGGCGTTTGCGTCTTTTATCAGGTTTTGCAAAGTCGCTTGATTGGACGTTGCAAGCTGGCGAGCAGCCGACGCCACATTGCCATCCTCATTTGCCAATTCCGACGACTGCTCAAGCTGCGAGATCCACTCCCTCAATAACGACACTCCCCGATCATCGATAACTCGGGAGCCGAAGTGCGGCATCCGACCACGACCGACTTTTGACATCCGGTATAACAAGATCGATCGGTCAGGGGCTCCCGGTGCCACGACCCACGGATCAACGATGCCGAACGATCCCTGAGTCGGCCGCGACACTAAGTGTGTTTTCTTGAAATCGGTGTCGTGAAGGACTTCGATGGCCGCCGTTCCGCCACCACCTCGCTGGTGACAATGCGAGCAGTTCACGTGGAGATAAGACCGGACGCGCTGAGTCAGATCAGCTGATTCGTCTTCTGGAGAGGCCATCTTCTTGAGCTTCGCCAGTGAGACTCGCTTTGCCGATGGGGACTTCCCGATCGGCTTCTCGAAAACTCCCAGGTGAGACAGCGTTCGCAGCTGATTGTCTGTGGACTGCCCGTAGTCAAAGTCACGATTGAGCTGCTCGGTTCGAAAACCGTACACCGAACTTCCGCGAGTTGTGTGGCAGAGCAGGCATTCGGTCCGACTGGCAAAGTGCCATGTTTGAGAACGATAACCGCTGGACGACGACGAGTCGGGCACCGTGAACGACCGGTCAATCGCTTTTCCGTCCGAGAGCACAGCATCTGTCTGGTCGGTGTTCCAGAGGTAGCTATAGGCTCGCCACTCGCCCTTGTGTCGATGCAGAATCTGTGTTTCCAGACGTTGCTGAATCGAAAATTCTGACGACGTTTCCAGCTTGATCGTCTTGCCCAGAACTGTACCGTCAGGAAAGCTCCACTCGCCCCTCAGGTTTCCTTTCTGGACGTTGTTAGTTTCGTGGACGCCGACGGTCGCTGAACCTGGCAGTGCGAGAAAACGTTCGGCGGTCGTCCCGTCTTCCCACGGTGCGGCGTTCACATCGTACGGAATCACGCCGGGCGCCAGTGCCAGCTTTTCAACAGACGAAAACAGCCCGGTCTCGCTGAGACTTCGTGGAAATACAGAAACAGTTCCAACGTCTGGATTGTCGACCAAACGATGAATCGTTCCGTCGTATCCGACTACGTAAAGCTCGTGATCATGATTCTGCCCGAAGCAAATGATTTGAATGGATGTGCCCAACAACTCTTTTGGTTTGCCAGGATCAGAACCGTCACCATCAAGCCCCCAGATCTTGCCTGTGACATAGTCACCATAAAGGTACGTTCCGACGAGGTCTGGCAGCCGAGTCCCCCGGTAAACGTATCCGCCGGTAATGGATCGCGATTCAGTGTGAGAGTGCGCGGCCGTCGGCGGCACGATGGGAGTTGGACCTCGTGGGAAATCGGAATTCACTGATTGAGTGTGCTCAAGAATGCTCCATCCATAGTTCGCTCCGCGTTGGACGCGATAAACCATCTCCCACATTTCCCAGCCGACATCGCCAACCCACAAATGTCCTGTCAACTGGTCAAAAGCCATTCGCCAGGGATTGCGATGACCGTAAGTCCAGACTTCACCTCGAGCGTCGTCGGTTCCGACAAACGGATTGTCATCAGGAATTGAATAAGCGAGATCGCCTGATGGATGATCGACGTCAATTCGCAGAATAGATGCCAGCACGTCACTAATGTCCTGCCCGGTGCCGTTTGGATCCGGAGGAAACGGAGGGGCCGCGTCTCCCGTCGAGATATACAGCAGCCCATCTTTCGGCCCGAACTGCAACGATCCGCCGTTATGACCACCTGCCTGCCAGGTAATAATCTGTTGCTCAGAAGAAGCGTCAATCTTCAGCGGATCGACGGACGTCACTGTGAAGCGTGAAACACTCGTCCCGTTCGGGTCTCCGGGCTTCGTGATGTAGGAGATGAAGCAGTGTCGGTTGTTTTTGAAGTCCGGGTGAAAAACGAAGCCGTAGGATTTCGTCGCTCCTTCGATCGAATTTCTCAAATCAAGAGCAACGTCCGCTTCCTCAGGATTACCAGACTGCGAGAAGGACAAAATTCTGCCATCGACTTCGACGACAAGCATTCGGTCCGTCCCCGGCACCGGAAGCAACTCGACGGGATTCTTGAACTTCAGTTGGGGAAAGACGCGTTCCAGCACGTAGGGCGAAGGCGGCTCTGGCGTGCCGACGATCCGAGAAGTCGACCATGCAACGCGTTTATCAATTCCAAACGGCTTCTCGTCAGCATACGAGCGGCCTGGATCAACACAGAACAAACACAAAATCAGAAATACCGACGTCTGCCGAGTCACAGACGTCGCGGTGGCCAGTAATCTGTTCAAAGCACTCTCTCCGTTGAATGTGTTGTCAGACATCTTCGCCAGCAATCGCATCGAGAACTGACTGATCAGGAGACGCCAGAATCCAGCACAGCTTTGACGACAGCTTCGTGCAGCGGGCCGTTGGACACAACGACGCCACGATTCTGAGTCAGCTCGTGCCCCTGCGTAAAATCGAGCGGCTTGCCGTTGATGTCGGACACAGTTCCGCCAGCTTCCTGAACGACCAACGCACCGCCCGCGTGATCCCAGATTTTTTCCTGGTACGCCTTGCGTGTCGGTAGCCGAAGATAAATGTCTGCCTGGCCTCGTGCCACAACCGCGTACTTCGCTTGGCTGTCGAGCCGAACCGGTTCTTTTGTTATTCCTAGCGACTCTGCAATTTGAGCGGATCGGCTGTGCGAGCTGTGGCCGGATTCGACGGACTCACAAAGTCTCGCGTCCGGCCAGTCGATAGCACTTCCAGTATTAACCCGAGCAGCGTCAGCGATCGAGACATCGCTATCTTCAACGGAAAAGACAAACGCCCCTTCGCCGCGAACGGCGAAGAACAGCGACCCCGGCGATGTTTCGTCGTCAGGATCGAGTGGAAGATTGGGACACCCCAGAGCAGCAACAGTCAACTCACCATCCACGATCAATGCCAGGGAAATGGCGTACTGCTGGCCTCGCAGAAATCCTTTCGTTCCGTCAATCGGATCAAGTGTCCAGAAACGAGAGCCTGCGGTTCCGTTGCCATGATCGATCCACGAACACACTTCGTCCGCCGTTGTGTCGACATCAATCGCCGCCAGTTCTTCCAGGATTCGGTCAACAAATCCAGCGTTCTCTCCGCCACGCAACTCCGCAGCGTCTTCCTCGCCGACGATCGGATCGTCCGGAAACGCCTCTTTCAACGCCTGGCAAATAATCGCCTGGCTGCCGTAGTCAGCGATCGTGACCGGGCTACGATCCTGCTTTTCAAGTACGTCGTCGGTGATCTGTTTCTGCACGGCCTGAGTGACACGAGCAGCTTGCCGAACGGCGGCAATCGCCGTCTGCAACTCATTCTGATATCCGTCCATGATTCGACTTCTTCTCCAGCCGTAGTTTAGTTTTCTGGGAAGTCCCTGCCTTCGTCATCAATACATTTTCGAGCGACGCCGCAGAGATTCTGACGTATTTCGTCGGTGTTGAGTCTGCTTAGTTCACGGCCAAAGTTCACCATGATCGATGGTTAGTCATCAAACTTCGGGAGGGACAATTCGATCGGAGCATCGTCGACTCGCAGTAACACTCTGATAAACGATTCCTGTTGATCTGGCATCAAGGGTTGTCCGTCAAGCTGAAGCGTCGCTGAAGGGGCACTTACTTTTCCAAATAGAACAGCTCGGTCCAATGGCATACTGTCGGACATTTCCAAATCGGAAGACGCGGCGTTCAGCAGCCCGGTATAGTCACGACCGCCAGCCAGTTCGTGAAACGTGAGCATCCTCACAATGGTCTGCAAATCGGTCGCCCGTCGATCCCACTCGACGTTAGTATGTTCGAATTCGTCGCCCTGGCCCGTGCTTTTTCGACCAGTCTTCTGGAATCTGGCTCCCGTCAGAAAACTTCGCAGCTCACGCCCACCCGTTGTTTTCCCAGTCGATGACCACACGACTCCAGGTTCGATCGCGGAGCTGCCAAGCAGATCTTCGCCCTTGAGGAAGTCGTGAAAGTAAATGCGGTTTCCATACACGAGCACCCAGTCTTCAATTGCTCCTGGGAGATGGTGAGTGAACGTGCTGTCTCGCGAAAGGTGCCCCGTTCCCGCCTGCTTTAGATTCAGGTCAAACAGGTCTGGCGAAACGGTAGACGTTGCCGACGAAGCAAGAATTCGATCCGACGCGGCGGAAATCGGCAGGTTATCGATTCCCGTCAGCCCTTCTGAGAATTGATATTCGGCACCACCGAGATTCAACCCAGCCGCTCGATACATGCCACCAAAATTTGATTCCGGAGCGGCGATCCAATGCAGCCATCCTGCCGATGGTCCCCGGCTCGATGAGCCATTGGTCGAAGCCGATGCTGTCTGGTCCTTCGATAATGCACGCGGATCGTGCTCAATCTGAAGCCGGTATCGCCGATGGTCTGGACTGTAAACGGTCGCCCAGACCGACTGCCGCACAAATCCGCTATCAGCATCCAGATCGATCAACTCGCACATTCTCGATCGAATGTCATCACCATTGGCACCACCAGCGACCGATCCAGCCAGCAACCCCGCTCCGACAATGATCGCGGGAAAAGTCAGCCACGTCAGACCAGGCTTCTTCAACAGCCGATGCACGAGGAAATAATCGAGCGGGCCGATGACAACAAGAAACAGCAGAACAAGTCCCAGAACACTAAGCGTCGATCGTTCTCCAACTTGCGAAAGCGTCTCCATTCCAATTTGGAACTGAGTCGCCATCTCAGTGATCCCGGAGTGCGAAATCCGTTGACCGGCCGAGCCTTCCTCATTCGCGACTGGTGGAAGATCAGCGACTGTGGCCACAAAACTGTCGAGCGCACGCCAACGGGAAAGCGGTGCACGATCGAGGTCTACTCCCAGAATCGTGATACGTCCAAACCCATGCGCCGTTCGTGTCAGAAGCGGACCTTCGACTCCGACAACAATGTCTGATCCGTCTCGTGACTTATTGATCGATCCCTTAATCCTCGCTGCAATCGGGATGCGAAAACTACTCTTCGCGAAAGCTTCCAACCCGCTCAGATCACTCAACGAAGAGGCTACGACTTCCTGGTCTTCAAGTAGCCAGTCTGCAATCGGACTGTCGTTCAATTCTTCGATTCGAGTACCAGCAACGGCGACGACGTGCCCACCGTTAAGAACCCATTGATTCAAGGCAGCGGACTGTTCCGCTGTCATATCAAATTCGCCGGCGAGAAAGACCGTGCTGGTTGCCGAGTAGGCTCTCCAGTGCGTTGGCAGGTCGCTCGACTTGAGCGATGTTAAGTGAACGCCTCGCTCCGTAACCGCCTTCTGAAGCGACTGCTGATCAGATTTGCCTGTCGCGCTTCCGCCTATGGTCCCGGCGACCGTCCAGATCGGAACGACGTGCTTAACAATCGCGAAGTCCGTTTCTTCCGATGCAACTTCTGCCGAGGCCAGTCGTCGTGAAGCAATGACGTCGCCATCCAGCGAAACAACTTTCAGCGTCACCGTCCCTTCAAGACTGCCCGGCATAAAAAACAACGAAGCGGCAGTTTTCTGATTCGCTGCCAGATTGAGATTGGCTGATGGAAACACTGCCGGATTGCCCGACGGGTCAACAGCAGTCGCCTCGACCCGGCATTCGACAGCTTCCGCCGAAACAAGCTGCACCTTCAAACTCGTCCAGACACCCGGTCGAGTAACCTGCCCAATGCCAACCTCGACCGACTCGATCGAAACGTCAGCTTGTACAGATGTCGCAAGACAGGCGAAAAATGCAAGAACGCTCAGCGGAAAATAACGTGAAGAATATCGCGAAGACATGCCGTAGAAACTCCGACCAGACGGGCAGTAAGAGCGTCGAATTCTAGCCCGGATCACTCAACAGGCGTAGGGTCGCGACGGCAGAAAGACTGTGATTCCGTCCGGTTTGCAAAGGCAGCGATCATATAATCCAAGCGTCCAACGATGACTCGTTCCGGTTAAACGAAATAAGGCCCGGCGCAATTGAACGCCGGGCCTCAAATCTGGTTTTCGTCATTCAGTTTTCAGGCAACTCACTTCACAAAATGCTGCCCTCTCGTAACGAATGCTTACTGAAATTTCCGCAGGGCGTAGCTTGCTCCACGCCAGGCTGACAGTTCTCGCTTGTTGGTTCGCAGAGCCTGTTCGTAGTTCGCGGCGGCTTCCTGATTCTTGCCTTGAGCCAACTGCTGCTCAGCGATGAAGTATCGAGCTTCGCACATCTGAGCGGTCTGGATTTCCGGCGTGCTCTTGTCGACACGAGCGGCCAGTTCTTCGGCTGGGATGTCGCCCATATTGAAGAGGATGACCCAGTCGATCCAGTCGCGTTCGTTTTCTTTGCGAGATCGGCTGGACTGAGCGATGCCGGTTGCTTCGGCTTTTCGGCCGGAACGCATCAGCGTCCAGACTCGCCACGGGTTGATGAACCGGGCGTTCGAGTCCATCTGGATGACTTTGTTGAATTCTTGAATCGCTCCGGCGTAGTCCTTGCCGAAGTAGCGAGCAAAGCCAGCATCAACATGAGCGGCGACGTCTTCCGGAGTCTTCTGAATGATCAGATCGAAGTCGCGAGCCGCGTCCTGCCATTTTCCCTGGACCAGTCGCGAAGTTCCCAGCAGTGACTGCACGGCCGGTTGGTTCGGGTTGAGCTGCAGAGCCGCTGCGAAATCCTTTTCCGCTTCGGCTGGTCGTCCACCCTGAAGCCAGGTGTAACCTCGGTTTGTCAGAGCGATGTCGTACTTTGGATTCTTCTGAAGGGCAGCCGTGAATGCTCGCACAGCTTCGTTGTACTTTTTCAAACTCTGATAAAGCATCCCGAGGTTGTTGTAGACAAGTGGCTCATCCGGAAAGGCCTTGATCGCTGCGCTGTAAGCCTGGATGGCTTCGTCGTTCCGCTTCATTTCGGTGTAAAGATCGGCCATCGCCATGTAAGAAGCGATGTGCTTCGGGTTGGCAGCCAAGGCCGCATTGAAGTCAGAGACGGCTGCGTCAGTCTGCTTCATAGCCGCTTTGGCCAATGCTCGCTGATAGTAGACGTTCGACTTTTGCTCGGCAGTAATTCCGGCCTGCGGCAGAAGCTGGTCGGCAATCCCGACGGCGACCTGAGCGTGGCTCGACTGATCTTCAATCCGAGTCAGATTGGTCATGCCGTAAAGGTACGGCAGGTAGTAGTTGAATTCAGGTTTCGAAGCGGCAGAGATCGCCGTTCGAGCATCCGTGATGCCTTCGCGGATCATCACGGCGTCGCCCATGATGATTGCGAGTTCAATCTTCGCGCTGCCTCGCAGGTGCAGAGCGATGTTGTCTTTGGGGTTGGCCGTAATGATCGGCGTTGTGGCGTCGATGACGCCCTTCCAGTTGCCCACGTCGTAGGCCTTGGTGGCGGCCTGTCGCTGAGCTTCGTGAGCGGGATCCGGGTCTGCGAACGCCGTCGCAGAAAGAGCCAACAATAACGCTAAAGACGTCGAAAACCTCATACTGGAGTCCTTTCCCGTACGGAGGGAAGCCCTGCCAATTCTGGCGACGGGCACCATACCACGGCTCAGGCCTCTCATGATCAGGCCCGAAATCCGAAACACAATCTTCCATGCACGCGGTCCTTCCGCGCGTTGTACAGCCGGGCGTTATACTGACTCGCCAAATCCGCTGCTATATCTGTTTTTGAGTGGACGAGATGGTCGTTCTCGCTGGTTATCTCCTGACTTGGTTGCTCGTGAAATTTGACCACAGAGATCACAGCGGGACACAAACAACGGCTCAAGCAAAAGCGCTAAGACGCAAAGGTCGGTGGGGAATTCTTTGCGTCTTAGCGCCTTTGCGTGAAAAATTTAAAGCGAGTACGTCTGACGGAGAAAGAAACCAAGCGACGAAGCGGGACACTTTCTTGTCAGGTTTCCTGAGCCTATTCCTGCTGCTCGACGTGGGCGAGGGCTGCCTGGGCGTCGGCCAGCTCTTCGTCCCGGCGGTGATAGCCGCAGTCCCTGGATCAGCCTGGCCGCGGCGTCCAGGTCCTCGCGCGGTGAGCCCCACGGGTAGGCTCCGTCGTCGTTTCGCAAACCGTCGGGAATAATCCCCAGCCGGGCCCGCGTGAGCAGCACGTCGGTCTGGTGCAGCTTCATCGAGCCCCGCTCGGCAATCTCCCAGGCCTCGTCCAGATCCTCGATGGCTCCCGGAACATCCCCCGTCACCTGCCGCCACCACGCCCACGTCAGCAGGCCGCGCGGAAGTTCAGTTGATTGGTTGGAATCACGAAGTCCATCGACGGCGGCGGCGAGGTGCTGACCGGCCGCGTCCAGAGTTTCCGCGTTCGAATCCTGCGACCCGGGATGATCAGCCAGCCAGCGGTACAGCGCCGCGCGAGCCAGCGTCAGATTGTCCAGCGCAACGGGGCGCAGCCAGTTGTTGCTTTCAGAGATTGGCAGGGTTTGCGTGGCACGCTCGGTGACGTGGTCGCAGGCCGTGGCATTCAAACCCTGACAACGACTGTTGTCTCCCACGGGCCGGAAGCCCGTGCTACTCAGCGTCGCCTGCCACGCGCCCCGCTCGGCATGGGCCAGCAGCAGGTCGCAGTAATTGAAGCCCTGCAGCGAGTAAAGGCGAGGTTGTTGTGGCCGCTCCCGAGCCTGCCTGGTTTCGAGATCGGCAAACAGTTGGCCGCGTCGTTGAACAGAAACGCCTGTTTGTCGGGGGCGAGATTCGATGACAACCGGCTCCAAGGTTGATCGAAGAAGCACGCCACTGCACCGAGGTCAGCCCCGATTGCGCCGAGCATTCTCGTACCGTAGAAGCCGTCATACCCCGTCCCCCGCTGGACGCGGTCGGCGTAGACCTCGTACAACGCCTGCTGGTGCAGGCCGGCGTGGCAGCCGTGGGAGATGGCCTGGTACAGCGGGGCCAGGCCGGCGACGCCGTCCGGGCGGTGCTCGGTCGACTTGCACAGGTACTCGAACACCCGGCGGTGACCCTCGGTCCAGGCAGTCGGAGAATCGGTAGGCCGGATCGAGGAGCGCAGCGACGATGCTCCGGCATCAGCGCGATCGTCGGCAGCGTAATTGCCGGAACGGCGCTGCGCTTGGTCCGGCCTACAAAGCTGCTTCGCGAAGAATTCCCGGATCAGCGGGTGGGCGTCGACGACCAGGTCGGACGGCAGGCCGGTCGATGAGGCCTCGGCGCCGACGAGCGTGATCAGACCGAGGTCCTGCAGGTGCGTCAGCGCGCGCTGTTCCAGTCGTCGTCGGACGCGTGGACCACGGCGTCGTTCAGACCCTCGATGACGGGCTCGTTCCGCAGGTCATTCAAACAGCCGGGCGGGACCGGGCGGTCGAACAGGCCGAGCATCCGCAGCACCGCCAGCATCCGTTCGCCCTCCGGATGCGGCTGCGGATCGTCGGCATGGTCGAACTGACCACTGAGCCAGCGTTCGTACGCGGCGATGACGCGGAAGGCGTGCTCGTCGCTGGTCGTTTTCGACGCCTTCTCGAAGCCGAAGCGGTCGCGGCGGCGGATGTCTCCGCCCTGCGTGGCGGGCGAGGTACGTGGCCATAAGCTGCAGCGTGAGCGCGTGGCCGTTGACTTCGCTCACCGCGTTTCGGAGTTCGTGGTCGTCGGGGCTGATCGGCGACTTCGCTCCGGCCCGGCGTACCTCCAGGTGGTGCAGCAGCTCGGCCCCGGCCGCTTCCGTGAGGTTGTCGAGTGGCAGCTCGACCACAGTCTGTTCGAGAAACGGCACCAGGTCTTTGATCGGTTCGCGAGTGGTGATCAGCAACAGACCACGAAACGGTCGCTGGGCGATTCCCTTGAGCAGCGACTTGAGCGCGGGGTCCTTAATGAGGCCTTCCTGCGGGCCGGGACCGAACTGCATGGGTTCCAGACCGTCCAGAATCAGCAGCGTCGGCTGTTCGGCCGCGAGTCTGGCGAGGCGGTCGCCGCGGTCGTGCGGGGAGCCGGCCTGCGGGTCCGGATCGCCGAAGAACCGCAGCGCTTCGGCGATGAACAGGTCCGCCGAGGTGCCCTGTTCGCCCTTCGTGCCCTGGCTGTAGAACGACCAGTCGAAATACCGTTCGATGTCGCCCCAGTTCCGTTTCGCCAAGCGGACCATCCAGTGCGCGGTGAGGGCCGACTTGCCCGTCCCGCCCCAGGCGACCAGCGACAGGACGTGCGTGTCACGGTTCAGGGCGTTCGTGAGCTTCCGCAGTTCCGTCGACCGGCCGATCAGTTTCGTCCGCGTCGCCCCGGCAGGTAGTTTCGAGACCGCAATGCCGGTCAGGCGTCCGATCAGACGGTCAATCTCATCGGAGCTTATTTTCGGAGGCTGATCGCGGTAGCGGTCTTCATGCTCCCGCTTCACTTCCCGCAGGCGTTCGACCGGATACTTGTCGACGTTGTCCGTCGTTTTGTGATGCGTGGGACACAGGACGATCAGGTTGTCGATGTGACGTATCTTTTTGTCCATCTGTTTTGGATTGAACCGTTGCCCGCCCTCTTCCGCGGCCTCGATGTGGCAGACTTCGGCAATCAGGTCGCCGTCCTGGTTGACGACGGCATGTTCGCACTCCGGGAACGCGCAGCGGTTGCCGGTCAGGGCGAAGAGCCGCTTGAGCGTGGATTCGAGAATGCGGAGACGTGCCATCGGGCCGAACCTTTGATCGCCTTCACTGTGTACCTGTTTTCATCAGTATGCAGGTTCTGGCATCTCAGGCAAACTCACTGATGAGTCAATCGGAGCGGGGACGGCGCACGAATGAAATCCCTCGCGACTTACTGGCTGGCACTCCGTCAGCAGGCTGGACCGCAGCCGCAGGGGAACTCGGGAGGCGATTTCAGAGTTGCTGGCGTGGCCAAAGCCATCGACCCAACTTGAAGACGCATTGCCTTCGCTCGATAAGTTGCGTCCGAAAAGTGCAATCAGCAGGTCGGTTCTGCTCGCCTGCGGAATCCGTCGGGACGACGAAGCTCAGGTGCAGCTCGGCGTGTCGGACGTGCAGGTTCATCCATTCTTCGCTGGCCATCTTGCCGAAAACGGGTGATCGGCGAGCGGAAGCTCCGTCTCGAATCGTTTGATCGCTGCCAGAACTTTCGGAAGAGCTTCGTCCATCGTGCACTCTTCCGTCAGCAGGTACGACGAGAACTTCTTCGGCAGTTTGAATCCCGGCTTCATCTCTTCGGCCCTGATACAATTCGCCACTGCCTTGCGAAGTCGTGACAGCGTGACCGAAAGTGTTCCCGTCGATTGACCACGGCTTTCGGCAATCTCTTTGACACTGCCGCCAAGCGTATAATGCGAGTCGAATATTCGGATTCCTACCACAGTGATCCGTACGGTCAGTAAGCATGACCGTACGAATCACTGTCTTGTTACAGCTTCCGCACTTCCGCTCGTCATTGCCGAAAATGCGTTCTCTGCCCATCACTCGTTGTCTGCGATCAGAAACTGAATCTCCGTCGCATACTTTGCCGGATCGCCTTTGAAAAACACTCCGGGCCCCTTCAGGAACACTTCTCGTGACGGACAGCTCAGTGACAGTTGCTTCTCTTCCGCATGCTCAAAGAGTTTTGCATAAGATCGCCCGAGGTCTTCATACGAGCCAACATGGACCAGCGTGATCGCCCTGCCTCCCGGAAGTTCTCTGACAGAAAACTCCGGGACCGTAACTTTCCCACTGATCGGGAAGCACGGCTCGAAGTCTGCGTCTTCCTCACGATGCTCCCGGTCGTGATAGAGGCACATTCCAGCGCCCGCGATTTTGCGTCCGAGTTTCCGGCCGAGCTGGCCAAAGCCCTTTCCCATCTCCGGATATCTGCCCTTCATCCGCAGACCGGCGATTAGAACCGGTTCAAGGTGTTTCTCTTCGATTTCTGAAGCTGATGCAGCAAACGTCATGCGTGTCTCTCGTTCTCTTTCGAGTGTCATGTCGATGCGACTGAGAATGTCAGTCTGTTGCTGGATCTTGCGGGCCACTTCTTCACGCCGGGCGGTCAGGTGATCGAGAATGTCCTCATCGCTGCTGCAGTTACTCAGGAGGGATGCAATCTCATCCAAAGGAAACTCCAGAGTTCGTAAAGCAACAATTACCTGAGCTGCTTCGAGATTCCGGCTGTCGTAGTAGCGATATCCATTGGCCTCAACCCGAGCGGGAATCAACACGCCCTTCTCGTGGTAGAAGCGCAGCGTCTTGACCGGCAAACCGGCCGCTTTGGAGAACTCGCCAATCGACAACATCCTGGTTGTCCCGTTTCGAAAGGTGGCTTTAGATTCCAGCTGGTTCGAAACCGATCGAACCGAACGGGTGAGGAAGTTACGGCTTCCAGCAACTGGAGAGTCAATCACGTTTCGGGCGGATTGTCAAAATTCCTGCAGCAGCCATCCCTTTGCTGATTTACTCGGTGCCCCGATCACTGACAGCACGGAACGCCTGAAGTCCCTCATCCATGAATTTGCGGAGAGCCTTGGCGTTCGGTTCGATTTGCTTCTGGCTGCGGAAGTAGAGGAACGTGCCGGGGCGCGCTTCGAATGTGATGTCGGGGTGATCGGCGAAGAAGTCGAGGAGCGTCAGATCGAGAAATTCGCGTGTTTCGTTTTCGGTCTCTGACTTGAGAACGAAAGCGTTGGAGAATTTCGGATGGTCGTTGAAGTCGATGTCCTGCCCACCGAGTGCACTCCCGATTTTGCTGAAGGCTCCTTCCGGGTACAGGTGGAAGGTTGGAATCTGTAACTCTGCAGATTGGACAGCAACGACTGTTTGCCAGACGTGTTTGCTGGGGCCGTCCCGGCGGACCTCGTACTTGTAGTCGAATATCAAGACACTGACGTCGGGCGTATCGGCAACGATCAGGTTTCTCAACTCCGAGCCTCTCTGGTGGCCGAACAGCGGGAAAGAAGACAGTTCTTTCTCAAGTGCCGAATCGCCTTCGGACTGAACGGACAGGCCAAGCTCTTTTGCGGCTGATTCGAGATGCCGCGTTCGTTCGAGCACTGCTGCACGCCTTGCTTTCTCATAAAGAAAGATGACGGTCAGTACGAAGGTAACGATGCAGCCAACGACAAGCAGGGGGTGGATGCCGCCGCCGTCGTCTTTAACGGCCTCGTCGCCAACTTCCGGAGCATTCTGCTCGACATCTTCCGCAACGTTTTCGACTGCGTCCGGAACTAAGTTCTGAGCGACATCTTCGTCGGCGGAAAGAGCTGCTGGAATCGTTAGTAGCAGGAGGGTGATGGTGAGTATTCGCATGGGGCACTTCGATATGAAATGAAGAGCAGCGGTAGGGCCGGTTCCGACCGGCCTCGCGACAATTCGGCCGGTGGGAACCGGCCCTACTTTCACTTCTTCAGTTCTTCAGTTCTTCCTGGAGTTTCACGTCCGCCGCTGATTTCGCTGTCGCCTCCGTCCCGATCGCAGCCACCTTGCGACGCGTCTGGACCGACGAGATTCGAAGAACGACGTTTCCGTCAGCGTCTTTGATTCCGGTAGATACCTCGGCTCGATCCTTCCCGATGAATCGGTGGTGACCCGTGCTTGTGCCCCCTTCCCGAGACTTTCCCGCCCAATGCATCGTGGTTGTCTTCGCGTCCCAGGTGCCAGTCAGCTCAACACGATTCGGACCGGACATCCAGACGCCGGGGTAGTTCTTCCTGTTTGAATCGTACGTCAACAACACTTGAGTCTCATTGGCTTCGGGTCGCTTCAAGTTATCCGGATCTTGAAACTGTACGAAGTTTCCTCCGACCGACCATGACCTGTGCGAAACAGAATCAACGGTAGTTTCTTCTCCGCCCGTCGGCGTGGTTGTGACTTTCATGTCCCAAACGCCGACGAAACGATCGAGCACCCTCAGTTCGGGGGAACGGTTCGGTGCGTCGTCCGCGAACGCGAGCCCTGAAAGGGTCGTTGCCGAAAGCAGGGTCAGTGTGAGTAAAGTCAGCCGCATGTCTGGCTCCTTGAGAACTAGTTGATTGTTTTGTTGTTGACGGCGGCTTTGTGCCGAACGCGGGGGGCGTGATTCGGATTATTCTTTTTGTGATTTTCGACCAGGTTCACGTCGCGTTCTTTGCAGCCGTCGAGAACCCAGTTTATTTAGGGCCGGTTCCCACCGACCACGCGAAGGACCGGCCGGTGGGAACCGGCGTGCATTCACTGCACGCCGTTGCTTTCGGGAAGGCGATCCCATTCGCAGAGAAATCCCTTCGCCCTTGATCGCTCGCTAGACCATTGGGGCCACTGAGCAGAAAAAGCTCTCAGGTAATTTTCAGTTCGACCGTCAGTCGGTTCGCCTTTATCCCAGTTCTGATACGTCAGGGGACTGCCGTCGACCCAACGCCAATCACCTTCGCTTTCCGCGTCGCTGGCACCAAGGTGAAACGAACTGTTGCCTGCTCCGATTGAAGTGAGAAAGGCGTTTTCCCCCGCATCATTAATGATGACCAGGTACCCGCCCAGGGATTCGCACTGGGTCTTGGCGTCATTCCACTCGATCCCTTCGTCCCGATGGAAAACCTGGTAGTAGTGGTCGCCGTACTGGACCGGGGTTTGAGAGATAGGGATTGGCTTACGCGGCGGTGCAGCTTTTCCCAGCAGGGCGAACGACACGCCAATGGCAACCATGACCCACAATGCGGCGAGGACGGAAAGCAAGGCCAGACCCACACCAGTCGCGGTGCGAATGTGTGCTTTGTTTTCGCTCCTACATTTCCATTCAAACAGTCCCCACCCTCCGATCAGAAGCAGAAGCCCGATCCAATAGTATTTCCAAACCATATTGGAAAGGCCGATCGTCGCGATCATAACGGCGGGGACATCGAGGCCGACGTGTTCATGCATCACGACCAACACGGGTGTGACAAAGATCATCATGGACATCGCGCTGCCAATGGCGCTCGCAATGATCAATCCCAGGCCCATCTGGGCAGCGATATGCCACTTACGATCCCGCCACTTAATGGCCTTGTCGACAAAGAGCGACGTGACGCCCGGGCTGTACACCGATTCCATGCCGTCGCGAATAATTTCGGGATCGCCCAGGTCTTCGATCGCCTTTGCCGTGGCGTCGCTGGCGGACATTCCCTCGGCGACAAGAGCGTCAATCGCCTCTTCCAGATGTTCCTTGAGTTCTTTCCGGAGATGGGCCCGCAGCGAGTCCGGTCCGTTGACCTGGCGACAGGCCTGATCGAGATAGCGATCAATATCGTTCATTTCGATTTCCCCATGAGCTGTGCGATCGCTGTGGTGAGCTGAGACCAGGACTCTTTCTTCTCGCCCAGAGCGGCCCGTCCGGCTTTGGTGACGTGGTAGTACTTCCGCTGGCGAGTATCCGGCTCTCCCTGCCACTCCCCACGGATCATGCCGTCCTTCTCCAGCTTGTGGAGACTTGGATAGAGCGACCCGGCTTTCCACTCGAGGACGCCGTCCGTTTCTTCTTTGACAGTCGCGACGATCTCGTAGCCATACATCGCCCTGCGACTGAGCAGGGAGAGGATGATCAGAGACAGAGTCCCTTTGATTAGTTCGTTGTCCATCGGCAGAAACTCTCGCAGGAAGTGTCGAATCCCTTTGTATCGTTTTTCTTTATATCGGTATCCTATCCATGCAGATCGAGAAGTGTCACGAGTTTGTCTGTCTTTTTTGCAAGAATTCTGAGATCTCCAGAAATCAGCAACCGAGCTTGCAACAAGCCGCAATTCTCTGCTGGTTTGCCGACTAAAACTTCGCCGCTTACAACAAGCGAGGGCCCTGAAAGGAAATGAGAGAATTATGAACTGGCAGCAGCTTGAGGACGCGTATTTCAGAACGGCGAAACGGCTGATTAACGGAGTCGTCCGAGAGAACAGCGACCAGACGATTTACGCAATCGCTCTGCACGAGTACTACTCTGAGCTGGATGGCGCGATCACGCTTCCGTTTGTTGGAGTCAACAGTTTGGAGAGCTTGTCGAAAAAGGACGGGAGCACCAAATACAACCCGGCTGACTGGCAGTGGCATGATCTGGAAGTCACAACTCGCGAACTTGAACGGCTCACTGACCAGTTGCATGCCGAGGCGAATCGCAGCACTCAGGACCACTGGTACCGGACCGAAAAGCGATTCATCAACACGTTGATTCGAATCGTCAAACGCCTCTACAAAGAATTCAAAGACCATCCGCGCACGACGGCCGACTTTGTCTGTTACCCGACCTTCGACTGCGAAGGCATGGATGTCCTGGCGAAGAGCGTTCCGAAAAAACTGCTCATGCAACACTTCGGAAGTCACTACAAGGCCGAGGCGAAACGAGCGAAAGTCGTGTCATCTTCAGCGGCAGACAAATTAGAGAAGTTCCGTGAAGACCTCTGGGAATTCGAGGACGAGGTCGCAGCAATGGGAGCCGGCGCCCTCGACTTTCTGCTTGCCGAGTTGAAAACAGGAGCTGACAAAAACACAGCGGCTCGTCTCTTTGGACGGATCGGAATCGCCGACCAGAATGTGATCAAAGCCTTGCGCCGAGACGTTACGACTTCGGCAAAAAATGCCGCATGGTGCGCGAGAGCGCTGGGTATGCTCGGTGACACTGATTGGCTGCTGACACAAAGCGAGCCTGAGGAGACCAGAGAGATCGCGATCACTGGAATTACAGGCCCGCTGATGGCGTGGGCCAGCGACTGCAACACGCCGGTGCCCCTCGACTATCGTCCGCTTGAAGCACTCCTCGAAAAGGGCTCCGATTACGAATTGATCGCGGCGAAGATCGTGAAGCCCGGAAGCAGCTTCATCGAAATCACCCGCGACGATGTCGACGAAGCGATTCGCGGAATGCAGTCCCCTCATGTTCTCATTCGTCAGCACGCCGTCTGCGTGGCAGGCGAAAGGAAGCTCGGGAAGGCAGCAGGAAAGAAACTGTTGCCGGCCGTCGTGGGGTGTTTTCAGGACGACGTCGCCAACGTCCGTCGGCTGGCCATACTGTCGCTGTCTGATTGGAAAGCAGCCGCAAAGCCGTGGCACGACGATGCCCGCAAGTTATACAACGATCCCAACAGCAACGTCCGGATGTACGCGTACGACAAGTTCAGCAACATGGGCTGATCCGGCTTGCAGTCAACGTCGATCTGCTGAAGAAGGTACGCGCTCCTCTCAATGCATCGTCTGCGCCCGAAAGGTACGACTGGCAGATCAGTTCTGCTCGCCTGCAGAAGCAGTCGGAACGACAAAGCTCATGTGCAGCTCGGCGTGTCGGACGTGCAGGTTCATCCATTCTTCGCTGGCCATCTTGCCGAAGAACGGGTGATCGGCGAGGGGGAGCTCCGTCTCGAATCGTTTGATTGCTGCCAGAACTTTCGGAAGAGCTTCGTCCATCGTGCACTCTTCCGTCGGCAGGTACGACGAGAACTTCTTCGGCAGCTTGAATCCCGGCTTCATTTCTCTCGTCAGGATCGAGTTCTTAATCATCGGCGCGACGAACCACCGCACGAAGAAGGAAGCCTTAAACGGAAACCCGTCAAGCGAGCAATTCAGCGAGCTGGCCAGGTGATCCAGAATCTGCGCGAAACTCCATTTCCCAACGGTGACGTACGAGCCGGCGGCGAGCGCTTCGATGTCAGCCCGGACTTCGTCCAGAGTCGCGAACTCGATACTTCGGCGTTGAGTTTGCTCGGCGGTGGTCGTCATGGATTCTCACTTCGCGGATTGCAACCGCGGGGCTGGATATTCAGGGGCTGTTCAGGAGAGAGCCGGATTGTAGCGCCGGGCGGTCGATCAGGCGAGTTATCGCGCACGGCAACTTTCCAGCAAATCCGGAGCTGCCTGCAGAGCCTCTCGGACAAGGTGTCCCATGTGCGGACGCTCTGGCTGGAAATCGACCGGCAGACCACATTCAACGATCCGCTCACTGGCCGTCGGGCCGATCGACGCCACGACACACTTCCGAGCCGCTGCCAGCCATTCGTCCTTCCGCCCCATCCGATCGGCGATTTGCAGAACGTGCACCATGTGCTGAGCGGTCGTGAAGAGGACGACGTCGAACTCGCCTCGAATAGTCGCTTCGATCGCAGATTCAACCTGCGATGTGTCGTCAGGCAACGCCCATTTGTAGATCGGCACCGGAAGAATCTCGGCGCCCAGGGTTTCGAGTTCCGAGTACAACTCAGAAGCTGGCTGTCCGTACTCCTGCACAGCGATCCGGCAATTGCTCAGCGGCTTTGCTTTGGCCTGGTCGTCGGTCACGGCAGTCGCCCGCTCGAACTCGGCGACTTCCAGCACAGACTTAACGACCTCGTGCCAGGTATTCGGCTCGGCGGCCCGCGCATCAACTCGAACGTTCCACTTACGCAGCACGGCGAATGGCTTCGGGCCTCGAACCACAATTCCGCACTGCTGAATCAGCTCCAGCAGTTCCTCACGAGAATGCTCCGTCTCGATAGCCGTAGCAAGAGCTTCAGTCCCCACACCCGTCAGAAAAACCAGCAGATCGAGCGAGCCTTCACTCAGCCGCTCGTAGAACGTCCGAATTTCCTCCGTCATTCCGAGCGTCACTTCCTTCATCGCCGGAGCGATCGTCGCAGAGGCTCCGTTACGTTCAATCAACGAACGCATCTCGTCGCCCTTCCGCGACTCGAAAGAAAGAACTCGCAATGTGTCAGACATGGAACTTACGGTTTCTTATTGCTGGTTCTCAATCAGGTCTTCCAAACCGTCAAACGATTTGGGCAGGTAACCGTGCAACCTGACAATTTCGCCAACCATGTCGTAGCAGAAGCCAATTTCATCAAGGAGTGGAAGTATCCAATCCGAGTGGTCGATTATCTCAGGTTCTAATAGCCGACCTCGGCCGACTTCCTGCCAGCAACCAATGTCGAACCACCTGACGGATACCATTGGAAAGGGAAGGTGGTACCACCACTCGACATCCCACGGCGAGACATAATCACTGTCGACACAATTGAAACGGTACGACGGCGTCCAATCGTCTCGCGTTCTCATGGCATCGATCAGCCGTCCCCATTTCACATCATTCGCGGCCCCGGTCAGGCCAAGCATGGCGATCGTGTGACGAATCTTTTCTTTTTCTTCGTCGCTTCCCGCGTTTGGCTGGGGAGACGTTTCAGACATGGCCAATCATTCTGACTAGAGAACTTCCAGAGTCGGCAACTCTGGCGCGTCGACTGTTTCCTTGGCGATGGCCATTGCGATGTTCTGGCAGACTTCTCGCAGTTCGTCTCGGACCGGGCAGTCTTCGTTGAAGATTTCCGACATGCGGCCAGCGTCGCCGAGTTCCCGGATGTGCGCGGTGATCGGGACTTCGCCCAGGAACGGAACCCCTGAAGTTTCAGCCTGCTCCTTCGCGCCACCTCGGCCAAAGATGTCTCCCGACATGTTTTCGACGATTCCGAGTACCGGAATTTTCACCTGGCCGAACATGCTGATCGCCTTTACGGCGTCCAGCAGCGCGACCTTCTGAGGTGTGCAGACCACGACCGCTCCGGCCAGACCGAGCAACTGCGAAAGCGTCAGCGAGACGTCGCCAGTGCCTGGCGGCAGGTCAATGATGAGATAATCGAGTTCGCCCCACTCGGTCTGAGCGAGGAACTGAGTCAGCAGTTTGTGGAGCATCGGGCCTCGCCAGACGACGGCCTGATCTTCTTTGACCAGAAACCCGATCGACAGCAATTTCAAACCGTCTTTGTCGATCGGCTGAATCCGCTGCATTTTCTGGCCGTCCGCTCCGATGACTTCTTCAACCGGTGGTTCGCCACTCGCTCCGCAGAGATGAGGGATGCTCGGTCCGTACACGTCGGCGTCCATCAGGCCGACTTTCGCACCGAACGAACTCAGGCCGTAAGCCAGCATTGTCGCGGTAGTGCTCTTGCCGACTCCGCCCTTGCCACTACCGACGGCGATCACGTTCTTGACCTTCAAGCCAATCTTTCCGCCGGTCTCTTTGCCTTTGACCACCCAACTGAACGTCACATTTGCCGCAGGCCCCGACTGAGCACTAATCGCTGAGTTGATCGCGTCGGTGATGCGTTCCTGGCCGGGGTAAGCGGGAGTTGGAAGCTCGATGCCCACTTCAGCGGCCCCGTCAGCCGACACGGTCGCCTGCTTGACCATTCCGAGTTCGCCCAGAGACCTTCCGAGTTCCGGATCGGCAACGGCTTCAACGCAGCTTCGCAGTTCTGAATCGTTCATAACGTTTTCTTAATGACAAATGGCTGGCAGATATTTGACCGAACGGCCGAGGTCCGGTTTTGTAGCAGCCTGCCGATTGGCGGACAACGAACGGCGATTGCTCGTTGCGAATTGCGACTCGACTCGCAAGAATCAGCAAACTTCGATCCGTTCATGTCGTTTCGGATCGTTTTTGTCGAGCTGCGTGAATCATTGGACACTGAATTATGAATCTCATTTTCGACGCTCACCTGGACATGGCCTGGAACGCGGTCGAATGGAATCGCGATCTGACGCTGCCGGTGGCTGAAATCAATAAATTTGAAAGCCAGTTTTCGCGAACCGTTCCCGCAATCGGCGACGCCGTCGTTTCATGGGACGAGCTGCGGCGCGGCCGCATCGGCATGACCATCTCAACATTGCTGCCCAGGCTGCATCGCAAAGACGGAGCCCTCACGCACTACCAGTCTCGCGAAGCGGCGTACGGAGCGTGCTACGGACAACTCGCATATTACCGAGCGATGGTCGCCGCCGGACATCTTCGAGAAATCGCCGATCTGGCCTCACTGGAAGACCACGTCGCACAGTGGGAAGCCGATCAGTCGGGAGAGGCCAGCACGCTGCCCGTCGGATTTATCCTCAGCATGGAAGGCAGCCCGTCGATCCTCGCTCCAAGCCAGATCGAAGAATGGTACAACGCCGGTCTGCGCATCCTTGGCCCCGCTCACTACGGCCCCGGTCCGTACTGCATGGGAACCGGCAGCGAAGGCGGCTTGAAAGACGGCGGTGCGGAACTGCTCAAAGAAATGGATCGAGTCGGCATGCTGCTCGACGTGACTCACCTGGCCGATCAGTCGTTCTGGGAAGCTCTCGACATCTTCGAAGGCCCGGTCCTGGCCAGCCATCACAACTGCCGAGCCCTCGTTCCCGGCGATCGGCAACTCGACGACGACCAGATCAAAGAACTGATCAAACGCGGAGCCGTCATCGGAGCCGCCTTTGACAACTGGATGATCAAACCCGGCTGGGTCCGCTTTAAGACCGATCCACAAACCGTCTGCATGGCGGACATCGTCGACCACATCGATCACATCTGCCAACTGGCCGGCAACGCGAAGCACTGCGGCATCGGCACGGACCTCGACGGCGGCTTCGGCAAAGAACAATGCCCGCGAGACCTCACCACAATCGCCGACCTCCAGCAAATGGCCACACTGCTTGGCGACCGAGGCTACAGCGACGACGACGTCGCCGGCATCATGCACCGCAATTTCCTCGACTTCTTCCGCCGAGCCTGGGCTTAGGACAGCCTCACACCGCCAAGTGAGAATCACGATGGACCTCGAAAACGCAAAGGCGCAACTCCGACGTCGTGCGATCACGTTCGAAATCGGCGGTTTTCGGCCACCAGACAGTTCGGACGCAAGTTGGTTTGGGCGTGTTAACCTGGCTCGTGAAGGAGAAGTCTGGCCTGACACGGATGGGACACCGATGCATGCGCTCTGCCAGATCAATCTGACGGAATTGCCATTTCGCCCGCCCCGGCTCGACGACATCGACTTTATTACTGTCTTCATTGGGGCCGATGACTTTCCAGATTGTGACCCGAATGGACACAACTGGTGCCTCCGCGCCTACTCGTCGCTCGATGAACTGGTCGCCCTTCAGCCAACGGAAACCGGAAGTACCATCAAACAGTTTCCTATGCGTCCTCAACTTGTCGACGAGGATTTTCCTTGCTGGGAAGATGTCGATGTGGAAGTGGATGATGACGTCTCTGACAACTATCACGAACAGTTCAAGAATGTCGAAGGGTTTAAACTTGGAGGCTGGCCGACGCTGATCCAGTCCGAGATTTTCTGGGCACCATGGAATAAACATCCGGCGGCGCCGGAGTTCGTTTTTCAAATCGACTCAACTGAAAAAGGAAACTGGAGTTGGGGCGACAATGGTGTCGGCTACTTCGGCCGCGGTACGGAAACCAGCCACGAGAACGAATGGGCCTGTGAATGGCAGTGCTATTGACACTCGGATTCGCATCCTGAACTACATCGCGAAAATCGCTGCCGAGTACCATCCAATACAAGCGATGTGTCTTTTATATGTGTTGTCGGAGGAAACAATGGCGGGCTACTACATTCATTCGATCGATTGGGATCAATTTCAGCGCTTCATGAACGGTGATCGAACGCTCGTAACTGAATTCGCTGAAGCGTGTGATGAGTTTGACGAGGAAGAAGGAATCACTGCAGACTGGCCCGTAGGAGAACCGGAATTAGTCGATGTGCTGATCAAACACCTCGCAGAACCGGATTGGTACAGCGAGCTCTCCGAATTCGGCCAGGAACTTTTTGCCGCGGGAATGGGAGAATTTCTGCGAGAGAGTGATGCATTGAAGGGCCGAGGGGAAGCTGATGACTCTATCTACTGGCCGGTCATTGAAAACGCCTGCATCTTCAATTTAGTCAAGCCAGGTACAATCAACGAAAAGGCTGTCTCAACGTTTGGAACGCGCCCCTATCGCTTTGTTCCTGAACCGGGCTACAGAAGAACGTCAGACAAGTTCATGCATAGCCTGCACGATCCAGTGGAAGTTCAGCAAATGCTGCAGGAGTTCCGCGATGCAAAGAACTTCATTATGGCGGAAGATGAAGAGACCCAGTCCGACTACACCGAGCGTGTCATTCCGGCTCTTGAACAAATCTTGGCCGACAACCGAATGCTGTTGGTTCACGTTGATTATTAGTGATCACCACGGTAGCTCAGAGGTGACTGAGGCTTGGTACTATTTGTAAGGCCGCAGGTTTCGTCGCTGTCGGTCTCGGTTGACGAGTGTCATCGCGCGAGGCTCGTGCTTGAGCAGCTTGATGAGTTGCGAGGTCGTTGCCTGAAGCTTCTCGGCGGCGGCGCTGACTTCCCATTCGCAGGCGACGATCCGGTCGAGGGCTTCGGCCAGCAACGCCGGAAAATCTTCGTGCGACGGGTTGATGCTGATTCGACCGTTGCGGCAACGGGTTTTCCAGAGTTCGCTGGGCGTGTCGGATTCCGAGATTTTGGTGCGGAATTCAAGTGCGAGATTGAGCCTCAGTCTAAAGATCGCAACGCGTCGGTTGTCATTCTGGCTGCGGCGTTCTGAGGCTTCAGCTGAGACTCCGGTTTCCGAGTCGAGCAGAACGATCGCGGTTTCGACCTTGTTGCGATGCTGCCCGCCTGGTCCGGATCGCCGAGTTCGAGTCTCCTGGCACCGAGCGTGCAACACGTCAGGCGGCAACGCTGCCGGGTGGACAGCATCGGTCGGCCGCTCAGACATCGATGCCCAGTTCTTCGATCTTGCGGTAGAGGCTCGAAAGCCCAAGCCGTAATCGCTTCGCCGCTTCGCGTTTGTCCGGCCACTGACGGAGGACTCGAGTGATGTGCAGCCGCTCGTAATGTTTCAACGCGCTGCGAAGATCCTCAGTGTCGGGCAGTGGCTGGCCGAGACCCAGCAGATCGGGAGGCAGATCGCCGGGTTCGATCGTGCTGTCTTCGCACATCATCACCGCTCGTTCGATGGCGTTGTCGAGTTGCCGGACGTTGCCTTTCCACTCGGCAGACATGAGCAGGCGAATCGTTTCGCTGCTTGTCCCGGCGACTCGCTTCTTCATCTGCTTGGAATATTTCGCCGTGAAGAAGTCGACCAGCTCCGGGACATCATCGATGCGATCTCGCAGCGGTGGAATCGGAATCTTCACACCATCGAGCCGATAAAACAGATCCTCGTGGAAATTGTCCTGCGCGACTTCGCGAGCCAGTTCGCGAGTCGTCGATGCCACAATTCGAGCACTGACCTGTTGAGGTTCTGAGCCGCCCGCCGGAAGCACTTCCTGGTACTCGATCGCGCGAAGCAGCTTGGCCTGAGTGCTCAGCGGTAAGTCGCCGATCTCGTCGAGAAAGACGGTGCCCTCTCCAGCGTGAACAAGCAGCCCTTCTTCAACGGTCTGGCCACCGCCGGGAACTGAGGTTCGAAGGCCAAACAGCTGACCTTCAAGCAGCTCGACCGGCCGGGTTCCGCAATTGACCGCCAGAAAACTTTTATCGCCATTAGGTCCAGCAGCGTGAACGGCTCGTGCGAAAAGTTCTTTGCCCGTGCCGGTTTCGCCAACCAGCAGAACGTTGGCGTTGGTGACGGCGACTTTTCGGATGTGATCCTGCACGGCCTGGATGGCTTCGCTCGACCCGACAATCTCGTCGAGGTTTCCCTGCCGCGACAGTTCGCGGCGTAGTGACTGATTCTCAAAGTACAGATTTCGGAACTCGTAGAGCCGATCCAGTTTATTCAGCAGGTCTTCAAAGATGACTGGCTTGACGAGGTAGTCGAACGCTCCGGCTTTGAAGGCATCCACCGCGTTTTCGACCGTTGCGTAAGCGGTGATAATGAGAATGCACGTGTGAGCGTTGAGCTGGTGCAGCCGCTTCAACAGTGCGATGCCGTCCCCGTCGGGCAGTTGGACATCGCAGAAGGCGACGTCGAAATCCCGCTCGCGAGCCAGTTTCAAAGCGTCGGCAACACAAGAAGCCTCGCCCACTTCGTAGCCCTCGCCGCTGAGCACTTCTTTCAGCGACTTCCGGATAATCTCTTCGTCTTCGACGATGAGCACGCTGCGTTGATCATCCACGATATACTTCCCACCTTTGGTCATGATCCGAGCCTCTGTGAAACCAGACGACTCGGCAACGGACATTGGTTCGGGGCAGTCTACTCGCTTGCCTGCAGACGTTCACGCGTGGGAATCACGACTTTCACAGACAGGAATCAGATGCGTCGTTGCCGATCTGACACAATGTAACGATCATGTCGTTTCCGCCATCGTTTGAACCAACAATCGTCTGCAAACTAGAGCTACGACACGCGACTCGGCGTTTTCAGGATGCGAAGCTCGGTCGACACGAAAACAGAATTGAGAACACTGACAATCACTAATCAAAGCTAAAATCAGGCGTCAGCCGCCACAGAATGAATAAGTGAAGATTAGCGTCTATAAGTGTTCCAGAGATTTACCACAGTCCTACAGAAACGATCGACCGCGTGACTTCAGAGACGAAACCATCTTCCTCGACAAAGTCCGAGCCGGGCATCACATGGCGCGAAACGCTGGCCGTCATCGCGCTCGCAGTCGGCCTAACGATCGTCTTCTGGCAACCGCTCTGGACGGGCGGAGGCTTAATTGGCGGAGACACTTACACCTACTTCTTCCCGCAGAAGCAATTCTTCGCCGAACGACTGCACGATGGTGAGTTTCCGCTTTGGAATAATCGCAGCGGCTTTGGTTACCCGCTGGTCGCAGAAAGCCAAACCGGAGCCTTCTACCCGCCGCACTTATTGATCTACCCAGTGCTGGACGTGAACGAGGGCTACAACGCGGTCCAGATTCTGCATTACATCCTGGCGTTCGTGTTCACCTGGTTGCTGGCGAGAGAGTTGGGCCTCAAACCGTTCGGAGCGACTCTTGCATCACTGATCTACGTTTATGGATGGTTCCCGCCGAGGATGTGCCTTGAGTGGGCGATCATTGGAGGAACCTGGCTGCCACTTTCGCTGTGGTGGCTCGAACGATTTCTCAAAACAAGCCACTGGCGATACCTCTGCGGCCTGAGTGTCACGATCGGAATGCAGCTTCTGGCTGGCCACTTCAATCTGGCGTTTATCTCGCTGGTGTTGCTCGTGCTGTTTCTCGGCCTGCGCCTTTGGTTCATGCGAGAAAGTCTTTCGGGAAGCATCGCCGCCAGCCGTCTGAAGTTTGCCGGCCTGGTTCTCGGCTTCATCGCAATCGGGTTCGGAATCGCTGCGGCCCAACTGGCTCCGACGTGGGAATTGAAACAGCTCAGCCAACGACAGAACGTTTCGGAAGGGCCCGATTTCGATCCAGCCTACGGACACACCCCGCCGCTTTATCTGTCGCAGATCGTCGCGTCGTGGTGGTTCTGGTACTCGCCCGACATCAACCTGAACCAGGCTCTCAGCCAGTTGACATTCATGTCGAGCCCAGCCGCCACCAACCACACCGAGGCACATCTTTACTTCGGGCTCGTGCCGCTGTTCGTTCTTGCTGGTGCTCTGTTTTCCGCCCGGCATCGAGGTTCGATACTCAACCGCTTCACGGCGACGTGGCTCTTACTCAGCATCGTGGGAGTTATTTACGCGACGGGGTTACTTGTTCCGATCGCTCAGCATCTCCCCGGCTTTGGTTTCTTTCGAGGCCCCGCGCGATGGGGAATTCTCGCGGCACTCGGTGTCGGCCTGATCGTCGGCAAAGCCGCCGGTGCGGTCCTCAAGAACCGATCCCGATCAAAGCAGCTCATTGTTTGCAGTGTAATTTTCGTTCTAACGGCAGCCGATCTGTGGTACGTCTCGCGTGTCGTTTCTGTCGTCGCTCTACTTGACAATTCTCCGATGCCAAATGCAGATGCTAGTCCTGTAAGAAGAATTCTAAACGAGTACCCAGGCACGCCGCGGCTTTACGGACCGGGGCCGAATCTACTGAATCTTCTCGGCCACGCGTCCGTGCCAGAGTACCTGGGCATCGGCCCGGCCGAGTACTACGACGAAGAACTCAAAGCGCCGCCATTCGAAGGTCTGACGCCGCGGTTCATCGACTGGTGCCGAGCTGCGGGAATCACTCACGTTGTTTCGTTTGAGAATCCACACGTCGTCGGCAGCTTCCCTCGCGGCGATGTAAAGGGCACTCGGCTTGTCTGGCAACAACCCGATCCGTTCCTGAATCCATCGTGGGCTCGCGGCTTCAACGAGCCGATTTACCTGACCGAGATTTTGAATTCACGCGGCCGCGTCGCCTTTGAGAATCCGTCGCCAGACCAGACGATCGAACTGACTTCACAAGAGGCCAACGCTGCAACCATCGTGGCCGAGACTGCGAACCCGGCAACGGTCGTCATGACCGATCTCTACTTCCCCGGCTGGACAGCGACTGTCGATGGCAAACCTGCAGAGGGATACCGTTTCGAAGGGATGTTCCGAGCGGTCGACATCCCAGTAGGAGAGCACACGATCGAATGGACCTACTCCCCGGCGAGTGTTCGCAACGGCCTGTGGATCAGCGGGCTGTCGATCTTCGCGTTGCTGGCCATCGGCCACGTCCGCTTCTGGCATTTCAATCCGGACCGCCGAAAGACAGCGGCTGGCACATCAGAAAACGACTAAGCCGCGTTATTTCTTCTTTTTCTCTTTGCTACCAAAGCTTGATGGCAACGTGAAAATAGAATCCGGCTCCGCTGCCTGATCAAACAGCGACGGCTTCGACTTTTTCTTTGGGGTTTCCTCTTCAGAACCTGTTGGCTCTTCAGAATTGTCCGCGGCAACTTCCGCTGTCGTCGTCGTGGCAGTGCCGCTGCCGTCCAACTTTGTCGACGTTCCGGTCGATTGTGACTTTTGCTCAGGCTCTCCCCCACCTGAAAAGGCAAAGGCGGCAACCGCGACTACGGCAACCGAGCATCCTGCGATTACCAGTTGCTTCGAGCCGGCTTTCTTGCCAGCCGCCCCTGCACCGCCGCCAGAATCGTCCGCTCCAGTAACAGCGGCGCTGGCTGGAGCGTCAGCAGGAATTTTGTTCGGCTCAGTAACCGGAGCACTTTGCCCGACGTCAATCGCAACTGCAGGTTCAACAGGACTCGGTGTGGTGAAGTCGAACGAAGGAACTTCATCAACCAGATTCTCGCCGGTGTCGATCACTGGACCTGCCGGCACTGGAGCTCCAATGACCGGAGCTGCCGGCACCGGAGTAGCTGGCACCACTGCTTTCGCAACTGGAACGGCTGCAGTTTGCGACGCTTCCGCGGCAGCCTGTTTGGTCCGGATCGTTTCGTCGTAAGTTTTTTTGGATTCAGGATTCAACAGACAGCGACGTGCTGCGGCGATCTCGTTCAGGAGTTCTTGCGACTCCTTACGGTTCGGCCCTGCAGCCATCTCATGCAGGTATGTCGTCTGCCGGTTTGCGGCAGCATCGATCACGTCGGCATTCTCTTCCAGGTCCTGTAAACCCAGCAGCCGATAGTGATTTGCCGGCTGATCTTTGGGAGGAATGCCCAGCCAGATGTAGTAAGGATCGAACGAGTCGCTCATCGCTGGTCACTGAACCGTGTGGATACAGATTGCTGGGGAATACTCAATCAAGAATTGAAGCAGGCAGTTTGAATCTGAAGACTCACGAATTCAAGCCGCATCCGCGAAACAGGCAGTTTTAGTTCCACCGTTCGCTTCCCGCCGCCTGCACATCTACTTCAACTTGATCGGCTCGAGCGACAATCGTTGATAAACCGGCAGCTTGCGGTAGTAAATTTCCAACGTCATCGCCGCCAGGCAGGTGGCGAAATGTCGTCCGCCTTCTGCGTGCCCGGTGCTGATCCAACTGCCTTTCTCGTGGCCGGTCTTGCCCTGCAAAGCGACCAGCATGTCGCGAGCTTTGTCGTTCCATTGCGTCCAGAGTTTCTGTCCGCCTTCGCTCTTTTCATCGCCCCACGCGAACATTGCCTGTGTAGCATAATAGTTGTAATACATTTCGCCGCGACTGGGCCCTTGCGTGCTGAGATACTTCACGCTGTCCCTGAGCTGCTTGCTGGATCGAGTCGCTCCGGTATACATCCGGCAAAGGACGCCGATCGCGGTTGTCGACTTCTTTGGAGCCTGCCCAGTCCGATAGGAATATCCCGAAGGCGACGAAACGGCGTTAAGGTAACTGTTGATCCCGTTCCAGGTGGCCGAAGGCGTCTCGACTCTTTCAGAGCGACCGCTGATCAGAGCCATCACCTGCCAACCAAGGATCGATGTGTCGCCGGCCGATTTCGGCTGATACCCCCAGCCGCCGCCCTTCGGGTCCTGGTGAAACACCAGATAGTTGACTGTCATCTGGCAGGCATTCTGCAGAACGTCACCAAGATTCTTTAAATCCTTGTATTTGATTTCGTTCCCGTCCGGGTCGATGAATCTTACATTCTTGTCCTTCTGAATCATTCTCATCAGAACGCGATCAATCGCCAGAGCTTCACACAGCGCCGCCGTCGCCAGACCGTGCTGATAAATTCCGCCGTTGCCGACATCGCCACCTTTAAGGTCCGCATACCCCGCCTGGTTGACGTTGATATTTTTGAGCAGAAACTGAATCCCGCGTCGGATGGTTTCAGCTCGCGGCCCATCAGCAAACGTGTAGCCGGCACCGAAGTAGGTGAGCAACGCTGCTCCGGTCGCCCCTGTACGACCTTCGGACTTTCCAGAATTCGCGCAGGTGCATCCCGGAGTGAATGAGTGATTGAATCCCCATCCGCCGTCTTCCGCCTGGTGCCGAGCCAGCCAGTCCAGAGCCGCTTCGACGGCCGCTTCACTAGAAGGAGTGCCGCCGAACATGCTGACTGCTTTTGATCGAGCCCCCAATGCCCCCGCAGTCGCCGATCCAGACGACGTCATGCCTCCGCCTTTGGCTTCCTCTGCAGCCGCGGCTTCGCCAGCGCCGATGGCCAGATCAATCTTCAGCGACTCGGGCGACAGATCGACGGCCGCCAACTGAGTCACCGCCATCATCTCCTGCATCTGCGAAACGTCATCCGATGCTTCCGTCGCGTTGTCGGGCACTTCCAGTTCAACGGGTGGACCTTCTTCTTCAGCTTCAACGTCCGAGTCGCCAAGAACCGACGAGATGACGTGCATCGCCGACTTGTCAGGAGCCGAGTAAACGATATTCCACAAGATGGCCACCAGCACAACATGCAGCAATGTACTGGCACCGTAAGACCGCATGAATCGATCAACGTCGCGTCCTGTTGGAGCGTGGAGCAAAACAAACAGCTTCAGCTTGTCGAACCCCTGCGCTGCAGCCAACTCTTCTTCGAGCTGCCGCCGATGTTCGGCTTCAACATCGTCCGGCTCTTCAACGGAGACTTCTCCAGGATCACCGACCGCCTCTGAAACAGAGTCAGCAATCGCCGCCACGTCGTCCTCGTTAGACGTGTCTCCGATGTCACCGTGAACTGGTGCCGTTACGGGCTGGCTGTCGACGACCGATTCAGGTGCCGACACATCCGGTCCCGACTCGTCGCTCTTTAGCTCGCCACGCGGTGACTTGGCGGCTACAGCGTCAATGAGTCCGCCGTCAGAAGCGGTGATGCCGTCATCATGCTCGGGCTCGACGACGGTCGAGTCCGTAGCCGGTGCTGCAGCCTGGTCGTTTTTCACTGGCGTGCTGACAGGAGAACTCGTGTCCGCAGAACTGGTCTCGACCGGCGGAGGCGCGGGCAACGAACCATCCGGATTGGCGATCAGATCCCGAAAGCCTTCCTGCAATGCTTCGGCGACATCTTCGACGGGAATTTCGAAAACTTCTTCGCCGTCTGAAACGATCGTCAGGCCGCGATCATGCGGCTGGTAGAAGCCATCGTTCAGCGCATCAACGAGATCCTCAGCGGGAATTTCAAAGAAATCCTCACCGTTTGATATGATGACCGAATCAACATCCGCCTGAGACAAGCCGCTCTCCGAAAGTCTATTGTGAAGGCGCCCGCCTCAATGAAGGCCAAATCCCAAGTCAATTTGAAGTGCCGAACGAACTCTCAACCCGACTCTACCAGGAAATGTTCGAAACTTCTTCCAATCAATTGGCAATTTCCCCGTTCCTGGGAAACGAGCGGTCAATGCTGTCGACTTTCGGAATCAGCATTCGTCCGTGAGCGTTTTTCAATTGCCAAATCGTTTGCCTCGGGCCTTACAATCGCTGATCCATTGCGATTCCGCCCTCAACTTTCGTACGGTTGACGATCCGGAATTCTCCGTCGCATCGTCCGCCTTCGAATTTCATCCGTCAGCGGATCGCTTCGCCAAATCATCTCTCGAATGAAGACTCATGCCTGATAATCCACCGGTCGGCATCGACCTTGGAACGACGTTCTCTGCCGTCGCCCATCTAGATTCAGATGGACGTCCCTGGACGATCCTCAATTCCGACGGCGACCTGACCACTCCCAGCGTCGTGTATTTCGACACGTCCGGAGCAATCGTCGGCAAGGAAGCCATCGCGGCGGGAGAATTCGAACCTGACCGATTGGCACAATTCGCCAAACGGGACATGGGCGAGTCTGCGTTCAGCAAAGAAATTCGCAACCAGAAACTTCCTGCTGAAGTTCTGCAGGGGATCATCCTGAAGAAGCTGAAGGACGACACTGAACTGAAACTTGGAGCCGTCAAGAAAGTCGTCATCACCGTACCGGCGTTCTTCAACGAACCATGCCGCAAAGCAACTCAGGATGCGGGACGACTGGCTGGCCTCGAAGTCCTCGACATTATCAACGAGCCAACTGCTGCCGCCATTTGCTTCGGAATTCAACAGGGATTCCTATCGGAAGATGGCACAAGCCGCGGGCAGGAACGAATTCTAATTTACGATCTCGGCGGCGGTACATTCGACGTCACCCTGATGGAAATCGACGGAACAAAGTTCACGGCACTCGCGACCGCAGGAGACGTTTACCTGGGCGGAGTCGACTGGGACTCGCGACTGGTCATCCATCTGGCGAAAGCATTTCAGCTCGAACATGACGTCGACCTTTTGCCAGATGCAGTTGCCATGCAGATGCTGCAGCAGAAGGCGGCGGAGACGAAACACTCACTCTCGACGCGCGAGGCCGTCACGGTATTCCTCAGCCACGAAGGTCGTCGCCTGAAACAGGAAGTCACCCGAGCAACATTCGAAGAACTGACAGCCGACCTGCTCGACCGAACGTTGATGACGGTCAACAAGCTGCTGCGAGAAGCGAAGATCGAGTTCAAAGATCTGACACGGCTATTACTTGTTGGCGGTTCGACTCGAATGCCGGCCGTTTCCGAAATGCTTGAACGCGAAACCGGCCTGCAGGCTGACCGCTCGTTGTCACCCGACGAGTCCGTTGCGCACGGCGCCGCGATCTACGCGGGCCTATTGATGAAGACCGGCGCGGAGCGCATTAACGGAATGTCCGTGACGAATGTAAGCTCCCACGACCTGGGCATCCTTGGCGTCGAGCGTGACACTGGCCGCAAGCGGCGCAGCACGATGATCCCTCGCAACACTCAGCTTCCTATTAAAGCGAGAAAAACGTTTCCGACGCTCCGAGACAATCAACGCAGCGTCGAAGTCAACGTTATCGAAGGCGGCGACGACAGCGGTAACAATGCGACCGCTATCGGAAAATGCAAAGTTAAAGGCCTGCCCGAAAACCTGCCCGCCAAAACGCCGGTCCAGGTCACGTTCAAATATGGATCCGACGGCCGACTGACTGTCCAGGCGAGTCTGCCGACGATCGAAAAAGACGCGGAGATGACTATCGAACGAGCGGCGGGCCTGAGTGACGAAGCGATTGCCGAATGGTCCTCGATGGTCGAAACCGGCATCCCAGACTCAGCCGTTCCCGAGCAGCCGCCTACAAACACTGCCTCTGCTGCCGAACCCGCAGCCGCACCGATTCCTGAAACGCAGACTCCAGTGGAGCAATCTCCGAAACAAATTGCTCCGCCAGTCGAGCCACCAGTTACGCCGCCCGTCGTCGAGGAGCCAGTTGCCGAAGAGTCTACACCAGCCCCGAACGGATCAGCTTCAGACGAGTCCACTGACGAAGAACTCATGGCAGACGACGAGCTGATGGCCGATGAACTTGACGAAGAGGTAACGGACGAGCCAGAGCCGGCCAGCGAAGAAGCGATGCCCCAATTCTTCATGCCACCTGAATCTGAATACGACGATGAGGAAGACGAAGTAGAAGAAGAGGACTCGGTACCGGCCTTCGATTTCCCGCAGATCGACGTCAGCGAACCCGCCGCCGCAGAAGCCCCAGAGGAACCTCCTACCGACCCACCGCCAAAGAAGAAACTCGGCTGGCGATCCCGAGCTAAGAAATTGTCAGAGTGAGCGTGAGGCGACCTCCCGCTTGGTTGTGTTTCCTCGCAGCGTGACTTGCGGTAGCCTGAGTGTTGCTTCCCACCTCGGTCCGGCTTCCCCGACTCCTTCCTCGCCGCATCCTGCCTGAATGTCATGAGAACGTTTCTCGCGACGACGATTATCTTTGCCGCCTGCGGGTTCTCAACGAGCCTGGCAGAAGAAAGAGTACGCGCCGACTTTGAGAAAGACGTCCGGCCAATGCTGAACCAGTTCTGCCTTCGTTGCCACGGTCCGGAAGAGCAGAACGGGCGGATGAGGTTTGACACGCTTTCGACGGACCTGGTGAAAGATCGTGCGGCGGCCGAAGACTGGCATGAAACGCTGAACGTGTTGAACCGCGGGGAGATGCCACCGGAAGACGAACCGCAACCCTCAATTGAGCAATTGAAACTCTTGACCGGCTGGATGCGGGCGGCGATTGACGATGCCGTCAAAGCTCGCCGCATGACCGGCGGACTGAACGTCATGCGACGGCTCAACCGAACCGAGTATCAAAATACGATGCGGGACCTGCTCGACTTCGAGATGGATTACGTACGCGATCTTCCACCGGAAGGACTCTCACCCGACGGCTTCCGCAATAACGGACTGTCCCTTCGCATGACCGCGCTGCAGCTTGAGTATTACCTCGAAGCCGCTCGCAAAGCTTTGGACCGGGTCATCGTGACGACACCCGAACCCGAAGTCTTTCATCACGAATTCGACAAGAGCAATCACAAGAAGTGGCTTCGGAACCCGACGATCTCTGACAACCGGCTTGATCGAGTCAGCATTTTTCTCGCCCGCATGGAACCGGACTATCCGGAGACCGGCGATTTTCTGGTCCGCGTTCGGGCACACGCTGAGCGGAAGGACGGATTCGGTTTCCCCCGAATGAGAGTTTCGATCGGCTACCGTCCGGACACGAAGGTCATCCTGACTACGGCTCTCGAAGCAGACGTCAAATCGTCCGAGTCAGAGCTGTTCGAAATTCGCGGCCGTATCGAAAACTTTCCACTGCCAGTTCGAGGGCAAAGCAAATATCCCGGCCTGGTCATCCACATCAAAAACGTTTACGACGACGGCACCCCGGCACCGCCCAAGGTGAAGAAGAAAAATGACAAAGGGAAAGACATCAGCGTCGATCCCGAAGAGCCCGACTTTCCAAAGCTGTTTGTCGACTCGGTGACGTTCGACGGGCCAGTATTTGAAAGCTGGCCGCCGGCACATCATCGCCGAATTCTCTTTGACTCCGAGCTGCGAGAAACCAACGAAGCAGAATACGTTCGCGAAGTGCTGCGTCGCTTCATTCGTCGAGCCTGGCGGCGACCGCCTGCGAACTCAGAAATCGCAGGCTTTGCTAAGTTCTTTGATTCTCTGCGAGATGACTTTCCCGTCTTCGAAGAAGCGATGCGAGAAACACTCGCCCTTGTCCTGATCAGCCCGGACTTTCTCTACCTGGCCGAACCAGCCGGTAAGGAGAAACGAAAACTGACGAGCTGGGAACTGGCGGCTCGGCTGTCGTACTTTCTGTGGAGTACGATGCCGGACGACCAGTTATTCGAACTTGCGAAAACTGGTGACTTGATGAAGCCAGAAGTGCTTGCTGCCCAGGTCAATCGAATGATCGACGACGACCAGGCGTGGCAGTTCGTTGATCAGTTCGCCGATCAATGGCTCAATCTCGGCGGCATGGACCGCGTCGCGATCAGCCAGCATTACTATCCGGATTTCGACGACGAATTGAAGCCGCATCTGCGGAACGAGACGCTGCACTTTGTCATGACGCTGCTCCGAAAGAACCGCAGCGCTCGCAATTTTGTCGAGTCCGAATTTGCGATACTGAACGAGCCGCTCGCTCGGCACTACGGAATCGAAAACGTCCTCGGCTACAACTTCCGCGAGGTCGCGTTGCCGGCAGAAAGTCGTCGCGGCGGACTGCTGACTCAAGGCAGTATTCTTCTGGCCAATTCGACCGGCGAAGATTCGCATCCGATCAAACGAGCCGTTTGGTTACGTCGTCGATTGCTTGATGATCCTCCCGCTCCGCCTCCGCCGAACGTTCCCGAACTGGCATCCGACAATGCCGACTTCGCGAAACTGTCGATCCGCAAGCAGTTGGAGATTCACGTGGAAGACCCTGCCTGCGCGAGCTGTCACCGAGACATCGATCCGTGGGGGATCGCTCTGGAAAACTTCGATGCTGTCGGGCGGTGGCGGGAAGAGATCCGTCGAGCAGACAAAGGGAAGAAGTCGTTTTCAACACTGCCAGTTGATCATCTGACGGAGCTGCCAGACGGTTCGAAAATTGAAAGCCCGGAACAACTGAAACGGTATCTGCTGGAAAAACGCGGAGACGAATTCGCGAGGACGATCGTGACAAAGCTGCTCACCTGGTCGCTGGGAAGGTCTCTGGATTTGAGCGACGAGCCCGATATTGCTGCACTGACCGACAATTTTGTGCAGAATGATCTCAAGTTAAGAGATTTGATCCACGAGATAGTTAAGAGCGATCCGTTTTTGACGAAGTGAGAATTCTGGCCGGCAACATAAAACGCCGCATCTGGAGACCTGCGATGAAGTCCTGGCATCTCGACCGACGAATGTTTCTCAAAGGTGCCGGTGTCGCTCTGGGGCTGCCGTGGCTCGACTGCATGGCCGAAGATCAGAAGGCGAAACAAGCGTCTGTGCCAAAGCGTTTTTGCGCATTCTACTTCCCTTTCGGCGTGGGCTTACCGAAGGAAGACGACGACAAGGCACAGTGGCGATGGTTCCCGAAAGGTGAAGGTCGCGACTTCGAATTCACCGAAAGTCTTAAGCCACTTGAGCCAGTGCGTGATTCTGTTTCTGTCCTCGGCGGGCTCTCACACCCCAATGGTCGTGGCATGGGCGGTCATGACACAGGCGACATTTTTCTGACCGCCAGCGAACTCCGCGGACGCTACTTCAAGAACGGCGTGTCGGTTGACCAGGTGGCGGCAGCAACGATTGGCAAGCAAACACGCTTTTCATCGCTCGTCATGTCAACGGATGGCGGCGTGGGCGAGCCGACCAGGACGAGCACTCTTTCGTTCAACCAGAATGGGAATCCCATCCCGGCGATCAACCAACCGCAAACAATTTTCGATCGACTGTTTGGAACTGGCGACGCCGGAGTCAAGCAGCAACGTCGGCGGTTACTCAGTGCCGGAAGCATGCTGGATCAAGTCCTCGATCATTCACGTTCGCTGCGTCGGCAATTGGGAAATCAGGACAAACAGAAAATGGACGAGTATCTGTCGTCGGTTCGGCAGATCGAAGAACGAGTTAAGCGGTCTCAAGCATGGCTGACAATTCTTCGCCCAGAACTGACTGACGAGGACCGCGCACTGCTTCATCTGGAATCCGACGATGAAGCCCCCAACGAATACATCCGCACGATGTACGACCTGATTTACCTGGCCTTCAGAACGGACTCGACGCGACTGGCGACGTACCAGATCGCGAGCATGGGTGACTTCACCACGAAGGGCATGAAGTTTCCGCAGCTGCTTGGTTTCAACGGAACGCTGCACAAGCTGGCTCACGGCTGGAACAAACCCGAAGGCGCCGAAGACCTCGGCAAGTGGGATCAGTTCATGGCCGGATTGTTCGCCGACTTCCTGAAGCGGCTGCAGTCAGCTCCCGAAGGGGAAGGCACGCTGCTCGACAACACGATGGCCTTTTACGGAAGCAGCAACAGCACAACTCACAACAACTCGAATTACCCGCTTCTGTTTGCGGGTGGAAACGGCCTCGGCCTGCAGCACAACCAGTTCCTGAAATTCGACGACAAGACACCTCTGTCAAACCTCTTCGTCACCGTACTCGACCGGCTGGACGTGCCAGTCGAATCATTCGTAGACAGCTCGGGCGAGATGTTCGAAGTTGTCGCATAGACGCTTCTGCTCGAAGATTAACAGTCGCAAGAACGTTCACAAAAAAAGCCCGGCCTCGTTATGAGGCCGGGCTTTAACTCTTTCAGCTACGACGTTCTGCCGGAGTCGTCAATGCAATGCCGTTTGACAAACGTTCGTCGTCTATTTGAGGATTTTGTCGAGATCCTTCAGAACAGCAACCGTGCTTTCCTTCTTGAACTTACCTTTCGCAAAGGCGTGGTTCGCCTTAACAGATAAGCCCTTCCAGAGCAGAACGGTCGTCTCTGCATCCTTTGAAATTTTATATTTCGCAGGACCGGCAACTCCATCAAACATCGTCAGCGGAACCGCCTTGATGTTGTGCTTCTTCGCAAGAGCTTCAAGTTTCGGCTCATCAGCATCCGGGTCATTCGTCAACAGAACGACGAAAGACTTCATATCCTTGTCTTTGTTCTTCGCAACAGCTTCATCAAGCTTCCTGACCAGACCGGTCAGGTCGTCCGAAATCGTTCGCGTGAAAATCGCGGCGACGGGACGTTTACCGTAGCGTCAGCGGTAGCAAAGTGACTTGTCCTTGTTCGGACCAGTCACGTCTTTGACCAGGAAGAACCCGGCGTGCTCGCCAAGTTGCAGCCCGGATTTTACATCGTCTGCCGCGAAGCCAACTGCGGTAGTCGCAGCAATGGCTAAAGCGAGAGACGATACCAGAAGCCTGTTCATGGTAATCTCCAATCTGTGAACGGAAGTTCGACTCCGGCAGGAGTCAACATGCCAACAGCGTAGCCGTTCCTGCAACGGCTTGACCACTGACTGGACGGAATCATTGCTCAATGAACAAGGCTGCTCCGTGGTCTGCTTCACAGATCACGACACTGATTCAAGCTCTTCCTGAAGTTCACACCAGCGTTCTTCGGCCGCGATGAGTTCTTCGGTGAGACGAGTCACTTCGTTGTGGAGCCGCATAGCTTCGTCAGGATCAGTCTCGTTGAGGAGCTGAGCGTTGAACTCGTTCTTTTCTTTGTCGAGCCGGGCGATCAGTTTTTCGTTCTTCGACAGCTCTTTGCGTACCTTGCGTTCATCCCGGATTACTGGCCTGTCTGCCGTTTTCATGGGTTTGCCCTTGGCACCTTTTGATGATGCATTGCGGGCACGTTCTCCCTCGTCGATCTCGCGGTTGACGGCGTAAAGGTAAGCTTCGTAATCGCCGCCGTAGTTCGTCACTTTGCCGTCGCGGACTTCGATCACGCTGGTCGCGATGCGGCTCATGAAGTGCCGATCGTGGCTCGTGAAGATGACTGTCCCTTTGTAATCGAGCAGCGCCGTGGCGAGCGCTTCGATCGTGTCGACGTCCAGATGGTTGCCAGGTTCGTCGAGGATCAGAATGTTGTGTTCATTGAGCAAAAGTCCGGCCATGCAGAGTCGAGCACGCTCGCCCCCCGAAAGCACGGAGATCTTCTTCTTAACCGCGGCGCCTTTGAACAACATCGCGCCGGCGACCTTCAGAATCGATTGCATCGACGTACCAGGCAGCGCGTGGTAGTCAAGGTAGCCCTGCACCGTTTCGTTCGGCGGAAGCGTCGTGTAAACGTGCTGGGCGTAGGTACCGATGTCGCAGCCGTAGCCCCACTTCACTTTTCCAGAAACCGGGTCGAGTGAATTGACGATAGTTCGCAGGAACGTCGTCTTGCCCTGGCCGTTGTCACCGACGATGGCCGCTCGCTCGCCGTGCTCGATCTCAACGTCGATGCCGGTTGCGACGGTGTGGTCCGGATAGCCAATCGAAAGATTCTGGCAACGGACTGCCGGCCCACGTCGAGGCTCGACGACTGGCGTTCGAATAAATGCATTGGGTTCGTCGGCTTCGATTTCCGATGTCTGCAACCGCTCAAGCTGCTTCGCTTTGGAACGTGCCTGCGATGCGGTGTTGGCGTTAGCTCGGTTCTTATCGATGAACCTCTGAAGCTGCTTCTGCTTGGCAACGATGCCGGCGTTCGCGCGTTCAACGCGGTCCCGCTCTTCGGCGACCTTTTCGAGATACTCACCCACCTTGCCCCGGTACAACGTCAGGATGCCTCGATCCAGGTCGAGCGTGTGGCTGCACGTCGCGGTCAAGAAAGCTCGATCATGCGACACGATCAGGCAAGCTTCGCGGTAGTTACGCAGGAAGTGTTCGAGCAGAATCTGAGTTCGCAGGTCGAGGAAGTTTGTCGGTTCATCGAGCAGAAGCAGGTTCGGCTCGTGAAGAAGCAGTGCCGCCAGTTTGACTCGCGTCTGCCAACCGCCGGAGAGTTCTTTGACCGGACCTTCGAGGTAGGCACCTTTGAGTTCGAACTCGCCCGCGACTTCGCCGCACTTCCAGTCCGGCTGACCGCTGTCGCGAATCAGGAAGTCGAGAGCCGACTCACCCGGCTCAAACGGGTCGTGCTGCCTCAGATAGCCGACTCGCAAATGCGGATGCCGAACGACTTCTCCGCGATCGAGTTCTTCCTCATCAAGAAGAATCTTCAGCAGCGTCGACTTGCCAGCTCCGTTACGACCGATGAATCCGACTTTCACGTCTTCAATCAGCGTCGCTTCGGCTCCGTCGAGAAGCACTTGTTCGCCGTAGCTCTTATGAGCGTCCAGAATCTGCAGCAGCACAGCCATTTTACAATCCGGTCATCGCGTCAGAGGTTGAAGCGGCGGATGTTAGGCTGTTGGCGTTGCGTCTTGAACCGAGCGGTAGCCGAGATTCCGATTAGTCCTCAGAAGCTTCTCCATCGGCCGATTCTTCCGGCATTTCGATCTTCTTCATCGATTTCTCAGCCTTTCCGTCGTCGTCCTTTGCGGCGGCTGCGGCCATTTCGTCTACGGCCTGAGCTAATTTCTGATCGGGAGTGAAGAGCCGTTTCGCTCCATCTGGAAGCTTGATCGTCTGGCTGAGGGCCGCACACGCGACGGCGGTGGCTCCGCACTGGAAGACATCATTCAACGTGTCTGCGCCGTCGTCGAAGATGCGACCACCTTCTTCCCAATGGCCGCCTTCCTGCTGACCGTCCAGCAGAACTCTCTGAGTTTCCCGGACAACTGGGTCGCTGGTGTCCATGCCGATCGTCGTCAACGCGAACAGGACCGAACCTGTTACCAGGTAATGCCCATACTCCGACTCCACCTTGATCCCCCACATGCCGTCGTCACGGCGGCGGCTGAGAAGTTCTTTGAGAAGCAACTGCTTCCGCTCCTCGTTGCCTCGGCGATGCTCGTAAACCAGCCAGCCGGCGAGCTCCTCAGAAATCTCAGAAACTGGCCGCTCGATGCTTTGCAACAAGACTTCCGTTCGTCGGCCTCGGTCAGCGATCGCGGCGTGAATCGGATCGTCTTTCGGCATATCAGATTTCTGGTACGACTCCAGCGCCAACGCAATCCACGGTCGATAGTCGAACCCGACCGACGTCTCCCAACTGCCGTCTTCCTTCTGCCAGTCCTTGCCGGCAATCTGCATAATTCTCGCGAGGTTTTCGACACGAGCGGGATCCGTGTCTCGATCCAGATCCCGAAAAAGCATCGTGATCGGAGCAAGGACCATCCCACCCGCATCCTTGCGGCCGTCCTTCCGTTTGTGAGTCAGACTGCCGGGCACGATCCATTCATCCATCCAGAAATCGAGTTTCTTCTGGTCGATCGGAAATCCCCGCCGCTTGGCGATATTGTGAGAAAACATGAGCATCGGTCCGTCGTGGCACGAAACGCACTTTTCTTTCTTCCACCAGGCGATCGCTGTTTTCTCGACAAAGAACAACCCCTTCTCGACGGCCGTCTGGACTTCGGCTGCCGAAGCTGGTTCGTCACTCTGAGCGTGAACCGCCGAGCCGAACGCGCCAAGCAGCAACACAATCAGTCCCAGAATGATTCGATACTTCATTTTCTGCCCTTCTTGCGTCGCCGACGGATCAACGTCTGTTCCTAATCTTTTAGACTAATGAACTAACCGCGGAGCGTTACATCTCAGCCAGTCGAAACTCGTCGGCGTCACTGAAACGCCTCGAACCGATGTAATCGCAAAAAACGATTCTGGCGGCGCAACCGGACCGAGCAACACAAAACGCCCGACTTTCCGGACCGCTGTGCAACCTAAACTTTGACACAACCTTAGGCGCCTGCACAATTGGATGAATACCTCCGTGATCCGGTCGAAGAGTGAGTTTCGAAGCCTGTCTTCGGGTGCTCGCGTCGGCTGTTTCAACCAATCTCACCCAGGCTGTCCGGGCCAGTTCCGCCTGCCTCTGCTCTTCAGGAGACGGTCATTCCATGTCAACTTCCGTGACTGAGACCGAAGTAAACGACGCTGAAACTCCCGACCCGGATTACGATCCGTCGGTTGCCGATGTGAATATGCTGGAAGACAAACTTCCGGACTGGTTCCGCATGCCGGCCATCAGCGCCGGGTTCGCGTTCCTGATCGGCATGACATACTTCTTCTTCGATCGTCTGCGACCGATCGCTCACACCGACGTCTGGGGACACCTCAGCTACGGTCGGCTGCTCTGGGAAACTGGAACGCTGCCGACAACAGAACCGCTGATGCCGCTTTCGCACGGTGTCCCGTTTCTGAACTCAGCCTGGCTCAGCCAGTTGATCGCGTACGGCGGGTATCAAGTCGTGGGCAAAGCCGCGATCACGTTCCTGTTCGCTTTCTGCGTCGCCGCAGCCTTTGCCGCCGTCACTCGCCGAGTCTACAACTGCACGCACAGTGCAATGTTCGCTCTGGGCGGTTTCGCTTTGACAATGTGGGTTGAGTATCAACAACTCATCGTCCATCGACCACAGATCGTCGGATTCCTTTTCTACAGCGTCCTGCTTTCGATCCTGCTTCGACGTGAATGGTCGAACAAAAACTGGCTCGTCGTACCTGCCATGTTTGCTCTCTGGGCGAACATGCACGGTTCTTTCGTCGTCGGACTGGGCTTACTTGGCTGCTTCATCATCGGCCGAGGTGTCGACCTTGTCCGGCGGACAGGCAAACTCGCCAGCCTGTTTCGGGACAACAAACTTCGCCGACTCGTTCTGCTGACGGAACTTGGAGCAGTCGCCGCATTGCTCAACCCGTACGGACTGAGCCTCTACACACAAGTTCTCAGCTTCGGAAGCAATCCGAATCTGCAATCGATTGTCGAGTGGAAGTCTCTGCACATCCGCCTGGCTCAGGGACAGGCGGCTGCCGCTGCGGCTCTGATCCTGTTCATGGTCTATCGAGTCAGCCCTCGTCGAGTCTCAACTGCAGAAGTTCTCACTCTGACAGTCTTCGGAGCAGCCGCTCTGTGGACGTCACGAATGCTGGTCTGGTGGGGTCCGCTGGCTGGCTGCTTCGCAGCGATTCATGCCGGAGCTGCTTTCCGAAAATGGCAGGGCGGCGAAATTTCGCCTGAGCCACCGGTTCGAGCGAGCCTCTGGACGATCGTCGTTATGGGCATCGTCTTTATCTTCTTCGAGCTTTCGCATATCGGAACCGCAACGCTGGCCTTGGCTGCTGGGAAAGACGTGCAGAAAGTCACGGATCGAGTACCGGTCAGCCGTCTGACTCCAGTCGCTGCCGCAGAATATCTGAAAGAGAATCCGCCGGACGGCCTTGTCTTCTGCACGTACGAATGGGGCGACTACCTGATGTGGGCTGGGCCGAAGGACATGAAAGTCTTTGTCGCGTCGCACTGCCATCTCGTTCCGGAAGACGTCTGGAACGATTACATGGGCATTGTTCAGATGCAGGGTAGCTGGCTGGCCATGCTCAAACGCTACGGCATCAACACCGTGGTAATCGATGAAGAATATCGCGAGCCGATGGTTCATCGCCTGCACGACGAAGACGACTGGAAACTGCTGTTTCGCCAGGACGGGCAAGCCGTCTTCGAACGAGTCAACCCGATCGAGATTGATTCAAAGTCGTAGGCAGCGGCCACGACGTTTTTGCAGACGCCGCACATTTTCAACGTATTTCGTTATCGACTATCCAGGCCGCCGACCTGGTTTCCTGAATCGGCAGGGCAATCACTATGAATAAGAAAAGCTCAAAACTGACTGGCTTTCTGGCCGTCCAGCTTGTGACCTGTGCGGCTTTCGGAGCTGGGTGGGTGGCACTCAGTCCTGACCAGGCCGAGCAGTTCACTGAAATCGTGACTGGCGAAGTCAAATTCAGCCCGCCGAAAATCGAACGCCAGAAACCGTTAGTCATCAAGCCCTTGTACGATGATCCGGAAGTCGTCAGCGACGAAGAACTGGCCGCCGTTCTGATTCAGGTGCAGCCACAATTCTCGCCAGACAACCTTCGACCGAATCACGTCGAACACGCCCTGCGAACCTGGCACGTCGACGCTGAATTTCAGGATCCGTCGATCATGTCCGGAACTGACATGCGAGACCTGCTGCTCGACCACGGTCGCTTCCTTCTTTCATGGGGACCGGACGTCGCACCGCTACTCGAAGACCGCCCAACCGGCGTCTACGTTCGTTGGGGGCACGACCGAGGAGCCTCTGTTCACCACGACCACACACTAGCCTGCCTCTCAGAAGCCGGCGTCCCACTGGACCAGCCAGTGCGAAGTCCTGGCCGACCAAACGGCACGCTGAAGCAAATGATCGAGCAGGCGATTTACGACTTCGATCTCGACGAACGAGAAACCGAATGGTCAGCGATGGGCTTTGGCCTCTGGATTGCTCCACAAAAAGAATGGGTCAACGGTCATCACCGAAAGTTGAACTTCGACATGATCGCCCGGCGACAGATGCGAGGTCATAAGACTTACGGAGTCTGCGGCGGCACTCATCGAGTTTACTCGCTGATGTCGCTCGTCCGGCTTGATGATGAATTCGACATTCTGTCCGACGAAGTTCACGAAGAGGCGATGACTTATCTGCGAAGTGTTCGAGACATCCTGCTCGTCACACAGTTTGAAGACGGTCACTGGCCATACAACTGGCCGGATGGCGAAGCGGCACTCAACACTCCCGAAGACTACGACTCTTACAAAGACGTCATCGCCACTGGCCATCACCTTGAGTGGCTGGCCATCGCTCCGAAAGAGCTTCACCCGCCGCACGAGCAGATTTTGAAAGCGGCAGACTGGATTATTAAAAACACTACTTCGAAAACGAAGAAAGAAATCCTCAGCAACTACACGTTCTATAGCCATGTCGGAAACGCATTGGCTCTCTGGCGAAATACCCGAGCTCCCGCCTTCTGGAAGAAATGGGAAGCTAAGCACCCGTTCAAAGCGGAGACAGACGAAGTCGCCGCCAACGACACCGCAGAAGCTGCGACTGATGAAGCGGTCACCGACACTCCGTCCAAAGAAGAGGTGACGGAAGAAGTCGAAACAGTCACTGGCAAAGCGGCCCCGGCTGAAGCAGAAACGGACGTCGAGCCTAAGCCTCTGATCGTGCCTCCCGAGCTGTAAGAACTCAGCCAGGCAGAACTACGAACATTCAAAGCCTGAAGCGAAGACCGGCCAAGAGGCTGGTTTTCCTTCAGGCTTTTGGCTTTCCGGGCCTGGTGCCAACCGCTTGCTCCTTGAATTGGCACGCGAGTTTTCCCGATACCGTCCGGCTGGAGCCGGCATCGCCAAACGGCAGTCTCGCGTCTGTTTGCCCGGTTGCGAAATCACACACGCATGTTCGCAGACGCTGGCAGGGCGCCTCTAACCAGGACCCCACACCCCCTCAGCCAGCCCGCCAGTCCCAGTCTTCCGTAATGGACATCGGCCGCTTCTTCGGAAACCCTGAGGCGTATCCCGCAGACCAGTCAGACGTTACGAACGCACCTGCGGCATTCTGCGCTAGTCACCGCAGCGAATTACGGCACACCGCAACCTGTATCAGTTGGCCGCAACGCCCACCGAACGATGGTTCGATTTTCGCGCACTCAATTTCGCCCACAGATTCGTTGGGTTTGAAATGACTTTTCGGTCAGTTCGAGATTTCGTGTCATATCGGCACGTGAGATGCGTTTGAGGTGCCGGGGCTTTAGTCAAAATCTCAAAGTGTCGGAAATTCGTCAGAGATTTTTCACTTCCCATCTGCCCCATTTTCACTTCTCTGTTATCACCTCAGGAGAATATGTATGCGGTTTCCAGGGCTCCGTCGCGCGCGTTTCGTTCAAACTATGCTTACTACCAGTCGACTACTGGCTTCGATGCTGCGAGGTCGACAGCGACGACAACTCGCTCTCGCCACGGCTCGACAAAGCGAAGGCCTCGAAGCTCGAGTCCTGTTGACCCACCTTGGTGCCGATGGAATTGATCATCACCCGCACGCAGTCTTCGCTCCGGATACTCCGCAATCCATCGTCGACGCCTACGAAGCTGAGCATCACGACGAGGAAGTCGGCATTGCTGAATTCAACGCCGACGGCCGCTGGACGAACACGGCTACGGACGGCGGTGGAATCGCTCTTGGAGAGGCGATCACGCTGACTTGGAGTATCGCTCCCGACGGAACAAACATTCCCGGTTTCAACGGTGAAGCTACCGCCCCCAGCGACCTGGTTGAGACTTTTCGCGGTTACTACAACGACGTCCACATGCCCAGCGACACCAACTACGTTGGCGAAGCATGGTTCACTCAGGTCGAAGCATCGCTCAATGAATGGAGCGATGTTTCCGGCATCACCTACATCTACGAACCAAACGACGACGGAGCGACGTTCAGCTCGTCGACCGGGACAAGTTCCGGCGTTCTTGGAGTTCGCGGCGACGTCCGCATCGGCGGCCACTTTATCGATGGCAACAGCGGAGTCCTTGCTTACAACTTCTTTCCGACCGTCGGCGACATGGTCATCGACACGGCAGACAACTTTTACGCAAACATCAGCAACGACTCGCTCAGGCTTCGCAACGTCGTCGCTCACGAAGCTGGCCACGGAGTTGGGTTCAGTCATGTTGAATCAAACAACGCCGCATTCCTGATGGAGCCTTTTGTCAGCACGGGCTTTGACGGGCCACAGCTCGACGACATCCTGGCCGCTCACCGAAACTACGGAGACGTCAACGAGAAAGACGGCGCCAACGACACGGCCGGCACAGCGACGGACCTCGGTTCAATCGGCGACGGAGTGACCGTCTCGATCGGCACTCAGGCCAACGACACGCGAGTCGAAGCCAACGATACCGACTTTGTCAGCATCGACGATGATTCCGACATCGACGTCTTCAGTTTCACAGTCAGCGCGAACTCGTCGATCGATGTGAACCTCTCGCCAGAAGGTCCGACCTATAACCAGGGACGTCAGGGGCAGAACAATCAGGCCCCTTATGACGCGAGTGCTCAAAGCGATCTTTCGTTTGAGATTCTCGGCACGGACGGAACGACCGTTCTGACAACAGCCAGTGCCAACGGAATCGGAGCTTCGGAATCGTTGACGGCCTTTGATCTCAACGTTGCCGGCACGTACTACGTGCGGATCAGTGGAGCCGACAACGCCGTGCAGATGTATCAGCTTGACGTTTCAGTCAGCGTCGACGCTCCGACATCCTTCGTCAGCCTTTCCACCAATGACGCCTCGCTGGCAGAAGGCGACTCCGGCACGACGAACTTCACCTACACCGTAACTCGAACGGGTGATCTCAGCCTGCTGGCAACCATTGATTACGTGACGGCCGGCATCGGCGTCGACGCAGCCAACGCCGCGGACTTCGGCGGTGCCTTCCCGACTGGAACTGTCACATTCGATCCGAATGTTTCGACTCAGACCTTCACGGTCGGGGTCAATGGAGACATCGATGTCGAGGTTCTGGAAGCGTTTTCAGTCACGCTCGTCAGCCCGTCGGCCGGCGTTCAGATTGGAACCGGAACTCAGAACGGAACGATCATCAACGATGATTCGGATGTTTCAATCGTCGCGACGGACGCCGTCAAAGCAGAAGGCGACTCGGGATCGACCTCGTACACATTCACGATCACTCGAACCGGCGTCACCAACATCCCTGACAACGTTAGTTGGAATGTGACCGGCAACGGTGCAACGGCTGATGACTTCCTGGCTGGTGTATTCCCAGCGGGAGTCGCTCAGTTCGCCTCAAATCAGACATCCCGGACAATCACGATCGACGTTGCGGGTGATCTCGATGTCGAAGGCGACGAAGGGTTCACCGTGAACCTGCTCCGATCATCCAGCGGCGCAACGGTTGTAACCGGAACAGCGGCCGGCACGATCGTCAATGATGACACCGACTTTGCCATCGCCGCCACCGATGCCAGCAAAGCAGAAGGCGACAACGGCTCGACAGCCTTCACCTTCACTGTCACCCGAACAGGCAACACCAGCGGCGCCGCATCAGCAACCTACAGTCTCGCGAGCAATGCCGCTGACGCTGACGACTTCAGCGGAACGCTTCCGTCGGGCTCGGTGAATTTCGGAGCGGGACAGTCGACAGCGACAATCACCATCAACGTCAGTGGAGACAACGATGTCGAAGCTGACGAAGACTTCACCGTGACGCTCGACAGTGTTTCCGGAAATGGCGAGATCACAACTGCGTCTGCGGATGGCACGATTGTTAACGACGACGTGCAAATCGACATCGCCCTGACAGCGACGGACGCCAACAAAGCGGAAGGTGATGCGGGGACGACCTCGTTCACATTCCTGGTAACTCGGACCGGCATGACTGCTGGCACGTCGTCAGCAACGTTTAGTGTTTCCGGAACCGGAGCCAACGGAACAGACGCCAACGACTTTGGTGGAGCCCTGCCAACCGGCACTGTCTCATTCGCGGCCGGAGAAACTCAGCAGACAATTGCGATCGACGTCTCGGGGGACACGACCTTCGAAGCTGACGAAGACTTCGTTGTGACGTTGTCCGACGCGGTTGATGCCGAAATCATCGGAGCAACTGCTGCCGGAGTCATTCAAAACGATGATGTCGAGCCGGAAGTCTTCGACATCGCTGCTGACAACGCGTCACGCAACGAAGCCGACGGAGCGTTTACCTTTACTGTCACCCGATCAGGCAACACGAGCGCCGCCGGATCGGTCGACTATTCAGTAGCCGGCAGCGGCGGCAATGCAGCTAACGCTGACGACTTCGGTGGAGCGTTGCCATCGGGAACCATCAGCTTCGCTGCCGGCGAAACTTCAGCGACGGTAACCGTCAACGTCTCCGATGACTCAGACGTCGAGGCCAACGAAGGCTTCACCGTCACATTAACCACTGACGGGAACCCATCGGCAAACGGAACGATCATCAACGATGACGCCAGCGATAGCGGAGTGTCACTTGTCGACGGAGTTCTGATCATCAACGGCGACGCCGGAAACGACTATGTGTCGCTTCGCGGATCGCGGAACTCGATCAGCGTCTACACCTACTCGTACGCAACTCGCACGTCGACGTCCAACACCTTCAGTCAGTCGGATGTGACCAGCATTTCGGTCGACACCGGCGACGGCAACGACCGAGTTTACTTCAACGGTCGAATCAACCAATCCTCAACCATCGACCTGGGCGCCGGAAATGACCGAGCGTCGGGCGGCCGAGGCAGCGACAACATCTCTGGCGGAGCTGGCAACGATGTCATTTACGGAAACAACGGAAATGACAACATCGACGGCGGCGACGGCAATGATTACCTCCGAGGCGGAAACGGCAACGACATCATCCGCGGCGGAAACGGCAACAACTGGTCGTACGGAGACAACGGTCACGACATCCTCATCGGTGGCGACAACTTCGATTACCAGAATGGCGGCCGCGGTCGTGACATCCTGATCGGCGGCGGTGGACGCGACTGGCTGGACGGTTCCGGTGCTGACGACATTCTGATCGGCGGCTCAACCGTCTACGACAACGACGACGCTGCTCTGTCCGCAATCCTGGGCGTGTGGACTTCCCGCACGAGCTACAACAACCGAGTCAGTACGATCCGCTCTGGAAGCGGAAGTCTCGGCGGAGTCAAACTCGAAGCTAACACAACTGTCCTTGATGACGGAGCCCGTGACATCATGATCGGCAATCACGGAAAAGACTGGTACTTTGGAGATTCATCCGGAGCCGATCGCGATTGGATCTTCCGCGGCTTCCGCGAAGTCGTCGACCAACTTCCGTAACGGATTTCGCGTTCACATTTGAAACTCCAATCTCTGGGAGGTCGGTCACGCCGGCCTCCCATTTTTATGCGCGAACACTTTCATCCTTTAGTCTTGCGTCATTCATCCAGAACCTGAGAATGGACGAGCCTTTCGGGCTGATTGAAAACCGCTCAGACGCAGACGACTCGGATTCTCAAAATGCATCGCACTAATCGCCGAACTTTTCTTGCTGCTTCAGCCACCGGAATCGCGGGATTCTCCGGTGCTGGCGTTTCCGCCGCACAAGAAGATGCCGCCAGAATGTCAGCCCCCGCGGGCAAGGCGAAGTCGACGATCCTGTTCTTCCTTTGTGGCGGAGCGTCGCACGTCGATACCTGGGATATGAAGCTGAAGGCTCCCCGGGAATACCGAGGCCCGTTCGAACCGATCAACACATCCGCACCCGGCATCACTTTGTGCGAACATTTGCCGCAGCTCGCAAAGCAGGCACATCATCTTGCACTGATCAACTCGGTCAGCTCGAGCGTCAACACGAACGATCACCACGCCGGCTACTACTACAACCTCACCGGTCACGAAGCTGACCAGAGTTTCCGGACGCTCGGCAACAACCGCACGCCCTTTCCCGACGACTGGCCGTACATGGGCTCGGTCGTTGCATCGCGCCGGCCAGCTCACGACTTCCTGCCGAACGCCATTTCGTTGCCGCACATGCCCAGCCGCAAGCCGTACACTCGGCCGGGTCAGTTCGCTGCGAAGCTCGGAGTGCAGCACGATCCGATGTACCTGCTCGGCGATCAGAAAGAGCCGACAAAATTCACTGCACCGTCGCTCGAACTTCAGGCCGGCATCGATAACGGTCGACTGGAGACTCGTCGCAATCTTCTAACGACGCTCGATGACGCTCGGCGAGACTTCGAAACATTCGCCGCCACAAGGACCTGGAATCAGCAAACCGAACGAGCGATGTCATTACTGGCTTCGTCCTCGACCGCGTCCGCGTTTGACATCTCCAACGAACCCGCCGCCGTGCGAGATCGATACGGCAAATCAGTCAACGCGATGAGTCTGCTGATGGCTCGCCGCCTGGTCGAAGTGGGCGTCCCCTTTATCACCGTTTTCTGGATGGGACACGGAATTGGCTCACCACTCGCGAAGAAATGCCGCAGCGGCGGAAGCTGGGACACTCACGGAAGTAACTTCGATTGTCTGAAAGAGGACCTGCTACCCGAGTTCGACCAATGCTTCTCGGCCCTCATCGAAGACCTTTCGGACCGCAGTATGCTCGACGAAACTTTGCTTCTGATCACCAGCGAAATGGGCCGCAAGCCAAAGATCGGTGATCCACGCTCTGGCGGAGTCACCGGAGCCGGTCGAGATCACTGGACCCACTGCCTGACCGACGTCATGGCCGGAGGCGGAATCAAAGGCGGCCAGACTTACGGAGCCAGCGACCGCTTCGGCGAATACCCCGCCGACAAACCGCTGACACCAGCCGACGTCACAAAAACGGTCTACCACGCGATGGGCATCGAGAATCTGGAAGCCAAAGACCGACAGAATCGTCCGTTCAATCTACTGACCGAAGGTCAGCCCATCACGGAGCTGTTCTGACAGCCGCAGACGGTCCGTAAACTTTCGGATAGTGGCACGACACTCCGTGTCGTCAGCCCATTCCGAACAATCCTGAGCGACAGGTTCGCTACCGGTGTGGCCCTGTGGCTTCCTGATTCGTTCCTTCGTCGGTGTAAACCGGTGGCTGAATTCTACTGGCAGCACAAGTGGCCTCTTGCCGCATGCGCATGCCGGCTGGCAGTAGACTGTTCTCGACAGCCCGATCGGGTCAGAATGCCACTCCCGTAGCTAAACGCCCCGCACTCGCCAACGTTGAGGATCACCATGAAATTGCGTCTTCTTTCTGCACTGTGTCTGACAATTGCCCTGACGATGCTGAACTCAGCGTCCGCAAAAGATGATCTGCAAAAAATCGTCGTCATCGCCGGAAAACCGTCTCACCCGCCGCGGATGCACGAATTTAACGCCGGCGTGCAGCTTCTCGACAAGTGCCTCAAAAACGTTCCTGGCCTGCAGGTTGAAATCGTTCTAAACGGCTGGCCGAAAGACGAATCTGTCTTCAAAGATGCCGACGCGGTTGTCTTTTACATGGACGGTGGCGGGCGACACGAAGTCGTTCAGGAAAACGGGCGCCGCATGAAGTTGATCGATGAGTGGACGGCGAAGGGCGTCGGCATTGGCTGCATGCACTACGGCGTCGAAGTTCTGAAGGACCAGGCTGGGCCGCAATTCAAACGCTGGATCGGTGGCTACTACGAAAACTCGTTCTCGTGCAATCCGATCTGGGAGCCCGTCTTCAACCACTTCGAGAAGCACCCGATCACGCAAGGCGTCAAGCCGTTTCAGATCAAGGACGAATGGTACTTCAACATGCGGTTCATCTCGGACCTGCCAGGCAACAAACCCGGCAAGGGTGAGAACATGACCTTCGTGCCGATTCTGGTCGCTTCTCCTGATGACGAAGTTCGCAACGGCCCCTACGTTCATCCGAAGGGCCCGTATCCGCATATCCAACAGGCAAAAGGCCGAGCCGAAGCGATGATGTGGGCGGTCGAGCGGCCTGACGGAGGCCGAGGATTCGGCTTCACCGGCGGCCACTTCCACGACAATTGGAGCAACGAGAACTACCGCAAAGTCGTGCTGAACGGAATGGTCTGGCTCGCGAAGGGCAACGTCCCGAAGAACGGCATCGAGTCTTCCGTTTCAGAAGCCGATCTCAACGCCAACCTGGATCCGAAAAAACCGCGCAAGCCGAAGAAGAAAAAGAAGTAGCCGATGACGCAGTCGGCACGAACCAGTGTCATCTTGTCCGACGGAGTGACCCATGAAGCGAATCGTCCTGGCGTCTGTTTGCGTGCTGGCCTTATCAGCGACATTCCCTCCCGACACAGCGAATGCCTTGCCGTTATACAAAAGTGTCTTTGACTCGCTGTATGTGCCGCGCACACCTCGGCTGAAGACGAACTGTGCGGTTTGTCATCCCAGCAAGTCCAAAAGAGAACTTAACCGATACGGTAGGACGCTGGCGGAAGAGCTAAGGGGCAAAGACACCAAAGATCCCGCAGTTATTGCGCAAGCGATGAAAGCGATCAAGCACCTCTTCCCAGGCCTTCCCAAGAGCGGCGATTGATCATAGAAGTCGGAGCCGCGACTGCTTGAAATCGCTACCCGATGTCTACTCGCCGGGCGACGAAACTGGACGCTCGAACTTGATCGGATTGCTGCCGAGCCATGCTGCGGTTTCGGGCATGTGGCGCATCGCGAAGGATGTCTGGATTGGGTAGTTACACACGCAGCCCATTGAGAAACACGGAACGTTCAGCAGTCCGTCCGCGGCGACAAGGCTGTTGCTGCAGCCGGACCGGAGGCTTCGGATGTTGAACTGCTTCCCGGTTTTCACGTCGACGTAAGCCGCACAGTTGGAACGTAGAAAAAGAAGGTTCACGTTTCCGACGGCGTAGTTGCAGCCGCCTCGACGAAACAACGCCGCGCCGCTGATCAGCTTTCCGGTTTTCACATCGTAGGTATGGCCGGTCTGGTTGATGAATGTTTCCGGGCCGAGAATTAACGGCTGGTTACCTCGCATGGCCGCCTTCCAGACGTCGTCGCCGGTCGTCGCATTGACCGCAAACGTTCGATCGCCCTTCCCGGCAATGATCAGGTCGTGATCAACCGAGTATTCCAGCCAGTCGTCTCGAGTTCGCATGCTCATAAAATGGAGCGAGTCCATCACAGCCGGCGGATCGTTGACCACCTTCTTCCAGATTTCCGAGCCGGTCCGATCGTTGATCGCCAGTAACGTCGATGCCAGGCCTGCCGTGTCGATGCCACGGCGTTTCATTGCTCCGATATCTTCGGGAGAATGAGAGTCGATACAGAAGACTCGCCCGCCCGCCATCGCGATCGCTGCTGTGTGATATCGATGTTCGGCCTGACGACTCCAAAGTTGCTTCCCGGTTAAACGATCCAGGCAGACGATCAGCTCGCTGTTCCAACGTCCTTTGGGAATTGAGTTTTCTTTGTTAAAGCGAACGGCGATGACGATCGCTTCTCCGTCGACTCGGACATCGGTCACGCTGACCGGGACGTCATCCGGCTTCCCAACGTCCAGCGGAAAGGTGTGCAACGTTTCGCCGGAGTCAGCATCCAGAACCAGGCACTGTCGCTCATCGCCCACGTAAACCGCTTCGGGCATCGAAACATAGCGTGCCGATCCGCCAACTTTGCGAGTCCACAATAGACGCCCGGTGTAAGCATCCACGGCGTGCAGCGTGTTCGATGCGATCTGCAGAGCAAACATGCGCCCGCCAGCGACCTGAGGCTTCACGCCGTGCCCGTAATCCTTGCGTTTGTAAAAGCCATGATCGGGGCCGTCGCCGTACCAGAGCACTCCCAGCGGAGCCTTCACCAACTCGTCACGAGAAAAGAACGACCGTGAGGCATCGCCCGTTTCGTGAGACCAGACGGCGCTTCCCTGCAAAGGCCCTTCGCGAGTGAGCACGACCATGTCTTCCGTGGTTCGAGTCTTCACCCCTGGCAATGTTCCTGGCGAAGCATGGCTAAGCAACTTCGCATTCTTCCCGTCAGGCGTCACAACACACGCCTTGCCGCCGTAAGGGCGAAGCATCTCGAACATCCGCTTCACTCGCTCGTCCGAATCCATCGGAGCGGCGGCTTCGTCTGATACGATCAGCAGGTTGGCAATGTAGGGTGGGATGTCCGCCGAGTCAGGGTTTCCCTCGATCAACTGCAGCCGATCGGAATACTCACCGTTGGTCATCAATCGTTTCCGCAATTTATTGATCCGATCCGAATTCGAATCGACGGCGATGATCCGCAATTCCGACGTTCGAAGCAGCTCGTCGACCAATTGCTCATCCGAGAGCCCCATGACAACGGCATAGCCATCGGTAACTGCTGACTCTTTCAGAATCGAAGCCGCCAGGTGAGTGGTGGCCGGCTCGACGGCAGCAACAGACTCAGAAGCCAGCAAGTGTGTCTTCGGATTCGGCGGCCCATCACCGAAGCAATAAATCGTCCCATCGAGCGTCGCGACGATCAATCGACCGTTCGCTGCGATCAGACTGCCTGGTTCGCTGGGCAGTTCATGAGTCCACGCTACGGTCGCTTCTTTGTTCTCAGCATCCGGCAGGTCGACGGCAATGATGTTTCGCCCACTGTGCGAGTAAAGCCGGTCGCCCGCGACGATGACACTACGAGTCCGCTGTTTCTTGCCGCTGTACGGTGTCGTCAGTTTCCAGTTCAACGGTGCGTCCCAGCGAGCGGGTTTCAGTTGCTTTCCGTTCTGCTCTTTCTCGTATCGGGTCGTTTCTGAATTCTTCAAGTCGTAGGCGTAGACGGTGCCGTCTTCCACTCCGTAAGCGATGCCGTCGACGATCGCGGATCGATAATCAATAGCCGGGCTGAACTTGTACGGCAGCAGCGGAGCTTCGAAGAGGTCCCAGTCCCAGCTCCACCCTTCCGGTCGCTTGTCGCCAGCCTTTGCCCACAAGCTGCCGATCTCGCGGCCGTCTTCCAGATTGACGACGCCGGTCGCGCCGACCAGAGCAATGTCTCCGCTGATAGAAACCCGGCTGTCGCCGTTCCGGTAGCCCTGTACGAAGTACTTGAGTTTCCCGGTCTTCCGGTCGAGCCTCGCGGGCATGGATCGCCCGTTCGGAACGATGACCGTGTCGCCGCTGACAAGCAGATGCCCCTGCGGAGAGATGCCGCCCTCGTGCGAGTAGTTGTGATCGATGCGCAGATTCTCGATCGCGTTGCTGTCGCCGTTCGTCCAGAGCAGCTTGCCGGTCTTTGCATCGGCAGCTCGGACGAAGACCCCCATCGTCGGCCAGATGCCCGCTCCGAAGTAGACAACTCCGTCGTCAACAACCGGGCCGCCACGCACTGGCCAGAAAGAAATCAGGCGGCCGTTACCGAGATGCCGTCGTTGTCCACGTTCAGCCGGTGCGCCAGACAGTTTCCAAAGCAGCTTGCCGGTCGAAGCATCCAGGCAGTAAAGCAGCCCGTCATCGGAACCAAAATAAACTCGCCCATCGGCCACGGCCGGAGCCAGTCTGACCGGTCCGTCGGAATAGAACCGCCAGCTAAGCTCGCCTGTCTCGATGTCGAACGCGGCGAGACTTCCGTCGACCATCGAGCCAACAAACAACTGCCCACCGACAGCAACTGGTTCGTACGACGCATCGAAGTGCAGTCTCGGTTCGTTAGGCCAGGCAGGCTTCGGTTCCAGAAGCTGACGCGACCAGTGCAGATGCAGCGATTTCGGCAACGACTCCGACGATACTCCGTTGCGTTCCAGACCGTGCCGCCACATCGGCCAGTCGGCAGAGACTGCTCGGTTCCCACTCATGAGACAGAACAATGCAGCAACGGTTACGAGGACTCTGGCGATGCTCATTGCAGGTACCTGTCTGTGACTTTTGACTGTTTTCAGTTCGAACTGATCGGGCCGAATTCAGCCCAAACATAAAAGTATCGACATGCGTGTTAGCAGGAAAGGCCGCGGGAATTGACCAGTGAGTTGTCACCGAAGCCCTGTTGCCGGCAGAATCACAAACTCAACGGCTGTCAACGAGTCGAAGGCTGACGGATGAGCCATCGAAAAGCGGCAGCACGCAACCTCTCTCCACACTCGGCAGGACGCACAACATGTCTGACGAATCACTGATCGCCGTCTTTGTCGACTTCGAAAACCTGGCACTCGGCGTGCGAGACATGAAGGCCGGTTCGTTTCGAATCGAGCTGGTGCTGAAGCGGCTGCTGGAAAAAGGCCGGCTGGTTTACAAGCGAGCCTACTGCGACTGGAAAAACTATCGCGACGAAGTTCGCATCTTCCACGGCCAGGGCATCGAGCTGATTGACATTCCGCAAAGTCGGATGAGCGGCAAGAACAGCGCTGACATCCGCATGGTCGTCGACGCTCTGGACCTGTGCTATTCGAAGAGCCACATCGACGCCTTCGCGCTGATCTCCGGTGACAGCGATTTCTCGCCGCTGGTTTCCAAGCTCAAAGAAAACAACAAACGAGTCATCGGCTGCGGCGTCAAAAGTTCAACTTCCGAACTGCTGATCGGCAACTGCGACGAGTTTATTTATTACGACGACCTCGCGAAGGCCGCGCAGAAGCCTCGCCCGCAACGCAAGCAAGCCGCTAAGAAGTCCACAAGCTCCGCTGGCGCCGACACTAAAAAGCCAGAGAAGAAGGACCGCAAAGAAGAAGCTCGCGAACGACTGGTCGAAGTGCTGGACTCGATCGAGCAGGATTACGATCCGGTCTGGGGCTCACTTCTCAAGCAGGTCATCCGCCGAGTCTACCCCGGCTTCAGCGAAGACTACTACGGCTACTCCAGCTTCTCCGAGCTGTTAGAAGAAGCCGCCGACATGGACCTGATCGACATCGAATTCGACGACTCCCGCCGCAACTACCAGGTCCAGCTCAAAGCCGACTGAGCTGCTTGATGGATCTCGAACGATTGGGATTGATCGGAGAAGTTCACGCATGACTTCCCAGGAATTGGAATCATTGATCGAAGAAATCGATTGGTTCCAGAATCTCGGCACACCGATCGCAATCACTGGAGCAGTCCAGATCCCTAATCTTGCCCCGTGGGCCGATTCGCCGATCGCAAGTGACGTTGCCGACAACATGGATTGGCTGCCCAGTTCCCACCACGAAGTCGATCCGATTCACAACGGCTTGCTCAGAAAGCGTGCCGGGGAGATGAGCAAGGAAGCCGAGATTCGAAAACGCAATCTCAAAATCTACAAGAAGACGCAACTGTCACTCAGACGATTTGGCGACCATTCATTGCTGCGGGCAGGCCCTCACCACTTCAAGGGAGCAGCCTGCGGAGCCGCTTTATTTGCAGCAAGACACGCGTCGTTTGAAATACTCGTGGACGAGGTCGGATTCTGGTGCACTGCCATGAATATTTACGCGAGTGGCCACTGGCCTTGTGGAATTCTACCTGACACAACCCTGGTTATCCTGTAACTACAGAGCGAAGAAAATGACATCAGCAACTGACAACATGCTAACCGCATTCCGATTCACACTGGCTTATGCCGAGAAGCTGGTGGTGGATCTGGATGATGATCAACTGGCAGTGTTGCCTCACGAGGGGATGAATCATCCGGCTTGGATTCTTGGGCATGTGGCTCTTGGTTCTGATTTTGTGGCGTCGTTGCTCGGGAAGGATCTGCTGACGGACGACGGCTGGATGAAGACGTTCGGACCGGGTTCGGTGCCAGTGGCAGATCGATCTGCTTATCCGACGAAAGCGGAACTTGTCGACACGATGAGGAAGACTCACGCGCGAGCTACCGAGTTGTTGGAAGCAGCGACGGTCGAGGAACTCGCCGCTCCCAATGAAACTCCGTTCTTCCCCGAGCAGTTTCCAACCGTCGGCGATCTGGCCACGCATCTGGTGACAACTCACGCCGCGATGCACCTCGGCCAGCTTTCCGCCTGGCGACGGTGTGTCGGGAAGAAAGCTGTGCTCGGCATTTGACTCTACGAAATCTTGCAGCGAGCCCCTTCCTACTGTCGAACAAGCAGAGCTACGGATTTCACAGATGAAACACGGATAGCTTCAGTTCTGCGGCAAACGTCGGAACCTGATCGATAATCTGATCTCTTCGTTATCGAGCGTCTGAGTTGCCTTCGTCACGTTCCAGCAATTTCAGTTTTTGCTGGAGTACTTTCTGCAGCTGTTGCAACTTTGCCTTCTGAGCAACGAGCTCGTCGTTCCGTTTCTGTGTGAAGGCAAGGGCCGCAGTCAGTTGATTAATCTGCTGGCGAAGTGCCTGTGGATCGGGCTTCACACTCGTTGCCGCGACGACATTTTGCACGATCGCCCCCGACTTGATAGCGAACAAACGGCTGCGAGTTGCCTGGTACAGCACGCCGTCAGCCACTGTCGGCGTTGTCGTGATTGCTTCGCCCAATGAGACTTCACTGACAACCTGAAGCTTCTTCTTAAGAGCCAGAACCGCCACTTCCCCGTCTTCGTCCCCAATGTAGACTCGATCGTTGATGATGATGGGGGATGCCAGGCACGCGGAAAACAAGTCGTGAGCCCAGTGACGTTTCCCGGTCTTCGCATCGAAGCAGTGAACAAGGCCGGATGTGTCTGCGGCAATGAGCAAGCCGTCCTGGGCGACAGGAGTGGCGATGCTTCGATGAAAGACATCTTCGAAACCGAATTTCTGTCCGGAATCAACGTTCTCCTGGCCAAAGTGCCAGACCGCCGCTGAATTCGGATTCTCCACGAACTGACTTCGATTGACGATCTGCGGACTGACGTCGCCGCGTTTTGTGGGATCGATGCACCACAGATCAGCATTGCCTTCTCCGTGCTCGGGATCCTGACCGGTTGCCATGTAGACTCGGCCGTCATAAATCAGCGGCTTCGCGATCAGATTGTTGCGTGTTCCGCGACCACCGAGAATCCATTTGGCTCCTTTCGGGTTGCAGTCGAATTTCCAGAGCGTCTCGCCAGTCGAAGCGTCGAGTCCGAACAGCCAGCCCGAGCCGCTGGGACAGATGACTTGTCGCACTCCGCCGAATTCTCCGTACGCTGCCGACGACCACTGACCGTGCAGAATCTCGTTCTCACTATCGCGGTTGGTCCAGACGATCGCTCCCGTTGCAGCATCAAGAGCGACGAACGACGGTGCCTTAGGAGACGGTAAGTTCCGATGACTGTGATCCATGCCGTTCGGCACGACGATAAACAACAGCTTCCCATCACTCGTGATTGTGCAGTCGCTATGGTTGTGCGGGAATGAACCAAAAGTATTCATCAGGTCGATGGTCCAGACAACGTCCGCTCGTTTCTTCGGTTGTGAGTCGCCCGCCTTCAGACTTTTGCGGTTTGGGCCGCCAAGCAACCCATCGTCCTCGCCATCGTGAAATCCTTCGGTGTCCATGCACACGACTTCAGACCGGTTGGTGACAATCCAAAGTCGGTTTCCAGCAACGTACGGCGAGGCCGTGATTCCCCGAAGCGGCCAGTCGTTCGTGCGACCGGACTCCATTTTTGGAACCGAGTACTGCCACAGGAATTGTCCGGACTCAACATCGAATGCCAGCAGGCAGCCCAGATCGACAGATTCCGGAAACTGTTCGATGTACCCGCCTGCGTTGTTCGTCCCGACAAAGATTTTCCCACCAGACACAACGGGCGATCCGTACGTCTGAGACCCTAGCTTCACGGACCACTGAATGTTGACGCCGTTCTTGACGTCCCACGATTCGGGAGCAGAAGGAGCACTGAATGCGTTGTTGGAATCCGTTCGTTTGCTGAGCGAATTTCCCACCGGCCTAGCTGGGTAAGTGGTGATCTCTGGTTGAGCTTGTGCATTATCGGTGGCTGTCGAACGAACGGGCGCAGGATCGCTGTCATCGGCGGTTAGAGATTGTCCCGCCCTTGGAGCGGCTACAAGAACGGCCAGCAGCAACGCCGTGCACATTGCTGAGCGGCGTGCGAGATTGCTTAGCGGTTGGCGTGGAGTGTCACCATCGAGAATCGCCCGTACTCGGCTTTCAATATTCGATGAACGAGACATGGCCATCGCCATTGCGTTCTGATTTCGTCCGGTTGAAAACGACCTGGCAATTTCGGCTAGATGCCGCGCGTAGTCGACCGGTTTCTGACCGGCGTTCAACACCAGATCGTCGCAGGCTCGTTCGCAATCATGCCGAAGCTGACGGACGACGAACCACACCAGCGGATGAAAGAAGAACACGGCCGCGGCCAACTGTCCGAGCAGGATCGCCGCAACGTCACGCTGCCGGACATGCCCGAGCTCATGCTGCATGACGGCCTGGCGTCGGTCATGTTCCCAATCGCGAGCAGCCGTTGGTAGAAGCACGGTTCGACGAAGCACTCCGCACGCCAGAGGAGAGATGTCAGCCGGCGATTCTCTCAGCGATACTGCATCGCCAACCTGCATCGTCGTCTTGGCGTCCTGCCAGTCGATGGCCCATTCCTGCGGTGTGTCATCTGCCGACTTGCGGACCAGGCCGTACACTCGCAGATTGCCAGCAACGAGCCGGACAAGTTGAGTAACGATGCCGAGCAGCATTGTCGCCGCAATTAACAATGGCCAATCTGGCCCCCATGCTCGCGACGCGTCAGTCTGTTGAGTTTGGCGTTCGCGTGCCGCAAGTGTCAGCTCTGACGGCCCCGTAACCAGTGGCTGAACGGATTCATTATCGGCCCCGCTCTGAACGTTGCCACCGGCGTCGCCAGGTGCCGCGACTTCGGTCACGGCAAGGTCCACCGCCTGGGACGGAAAGGCAGATTCATCGACCGATTCAGATCGAACAACCGGCGTGAGTTCCTGTTGAGGAGATTGCTCACTAAAGATTGCGATGGGAACGGACGGTCCGACAGCCATCATCAAAGGAACCATCAGCGAAGCGGTCAGACCACCGATCCAGACGAGTCTTCTCGAAGACGCGGCGGCAGATCGTAACGACCATCCAATCAGGATCGTGGTGAGCAGCACAAATGTAGTACGCAGGCTGGCGTCAAGAATGAACGCATTCGCCGACTCGATGGTTGTGTTGAAATCAGTCATGACTGTCTCCGAAGGCGGGTGTGCCGGCAGGTGGGGTTTAGCGGTCTTTCTGGCGAGCCTCTTCGATCATCTTCTCGAGTCGATCCAAATCATCGTCGCTCAACTTGCGGGATTCCTGGTCGAGCAGCGCGGCAACAGTCTCCATGGCCGAGCCATCGAAGAACGTTCGCATCAAATGACGCATCGCGGATGTGCGAGCGTTCGTCGGGGTCACGACCGGAGCGTAGACGTAGGTAACGCCCTCTCGCCGATGTTTCAGGTGCCCCTTTTTCTCCAGCAGAGCCAGCGTGGCTCGCACGGCCGAGTAACTCGGTGGGTCAGGCAATTGCTCCAACACCTGGTTGGCCGTTGCCTCGTTCAACCGATAGATCACATCCAGAAACTGCCGTTCGCGACGGCTCAAAACTTCCGGTTCCGATTTGTTGCGTTTTTGCTTTGCCATGTTTCCTGCTGACTATTTACCTGGCAACGACGCCTGATCTGCATTGTGCTGAAAATTCGGCACATGCTGAAATATTAGCAGCGAAAAACATCAAGGCAACACCAATGCTGAAATTTCAGCACTTTTACAGGAATGACTCATAGCGAACAAATCTTGAATCAACGTGAGGTGCTAAGAACTCAGCACAGCATTTGAAATTAACGATTGTCATGCCGCGAAACGCCTTTCAACGATCCAGCCAGTCGTGTCGTCGTGAACAGTCTCCATGAATGCTGAACTCAATCTGGCAACGCAGACAAAGCGTCATACACTGACGCGAAACGCTCTTCGCCAGGTTGGAGATTGTCATGCAGCTCGTTCTCCCGTTTACAGTGTCCGCGGTTCTGCTGGGTATCGTTGGGGCATCGTTTGTCGCGTTGCACAAGTCCTTTGGCAGGAGTGGTGCTGCAGCGTTCTTCCTGCTGAGTTTGCTCATTTCATTTCTGACGATGTTCACTCCGATCTGGTGGGGGCCTGAGCTTCTTGTGCTTTGTATCTTCGGTGCCATCATCGGAAAGGGCACACGTCAGCGAGTGCGTGTGGCAGGAACATCGATCATCTGCATTTTGTCCTTGCTGAATGTGGTCAGGTTTGGGATTGCGGAACGGTCTCGAATCCTGACGCTGCAGACCGAGTTTCCAATGGTCTCACTGAACGAGCGACTTGCGTACGAGGAAACAGCGAACAGAGCCGGTCGAGTTCGCATCGTTGAAGGCTCGCAATCGAAAGCGACGTTGGATGACTTGCCGACAGACTTCGAAGAAACCGCACTCTCGCCAGAAATCAAAGGCGGACTTTCGCAAGCTGAATCGGAGTTCGCAGGCTCGTGGCGAGCAATCAATCTCGAAAGGCTTCATGACGAAAATGCGGTCGAGTTTGCAATCACGTCGGGATTTGGCGTCAGTCGAATGATGCCTCTCTCTGTCGATTCTCTTTCCGTGCCGAAGTCGGAATCTGTTCCTTTCGAGGAGCCAATACCGGAAACCGCCAGTTACGTTGAAATCGATGGTGTCACAAGCCGGGCCGAAGAATCAGAAACGGATGTTGATTCTGGAAGCGAGGTCACAAATCGCGGTGGTGCTTCTCACGTCAACCTTCGATCAACATATGAGGAGAGTGTCTCAGAATTTCTGGACGTCGACATGTTTGGGTACATCGAGTCGAAGCAACGGGTTGCAGGTTTTGAGCCTCACGCCTTCCGCCGTTCGACACAGAAGGGGACCACCTGGAGTTTGGTAAGGCTGGAACTGGTCAGCCTCCTGAAATTCGACGAACCTTGCGTCTACGTGTCCGAGTCTTTGCCGAACATGCGAGAACTCGACGAGGTTGAAACGCGACCATTAAGTGCGTTTGAAGCAAAAAGTCTGCCGCGATTGTTTCGCGAAACAAACGTCGTCATCGAGGAAGAAGACACCGACGTTCGAATGCTCGGAGCATTGCGTGCTGACTCGCGGTGTCTGAATTGTCATTCGGTCAAGCGAGGTCAACTGCTCGGAGCATTTTCATATCGCTTACGACTGAAGAATTGACCGATTCACTGATTCTGGAAGCAGAATCGCTGTTCTCTCGAGTTTGATATGCTGGCAGTTCGGACAAGTCCACAGATTTGCCACGCCCTCGACCTTCATTATTACTTGCCGAGACTTTGCAGGTAGGCGTTGAGGTCGGCGAGGTCTTGCGAGGTGGCTCCCTTGAGCAGGGCAGGTGGCATCAGGCTTTGGGGGAGTTTTCGTTGAACTTCTATGTCGGATGTTTCCAGGCGGAAGGTCTGATTGGTGGCGTTTCTTAGGATCATTCCGTCGACGGAGTGGTAAATGACCAGGCCGGTGTAAACCTTTCCTTCATCGGTGACGACCATCGTTGTCTGGTAGCGTGACGACACGTCTCGGTTTGGGTTGATGATGGCGGTGAAGAGGTCGTCTCGTGAAAAACGCTTGGCGACTCCGGCGAGATCGGGACCTAACGATCGGCGTCCACCGTGGCACTGAATACACGATCGGGCGTTGAAGAATTTCTGACCTCGTGCGGCGTCACCGGTCGACCAGTCCGTTCTTGCAAGCAGTTCCTGGATGACGGCTGCGTCGGGCGCAGAGTTGGATGTCAGGGCTGTTGACTCGTCGGGGAAGTCGTCGATCGCCCAGCCTGTCCAGGCGTTGATGGCGGCGGTTTGGGGAGCTGATGGAGAAGTCAGAACGAAGCCGAATTCCCGGTTGGAGTTTCGGCGGAGAGCTTCGACAACCAGTCGGCGTGCGGTTGCTTCGTTTTTCTCGGTGCCAAGCCGACGCAGGCAGCGGACGAGTGCGACGTTTTCGGCGCCTTCGTTGCTCGGTGGTAGTTTGCCAAGTGCCTGCAAACAGGCTTCCAGAACTTCGACTTGCGGAGTTTCCAGACCTTCGATGAATTTTGCTCGGTCGATCTCTTCCGGCTTCGAGGCAAGAACCATCAGCACGGCATTGCGTACCGCAAAGTTGGGAAACTGGTCGCGGACAAGTTGACGATGTGCGGGCTTCTTTGACTCGCCGAAAATGAAGAGGACATCGTTGGTCCACGGGTAGTCGGCATCCGACTCTACCTGTTTCGAGAAACCGGCGATGGCAGCCGTCAGCAACTCGCCCGGCAGTTCGCTCATGTAGAGGACGTGGTTGGGACGGCCGAACTCGGGCTGTTCGATCAGCACGTCCGGCAGCAGCGGATCGAACTCAACGAGTGCGTGGTAAAGCTCTTTCAGGCGAGGTTCCCAGTTTGTGTCGATGTTGAGTTTCCTTGCCTTTAGTTTTGGCTCAAGCATGACCAGTGCTCGAGCGACGGCGGTTCGGTGATCGGAATCGCGTGACGCCGAGTTTCGCGCTGCAGCGATCAGATAATGCAGATCGTCTGTCGGGTGGGAATCGGCGGTGATCTTTACCAGGACCTTTGTCAGCAGAGCCGCGTTGTATGGCTGCAGCATGGCGAGCAACCGAGCAAGTTCGTAATCGAGACGTTCGTTGCCCGTCGGAAACAGCTCAGCGAGACGAATCCGGAAGGGGTCGAGTTCGCGGTCGAATTCCGAGATGTCCAGGGCGGGAGCGTAGCCATCGAACACGGCGACGTTTTGGGGTGGCGTCAGGTCTCCCAGACCAAGCTGCATTAAACGGACGGCTTCCAGTTTCAACTCGACCGGCAGATCGCGATCGAGTACTCGCAGTGCGATTTCAAACGAGTACGAATTGAAGCCAGACTGCCGGCCAAGAAACCCGATCGCGTTGGAAAGGCCAGCCGACCAGCCTCGTTTTGCGGCATGCACTGCGAGCATGCGGAATGTTTCTTTGCTTACCTGTGGGATGAGTCGTACGGCAGCGATTCGGTCAAACCTTGTCGGACTGCCCAGCCGATTCGCCAGAGCCGCAGCCAGTGGAGCATTGTTTAACTCGCCAGGTTGTCCCAGCAACGCCTCGCAGGCAACTCGGCCGACGAATGGATCTGCGTCGGCGACAAGCGGCATGATCAAGTTCGGAATCTCGCCGGCCGTTTTTGTGCGACCAATCGCCCACGCCGTGCGAGCTCGCACTTCCGGAGTTTTGTCTTCTATTAGTGCGGTGAATATTGAAGCGGTCGGCCCGCCGAAACGCTCGACGAGGATCTCGATCGCGCGGACTCGTTGCGCCGGGCCTCGCTGCTGGTCAGTGGCCGCTCGCTCAAAGGCATCTCGTCCGGCTGCTTTCGAAAGTGGTTCCCAGATTCTGCGAGACCAGCTCGACAATGGCTGTGGAGCGGTCAGGCAGGCAGTCACTTTTGATTCGGTCGTCGTTGTGTTGCCTGGCCATGCTGGTGATTTGCCGACGGAGTCTGGTCCCTCGCTGACGCTTCGGTTTTCCTTGTCGGTCGAGGTTGAGTCGGCGACGTGGCGGATTCGGTAGACGCCGCCGCGAGTTCCTCGGCCGCCGATGCTGATGTAGAGGCTTCCGTCAGGACCGACGGCGGCATCGGTCGGGGCGAAACCAAACTGCCCGACTCCGGTCATGAATTCTTCGGTCGTTGCTGTAAATGCGGCGCCGTCTTTTTCGAGCTGGAGGTTGAGGACTCGACCGTACGTCCAGTCGAGGGCGAACAGGCTGTCGCGATACTTCTCGGGAAATTGAGTGTGTCGGTAGCTGACGACGCCGGTCGGCGAGCCGCGACCGAACTCGGCCATCACCGGTGGCATGTCTATAAAGTAGTCAGGCTGCTTCCAGCTTCGAGTCACCCATCCGGCGTGTGAACCGGGCACTGCCTGGAAGACTCGCGTTGGGCGATACCATGGAAGGGAAATATCGCGCTCGCCGTCGCTGTCGAATGTGAAGATGTCGCCCTGCGAATGGAACGTGAAGTCGTAGGCGTTGCGGAGTCCATGAGCGACGATCTCGCCACCGGTCAAATCGGGCTTCAGCCGGAAGATGACTCCAGCCAGTGGGCTCTTGATCGGCGAGGTTGATTCGGTCGCGTATTTGTCAGTGATGCCGGCGTAGTTTCCGGCGTTGAGATACCACCACCCGTCGGGGCCGCGCTGAATCGAGTGAACGTCGTGCTCGCCGCCGGTCTTGAATTCGAGAAACCGGTCCGGCGGCCCGTCAGCTCGGCCGTCGCCATTGGCATCTTTGTAACGAAGCAGAGCGCCGTCGCCGGTGCAGAGCAGGTCTCGGCCAAGGAAGAACATCCCCTGTGAGCCCGTCTTTGGTCCGTTTGCAAACGTTCTTGCGGTGTCGGCTGTGCCGTCGCCGTCGGTGTCGATGAGGGTTTTTACGTAGCCGGAACCGGCGACTACCACATTTCCGGCCGAGTCAATCGTCATCGAGAAGACGTCGTGAGCCAGCTCGTCGTCTGCAAACAGGTGTGCAACGAAGCCGGGCGGGACGGATACCTCCGCAGCAGAACCCGTATCAGCGGCAGGAGCGTTCGAGTCCAGACAGGAAAATCCCGCCAGAAGCATGAAAAGAAGTGGACGAACGAGTTTTTGCCAACGGGCGGCATATAAGCCTATGAACATTGCGAGATCCGTCTCGTCTTTGAGAAACACTGTCGATTCAACGGCGACGAGGTAGTCGCCGGCCACAAGACATACCGTTGGGAGCTGAGCGGCTCGTCGATATAGTAAGGCTTCTTCTTCCGAGGGAGCAATTCCGTACGAGCGGCGCCGATCCAGCGGGATCGCTGAACCCGAAACAGTTTGAAAACCTATGTCCCACAAAAAACAACGACCTCGAGCGATCGCGTTTCTGTATGAAAACTCGATGTTCCTCATCGCGGGAGCCGTCGCGGCTCTGATCTGGGCAAACTTTGCTCCAGAATCTTATGAGCATTTTGTTCATCTGGACCTGACAGGCGGCGGCAGTCACCACGCAGCTCCGGCTCATGACGAGACGCCAGTTGATGGTGACACGGGGCACGCCGAGAGCCACGAGACTCCGGAAGGCACGGCGGTTGCCACCGACGAGGCATCGAAAGACGATTTGCACGGCACGACAGCCTCGACCGACGAAATCGGCGAAGACGCCCCGACGGCCGCTCAGCACGGAATCACTCTGCACTTTCTGATCAACGACATCCTGATGGCAATCTTCTTTGCCATTGCCGGTAAAGAAGTCTGGGAAGCGATGCTTCCCGGCGGAGCGCTGTCTGATCCCAAGAAAGCCGCGACACCTCTATTGGCAACGATTGGAGGTGTGGCTGGTCCTGCACTGGTCTACCTGGGGGGAGTATTTCTTACCAACACTCAGGACACTCTCGCTAACGGGTGGGCGATACCCTGTGCGACGGATATTGCCTTCAGTTATCTGGTTGCTCGAATGATATTCGGGCAGGGACATCCTGCGATCGCGTTCCTGCTTCTGCTCGCCATTGCTGACGACGCGGCCGGTCTGGTGATTCTCGCGGTGTTCTACCCAGCGAAACCACTGGTGCTTGGCTGGCTCGGTCTGGCATTGGCCGGAATGGTCACCGGCAAAGTCTTCCAGAAACTGAAACTACAAAGCTTCTGGTGGTACCTGCTGATTCCTGGTGTGGCGAGCTGGTTTGCCTTCTACAAAGCCGGTATTCACCCGGCACTGGGACTGCTGCCGATCATCCCGATCATGCCTCACGCTAAGTCTGACCTCGGCATCTTCGCTCGCGAAGAACTCAAACGAGATGACACGCTCAACGCCTTCGAACACTGGTGGAAGGACAAAGTTGAATTAATCCTCGGCCTGTTCGGTCTGGTCAATGCCGGAGTCGCGTTTTCAGCCGTTGGAACCGGAACATGGCTCGTCCTTGCAGGATTGGTCGTTGGCAAGCCAGTCGGCATCCTGCTCATGACGTGGGTTGCTTGCAGACTCTTCGGCCTGAAGATGCCGGAAGGTATGAACTACTCTCACGTCGTGACGCTGGGCATGATTGCCGCGATCGGATTCACGGTTGCTCTCTTTGTGTCGACGGCGGCCTTCCCAGCCGGTTCCGCTTTGGACTCGGTCAAGATGGGAGCACTCGGCAGCTTCGGAGCAGCCGGCCTTTCCTTCCTGGTTGCCAAACTGGTTGGCGTTAAGAATCCAAACAAAAACAGCAACGGTGCGGCTCCGGAAACGGTCGCTCAAGCAGCGTGACATTGGTCACGACTTTAGTCGCCGCTGCTTACAATTTTCGATTCTGAGACGATCAAGCCCTCGGTTGCCCTGCAGCCGGGGGCTTTGTCTTTTGGGCGACGTTCTCAATTGATTTGCCGGTAGAGCATTCTGGAATTTTCTCCACCGAAGCCGTTGACGGCAAATGCCGTTCGGACTGTGGCATTTACTCGGCACACGCTTGGGACGGATTGAAATGAGTGCCCGCCGTGGCAGGAGGGCTTGACCTCACGCCGGCAGGGAGTCACCTGTATCGACGTCAAATCGTTTCGATCGGCAGAGTTTCGCCAGCACGAAAAGTTGCAGGGCGCATGCTCAGTCGACGTCCTTTGTTGGTTCACGATGTCCAACATTGCGAAAGCCCCAACGTCTGGCCTTGGCCGAGCTATGAGTGATGGAGAAAAGTGGCATGCGTCTCGACACAAAAATGATGGCAGGCTCGTTGATCATGGCCCTTGCCTGTGGAGGCGCTGGCTTCTACGGCGTTCATTCGCTTGGCAAAGCGTTAAGTGAAACGACAGGCCCTGCGTGGAAATCCGCTCAGGGAGGGATGCAAGCGTCGATAAGAATCGGTGCTCAGATGCTGTCCGTCAAAAACGTTTTGAGTGACATCGACGTCGAGAAGAATCGAAAATCGCTGGAAGCACACCGCAACGATGCGGTCATTGCACTTCAGCGAATGGACGAAGCTGGACGACTCGACACACAACGCCTTGATGAACTTCACCGACTCCGCAATGCCTATGAGTCTACGTTGTCCTCTGTGCTGACAGCGTTTGATGCCGCGTCTCACTCACGCGAACGATTCGATACTCAGACCGAACACTTTGTCAAACGCGCTGACCAGCTCGAAGCGAAACTGGACTCGGCTGTTAATCAGTTTGCAAAAATGCCAGACAAAGCAGTTACCTGGGACACCGGCCTGAAGTCCAACTGGGACGCTGCCGATGGCGGCATGCACGTGCGAATTGGTCTGCTGACCAAATTGCATCTGGTATCGCGACTTCGATCGGGGGCCGATCGTGAATCCTGCCTTGCCGGACTTCGCGACGCACTTGCGTTTCAGGAAGAAGGCTTCGGTCGTCTCGAAAGCAGCGGCCTGTTCCGCGTTCCCGCCAACCCGTTCGACACGAACGGCGAAATTCTGGAAGCTGAGTATTCAGCCATCTTCCACCAGAATTCCCAACTAATGGATGACTATCTGGAGCAGCTCTTCAGCTTTCAGGATGCGAGCCATGAGTACGAAGCTGCGGCGTCTCAGTTTCTAGCATTTTTGGATGACGTAGAGTCTGAGTCTGCTGGTATCGTCGACTCAATTGCGGCCGATGCGGGACCGATTCAGACTCGTGCCTGGTTGACCATCGGCGTCTCCCTACTCCTCTGCATCGCTGCTTCCATCTACTCTGCACACGTCATGGGACGTACTGTCCGACGACCGTTGACAACGACGGTAGCAACTCTGAAACAAATCGCGGCTGGCAATCTCACGGAACGAGTTGATGTGAAGACGACGGGCGAAATGGCCGAGTTGGTCGAAGCCGTTAATAGCATCACTGACGGATACCACAGCACCATGAAGCACATCATGAGTTCTGCGGGAACTCTTACGAACGCTTCGGGAGAATTGACCGTTACTGCGGACGACCTGGCATCCGCGGCAGACCACGCGTCGCAGCAGTCCGGCAGTGCCGCTACGGCGGCAGAAGAAATGTCCCTCACGATGGAAACCGTGTGTTCAATGACTCAAGGAGTTTCAAGCAACGTTTCAGGAGTCGCCGGCAACATCGAGGAGATGTCCGAAAGCATTGCCACTGTGGCTGCTTCTGCGGAGCAATCGGCCGGCATTGCCAACCGAGCGGCAGTCAGCGCCGAAGAGAGCAACGCCCGAGTGGCTCAACTGGGCGACGCTGCTCAGGAAATCAGCCAGGTCATCGGCGTGATCCAGGATATTGCTGAGCAGACCAATCTCCTTGCCTTGAATGCAACGATCGAATCTGCCCGTGCGGGCGATGCGGGAAAAGGATTTGCAGTCGTCGCTCAGGAAGTTAAACAGCTTGCCCAGCAGACGACGGAAGCGACCGAAGACATTCGAACGCGAATTGAAACAGTCCTTGAAACAACCGAGCAGGCAGTTCTGTCGATTCAAAACGTCGGCGAAGTTATTTCGGAAGTGAACGGTGCCGCCCAGTCGATCGCAACCGCCGTCGAACAACAAACTCAAGTTGCTCGGAACGTCACGTCAACCATGACGGAGATCGCGGAATCCACCAACAGTCTGGCGACAAGCATCTCTGAGTCTGCCACGACAAGCAGCGAAATCAGCCGTAATGTGACAGGCCTTGACGTCGAGTCGCGCCGGACAGCAACCGGCGCCGGCACGACACGAACTGCCAGTTCGAAACTACAGAGCCTTGCCACTGACCTTCAGGAAATGGTGGCAGACTTCACTGTCTGACGGGGGCCAGCCTAACGACCGCTCTCCGCTGAATCAGGCGTCGCCGAGTTGCTTACGGAGACGTCTCAACACTCGGCTTTTTGCCTGGCGGACGGCTGATGAGGTGACTCCGTTTTCGGAAGCGATCAGGTCCGTCGGGTGACCGAGGACGGTCGCTCGCCAGAACAGGTCCCAGGTGCCGGTTGTGAATTCGACTCGGATTTGATCGAGAGCTCGGCGCAGGAGCGCGGAAGCGTCGTCGGGTTCGGTCGGTTCGTGAAGCGGGATCGGATCGGCGAGTGCGTGAATCTGAGCCAGGGCTGTCGACCCGCCCGGCGCGACTGCTCCGCCGTTTCTTTTTCGGTAGTACTCGACAATCCGGCTTCGAACGACGGTCCACAGCCAGCCTCGAAAAGTGGCGTTGGGAACGTTTGGATCGAAACGTTTCACGCCTCTGAACGCCGCCAGAAAAACTTCCTGAGCAACGTCGGGAATTGCATCGGTTGGGACGTTCGCGTTGCGGCACCATCGATCGACCAGCGGACCGTAAAGTCGGACCAGATCGCCCCATGCCGAGGCGGATCCTTCCTGCAGTCTTTCCGCGAGACTCAGGCTGCTGGAGCCTCGCGAGGCCTCTTCGAGGAAAATGGTGTCACGCGCCACTCGTTGTACCTGTTAGCTGAAGAATCGTGGGCAGTCTGCATTCTTTATAACAGAAACGACGGCCGATTCAGGGCCATAATCTGACAACGCCGGAGGGCATCCGATGCTGACGACATGCTACTCGCGAGAACAACTTGAAGGATACCTCTCTGGCGAACTGGCCGATCCGTTGAGCGATCAGATCGAGGATCATGTTGCGGATTGTCCGTCCTGCGAAGACACACTGTCGGAACTCGACTCGTCCGACAACACGCTCATCAGGACATTGCGACTGAAGTCCGGCGGCGCGGCGAATGATTCTCCGGAGTGGGTAGACCGTGTTGCGGACAGCCCTTACGCCGACAGCGAACAGAAACCGTCGGCTGATGATCAGGTTGAGCATCCTTCGCGGCTCGGCGATTACGAGCTTCAAAACGTGATCGGTCGTGGCGGAATGAGCGTCGTGTTTTCGGCACGGCACACGCACCTTGGCCGGGATGTCGCTCTGAAGGTTCTGTTGCCGACGCATCAGCAGCACGGGATCTCTCGAGACCGCTTTGCGAGAGAAATGCGAGCGGTCGGCGCGCTCGATCATCCGTCAATCGTCCGCGCAACCGACGCCGGTCAGTATCGAAATACTTCTTACCTGGTCATGGAGAAAATCGACGGGGTCGATCTGACTCGGGTGTTTCGAAAGCTGGGCCCACTTTCGATCCCTGACGCGTGTCAGATCGTGGCCGAAGCCGCTCGCGGCCTGGCTTACGCGCATGAAAAAGGGGTTGTGCATCGCGACATCAAGCCGAGCAATCTCATTATCAACGACCAGGGTAGTGTGAAGATTCTGGACTTCGGACTGGCCCGAGTTCAATCTGTCGTCGGCGAAGTCAGCATGCAAACGACGGTCGGACAACTGCTCGGCACGCTGGATTACATGGCTCCGGAACAAGCTGATGGCAGCGATGTCGACGACAGAGCTGACATCTACGCGCTCGGAGCGACGCTGTTCAAATTACTGGGCGGATCACCGCCGCATGGCCGATCGGTGGATGTGCCGATCCTCGAACATCTGAATCGGCTTGCCGGGACGGAAGCTCCGCGGCTGACCGAATTTCGTGATGACATCCCGGAGGCACTCGTCGAACTGATCGCTGACATGCTGCGAAAAGATCCGACCGAACGACTGGACGGTGCAATTAAAGTCGCAGATCGATTGTCAGCGTTTACCGACGGAGCCAATCTGAAGGCTTTGCGAGATCAGGCACACTCGCCCGACGCCGCAGACAGCGGTTCGCAATCCGACGAAGACTTGCTGGCGGACGTCGAACAGATCTGGCCGCAGACGCCAGTCGACGGAAACGAAACTCCCCGATTACCAACAGCCACATCGGCTGAAAATGCCAGGACGCCGACCAGTCTCGGATCGCGCATCGCGGCTGGAATGCTCGGCGCCATCGTGATGACTCTGCTTGGGGTCGTGATCTTTCTGCAAACTGACAAAGGCGATATCCGCATCGAATCGTCAATCGACAATATCCACGTGCGTTTCATCAAGGATGGCAAAGTCGCGGACACGTTCGTGGTGAAGCAAGGTGAGAACGTCATCCGCGTGCGAACCGGCAAGTACGAAATTCAAATCAATTCTCCGTCCGACGGAATCGAAGTCAGCCCTCGGTCGGTGACAGTCGTGCGCGGCGATTCGACGATTGCAAGAATTGAACAGGCACCCAAAACGCCTGCAAAAACAGACAAACCGACCGAGCATCCTGCGGACGTCTCAAAGCAACTCCAACTATTGACGGCCCAACTGAGTCTCTCCGAAGCCAATCGAAAACTGGCTGAAGCTGAAACTAAGTTCGGACCGAAGCACCCGGAAGTCTCACGACTTAATCAGGAAGTTTCACGAATCCAGGCACTCAGTCGGCCGATTCCCAGCGAGCCTGTTTACGAAGGGCGAACTCTGTCGGACTGGCTGGCTCAGATGAGATTCGAACAGCAGACCGAAGCGAAAACACATGCCGCGAAAAGCGTATCCGAGTTGTCTGTGACTCGATCAGGAGTTGAAGGGCTCAAGCTGGCACTCGAAGCGGGTGGCTTGCTGCTCGGAATGCTGGAGCTGGATCGCGAAGACGGTCCTGTGACTGATGTCGACAATGTTTTGATCCGGCTCCTTGGGGATGGCGACGGCTTGCGAAGTGAGACTCGGACCGTGTTGAGCATCCCTGTCGAGCACTTAAAGAAGATGGACCGTGCCGCAGCGAGCGAGTCGTTGGCTGCAATGCTTTCAGGCAGTGATGCCGGCGAGCGGCAATACGCATTGCTGCTGCTTGCCCGGATGCACGATCGGTTATCTGAGAAAGAAGATGGCTGGCAGGCTGTGTTCAAAGCCCTCAGTGACTTGAGTACGAAGGGCGATGAGAAAACTCAGATTTACGCCCGCACCGTTTTCGCTGCGTGTATCCCGAGTAAGGATGAGTCGGTAAAGGCATTGGTCGATGCGGATGCCGGTCAGGCGTCGTATGTCAATCTGTTCTGCTGGTTCAATTTGGAACGAGATCGCAACCTGGACATCTCCGATGGCACGCAACTGAAATGGCTCGGCGAGTACTTCTTAAAAACCCAGCCCGGCGATCTCAAAGAACTGGATGGTGTGATCACTAATACGACCGTCGGTCCGCTGCGTGGCGTTGACTGGGACAAACCGTCGAACCGACAGAGAGATGTTGCTTCGTTGGCTGTCGAGCGATTGATCAACATCCTGCACGAAGAGTCCACAAAGACAAATTTTACGCCCGATCAGGAGCGGCGTGTCAGTGGGTACTCGTTGTCGCTCTGCCACATGATCGATCACGTCGCACTCAGCCCGCCGGTCAACAAGGCAGCGTTGGCGGCACTCAATCTGCGTTTGAAGCATCTGCTGGAAATTCGCGACCGCCCCGACTCATCGATCCGGGAATGGCTCGTCGATACGCCAAGTCAGGTCGCAGTTGCCATCACATTGCTAAGCGGACACGTTCCGAAGTTGCTGAAGAATGCTGTCGTACGAGGCGACGATCAGAACTCATACGAACTTAACCTCCTGACGAGAATGAAAAACGACCCGCGGGACGCAATGCGAATTCATTCTCAGAGCAATCATTCACCGACTACGCCGATGTTTGAATGGTATCCGCACCACGCCTTAAAAAGTTATGCAGACTTTGAGCTACAGCGTTTGGCCAATGCATCGTCACGATCCAAATCGTCTTATCCGTCGTCACTGATCTCGATGCACGCTCAATCATATCGACGAGTTCTCCACCCGGTTCTGGCAACTGACTACCTCACTAATCTGACCGAAACGGACACCGACTCGACGGCAATTGTGAAAGCATTTGGCAGGTCGTTCACGAAACCGAAATCGCTGATCACTTACGTGCAGCGTCATCCCGTATTCGCAGAACGCATCAATGATTGGTTAGATCGAACGGCCACGTATGAAGCCAGTCACGCGGCAGCGGGGATTCTGCAAGCAGCTCAACCCGCAGTGCTCATGGAAAAAATGCACGACTGGTTGAGCAGTGATGAAGACCACCGCGTCGAGTTTGCACTAAGGAAATTCTGGGACGTTGGTCTCGTCGACTATCGCCAGAAGTGGGCACGAGAAATCGCAGCCGCAATCGCTCGATATGCCGCAAAGAAAGGACGATTTGAAACTAAAGAGGTCACGTACCTCGATGATCTCCGTGAGGATGCCGAACCTGCCATCGACGAACTCATTCGTTTCGTCCGACTTCAGGTCCAGGTCATCGGCAACTCGGTCAAGACATCTGCAAACACGATCGTTCTTGGCAACGGCACCGAGGTTGAATTCCAGCCAACCGTACTCCCGTTTCACGTACTGAGTCGGTTCCCGGAGAAGTCGAAGGTTCTAAAATCTGACGTCGAACAGACTCTGCGTTTCGTCCGCGAAAACAAAGACTTCAAATTGACGAGCAACTACCATTCAGCGTTGACTGACTTCCTCAAAGCCCTTGAAGCAACCAACTCTGATCCAGCAGAGAAGCCGCTTGAGAAATGACGCAAGTAGCTGACCAGCCATGCCTGATTGACCTATCGCTGGTCAACGGCGTGACGATCGGTGAAAGTCTTCGGAGATTTGCTACGCGAAAACTGTGTGGAACAGTCAGTCGTGATCTCCAGAGATTCCATTGTGAACGCATTTCCTAAACTTGGACGCAACATTGAGTCTCGCCAAAGCTGGCGATCGTACTGCTTTGCGGGGACGGCGATCGTCCTGCTCGCCTGTTTGCATAGTGGCGGGCCGTTCGCTGATGCCGCCGAGACTCCCGCAGCCTCAAGCGTCCAATACAACCGTGACGTACGGCCGATTCTTGCTGACAAGTGTTTCCATTGCCACGGCCCAGACGCTGCGGCTCGGCAGGCCGACTTGCGATTGGATGAGCGTGGCGATGCGACGGCAGATCGGGAGGGGCATCGAGCGATCGTTCCGGGCGAACCAATGGGCAGCGAATTAATTCGGCGCGTGTTGTCCAAGGATGATGACGAGCGGATGCCGCCACTTGACTCCGGTCCGGCATTGACTGACGAAGAGATCGACATCCTGCGTCGATGGATTCAGAACGGCGCAGAATACCAGACTCACTGGTCGTTCATTTCCCCAAAGAGGGCCGCAATACCGGACGTCGCCGATCCATCCTGGCCGAAGAATTCGATCGATTCTTTTGTGCTGGCAAGGCTCGACCGGGAGAAGCAGAAACCTTCGACCGAAGCAGACGCGGCAATGCTGATCCGTCGTGTGTCACTCGACCTGACCGGCCTGACTCCGACGGTTGAAGAAGTTATCGCCTTCGAGAAAGCATTCGAACAAAACGCGGAAGTAGCATACTCCGAGCTGATCGATCGACTGCTTAAGTCACCTCGCTACGGCGAGCACATGGCGGTCAGTTGGCTCGACGCCGCCCGCTATGCCGACACCAATGGCTACTTCACCGACAACGATCGAACGATGTGGCCGTGGCGTGACTGGGTCATCAACGCGTTCAACAAAAACATGCCGTTCGATCAGTTTACGATTGAGCAACTGGCCGGCGACCTGCTGCCGAACTCGACGATCGCTCAAAAGATTGCCACTGGATTCAATCGCAACCACATGGTCAACAACGAGACCGGCATCATCGAAGAAGAATTTCGCATCGAGTACGTCGTCGACCGGGCCGACACCACAGCCACAGTCTGGATGGGACTGACCGTAGGCTGCGCACGTTGCCACGACCACAAGTACGATCCGATTTCGCAGAAAGACTTTTACCGGTTCTTTGCCTTCTTCAACAACGTGCCCGAACGAGGGTTGAGTGGCAGCGGTGGCAACTCAACACCGACGCTGAAAGTTCTGGCAGAAGAACTTCAGAATCGACTGAACATGACTCGTCGCAAAGTTGCTTCGGCGGAACGGGAATTCGCAGCCGTCAAGAAGCAACTCGATATTGAGCAGGCAGTCTGGGAAGCAACCGCGATTGACAGCCTTCCTGACAAGGACACAGCCGCCCTGGTTTCTCACCTTTCCCTGGACACGACTTTTGCGTCAGCACAAACGACCGGGTCCGTCGGCGTTACGGCAGGTCTGATCGGCAACGCCGTAAAGTTAAACGGTGACGGGTGCGTCAGCTTCTCGAAAGTCGGCGATTTCGATCACGACGACGCGTTTTCCTTTGGGACGTGGGTGCGAGCAGAAAGTGCCGGTTGCATTGTCTCGAAAATGGACGACGCCAACGAGATGCGAGGCTTCGATATCACGCTTCGAAAAGGAAAGGCAATCGTCGACCTGGTTCACGCCTGGAACCGAAATGCGATTCGCGTTGTAACAAAGTCTTCAATCCCGACTCGACAGTGGCAGCACTTGATGATGACCTACGATGGGTCGGGCAAAGCGAAGGGAGTGACCGTTTACGTCGATGGCGAGCCGGAGACGGTCGAGATCGTTCACGACTCTCTGACGGGAACGATTCGAAATTCTGAGCCACTCCGAGTCGGACGTCGACAAGCGAGTGCATCGCTGAAGGGGCTGGTCGACGACGTACGTATTTACGATCGGCAACTGAGTGATGCGGAAGTATCGAAGCTGGTCAGTTCACAGTTGATTCGTGGAGTGTTGTCGAAGCCTGCGAACAAGCGAAGTGAGCCTCTGAAGCGAAAACTTCGAACATGGTTTCTTTCGCACCGTGCCGACAGTCGCGCTACTGAGTTGACGGCAGGGCTTGACCGTCTTCGTAAAGAAGCAACTTATCTGGCAAAGAGCATTCCCACGACAATGGTGATGCAGGAGTCGGAAAAGCCACGACAAGCATTCGTGCTTCTCCGCGGCGAGTACGACCAGCCCGGTGAAAAAGTAACGCCAGGGTTTCCTGGATTCGCATCGGCCGACGATGAGTCGGAAGCTGGCGTTCCGTCACCGCTTAACCGTCTTGATCTGGCTAAGTGGCTGGTGAATCCCGCGCATCCGTTGACGGCAAGAGTGACCGTCAACCGGCTCTGGCAGCAGTCGTTCGGAGTAGGCATCGTCAAGACGGTTGACGATTTCGGAACTCAAGGAGAGTGGCCGAGTCATCCAGAACTGCTTGACTGGCTGGCTGTCGAACTGGTGGAAAGTGGCTGGAACATTCAGCACGTTTTGAAGTTGATCGTCACGTCGGCAACGTATCGACAGACATCAAACGCTCCGTCGGAGTCATTCGCCAATGATCCGGAGAATCGGTTGCTGGCTCGAGGACCTCGCTTTCGTATGAGAGCCGAAATGCTCCGCGACAACGCTCTGGCAATCAGTGGATTACTGGTCGAGAAGATCGGCGGGCCATCGGTGAAACCTTACCAACCGTCGGGACTTTGGAAGGCGGTGACGTACGACGGAGACAGTGAATATGTTCCAGACAAAGGCGACTCGCTTTATCGCCGAAGCCTGTACACGTTCTGGAAGCGTCAATCGCCGCCACCGAACATGCTCGTTTTCAACGCTCCGACTCGTGAAACGTGCACGGCAGAGCGCTCACAGACCAACACACCGCTGCAGGCTCTGGCTCTGATGAATGATCCGACGTTTGTTGAGGCTTCGCGTAAACTCGCCGAGCGAATGATGACCTCGTCAACGGACAACAATTCGGCCCGAGTAGAGCTGGCGTTTCGATTGGCGACAGCGCGCAAGCCCACGAACGATGAGATCAAGATTCTGCTCGACGTTTTTGAGTATCTGAAGACCGCCTATTTGAAAAAGCCGGATGATGCCGAGCGATTGCTGGGCGTTGGCGATTCGAAACGCAACCAATCGCTCGACGTAGCGTCTTTAGCTGCATGGACGACGGTTGCCAGCATGATTCTGACTTTGGACGAAACGGTTACCAAACGCTGATAAACCTGGGCTGAGGCGACGCAATGGCTCTGCAAATTGAACATTCGATGCTGGAGCGACGGCAGTTTCTGGGCCACTCGGCGACGGGTGTTGGAACTGCCGCCCTGGCTTCGTTGTTGAATCCTGAACTGCTGGCCGGTCCGTCTGCAAAGGAGCAGCGAGCGAAGCGGGTTATCTACCTGTTTATGCACGGTGGTCCTTCTCAAATGGACCTGTTCGATGAAAAGCCGCAGTTATCGAAACTGCAGGGAACCGAACTGCCGGCTTCGGTTCGTATGAATCAGCGGCTGACTGGAATGACGTCTAAACAGAAGTCGTTTCCGGTTGCGTCGTCTGTCTTCAAGTTTCGCCGTCATGGACAGTCCGGGGCGGCGCTGAGTGAACTGCTGCCCCATCTTGGCGAAGTCTCCGACGACGTCTGTTTCATCAAGTCGCTGCATACCGAAGCGATCAATCACGATCCAGCTGTGACGTATCTACAAACGGGTCATCAGCAGCCGGGACGGCCGAGTATGGGTTCGTGGCTGACTTACGGGCTGGGAAGCGAGAATGAGAATCTACCGGCATTTGTCGTGCTGCTTTCACGAGGCAGCGCGGCCAGACCGGACGATCCTCTGCACAGTCGGTTGTGGGGTTCTGCGTTTCTGCCGTCAAATCATCAGGGAGTGAGTTTTCGATCGTCGGGCGATCCAGTGCTTTATCTTTCGAATCCGCCAGGAATTGATGCCGCGACGCGCCGGCGTATGCTGGACGGCCTTGCTCAGCTCAATCGGAAACAATTTGAGGTCGCTGGCGATCCTGAAATCAACACGCGGATTGCTCAGTTCGAACTCGCCAACCGAATGCAGACATCGGTTCCGGAGCTGACAGACCTCAGCGGGGAAACGAAAGAGACGTTCGACATGTATGGTGTCGATGCTCGCCGGTCGGGGACGTTTGCCGCGAACTGCCTGCAGGCTCGGCGGATGGCTGAACGCGGCGTGCGGTTTATCCAGCTTTACCACCGAGGCTGGGATCAGCATTACAACCTGCCGAGCGACCTGCGTCTGCAGTGCCGGGATGTTGATCAGCCGTGTGCTGCGTTGATCAAAGATCTCAAGCAGCGAGGCCTGCTCGACGACACGCTGATTGTGTGGGGCGGCGAGTTTGGCCGCACGATCTACAGCCAGGGAAAACTCGAAAGCAATAACTACGGCCGTGATCATCACGGACGATGTTTCACGATGTGGCTGGCGGGCGGCGGCATCAACTCCGGCATGACCTACGGATCGACCGACGACTTCTCGTACAACGTCGTCGACAAGCCAGTCCACGTTCACGACCTGAACGCCACGATCCAGCATTGCCTGGGCATCGACCACAAGAAGCTGACGTTCAAGTTCAAAGGTCGCCAGTATCGACTGACTGACGTTCACGGCGAAATCGTCAAGGACGTACTGGCGTGACGTCGAAGTTGGACAGGCACAAAAAAACGACGCCCTGGAAAATTCCAGGGCGTCGCAATCAGGTCACTGTGGATTGTTACGCCGGAGAAAGGTGACTCCTTTGTAACGACCTGTGGTTCGTCGGGGAACGACTAGCCGAGCAGTGAGAGAACCTGCTGTGGTTGCTGGTTCGCGATTGACAAGACCGAGATACCAGCCTGGCTCAGAATCTGAGACTTGGTCAGGTTGGCAGTTTCGACTGCGAAGTCTGTGTCGACGATCTGGCTTCGTGCTTCGGAAATGTTTTCCAGAGCCACACCCAGAGTTGCGACGTTGGTTTCGATGACGTTCTTCTGGATGGCTCCCAATCGGCCTCGAAGAGTCGAGACTCGGTCCAGAGCTTCGTCGACGATGTCGACCAAGGCACTGCCTTGAACGCTCGGCCCAACATCCAGCAGGCTTTTGCCGCCGCCGGTGCCGAGTTCGTACAGCTTCCCGCTCAGGCCACCGAGTCGAGCGGTGTTGACCGCTTCGATGCCGATGCCGACCTGACCGTTGGCTGAAACTTCTTCACCAATCTGGAAGTTAGAACCGCCACCGGTCACGCTGAACGATGTCGTGTTGGAATCCGTGTTGGCAGCTGAATCGAACGTCAGGCTGACGTCGAGTGTTGCGGTCTTCAGTGAAGCACGCAGGCCATCACCGTAGGCTTTTGAGCCGTTGATGGTCGCCACAATGTCAGTACCTTCGTCTCGGCTAACAGCTGTGCTTGAAGCGTCGAGGGTATCAAAGGCACCGCTGAGCACGTTGACTTCGACGAAGGCAGACGAACCGAAATCGGTGCTTGTCAACGTTAGCGTTTCCGTAGCCTTGCTCGTGGAAACAGCAACCCCACCATCGGCGGCTTCGAAGATGTCGCCAGTATCAGTGGCAGTTGCACTCACCAAAGCACTCGCCTCGGTACTGGCGACAACAGCGGCTTCAATGTCGTCTGCCGTTACATCCGAGTCACCAGCTCCATCAGCGCCCAGTTCGATAGAAATCGTGATCGCACCTGTGCCTGCACCAGTGACACTTGATACAGAAGTTGCGGCGTTGGCTGCACCCTGTGTATACGTGACTGTAACTACGTCGGCAGAACCGATCTGGTTACCTACTTCTGCAAAGGCAACCGTGTCAGTACCACCATTGGTTGTAGCAGTTGATGTTCCTGTTCCAGCGGTATTAGTGCCTGAAACGGCGGCTGAAACCCCCGTTGCGTCCGAAACAGCGTTGATTGCTGTCGAGACATTGTCCAGCGACGCACCTGCGTCGAAGAATAGAACCTGGTTACCGTCTTTGCCGCCAACTTCGAGAGTTGTGTCGAGACGGATGTTGCCGGCCTGTGTCAGCGAACCCTGTTCAGCGGCAGTGTCGATGGTCGCGTTGACGGCGACGCTCGAGCTGGAGCCGAAGAAGAGTTCGTTGACCTGGAAGTCGTTCAGCTTGGCCGAGTTGGCAGATGAAATCTGAGTGTTGTAGCCCTTTGAGCCGTCGATCAGCTTGTCGCCACCGAAAGTGGTGTTGGCTGAGATTCGGTTGATGGCTGACAGAGCCGCGTCGATCTGAAGCTGGTTCGCTTCGATTTCCGTGTCAGAGAGGGCTCCACTGTTGAGGCCTTCCTGAACCAGACCACGGACCTGGTTGAGCAGGCCGCCAATTTCGCCGAGAGCACCGTCAGCAGTCGCGATGACGTTACTGGCTCGGTTGCTGTTCTTAATTGACTGCTCGATCGTGGTGACCTGCAGTTTGAGTTTCTCGCCAGCGATCAGGCCAGAAGGGTTGTCGGCCCCGCTGTTGATCTGCGAGCCCGTCGACAATCGCTGCAAAGCGCTGTCGAGAGAATTGTTTGCTTTGTTGAGGTTTCGAAGGCCTCGAGTTGTTCCAACGTTAGTTGCGATCCGCGTCATGGCAATATGCCTTTCCTAAAGTGACCTTTGGTGTTCCCTGGCTCTCCCGCAACCACTGAATTGAATCCGTCGTTTGACGAAGCTGATCAGTGGTTGTTTCGAAGTGCCTCGGACAGTTGAATCCCTGGTGTCTGAGAAAGTTGTTCCAATGTGTCTTCTGTGGTGTCAGTCAATCCGCCAGCTTCCACACCGTGGAACATCTGGCTCAGACAGAAATCTCCTGTTCGGGGCGTCGATCGCTGGGGAACATCCCGAGTGATCTGTTTGGCTCCTGCCACTGCCTCGTTTCGATTCACCTGACCGATCGTTTTGCTGAATGAGTCCAGCAAGTTGTGTCAGCCGTCTCGAAAGCCCTTCTCCATAACCGAATCGAATCCCGAATTTCTTCGGATCATCGTTGTCACTATCGGTCAGGAAATACGCACGCGCAGATGTTTAAGTGGAGCAACTGTGGAATTCAGGGCCCGTCCAGAGCAATGCCTGATGAGCAGCGGGGATTTGCCTCACCGTTGAGCAGTGGTGAGCAGCCAGACGCGGTTTCAGCGTGAAACCAGAGAAGCTATGGGCGACTTAACGGTGTCGCCTGGCGTCTGAAGTGATCCCTCGTTTGCGGGATCCTTGAGAGGCTCTGAACCCGATTGTTAAGAGCCTTTTGATCATCGAGCATTAGCCGGCCCGTCGGCATCTATCACTTTTGGAAGTCCGCTCTGCACGTCGAACGGCCAAGGTGTCGAGCCCGTCCTATAAAAAGTAGTCAGGCAAACGACGCAGATGATTCAACGCTGCTTCTACGTCGACGGCGATGCGGAATCGTCGGCGACCTTCTCCTCAGATTCGCTCTGAGTCCGTTCGCGCTGGATCGCCTCGTAAACTTCCTGCCGATGCACGGGCACCTCTTTAGGAGCTTCGATACCCAGTCGGACCTTGTCACCACGAATGTCGACAATCGTAATCACGATGTTGTCGCCAATGATGATGCTCTCATCTCGTTGTCGGGACAAAACCAGCATCTGCAAAACTCCTTCTCGTGGGGAAACTGCGTCTAACGACCAGACGTCAATTGATTCAGGTTTTCGACCGCTTTAGCCCGTGTCTGAATCGCTAACGCAGAACCGTTGTGTGGAGCGATCTGTCGTTCTTCACGAAGGCCGATGGCCCACGTTGAGGTGTGCCTGAGAAAGCAGGCTTTCAGAAGGCACCGACATCTTCCCACACCATGTGTGTTTAATGCGTGATTCCGTCATCGTCTGCAAAGGTGCCGTAACGCGGGCGCGTTTCGCTGATAAAACCAGGACTGACGAAACCGAGTGCCGGCTGTTCCGTTTGTGACGGGAGAAACGGATACTCGTGCAGCAATTTCGAGGTGAACTACCAAAAGTCATTTGACCGTCTCACTCTTGACTCGAATTGGAACGGCCAGGAAGAAAAGTTGAAATCCGCATCACCCACGGCGTCAAAGTCGACTCGTTGCGACCTCGACGACGCTTGGGTAAGGTTTTCTCCGAAGCTGTACCAACACCACGCGGACATAATCTGTCTCACTGATGACAGTTTACGAACGAATCTGGTTGGGCCGTTTGAGTCATCTATTGCTTTGAGGCAATCACCGACCTGGTCGACGGTCCGCACGAGACACAGGCAGAGGTCAGCTTTTCAATTCCTGACGCAGGATTCGCCGGAAACTCTACGGAGCTGTTTCGATGCTGACACTTTTGATCGCTGTGGGCTCGTTCGTCGGATATTTGATTGCCTACCACACCTACGGCAGATGGATCAGCCGAAAGATTTTTCAGCTTAACGACGAAACGGTGATGCCGAGCCACGAACTGCGTGACGACGTTGACTTCGTACCGACGAAGCGGCAGGTCATCTTCGGGCACCATTTCACCAGCATCGCCGGCACTGGACCAATCGTCGGACCAGCCATCGCCGTATTCTGGGGATGGCTGCCAGCGCTGATCTGGGTGTTTGTCGGCTCGATATTCATCGGTGCCGTTCACGACTTCGGCGCGCTGGTCGTCTCATTAAGAAATCGAGGCCAAACTGTCGGCGAAGTTGCGGGACGACTCATCAGCCCAAGAGCCCGCGTACTGTTTCTGGTGATCCTGTTCATGGCGCTGACGGTCGTGCTAGCCATCTTTGGACTGGTGATTGCATCGATTTTCAAAGACTACCCGGAGAGCGTTCTTCCGACATGGATATCCCTGCCGTTGGCCGTCGCGATCGGTTTCTGGGTGTACAAGAAGGGCGGCGGGATTCTCGTACCTTCGCTGGGAGCGTTAGCCGTTATCTACGGTTGCGTCTGGCTGGGAGCTTACGTTGTCCCCATCGACGTTGCGGCACCGGTTGAGACTATTCGAAATACTCTTGGGCTAAGTGAAGATGGCTTCTTAAACGTCATCACGATGTGGACTTTCGTTTTGCTTGTTTACTGTTTCATCGCGTCGGTGCTTCCCGTCTGGGTAATGCTTCAGCCGCGAGACTACGTCAACAGCCATCAGTTGGTCGTGGCACTTGTGCTACTGATGATTGGCGTTGTCGTTGCAGGAGCCAACGGAACGGCGAATCTGGAGAACAGTGCCCCGATGATCGCATCAACGTTGCCCTCAGACGCACCGCCGATCTGGCCGTTCCTCTTTATCACGATTGCGTGCGGAGCGTGCAGCGGTTTTCACTGCCTGGTCAGCAGCGGCACGACGAGCAAGCAGATCGACAAAGAATCTGACGCTCAGTACGTCGCTTACGGATCGATGCTGCTGGAAGGCGGGCTGGCGATCATGGTCATCCTCGCGTGTTGTGCCGGCGTCGGCATGGGCGGTTTCGATCGAGTTGAAGACGCAGCAACCGGAGGTGGCTACAAATACGAAGCGCGCTTGGAATCCGACGGTCAACAGGCAACAGGGGCGGCGGCCTGGCACGCTCAGTACGACATCGGCAAAAAGTGGACTGACTTCAAACTATCGAACAAAGTTGGAGCTTTCGTGAATGGCGGCGCGAACTTTCTGACCGCGATTGGTATCCCATTGAAACTTGGCATCAGCGTCATCGCCGTTCTTGTCGCTTGCTTTGCGGCAACCACACTCGACAGCGCTACTCGCTTACAGCGTTACGTCGTTCAGGAACTGGCCGGCACGCTTCGCATCAAGCCCCTTCAGAATAAGTACGTCGCGACCGGCTTTGCGGTGATCCTTGCGGGAATCGTCGCGGCGATGCCGGCAGCAGAAGGCAAACCGGCCGGAACTGGAGGACTCATTCTCTGGCCGTTATTCGGAGCGACCAACCAACTGCTGGCGGGACTCGCCTTCATGGTGACGATGTTCTATCTCTGGCGACGAGGCCGGCCGGTCTGGTTTGTCGCCATTCCGATGACCATCATGCTGATCATGCCCGCCTGGGCAATGCTCTGGCAGATGTTCAACTCAGAAAGCGGCTGGTATCACAAGGAGCAGACGCATCTGCTTTGGACGGGCTTCGCAATTCTTGGAATCCAGCTCTGGATGATCGTTGAAGCGCTGCTTCTGCTGCCGCGTGTAAAAGGTGTCGTTGAGGAAGGCTTGCCGCCGCTCGTGAAGCCAGCTCTTGCGGGAGCAGACGGTTCGAGTGGACCAAACTGTTAATCACCCTTTGGCGTTGGGCAACTGCCCGCTTAATAAGGTGAGCCCGCCGGATCGATTCAACCGGATATCGGTTATCACAATTCGACAGGTCAGTCACAGATTCAGACCCACCGTCGTCAAGGAATGTAGTATCCCCATTTATGCTCAAAATGCTGCGAAAGAGGGTGGAAGACTTGAATTGACACGATCAACATTCGGGTTAAGATGCCGCGAACCTCTGAGTACTGTTGCCTTCCTCACCTGTTGGATCTCTGGGTAGACGTTAGCACCCAACCAACAATCGATGCCTGAGGGAGTTGAATCCGGGTTCCACGTCGTTCTCGTGCTTACTCGATTGCCGCCACTTTCGAACTCAACGTTTCCGGCTTAGAGCGGATTCACTCATAGGTTGGCTTAGCCCTGAAAATCGTGTGTCTGTTGACTCACTGACTGTCTCAGTCTTCAATGTACGAACGACTGATCGAATGCAGGCTCATCTTTTCGGGACAATCACTTAGTCGCGTCCTTAGGTTACTGCAAAGCTTTGAAGGTAAAGTTCCGGTTTTGCAAAACGACTGCATCCCATCGGCGGTTTCTCTACTCATTGCTTGTGCTTGATTCAGCACTGGCCTGTTTCTGTGAGTTGCAGAGCTGCTGAAGAACGATACTCTGGATACTGGGTAACAGATCGCCCGGTAGAACCTTGGCGTTTTCCAGCGCCAACCGACTTTCAAACGGTTGCGGCATGCAATGCTGCTTTTCGGGAATCACTGAAGGCCGGTCTCAATCTCGTGGCTTGGATTCGTTTTGCCCGAGTTTTAGACCTGTTCTGCTGAGGTGGATTGTTAAGCCTCACCCTCTCGCGTTTACCTCGGATCGGACGTTCTTTTCCGTTTCCAAAGGCAATTTTTAACCGGTACTTTCTGGTCACCGGTTGCGGTCGACAGACTGCTCGCACGACGTCTCAAGCGGTTGGAACCTGATCCACTGTTTGGCTTTTGCGAAACCCGGCTCACACGAGCTTTCAGCTCTTTCGAGAGCTTCCAGTTGAACACCTTTGTGTACTCCATGACCTGTTCGTGATTGACTTCTCATGATTCAATTGAAGTGACGAATTCAGTTCATGCTTCGCTCTGTCTGGAATGATTTTTATGGTAGCTAAGAGTTCTGATTCATCGGCGAAACCGCCCGCCCGTCGCCGCCGCGTCCGTAAGACCAAAGATGACGCAGCTGACAGTTCGAGCAAAGACGACGTCAAGGACGTAATCTTTGACGAGTCTGATGACGCACCACCGCCGAAACGGAAGAAGGCGACGCGACGTAAAAAGGCGGCAGCCAAGTCGACGAAGAAGGCTGCCGAAGAAGTGGTTGCCGAACCAGTCGCCGATGCTGAACCAGCACCAAAACCAAGACGTCGTACTCGGCGCTCAGCAGCAGCGGCTGATGATGCACCTGCCGAACCGCGTGAGCGTGAGACCTCGTCAGACGATTCTCCGCCACAACCGACGTCACAGGACCGTGCGGAACAGGACCGGCAGGAGCGACAAGACAACCGTGAGCAGGAAGGGGCCACATCAGATGATGAAGGCCGTCCTCGCCGTCGCCGACGACGTCGACGACGCTCACAGGGTGGCGGTGAAGGTGGCTTCAACAACGGCCCTGGGAACAACAACAGCAACAACAATCATGGCGGCGGCCAGAACAGCCAACGTGGTGGACGTCGACGTCGGGGGCGAGGTGGTCGTGATTCGCGCGACGGTCGCGACAACCGACATAGCAACAATCGCGATCGAGTCCGGTCAGTTGCTCCGAGCACGGAAGTGATCGAGGGCACGATCGACGGCGTTCTCGAGATGCACCCGAAGGGGTATGGCTTCCTTAGGAATGCAGAAAAGGGATACGTTGCCCAGGAATCCGATCCGTTTGTCCCAAGTTCGCTCGTTGAGAAATATCGTTTGCGTGAAGGAGTCATGATTCGTGGTGACGTCGGACCTGGCGTCCGTAATCAAGGTCCACGGCTCAAAGAAGTCGAATTGATCGACGGACTGAGCCCGGAAGCGTATGCAGAAGTCAAAGACTTTGACGAGCTGACTCCAATCACGCCGAATGTACACATTCGACTCGAAACAGGCCCGAAGCCAGTGACAATGCGAGTCATGGACTTGCTCACGCCGGTCGGGAAAGGTCAGCGAGCATTGCTGGTCGCCCCTCCGCGTACTGGCAAAACGATGCTGCTCCAGGATATTGCTGACGCCGTCAGCAAGAATCATCCAGAGATGCACCTGATGGTGTTGCTGATCGATGAACGCCCGGAAGAAGTCACCGAGATGACTCGCTGCGTAAATGGTGAAGTCATTGCCTCTTCGATGGACCGTGACGTTGAAAGCCACGTTCGCATGAGCCAGCTCATGATTGAACGAGCCAAGCGAATGGCTGAAACCGGCAAGGATGTCTTCATCCTGATGGACAGTATCACTCGAATGGCCCGTGCATTTAATAAATGGAGCGGCGGTGGTGGAGGCGGAGGTGGCCGGCACTCAGGTACGATGAGCGGCGGTCTTCACGTAAAGGCTCTAGACATTCCGAAGAAGCTGTTCGGAACGGCTCGTCAATTCGACGAAGGTGGATCGATCACCATCGTCGCGACAGCCCTGATCGAAACCGGCGGCCGAATGGACGACGTGATCTTTCAGGAGTTCAAGGGGACCGGCAACATGGAGCTCGTGCTCAGCCGCGACCTTGCCGACCGCCGAATCTGGCCGGCCATCGACATCACTCGATCGGGAACTCGCCACGAAGAAAAGCTCTTCGCGGAAGATGCTCTTGATAGTGTGATCATGCTGCGGCGAAGTTTGATTTCGCTCAGCCCGGTCGAAGCGATGGAGCAGCTAACTCGAACGTTGGACCGATTCCCAACAAACACAGAATTCCTTCAGAAGGTGAAGGCCATCCTGTAACGCTGACCTTTTGATATTCAGACAATGCAACTCCCGGTTTCAGCGACGGCTGGAACCGGGAGTTTTTTTACGCCACGCGAGAACGTTTTGCGAAGCAAATGCAGCTCGATCTAATTCAGGAAAAACAGAACACCTTTTCGGCCCGCAACCGAATTCTGTTGATTCCGGAACTGGATTTCGTTTTCAGACAGTCGCACGATTCGCAATAGCATGCGGAATCGACTTCGTAATTGATCCGAAGAGAGGCATTAGAAATGGGTTTAATCGATCTGGGCTCCCCGGCGGCAAAGGTTCATTCGTCTTTGGAAAACCTGCAGGAAGCCTGGATGGCCTCGCAGGAGAAGTGGAGCGACGAGAACGCACGAAAGTTCGAAGAAGAGTATCTCGTGCCGCTGGCTTTAACGGTCAAGCTGTCGCTTGATGCCGTTAATCGAATGGCCGAAACGCTGCACGAAGCAGAGCGAGACTGCACCTGACTTAAGTTAGCAAACAGTCGACGGTGCTGTTTGCAGGTGGTTCTACGTCCTTCGCTGCTGTCATCAATGCTCGGAGAATCCCAAAATCATGACAACTCTGCATAGCGAAACCGACCAGAATGACCTCTCACTCGAATATGACGAAGCCACCGCAACTCAGATGCTGTCGGATTCACCACCGGATACACTGAACGCATCAAAATTCGGCATGCAGTATTCCGAAAACGCCGTAATCACAGACGGTATTGTGGCTAGCGAGCGGTCATCCAATGGCCCTCAGCACGAGGTGAGAAAAGTGTCGGGTGACGCGGCTACACAGCGAGTCAACAGTCTGATTCAATCGTTGTTCGACGGCATTGCGCAGCGAGTCGATGGCGAGCTCGGTCTGGCAGAACGTCTCAAGAACGAACTGGCGGAAGAGAAAGTCCGTTTCGAAGCCGAAGCCGAAGCGAGGCAATCGGTTTACGAAACCGAACGCAACGCTCTGCAATCCGAATACGACTCTGTTTGCGCCGAAGCAGGACTCCACTATCAGGGACATTACTCGGCTGCGTCCGAAGAGTATGACGAAGCACTTCGAGCAGCGAACGAAGATTATGAAGACATCGCCGACCAGATTCGGCACGAATTCGAAGAGACCCGATGGATGGTCGTGTCATACTTCGACGAAAACGCTGGCGGCTCCCCTAAGCAACAGTTCGAGCAGTTTGAACACAACGTCGAGCGGTCCGGCGAGCACCTCGAGAGCGAAGCGAAGCAACTCGAGGAAATCCACGAGTCGACTGTCGCGACTCTCAAAAAACGCCGCATGTGGACTGACCCCGAGCAACCGGGACACCAGCAACTACCAACATCGCTTGATGGACTGGTGGAAGTTTTCGAGGAAAGAGCGGACCAGGCTCGTACTCAGTCAACGCGCTTAAACCGCCAGAAGCTCCCGCTCTTGTTCGCTGGACTGATGCCGCTTGCCTTCTTTGCAGTAGTCGCCGGAGGGTTAACTGCCACGACCTGGTTCGCGGTCGATCCAGCAATGCTTGGCTTCAAGACAGCTCCCCCGACGCAGGAATGGCTTGCGATTCTGGGTGGTAGTTCTGTGGTCCTCACGATGGCGATCCAGGGAATCCTTTTCGGCGTTGCTCGAGGAAGTGCAGATTCACGCTACGAACAGCTTGCTCAACAGATGTCCGATCTACGAGCCATCCGCCAGCACTGGACGCGATTGTCGGGACGAGAATTCAAACGTCGCAAAAAGGAATTCGATGAGTGGTACGCATCACTCGTCGAAGAGCGGGATTCTCGATTGCGGATGGCTCAGGAAAAATTTGACCGCGAGACAAACGGTCACAAGCAACGCCGAGCCGACTTGCTCAAACAGGCAAACGATCGATACCCCTCATTGATGGAATCGTTAACTCGCGAGCGGGACGAGCGTCTTCAGCTTGCACACGATGACTACCCCGGAAAACTGAATAAGCTGGAAGCTCGATTCGAGTGGGACGTCAAGAAGCTGGGTGAAGAAAGCGAAAAGCGATCCCAGGCAATTCAGCAGCGCCATGATTTTGATTGGCAGAACATGGCACAGGCGTGGCATGGCGTTGTTGATTCGGTACGCGCGACATCCGACCGGATGAACGCAGACATGGCAGCGATTTCTCAACGATGGCCAGACCTGGCGTTTGGAAACTGGACACCCGCAACGGCGATCCCAAGCGGCGTCCGACTTGGTGACTTCAAACTGAGTCTCGACGACATCGAGTACGGCGTGCCAGAAGACGACCGGCTGGTTCCCGAAGTCAGCGAGTTTTCGATTCCCGCGATGCTTCCGTTTCCGGATAAAGCATCTTTGCTGCTTCGAGGTAGCGGTGGCGAAGCTCGTGAAGCGTCGGTCGATCTTCTTCAGGTAGTCATGCTGAGACTGCTTGCAACATTGCCGCCGGGGAAAGTTCGCTTCACGATCATCGATCCAATTGGCCTTGGAGAAAACTTTTCGGCGTTTATGCACCTTGTCGATTACGACGAACTGCTTGTCACCAGCAGAATCTGGACTGAAGCCGCACACATCGAGCAACGACTGACGGACCTGACCGAGCATATGGAGACGGTTTTTCAGACCTACCTCCGTAACGAATTCAAGACGATCGAAGAATACAACGAGTTCGCTGGTGAAGTCGCGGAACCCTATCACATTCTCGTCATCGCGGGTTTCCCGTCGAGCTTCTCCGAACAGGCTGCGAGACGACTAACCAGCATCATGTCCAGCGGTCCTCGATGTGGTGTCTACACACTCCTGAGCGTCGATCCCCAGTTGACGATGCCACCAAACTTCAGCCTGACAGATGCAGAGTACGAAGCAACCTGCCTCACATGGAAGGACGGCGTCTTTGCATTCGACGACGAAGACACTGCATGGCTTCCTCTGGAACTACACACCGCTCCCGAACCCGATGAATTCAGCCGATTTGTGAAGCGAGTTGGCGATGAATCAAAAGATGCCCGCCGTGTCGAAGTCTCTTTTGAACGCGTCGTCCCGAAGAAACTCTGGCAGCAGGACAGTCGAGGTGGACTGGACGTTCCACTCGGGCGAGCCGGTGCGACAAAACTTCAGCACATGCGGTTGGGCAAGGGAACTTCGCAACACGTATTGATGGCCGGTAAGACAGGCTCCGGCAAATCAACGCTGATGCACATTCTGGTAACCAACCTCGCACTTCATTACAGCCCGGACGAACTCGAGTTCTACTTGATCGACTTCAAGAAGGGCGTTGAGTTTAAGACTTACGCAGCGAATCGGTTGCCTCATGCTCGTGTGATCGCCATCGAAAGTGACCGGGAATTTGGGCTCAGCGTTCTGCAACGACTCGACTCAATTCTGAAAGAACGCGGCGACCTGTTTCGTGAGCGAGGCGTCCAGGACATCGCCGGATTCCGCAATAACAACAACCCCGAACGCATGCCTCGGATCATGCTGTTGATCGACGAATTCCAGGAGTTCTTTACCGAGGACGATCGCATTTCACAGCAGGCTGCGTTGCTGATGGACCGCCTGGTACGTCAGGGACGAGCCTTCGGAATGCACGTAATGCTCGGTTCACAGACGCTTGGCGGAGCCTACTCTTTGGCACGCAGTACGCTTGGGCAAGTCGCCGTCCGGATCGCGCTGCAGTGTAGCGAGGCGGATGCTCATCTCATTTTGAGCGAAGACAACACGGCCGCTCGATTGCTCACTCGACCAGGTGAAGCGATTTACAATGACGCCAACGGTTTGCTGGAAGGCAACCACCCGTTCCAGATTGCCTGGCTGGACGATGAGAAACGCGACGGACATCTGGGCCGTGTTCTGGAGCTTACGGAAGCACAAGAACTTGAATACTCAGCGCCAATTGTTTTCGAAGGCAACGTCCCGGCTATTCCAACGAACAATCATGAACTCGTCGCGTTGTTCGCACCTGACCAGGTTTCAGAACCTCGCGGTGTTGTCGACGCATGGCTCGGCGAAGCGGTCGCCATCAAGCCTCACACAGCCATCGGATTCCGCCGACTCGCCGGATCGAATCTGCTGGTTGTCGGGCAAAGCGAGATCGGCGCAAGAGGAATCCTCTCGTCCGTGTTCCTTGCGGCCGTTGGGCAGGTTCCACCAGTGATGCCAGACGACGCTGTCCTACTGGCAGACGATTCTGAAGAACTACCAACTGAAGAAAACGAGTCCGTAAGCCCCGCTGCCAATTCTGAAACGTCGACGGCAAACGCTCTCGAAGCGATGAAGTCATTTTCGTTCGCTGATATCAAGATACCGAATCCGGTGGCCGATCCGTCTGAGGGAGACTCGCATGAAGCGGCCACTAGTCGCCCCGGGGCGCAGTTCTACATTCTGGACGGAGAACTGGCTGACGCTCCAGCGGTCGAATTCTGGAGTAGTCTCACTGAGGGATTACCTCACGACATCCGTGTTGGCGGCCCAAGTGATGCTGCGAGTTTTGTCGGTGACCTGGCTGCGGCGGTCGAGTCTCGCGGAAAAGCGACAACAGAGCCTCCGATTTTCCTGGTGATCGACAACTTGGGACGATTCCGAGATCTCAGAAAGGCGGACGACGAGTACAGCTTTTCGGCCGACAAAAGCAAGGTCGCCAGTCCAGCTAAGCAGTTCGTTCAGATTCTGAAGGAAGGCCCGAGCGTCGGAATTCACGTCCTTGTCTGGGCGGACACTTACAACAACGCAAGCCGATGGATGACGAATCAGACGATGCGTGAGCTTGAAATGCGAGTTGCATTCCAGATGAGCGCGACAGATTCCAGTAATCTGATCGACTCTCCGGTTGCAGGTCGCCTCGGCCAGAACCGTGCATTGCTTTACCTTGAAGAAACTGGCACCCTTGAGAAGTTCCGTCCGTATGGACTGCCGTCGGAGGAATGGATGACTACGGTGCGAGCGGGATTCGGAATCCGCCAATCCGAAACCAACGACGAAGAATCGCAGGTGGCGACAATTCCGGACGATGATATTGAAGTGGTTGACGATCTTAGCTCGTGGACAGTCCTGTAGATCACCAGCGTCTTCCGCATTAAGTCGCAACCTGAAGAATTGCCCGGCGGCAATCCGTCAATCGACTTCCAGAACTGTGAATTCTTCGTGATCGAATTCAAGCAATTGCGGCGTTGGCTATACTCCCGTAGCACCGCAGTGTTCTCCGAATAAGTTCAGGACATCGCCGTTAAATATCCCAATTATTAGCAGTCGACATTCACTTCATGACTCCATCCGATCCTTTCCCGTCTACGCGGGATTTCTCACAGCATTTCCGTCCTACAGGAAGTGCTCTCACGACGCGTTACGAGTCGCTCCAGAAATCGGGAGCGGTTCATTGGACAGCGCAATACCGTTTCCTGGACCGTCTCGGTGCCGGGTCGCAGAGTGTCGTGATGCTGGCTGACCGGCTTGGCTCTCTGGATGTTTCATTGCGTGTCGCCTTGAAACTGTTTTCGCCGCTGTTGTATCCCGACACGGATTCGTATCTGTCCGAGATGGCTCAAACCGCGCAAGTGGCCATGAAAATCGCAGAGATCCAGGAAGACCACCTGCTGGATGTTCACAATTTTATCGAGAGTAGCGGAATTCAGATCATGGTCATGGAGTGGGTCGACGGTTTCGACCTGAAGTATCTGATGGAGTCACGATGGCTGCGGACAATGGCCGAATCAGCCGGCCGAGAACGCTGGGCACGAATCAACGATGTCGTCATCACGGCTGGGCCGACTCAATCCAGACTGAAACCCGGCGTCGCGTTGCATGTTCTGCGCGAGTGCCTTTCAGGGCTGGCTGTTCTGCACCGTTCGAACATCGTGCACGGAGACGTCAAACCGTCGAACATCATGCTTAAACGAACGGCGAGCACAAAGGTCATCGACTTTGGTTCCGCTTTCGAAATCGGCCGGCCGCGAATTCAACCGGCATGGACACCGCGATATGCCGCGCCGGAAGTTATCGAAACCGGCAAGTTCGAAATGAATTCGGATCTGGCGAGTCTTGGTTACGTGTTTCTGGAATTGGTTGCCGGCCGTTCGCCATTCGATGATGTAAAAACAAAGGTCGAATTGCTCGACGTAAAGAATACCCTGCACGACCGAGTCGAAGATGTGCTCCCACGAGATGTAAGACGCGATACCGGGCTTGTCGAGTTGATCCGCAGAATGATTCATCCCGACTGTTCGGAACGATTCTCCAGCCCAGATGACGCACATCTCTCTCCAGATGGCGCGGCAGCTGCGCACCGTCGACTGGTACTGGGCGATCTTTCGAGTGAGTACGAAATTGATATTCGTGACTGGCTGCTGTTTGTGTCAGCTCCAGATTGAGCTCAGTTCGGATCGCGAAATAAAAAAGGCCTCGCCGTTTGGCGAGGCCTTTTTACATGTTGGATTGCATCTGCGATTCGTTATGCAAACTCTGGACGACGACGTCTCAACTGATCTTTCAGGCGAGCGACGATGCTGGAGTGCATCTGGCTGACTCGTGATTCTGACAGACCGAGCGTCGATCCAATTTCCTTCATCGTGAGTTCCTCATAATAGTAGAGGATCATGATGAGGCGTTCGTTGCGGTTAAGACCTTTGGTCACCAGACGCATGATGTCGCGTTTCTGGATGCCGCCTGTCGGGTCTTCGCCTTTGTGGTCTTCGACGATGTCGACTTCTCGAACATCTTTGTAGCTGTCGGTTTCGTACCACTTCTTGTTCAGACTGACGAGATTGACGGCGCTCGCGTCCGATTTCATCTTCTCGTAGTCTTCGAGCGACAGCTCCATTTCAGCGGCCATTTCGACGGCTGTTGGAGGTCGACCAACCCGAGCTTCCACTCGTTTGCGACCGGCTTCGAGCTTGCTGGCTTTACTTCGCACCAGTCGAGGAACCCAGTCCATCGTTCGAAGTTCGTCGAGCATCGCTCCGCGGATTCGAGGGACGCAGTAAGTTTCAAACTTAACTCCGCGTTCCATATCGAATGCTTCGATGGCATCCATGAGTCCGAAGGTGCCGGCCGAAATCAGGTCGTTCAGATCGACCCCTTCGGGCAGCTTTTGCCACACACGCTCAGCGTTGTATTTGACCAACGGAAAGTATCGCTCAATAAGAATGTTCCGTAGACGCTGATCTGTGAGATCTGCTTTGAAGTCCTTCCAGACCTCTGCCAGAACTTCGTCGCTGATCTTCGTTGCCATGAAACCCTCCGTGGTTTTCATCGTCATGCAGTTTTGAATCTGGTGATCAGACGGGTGAGCGTCGTCGTTCAGGATTCAGCACTGAGTTGTTGGTTGTTGTCCTGAGGTGCGTTTTCGTCAATGACTTTTTTGATCTTTGAAATCACCATGTCTTCCAGAAGGCGACGGGCGAGTTCTCCGACGATCAGTCCGATTCCGAAGAATGCGGCTCCGATCTTGATGGCCAGAATCAGTACTGTCCGAAACTCCGAACCGTCCAGAACGCCTCGAAGTGCAACCGTCGCAAACGCGATGAGTGCAAGTCGACATGCAGTGTGGAGTGCCACGGGACCGTCCGATTTTCGATACAGGCGACGATTGTAATCTCGTGCAAAGACTCATCAGGAATGATGAAATCGCAGCGAGGGCCTGCTTCGATTTATCGGCGAGTTGTACTTTTGAAATCAGCCTTTTCGGAAAAGTTTTCGTAATCGGAAAAGTTTGACACGTAGTCGAAGTGAGAAGTCGGAACTCGAAAGGGTGGAAAGAAAAGAGCATGAGGGACCAGCGGGAGATGCTGGCAGTGAGGTGGGAGTGTGATGTGAAGTGTGAGTGGAGCAGCAAGCTAGTGGAAAATTCGCAATCGAAGAGAGACCAGTTCTGACCTCTTTTTCAATTGGAGGTAAACACTGTGAATTCGATCTACCTCAAAAGAAAACAGAGAGGGTCAGAAACTCAGACTCGCGAATTAAGTCGCACATCCGAGTTTCCAACTCTCTCCAATACATTGAACCGTTGTCGTGACATGGCCCGTTCAGAATCAACGCTACTGAATCGCCCGATCCTTCGCGTTTCATTCCCTCGAACCTCGCCCGCCGACGCGAAACCGAGTCTCATCAATCTTTGTCGTCTTCTCGCGTTGTGGAAGTCGAGCTACTCGATCGCCTCGAAATCAGTATCAGTGAGGCATGCCCACTTGTGGTAGATCTGCTGATCTTCGCAACGTTTGACGTACGATTCCGGCATCGAGTCAACAATGGTGTCGTCCCATTCAACAAAGTACTTGAAGGGGGCCTTCTTGCCGGACACCTCGACAACCTTGCCAGTCCAGCCGGCAAATGAGATATCCGGGAAGTCCGGTGAAACGACTTTATCAAGGGCACGAATGCTTGTACCAACCTTGCGCTTAACCGTCTTCTTTTTCTTGACGGGCGTCTGAGGTTTTGGATTTTCGGTGGTCACACTGGGCATGTGTCTGTCCTGATTCTGAAAAGTTTTGTTTCAAGACGGCCAACCTGATTGTTCGCTGCGGGACGGATCAGGTTCACTGGATGTCAGAAAACGAGCTTCAAGCGAAGTACACAGTTAGACTCGGAAGTAGCTTCAATAGTTTGCGATTTGGTCAATCAATGAGCGTTTACAGTCGGCAAGGCGGAGAACCGCTGGTCGGCATGTGCAGGATCAGCGTTTCCAATACCTGCAACGGATGGTTGTGTCTGGTGCATGATGATCGGTGGCGTTCGAGCGATGGTTGGCTGTCCGAACACAGGTTGTCCGTAAGCAACCGTCGATTGAACCGGCGGGTAGTTGGCAAACGTGGGTTGTGGATTCTGAGCAATGACTGGTTGGCCGCCAACATAAGTCGGCATCTGAGCGAACTGAGTTGCTGATTGCACAGTTGGTGCTGGACTCGTCGTTCCACCGAGGGTAGCGACACGGCTCTTAACGTCAGACTGATACCAATTCTGGTAGAGCGATCGACGGTACATGGCAAGGGCCTCGCTGGATCGTCCCTGATCCTGATACACCTGTCCGAGGTGAGCGAGTGCCGTTGGATTTGCTGGATCGATTTGGAGTGCCTGTCGAAGGTTCCCTTCCGACGCGGCGTTGTTTCCCATTTCGCGGTTCAGCCAGGCGAGTTCGATTTGCGGCTCAGGAATGTAAGGCTGAGTGTCGGCCCATGCTGTCATCAGCTCATGAGCTTCGCCACCACGGCCCTGCTCTTTCAACAGCTTGGCAAGGCTGTGATACGAAGGCTGATGCATCGGATCGATGTCGAGCACCTGACGATAAACGTGCTCAGCTCCTGATGTGTTTCCTTCCTTCCACATGGCCGAAGCCACGTTGTGAAGGTACGCCGGTTTTCGAGGGTTGTCGGCAGCAGCCATCTTGAAATAGCGGCTGGCCTCGGCGTAGTTACCGGTCTTGAAATTCCGCGTGCCCATCGTGTTGTGCACAAACCCGTTCGGTGCACCACATCCGGTCAAAGTACTGACCAGACAAGCGGTGATCGCGCAGGCCATGACCCGTGTAAGAAACATGGGCGGAATTCTCCAGGAAGGGAAAGCCGAAACGGTGATGGATGGGTTATTCGCCGCGAGATTCACGATCAACTGATCATGAATATACGCGGAGAAGTAAATCGTGAATGCGTAAAGGAACACAGGCACGACGTTGTGGTTGAATTGTGATTGGGTGAATGATGCCCGTCAGACATCGATTGCTCTGAGGAAGTCGAGCGATGGGAGTGGTTCGCCAGAGGTAACTCTGACGAAAGTCGGTGACGGGAATTTGCTTCAGGGCCGCGGAGATTACTGATCGGCAAAAATCGCCGCAATACCGAATTACAGACTCTACAACGCGAGTGAAAAACTTACACAAGGAGAGCTGCGGGCAACAAAATTCGTTGCAGACACGCGGTCTGGGGGTCACCTGATCCGTGCGTAGTAACGCAACATTTCGGCATCGAGCAGGATCAGATTGTCGCCAAACGACTCGGTGAACAGCTTGACTCGCGATTCGGGAGTGAGTTGCCGAGTGACTTCTGGCGAAGCCATTTTCTGCAAAAACTTCGCGTACTCACGTGGCCGAGTCTCGATCAGCCAGAATGACAGAGCCCACGCCTGGGCATAGGCGTTGCCCATTTGTGTGGAAAACGGTTTGTCGTCTCGGATGAATGTCTCAAGAAATCCTTCCGGCCGCCCCTCTTTGATGAATTTCTTGAATCCGTAGTGCCAACCAGGGTTCATCCGCTTCTTGACGTCACGGTCCATCGCGTATTTTTCCATACCCGGCGTCTCAAACACTGTCGCCAGCCCCTCGACGACCCACTTGGGATTCCGGCCGGTCCGATTGTGCAAACCGAGGTTGTAGCCGAGCTGGTGCGTGGCTTCGTGAATCATCGTTTCGCGAAGGTCTGAGTTGATACCGGCTCGCGTCGCGACTCCGTCGATACTCTGCTGGTCATCGAGCAAGTGTCCGGAATGCTGACCGCTGAACGCCCAGGCCCACGCGTCATCTTCCAGTCGTGATCGGCGACCAATGAACCCGGGGAGTGTTTCATCTCGAACTGCAGAAGCCAGTTTCCGCTCTTCGGTGGCAGAGTTTTGATCGAATATGGCTGCCTGAGACTTCTGATCCTCAAACATGATCACTCGATTATGAGTCGACCAATAGTATCCCAGGATGCTGGAATCGACTTTTGCATTCTCTTTCTTCGCGTACTCAAGGAAGCTCTTTCGGTCTTTCAGCACGATGGCGATCATCGGAAATTCAGGATCGTTCATCTTGAATCCGCGAATCGCGAAATACATGTGGAAACGTCGCCATGTTTTCTCGAAGACGTCGCAGTAGGTCTTCGCTCGGCCTCTCGGAGCGCACACAACGTAATGCCTGGTCGTTGCCACCTCTGAACCGCTGCCAAATTCTTTCAGCAGCCTGGTACGAAGAGTCTGAAACGAGTACGGGGCGAAGGTCGACGAGACTTTTTTGAATCGCGTGACCTTGTCCAGGTCGATCGTGTGCATTCGCCCTTCGCGATCGTAGAGAGCACACCAGCCCTGGCCACGTTCTGCGATGCGGCCTTCAACGGCGTTGTCACCGAGCCGCAGCTCCACCAGTGGCTGCGCGGCGGATGCGGCATTGGATGAAGCAAAGGCCGTCGAAATCACGACCGCAAGGAGCATAATCTTTTGGATATTCATCGGCGGATTGAGTCTATCAGCAGGTGTGAATCGTGGTGCAGATGCAGCATCCCGATGCTGACACTCAGTCCAATCCTTCGATTCAACTATACCTCTCGCGATGCAGAGCGCGAGATCTGAGACACCAATCTCACGCAGCTTTTCGGACTCCAGCCGAGATTAGGACCACCGCTGACTAACCTGTCAGCCAAGCGCGTACTCCCAGCCCGCCATTACTTCTCGCGAGGCGAGCGATATTGCCGACTTGTCACGTCGCGCTGGCACGCCGCTGATCGACTATCGATCGTTCGGGCCGAAGAAGCTGTAATACGGCGATGATTCGTTGGCGACTCGTTGGATGTAGAGACCCAGTTCACGCAGGTGATAGTCGCCCCACATGCACGATTCACTGTGAGGAATTTTTGATCCCGCAGGAACGTGGTCCCATCCTCGGGGCTGATGATAGATCGTGTGCAGAAGCAGGCCCTGGTGATTGTCGTCCGTGCTGAGGTAGGGCTCGGTCAGAAGCGACTGAGCGGTCGTCAGTCCCGCTTGCCAGTATCGAGCCGCCGCGTCGTCGTCTCGTCCTCGCAGAAAACGACCGAGTCGCAACAGGCCTTGCGCCGCAATGGCCGCTGCTGAACTGTCGACGGGTTCATGATCGTTGAACGGCTCGGAAGATCGGTTTAAGTAGTCGCCGAGCTGGGACAATTCCGGAGCGCCGGTATCCCAGTACGGGACACCGTCAGTTGGTGTATTCTGGATGAAGAAATCGCACGAGGCACGAGCGGCGTTCAACATCATGTCTTCAACTTCGTCGCGACCGCCGAGCGGTTCGAGAAGTTCCTCCGAAACCGTCTGCAGAAATTCAAGCTGCTCGGGATAGCCGGCGATGATCCAGGAAAGGCCGCGAGTCCATGTTGAAAATGGCGAGTACCCCTGCTGCGTACTCGGGCAACGATACCTGCCGTCGTTGCAGTTGAAGATACTTTCGTGAGCGACGCGGCCTCGGACATCGTACGTGTCGCGGCCTTCCCCGTAATACACGTTGTACTTCGCGGTTGAGCGGGCGTGCTGAATCATGCGATCGAGCAGGCAGATGGAGTCGTCATTTTCGCCCATCAACGAATGCCCCAGTTGATGACCCAGCGAAAGCGATCTCATCGACCGAATCGTGTCGCAAAACAGCGAGTGCGGCCCGTTGAACGAGTACACATATCCGTGCCCGTCAGCCGTCGTGCTCCAGCGAGAAGCCTGCACCGCCCCGGAAACTTTCAGAGCGAGTTCATAAAAGTCCCGCTCTCGATCGTTCGTCGAAATTCGACCTTCCAGCATCAAACGACGCAGATTTCCGTACGTGCTGACGTTGTTAAATCCGTGATCATGCACACCGAGGTGCGAAACATGAGGAGCCATCCGCTCGATCGTGTTTCGTCGACCGATCTCCAGAAACTGCTCATCATCGGTCGCGTCGAACTGAAGAATTGCCGATCCAAACTGAAAGCCTTGAGTCCACTCAGTCCAGCCTTGCGGTTGATACTTGCCGTCGATCGTAAAGACGGGCGTCTGCGAATTCTCTGAACACGATTCCTCAATCGAGAGGATCTTCTGCCCCGACACTTCCCACATCTTATCGATCGAGGAAAGCAGATCGGACGCGGCCAGTTTGTTATTGATAATCATCGTTCTGTTTAACTCATTGCGTGTCACTGACGCTGTCAGTGTGGGATGTTAAGTAGCCAAAATTTCGAGTCGCACTGACAAAGCCGTTGGCAGGCAAATTTGACAATCCGTTAGCTTCCCGAACTCCGGTAGCTGCGAAGCGACCACGTGAACAACAATCGTGAGACGATCAGGCCTACGGACGACGAGACCAGGCCGATTACCGGATAATGCCAGTCGTTGAGACCTTTTGCGATGATCCTGGCCGGAACGCTCACGACAAGCAGAATCGGAACAGCGTAAGTAAACGTCCCTTGGAGAACTTCGGAAAACTCCAGCCGCCTGGAATCAACGCCGTCGTAGATGCTTCGCGGGTAGCGTGCGAAAACTGTGATGTAAAACCAAAAATCGTAGAGCCCCTGATTCCTTGTGAGCCAAATGCTGGTACTCGCCATCGCGATCATCAGGCTGTAGAAAAACGTGACGCCAACCACGACGAAGGCGAGATACGAAGCTACTTGCATCATGCTGATCGGTTGGCCAATCTGAATCAGAGCGTAGCTGAGAAATCCAACCGACCACGCTGACATAGTCAGCATCGCCAGTTCCATCTTCTCGCATGAGATCAGAAACTGCGTATCGATCGGCTTGACCAGCACGAAGTCGAGGTTGCCGGTACGGATCATCTCGCTGAAGTTTGCACAATTCGGCATGAACAAAGTTTCGACGATGGAGTTGATCAGCATTCCCGTCGCCATAAACGCGTAGTATTCGTACTTTGTCCAGTCGCTGATCGTTTCGACGTTTCCGTAGATGATTTCGAACAGCGTAATCTGAGCACAGATCCAGAACGTTCGCGTGATTACGCTAATGACGAAATTGCCGCGAAACATCAGCTCACGCACGAGCGAGTTTCTAAAGAACGTCGTCCAGACGCGAACGTACTTTGCCTGAGCTGATTTCGCTGATTGATCCATGCGAGCAGTTTAGCGACCGTCACCCGGCGCTGAAGTCTCCGACGCCGAACACGTATCTTCCTGCGAAAAGCCGGCTGCCGACTGAGTACGAACATCGCGCCGTCGAATGACGATGCAGACCGTCCCCAGCAGCATACAGACGATCGCTGCTCCGGCCGTCAAACGGATCGTCACGATCTGAGGAGGATTCCTGAAGATGTGCAAAGCCCAAACTTTGTCGATAGTCATGCCACGGTTGGCCTCGGTCAGTAGCGGACCTCTTGTAGCGCCCGGCCAGTACGGCTGGCTGCTGAGCACCCCGGTCAGCTCTTCCTGTCGAAGCACTTTCTGCAGTTGATCCTCGTCCTGGATATCCCATGCGTCGACGATTGCCAGAATCGCATCCGGCTTCGCGATCGGCTCGCCCACGTCGGGCTTTGGGAACACGGGCACGCTTACCGACACCCACGCAGCGGCACCGGTTTCGTAGGCGTAGCCGTCTCCAAACGTGAAATCGGTGAGCGTGACGTGCCGAGTTTCGATCGATTCGCGTTTCAACAGGTCGCTGAGTCTCATGCGAACTGAAGGCGACTGCAGAATCGCGTAATGCGAATAGTCCTGCCAGGCCATAGCCGCGAGAACGACCGAAAAGATCCAGCCAAGCCCGGCTCCTGACAGCAGGAGCGTTCTTCGATCGTCAGACGAAAGAGGCATTCGATGCATTACCTATCGATTTAGACGGACGAACGTCGCGGCGAGGGTTCGTGGCTCGGCTTCACAGCCATGAAAGTATGGGAGGAGGTCGGCCCGGAAATGGACGTGCAGTTCTACCAGAGACCACAAGTTCGGGGAATCACTGGCCCGGATCCTCGTCTGGACAGAATTTTCGGTTTTCCGTATCAACCGGCTCGATTTTGTTAAAGTCGCGAGGAGAAGGCTCCGGACTGGCCGATTGATCTGTTAATATCAGCGTAAATCGTTACCAGATCGAGTTTTCGGTCTCGTTATATGAACGGCACGGAGGCATGGATGCCGCCGGATTCGGCTACAGGAATGCAGCAAACATGGACGCAGGTGCGGGGATTCGCGTTCCCGCTTCTGATCGTTACGTCCATTCTCGTGATCATTGCGCCGCTGCCCCCGCTGATCATGGACATGCTGCTGGCGTGTAACGTCACAGCCGCCGTGATGATTCTGCTGACGACGATTTACGTCTCGCGGCCGCTGGAATTCAGCGTTTTCCCGGCAATCCTGCTGGGAACAACACTCGCCCGACTGGTGCTCAATGTTGCTTCGACACGGCTGATTCTGACTCGAGGGGCGACGGATAAAACCGGAGCTGCCGGAGAGGTCATTCAGGCCTTCGGCGAATTCGTTGCCGGTGACAAAATCGCCGTCGGACTGATTCTGTTTGCGATTCTGGTCGCCATTCAGTTCCTGGTGATCACAAAAGGTTCTGGCCGGATCAGTGAAGTCGCGGCCAGATTCTTTCTCGACGGAATGCCTGGCAAGCAGATGTCGATCGACGCGGACCTTGCCGCCAACGTCATTACGCAGGACGAAGCGAAGCAGCGTCGTCAGGAGATTTCGCAGCAGGCAGACTTCTACGGAGCGATGGACGGTGCCAGCAAGTTCGTACGCGGCGACGCCATCGCGGGCATCGTGATTACGTTGATCAATATTGCCGGCGGTTTGTACATCGGCATCGTTGATAACGGCATGAGCTTCGGCGAAGCCGGCGAAGTGTTCACGAAGCTGACGATCGGCGACGGGCTGGTCACTCAGATTCCTGGTTTCCTGATTTCGCTGGCGGCTGGTTTGATTGTGACTCGGTCATCGGTCGAGAGCGATCTGCCCAAAGAAATCATAAACCAGATGTTCCGGCATCCAGAGGCGATGTTCCTGTCGTCGTTGTTTCTCTTAGCGATGGCGTTTACCGGAATGCCTATGGGGCCGCTGCTGTCTCTTTCAGTCGGTTGCACCGTCATTGGCCTCTCCCTTCAGAAGAGTCAGAAGAAGTCAGAAGCGGCCGCCGAAGTTCAAACCGAAGCCGAGTTGCCAGAAAACCAACCGCCGCCTGAGCGCAAGCCGGAAGATCGTTTGCCCGTTGAACCGCTGATGGTTGAACTGGGTGCTGGCGTCGTGCCGCTGGCCGATCCATCTCGCGGGGGAGACATGCTGGAACGAGTGATGCAGATTCGGCATCAGATCGCCGAAGAACTGGGCATCATCCTTCCCAAAGTCCGAGTACGGGACAACACGTGGTTGGGCGTTAACGAATACGTCATCCGAATTCGCGATATGGAAGTGGCCAAGGGCGAGGTCTGGCCGACCAACATGCTGGCGATCAATCGGGGCACGGCCGAAGGCGATCTGCCTGGCATTCAGACCACCGACCCGTTGAACGATAACCCGTCGTTCTGGATCGATCCCGGCCTGGTCGATCGAGCCGAAGCGCAGGGATACTCAATCGTCGAACCGTCAATCGTAATCGTCCTGCACCTCACAGAAATCATCCGCCAGCACGCCGACGAGCTACTCACGCGGCAGCATGTTCACGAGCTGATCGGAGCGTTGACAGACCGAGCTCCGAAGCTGGTCGAGGAAGTGAATCCTGACCAGGTGAAGATGTCGCACGTTCATCAGGTTCTGAAAAATCTGTTGAACGAACGAGTCCCCGTTCGCGACCTGGAAACGATTCTGCAGACGACGATCGATAATTCGGATCGGATTTCGAATCTGTCAATCATGACCGAGTACGTACGCACGGCACTCGCACGAACGATCTGCCAGAAGTTTCGCGATCTGAACCGTCGGATTCATCTCGTGAGTCTCGACCCCGTACTGGAAGACTTCCTCCGCCAGAAGATGGACTTCGACCAGTTCGGCGTGGCCAGCAAGCTGACACCGCAGGAATCAGAAGCAATCCTAGAAGGCCTCAAAACGGAACTGGCAAAACTGACAGACATCGGTCTGCAGCCCGTCGCCATGACAACGGCGCCGCAGATTCGAGCGGGACTGCGACAAATGACGAGCCGGGCACTGCCGAAGCTGGCCGTGCTTTGCCTCAACGAAGTCACTCCGGAAACACAAATTGTGAGTCGTGGATATGTCAGTGCAGAAGTTCTGCGTTCCGTACTGATGGCCCAGGCTGAAGGCTAGACACCGACTCGTAGGGTGCGTCTCGACGCACCATGAAATTCGACAAAACATTTGGTGCGTCAAGACGCACCCTACTGAAACAGACATCCTTGTCCGAAGCATTCGCGGCGGAAAGTCGATCCATGAACGAAATCAAAACATTCAAAGCCAACTCCATGCAGGAAGCGCTCGCCATCGTGCGGCAGGAACTCGGCACGGACGCCGTCATCCTGAACACGCGGCAGATTGCTCACCGCAGGCTCTTGCCCTTCCTGAAGAAACGGCAGGAAGTCGAGGTAACGGCTGGAATAAACGTCGGCACTCGACCGGCACCAGCTCCGCGACCAGCACCGCCTGCGGCAACTCAAGGTGCCGGATCGTTCTCGGCAGAAGTCTCAGACAACTCGGCGGTTCTCAACACACCTGCGCCTGCCAACCGTCTTCCACAAATGGAACGTCCATCGGCACCGATCGTGTCGACCGATCCGGACACTCCGCTTGCGAAGGCAGCCGCGCTGGCAATGGAACTGGAACGCCGAAACGCGAATAAAGCACAGTTGGAAAAGAGCCTCAACGCACTGGAAGCTGCCGCTGCCGCCGCTGCTCCACCAGCAGTTGAAGCAGAACTCGCCAGCGAGCAACTCCAACCAACCACCGGTAGCAATGAGCCGTTGCTTTCGGCTAAGCAGCCCGAATCTGAACTCCCACCAGCTGCCGCGGATCAAACGCGGGAGCCGGTCGAAGAGATTCCCCACCCAGCCAATCAGGCAGCCGGTTTACAGGCGGCAGCAAAAGCATTGACTGAAGAGGGTGAATCCACGAACGAGCTGTCCGTGAAGCTCGACGTACTGCAGAAGATGGTTGAAAGCCTCTCTCAGAAATCGCACTTTCGCAGCGCCGACGAAGTTCCAAGCGAACTCTTTGAAATTTACACACAGCTCATCGACGCAGACATCGATGACGATCTCGCCCGCGAGCTGATCTGCAACCTCCGGCAAAACTGCACACCGGAGCAACTTCACGATTCGGCTGGCTCACGAGCTTTGTTGTCGGCGATGGTCGAAGCGGACATTCAATGTGCGCCGCCGATCCAAACCGAAGTGGGACGACGTCGCGTCGTCGCGCTGGTCGGTCCAACTGGAGTCGGTAAGACCACAACAATCGCGAAACTGGCCGCAAACTTCCGGCTGCGTGACGGCGTCAAAATGGGGCTCGTGACAGTCGACACGTATCGCATCGCGGCAGTTGAGCAACTTCGAACCTACGCGGAGATCATCGACCTCCCGATGAAAGTTGTCACAAGTCCACAGGAAATGCGGCGAGCGTTGGATGAGTTGTCTGATCTGGATCTGATCCTGATCGACACCGCAGGACGCAGCCCTCGCGACGAACTGAAGATTCAGGAATTGAAGTCGCTACTCAACGAAGCCAACGTCGACGAAGTGCATCTTGTCATGAGCCTGACCGCGAGTGTTCGCAGCATCAAGATGACCTGTGATCAGTTCTCGTCAGTTAACCCAACATCTTTGATCCTGACAAAACTCGACGAAGCCGCCGGAGCCGGCAGCCTACTTTCAGTAAGTCGTGACGTGAAACTACCTTTCAGTTATCTGACAACTGGGCAGGACGTTCCGGAAGATATTGAGCCTGCAAATGCCAGCCGCGTCGCGAGACTTGTGCTGGGTGAAGATCGACTCTTCGACTAACTAAAAGCTTTACTTCTGAAGATCGCACACCACTCCCCATGCCCGATCAGGCAACAAGACTTAGAGGAATTATCGAAACGCGGCAGGAGGCTCCTTCTGAGCCTACTTCGGCCGGGGCGAACCGCGCGCGAACGATCGCTGTAACCAGCGGTAAAGGTGGAGTCGGTAAAAGCAACGTCGCTCTCAACATGGCGATTGCTATGTCGCGGCTTGGCAAATCCGTCTGCCTGCTCGATGCCTGCCTCGGACTGGGAAACCTCGACCTGCTGTGCGGCTTGAATGGCTACTGGAATCTTTCGCACGTCGTGACCGGTGCTCGATCTCTCAAGGATGTCGTGCTGGACGGCCCGGACGGAATTCACGTCATACCTGGAGCTTCCGGTTTGATTGAACTGGCAGATTGCCCGGAAACCGTCCAGCGCGAACTACTATTCCAGATGGAAGAACTGGAACGCAGCCACGACATTCTGATTGTCGACACAAGCACGGGCATTCATCGAATTGTCCGTCAGTTCGCGACATCCGCCGATCAGATCCTGCTCGTGACGACGCCCGAAACAACTTCGATTGCGGATGCCTACGCAACGATCAAAGCACTGGGCTCGCCGGATTGCCCGCCGCTGGATGTCGTCGTGAATCAGGTGGAGTCAGCAACTCAGGCAAAGGCGATCGTCGGGCGACTCCAGCAGACGTCGAAAATGTTTCTGAAAAAGCCTGTCGGTTTTGCCGGCCACGTTTCGCACGACCCAGCGGTCGTTGACGCAGTCGCCAACCGAAAGCCGTTCGTGGTTCAATCGACAACTTGCCCTGCCGCGACTGACATCCACCAGTTGGCACGCCGCGTCATCAGCAATGGCGGATCGCTCAAGACGTTCCAGTCTTACTTCGACCGATTCCGAAACGGCAAGCAACGTGCCGCCTGACCGCGATCTTCGACAGGTCAGAACAGTCGAAGATGCCACATTCTCTTTCACTACGCTCGCAAACCGATTGCCGGATGCGTCTTAGGATGCGAAAGTAGCCGCTGAGTCCTTCGTCAGTGCGATTTTCAAGTCCGAGTTCGAGTGCCATGTTCGAGTTGCCGCCATTTGCTGAGACTGATTCTTTTCAACAATTACTCGATCAGCTTCGCCATTCGTCGAGCGATTTAAACGCTACCGATGCGTGGCCTGCTCAGCAGCTTCATGGCATGTCCGAAGCCGGTGTGCTCGGCTGGTTGATTCCTGACGAATTTGGCGGAGGCAATGTTTCCACCGCGGAACTCACCCTTGGGTATGAGCACCTTGCAGCAGCGTGCCTGGCATCAACGTTCGTCCTGACCCAGCGAAACGCGGCCATTCAACGAATCGTACGGTCAGAGAACGAAGAGCTAAAGAAGGAACTCTTGCCCGAACTCGCAACCGATTCGCTGTTCGCCACGGTCGGAATTTCTCACCTGACAACATCGCGGCAGCATTTGAGCACGCCCGCCGTCACCGCAGAAAAACTCGATGCCGGCTACATCCTTAACGGTGAGGTTCCCTGGGTAACGGGTGCCGACAAAGCTGACATCATTGTCTGCGGCGGAACGCTGGAAGATGGCACTCAGATTCTTGTCGCTATGGAAACGTGCACGGAAGGCATCGAGATCGCGTCAGCCGTTCCGTTGATGGCTCTCAATTCGTCGCGCACAGCGACTGTCCGACTAACCAATGTGTTCGTCTCGTTGGAGTTTCTGCTGCACGGCCCGGTCGAAAATGTCATGAAACAAACGGGGGGCGGAGCGGGATCGTACACAACGTCCGCACTGGCGGTCGGTCACGCAGCTAACGCCATCACACTGCTCCGCAACGAGGCTGACCGTCGTCTCGAATTGACCGAGATTCTTCAGCCCTTTGCCGATGAGCATGCCTCAATTTCCGCCGACCTGGCTCTCGCCGCTGCTGACACATCGGACGCTCCGTCACATTTGAGTGCAGAAACAATGCGTCAACGATCCAACTCACTAGCCTTGCGAGCGAGTCAGGCAGCTCTTGCCGCCAGCAAAGGCGCCGGCTTCGTCGCATCGCACCCTGCATCACGCCTGGTTGCCGAGGCAATGTTCTTCCTCGTCTGGTCGTGTCCTCAGCCTGTGGTGCTTGGCAATCTTCGTGAACTGGCTTGCGCAGGGACTTCGGAACTTTGACAACCACGAAAAACACAAAATACACGAAAGAACCTTGCCACTATTCCTTTCGTGTATTTTGTGTTTTTCGTGGTTCATTAGCCTGTCAGTAGATTAATACTACGTTCCATCCGATCGTCACTCGCGATCCTCCGTCGTCTGGCCGGCTTTGGCGAGTTCTTCGAAGTAGAGCTTGATCAACCTGGCGTAGTCGCCGTTGGCTTTGCGTTGTGAAGACTGCAGAATTTCGGTTTTCAGATTGCCGGTGAGCTTTCCCCAGTTCTTCATGGCTCGACGTTTGAGTTCTGTGTCGAGCGGGCCTTCGATTTCGCCAGCCGCGAAGGCACCTGTTCCACTGTTACCAAGGCCTGGTTGCTGGCTGGATGGTTGCTGATTGCTCTGCCCCTGATTGTCGCCGGATTGGCTGCCGTCCGCCGCCAATTGCTGAGCAGCATCGCTCAACATCTGTGCGGCTTGCTGCAATGCATCGGCGGCTTCGGTCAGAGCACCGTTTCGCTGTTGCGTCGATTCACCAGATTGCCCATTGGACGAAGAACTCGGCTGGCCATCCGAGCTGGAGCTGCCTGGAGCTGATTGCCCTGGCTGTTGACCAGATTCTGCTGCCGAAGCCTCGCCATCAGAGGCGGGTGCTTCACCAGGTTGCCCTGGCGAGTCGCCTTGAGCAGGCTGCCCTGACGCCGTTTCCCCATTTGCAGAATCGTCACCTGAGGGAAGCTGCGACTGAGCCGTTTCGCCATTCGATGCGTCGAGAACAGCCGCACCTGGTTCGCTGCTGCCTTCGGCCGATCCTGCCTCGGCTGGCGATTGTCCCGACTGCTGACCAGCCTGTGGTGAGTTCGCTGCGGCCTGGGCCAGTTGTTGCTGAGCAGCCTGGAGTTGGCGCATGGCTTCGGCAATTTGAGCAGCAAACTCACCGGGCACTGGCGAATCGCTGTTCGTAAGTGTGGCGTTAGCCGCTGCCTGGTCCGCCGACTGACGAAGTGCACTCGCCGCGGCCTGAGCCTGTTGAGCGGCTTGCCCTTGATTGCCAGCCTGCATGTTCTGAGCGGCCTGGCTGGCGGATTGCTGCCCCTGCTGAGCGGACTGCTGAGCGGACGAAGCCTGCTGTCCCTGCTGTTGAAGATCGAGCGGTTCGGCTCCAAGCTGCCCGGCCAGTTCGTCAAGGGCCTGAGCAATCTGATCGGCCTGTTCAGCGAGCTGTAGTTGCTGTGCCTGCTGAGCGGCTGATCGCTGTGCGGGTGAGTTTTCCAATTGCTCAAACGCTTCGGCCATTTGCTGCTGTTGCTGTGCGAGCTGTTGTGCCTGGTCTGCCAGAACCGGATCCGATTCCTGCAGCGCCTCGGCCGTTGCCGCCGCTGCCTGCTGAGCATCCGAGGCTTCGTTGGCTGCCTGAGCAAACTGCCCGCCTCTTGCCGCCGATTCTGCCTGCGCACTCTGCTGAGCAGTCTGCGCCGCCGACAGGGTTGCAGGCGACTCTGTGCCTGCCTGTTGAGCAGACTGAAGTGCGAGCTGTGCGGCCTGCGCAGTCAGCTCTTCCTGTTGAGCAAGTAGGTCGTCGAGCGCTTGCGTTGGCGGGGATGCTCCAGCCTCAGCCCCTTGTGGCTGACTGCCGTCCGCCGCGTCCGCCTGCTGGGTGCCTGGCGTTGAACTGGTTCCTTCTGAATTTCCCGGTTCCGCGCTGCCAGCTTGAGAATTTTCTGATGCCTCATTCGACGACGCAGGTTCTTGAGAGGCCGGCCCGCCAGCGAGCTGCTCTCCCGGTGGCGTATCGCCCGCAGGCTGTTGAGCCAACTCAGCAATCGCTTCCTGAAGCTGCTGCTGCAGGTCGGCGAGTTGCTCGGCCTGAGCCACGAGTTCTTCGCCTGGCTGCCCACCGTCGCTCGGTTGATCTCCGGCGGGCTGACCACCGGCGGGCTCAGGTGCAGACGTCGCGTCGCTGGCAGTCTGTTCGCCCGGCGCTGCCGGCGATGAATCACCAGGAGTCGCCGCTTGAGCCAACGCCTCGGCTTCGCGGGCAAAGTTTTCGAGCGCGGCCTGGGCCTGTTGCTGAGCCTCCGCTGCAGCCTGCAGTTGCCCTTCTTCGAGTGCCTGCTGAGCTTGCTCAAGTTGAGCGATCGCCTCTGCTCGCTCTAAAGCTCCAAGTTCAGTCGGTAACGCGGCGGCCTGTTCTGCTAACGCGGCCTGCTGTTCCGCGAGTGGTTGAGCGGCGTCTGAACGTGCCTGGTCGTCTCTGACGACGCCGTCTCCTGCGTTTTCGTCATTCGACGCTGGCTGGTTGTTGTCTGCAGTTTCGGATTCCGGAACAAACTCATCGTCCAGGGTCTCTGTTTCTTCTCGAAGCTCCTGTTGAGCGGCAGCAAGTTGTCGAGCTTCCTGGGCGACCTGCTGAGGTTCCGCTTGCGGCGGGTCAAGCAGTTGCTGCAGCCTCGCAGCAAGTTCTTCGTCAGACAACTCTTCCTCATCGGTGCCGTCTTCTTTGCGGAGCCGCTGCAGCTCTTCCAAAGCCTCTTCGCGCTGTAGAGCTTCCGGCAGGATGTTCTCCGCAAGTTGCTCCAAAGCGTCGGCCGCTTCCTTGCCCTGCTCCGCTGCCTGAGCAAGTGCCTCGGCCTGGTCTTTCGGATCTTGCTCTGCCGCTTCTATCAATTTCTGAAGAGTCTCCGCCGCTTCGTTGACGGCAGCCTGTTGTTCATCTCGCGACTCTCGATCCGCTTGAAGCTGCGCGGCGGCCATTTGCAGCGCAGCTTGTCTGGCAGCAAATTCTCCCACGTCTGGATTCTCGGTGGAGCCTTCGGTGGCGTTACCCGCCGCCGGTTCTACTCCCGGTTCAGTCGGTGCCACGGCCGCTGCCAATTCTTCAGCCAAAGCCTGTTGTCTCGTTGCAAGTTCCGCAGCAGCTTCTTTCGGATCGGCGGGAAGCTGAGCGTTCTCTGCAAGCTCCTTCGCCAGTTCGACAAGATCCTGTTGAGCCTGTTTCGAAAGTTCTTCCGCCTGATCAAGATTGCCTTCCAGCAGTTCGTCAGCGATCTGACGCGCCAGTTCTGGATCAATTGGTGTCACTGGTCGTCGACTCTGCTGAGCATTTGCTTGAGCCGCCAGTTCTTCGATCTGCTGGCTAATTTCCCGCTGACGTTCGGCCAACGGTGCGGCAGCCAGTTGGGCCTCTTCAGCATCCTTCTGCAAAGACTCGGCGAGCCGTTCCTGAGGCTCGGCAATCTCGCTGGCCTGTCGAGCGAGCTCTGCCAGTTTCTCAAGCTGATGATCACGTGCCGCTTCCAGTAACTCTGGCCGCTGCTGCATGAGGTTGTCCAGAGCGGCCATCAACTCGGTCTGCTCTTCCATCAGAAGCTGCTGGTTCTCCGCCAGATCCTGCCGAGCTTCCAATCGATCCTGTGCGACGCTCTCTTCCAGAAGTTCGGAATTCTGAGCTTCCGCGGCGGCGACTTCGTTGCGAAGTTCCTCAAGCTGTTCCGCATCGTCGGCAAGTTGATTGGCTCGTTGAGCGATCCGGTTCAGTTCAAGCAGGTCTTCTTCCAGCTCGGCCAGCTTTTCGAATTCGGCAGCAACGTTGGCCAACCCTTCTTCCACCATGTCCGCGACGGCCGAGTTCTTACTGAGCGTCGAAATCTGATCGTCCGGATTCTGAGTCGTGGACTCTGCAAGTTGAATAGCTGCAGGATCGAGTTCTTCGGCCGCCAGATTCCACAGTTCATCACTCAGGTTTCCGAACAACGGATGCCGAGAAAACTCTTCGGACAACTCCGCGATGCGGCCGGCTAATTCTGCTTCCCGCTCAGCCAGATTCGTCACCGCGTCCTGCTGAGCAAACCGGCGATCATTGTCGAGCGACTGCTGAGCGTCGTCTTTCAACTTGTCGCTTTGCTCAACGGCTTCTCGCAGTTTGTCTCGGATGTCCTGAAGTTCGTCCCGAATCTGCTCCTGCCGAGCCAGCACGTCGCTCGTTCCCTGAGCCGAAGCATTCTCGTTAATCGCGACGTAACGAACTGCCGACCAGACTTCATTGGGGAATGGTTTCAGCCGTCCGTCAGCGGCTCGAATCTGCAGCTTCAGAAAGTCGCCCGATTCAACCGCGATGTCTGAGAGATCGATGCGAAATTCATGCTCCAGTGAATCCTGACCGAGCAATTTAGTCGGTGCCTTGATGACTCGATTCAATCCTTCTCGTGACGAAACGTGCAGCTCCAGTTCTTCCAAAGCCACATCATCAACGGCGGAGACTCGGATTCCGTAGACGTCGTTCGGTCTCGCTCGATCCTGCTCACCGCCCGGCACTTCCAGCATCGGAGGCTGGTCGCGCGTGATGATCAACTGGCGAAAAGGCTCGTCGTCGTTTTCCAGACCGTGCGATTCTTTCAGGAGAAAAGCGAACGCTCCCTGAATGGTGGCTGGGAATTCCAGATTCGCGGAAAGACCGTCATCCGCGACCGTAATCTGAGTGGCCGGCAAATTGTCGACAGTGACCAGCGTGTTGGGAGTGGTGCCCGGTACTCGAAGATCGCGCGCGTCTTCATCCTTCGGTGGAACGACCTGTTGAGCTCCCGCGAGTTCGCTTTCCGGCAGGACCATCGCCGACAGCCAGTTAATCGACGCTTCTTCAACCGGATGGCTGAAGGTCAGATCAAAAGTCAGCCGGCTGTGTTCGAAGACGGAGATTTCGCCAGTGACTCCGTCGAGCGATTCTCGTGGTCGACCGAGGTATCCCGGCGGCGTGATTTCCAGTTTCGCCGTCAGAACTTCCGGACGGTCCAGAACATTGATCTGGTAACGTCGAGACCGGCTGCCTTCGGATGAGACAAAGAATTCCAGTGAGTCCTGGGCGTCGGGGATGACTGTTGTGAAAGCTTCCACGTCCGGATCAAAGCTAAGCGTCCGGACATCGGAGTTGCCGTCTTCGCTCCGCCATGAAAGCTGCACGGGTTCCGGGACGGGCTCGTCCGATCCGTTTCGCCAGGCCATCTTCGCCACGATCTCGATGTCCGACCCTCGCGCCACGAATTCGTCAGCGCCTTCTATGTCGAAAAGCAAACGGCTGACGGATTCGTAATTGCCCCACGGATTAAACAGGCGAGCCAACAACAGGCTGGAAACCGACGGAAAGATCAGCAGCGAAAGAACGAGGAACGACAGCATGCCCAGTCCATAGCTAAGACGCCTGACCGCTGGTCGCGATGAGACAGCTTCGTCAAAATCGCAGCGGCCAAGTTCTTTGAGCGTCTCTTCTTCAAGCAGGTCGCGCATCAGCGGCGAGCCTTTTTCGCCTTCCGGAATGTCCGGATCAGCCAGCTCGACAAGTGACGACACTCGTTCGCCAAGCTCGGGAAACTTCTCTTCAGCCAGCGAAGCGACTTCCGCATCTTTCAGGCGAATCACCAGTGGACGGATCAGCAGAAATCCGAACAGCACGACCTCAGCCACGCAGAACCCGACAAAGCCAGCAAGACGGGAAGACGTTTCCAAATCAAGCAGAAAATCGATCAGCATCGTGCCGATCAGCAGCCCGCACGACAGCGTCAGAAACAGTCCGCACCCTCGCAGAAACGCGATGCGACGGATTCGCCCGCGCAGCGAATCGAGCTGCGAAGTCACCGCGTGGGGGAGCACATACTGAAACGCCATGATCCAGACTTTCCGCATCGCGAGTTACAGGCACGTATGTAGATCGTAGAGCAGGCACTGCCTGACGAAGTCCAAACGTCAACGAACCGGTTCAGTGTCTCCGCGAAGCGAGTTCGAATCAAGCTGCAGCTTCCGCCAGCGGCCGTGAACTGTCCCACGGTATGGACCGATTAATCGTTGCAGAATAAACGCCCGGCGTAACGCTTCCGGTCGGTCCCCCGCAGAATCGAAATGAAAAGTTCATATCGCGAGGAAGTCGCTTTTGCCCGGTCGTCTGCCATGAATGTTCAGACATCCCTACCATCCGCGACGCATCCTTTCGAAATAATCTCTAGAAAGTCCCAACCACACGAAACCGGGCCAACGAATCATGCGTCCAAATCTCGTTTCAATATTTGTCAGCGTCTTCTTTGTGCTCGTTGCAGTCTCCGCGGCCGGCTGTGGTGGGGGAGACGGCCTGGCACGAGTCGCGGTCAGCGGTTCCGTGACGATCGGCGGCGAGCCAGTGCCCAACGGCGTTGTCCGCTTTAAACCGGCAGAAGGAACGGAAGGACCAATGGCCAATACCATGATCACTGACGGCCATTACGACATCCCTGCTGATCAAGGACCTGTCGCCGGAAACTACACCGCTCACGTTCAGGCCTACCAGGATCCCAACGCAGCATCAGCAGCGCCATCTCCTGCAGCTCGCCCAGCCGTCGCCAGCGACAAACTTGGCCCGAAGACCTCATCCGACGACCTGCCCGAAGAAGCCGCTCCGGCTGTCCCGCAGGCTCCGAAAGAATCAAAACGAACATTCAACGTAACGATCCCCGAGCTGTCCTCGTTTGAGCAGGACTTCGCTCTTTAGCAGCTAACGATCCCACAATATCTGATCCAAATTCTGACCATCAGGCTGCCACAAAATTTCATCCCTGCATCATCCGCAGTCATTCTGAGGTTAACGATGAAACACACAACTCGCCGAGGATTCACGCTCATTGAGCTACTTGTTGTCATTGCGATTATCGCAATCCTGGTCGCGCTGTTGCTGCCCGCCGTTCAGCAGGCGAGATCGGCCGCTCGCCGCTCGCAATGTAAGAACAACATGAAGCAGATCGGCGTCGCGATGCACAACTATCACGAAACGCTGAACGTTCTGCCGATGGGCAGCTACGTCAACGGCCCGGCCTGGGGCAGCCTGGTTTACCTGTTGCCGTACATGGAGCAGGCTCAAGCGTATGAAACCGTCGATTTCGATGTCTCAAACTGCTGCACGATGGTGAAAGCCTACCAGGCAATGACTCCTGCTTTGCCGGAACCTCAGTCGTTGAAACTACAAGCTCTACAATGCCCATCCGACCCGAATGCCGGACGGGAATTACTGTCCGGCCCGACCGGTCCAAACCCCGGTTCAGGTGACTGCGGCCGCTTAATGCCGGGTAATTATATTGGCGTCTCCGGCGACATCGGCAACAGCTTCCCCGCCTGCTTCACTGGCCACACCACAAACGGAGCTGGAATTTATTATTCGCAGAGCTCGACGCGTTTTCGAGACATCACCGATGGGCAGTCCAACACATTGGCGTATGGCGAACGTGGCCTGCCCAAAGGACTAGGCTGGGGATGGGTGATGTGCGGCGGAAGCGAATGCGAACAGTACCTGAGTGTCCAAGAGGGACTCGTTCATCCTCAGAACGCGAATTCAAACGCCGTGAACATCTCCAGCTTCTGGAGCTGGCACGACGGCGGAGCTCATTTCCTGCTGGCAGACGGCTCCGTCCATTTTTTAAGCCTCAGCATGTCACAATCAATCCTCGAAGCTCTTTCGACCAAAGACGGCGAAGAGCTCATCGGAGACTTCTAAGGACACGTCAAGCAAACCAGCAATTGCGATCACTCAAGTGGCCCATCTGGTTCGTTTGAATCAGTCAGTCGTCGTTGGTTCGTGTGACGCTTGCCAGACAACACCGCGGTGGTCTTGGAAGTCTTCTCCTTGAAGTGAGACGTCCAGTAGTTCCGGACGCACGGTGTAACATTTTTCCTGCCAGTCTCGCGTGATTCGTTCAGCTTCCTGCTCGTTTTCGGCGAGAACTCCCCAGGTCGCAATGTAATCATTCCACTTCTCGCGGCCGTGCAGGCAGCCTTCGAATCCCGGCCAATCGTCGCCGAGTGGCTGCTTAAAACTGCAGACGTAATAGTTGACGTCTGCTTTTTCGCCAGAGCCTCGGAACCTGTTGAAGTACGAATCTGGAGTGAGCCCTGCTTTCAGAGTCAACGATTCGACAGCATTGCGGTGAGAATCTGATTCCGGCAGCACAGCAATTGCCTCGTGGATCAATTCAAACAATCGAAGCAAACCAGATTCGGTCAAGTAATCGACGTCAGAAAGCCGCAGTTCTTCGAGACTGGAAATCTGACTTCGGAGACCATCCCGATCTTCGAGATCCGCTTTGGCCACCGCACGAATTGCTTCACTTGAAAATTTGTTTTCAGGACTTCGTGCCTGCTCGACGTCAATCGCCAGCAAAGCGTCTGCAGGACGCTCCGACTTGAGTAGAGCGATCGCTCGGTAATAGTTCGTCCAGGGTTCATCCGCGGCAACTTTTTCGTACTGGTCGAGGCACGTCACGGCCAACGTTGGCTTATCAAGAGACAAAGCCTGCAGCCCAGCTTCCCAAGCAACACCTGGATGCTCGCATCCCTCACGCAGGCAGAGTTCCAGAACATTCAATGCATCACTTTGCCGGTCTGTGTTTGAATAGATTTGCGACAACTGCAACGCGATTTGTCCGTTGTCGCGTGCGAGCCGAAACCCTCGCGCCAGGCACCTTTCGGCATCTCCCGTACGGCCTTCACTCGTGTAGAAGTTTCCTGCTCGTGCAAAGTTTCCTGCACGTTCGGAATCCAAATCCAGTGATTGTCGAAAGAGTTCTTCCAGTCGGTCAGGACCTGGCAGGCCTGATGAACCATCTTCGGCCTGTGACGACAATGTATGACCGAGACTGGCAACGAGGTTGACGACGCCTGCAGCTTGTCCGAATGCGACGAGAAAACTGGAACCCCATGCCCAGACATCGGCGTGATTCTCGGTCGCCGGCGAAAACATTTGCGCCACATTCAGAAGACGTTCCGCATCACTGACAGACGTTACGTCAGAGGCTGATGTGTCTGTTACTTCTTTGAGAAGTACGGCAACGTCCTCGCGAGATTCCGCTGCCTGAAATTTGCTCTGCAAGCTTTCGAAGAAGTCGTTGAACGGCGTTGCTTCTGGTACTTCTGTGGCCGTCTCGGCGTAGGATTCTTCAACGGCGGCTCCGGATGCTTCAGCGCCTGTTGCCGACGGTGACTCAGCGCTGGCTGCGAATGGACCAGATGTCGGCGAAGCAGAAAACGGAACCGGAGCAGGCGGGACAGTATCGTCCTCCACCGATTTCAATAACCGCAACGTCAGCCAGTCGCGTGCGGCTTTGGCTTTTGTTTCAAGCTGACGACTAAGGCCTGCGATTCGGTCCGAGTTACCGGCCATTCGATGCGTCGCGATCAACTGCAACCTGACTGAGAACCACGGGTCGAGACACTTCAGTTTCGTCAGCTTCTGATCCCATTCTGTCAGCAGCTTGATGGCAGACTCAAACTCCCCCTGGCAAGAAGCGATCAATGCCTCGAGATGTGCTTCTTCAAGCTCGCCTGCCAGATTCTCACCTTCCGGAAGTTCCGTAACCTTCTGCGCGACGGGAATCGCTGAAGTCAGGCTTTCGAATTCGTCCTGCCGCCCCAGTAACCAAAGAACAGTTTTGATCTGCAGATGCGCCGTCGACAACGCGTCAACCGGCGAGTGATAGGAATCGACGAGCCGGAGTCCGTTAAGAGCTTCATCGAGTGCCGCGTCGAGTTGTCCGCTCAGCAGAAGAAGACGCACGGTGTCCTTGACTCCAACCCAGCGACGATCGTTGTCAGTGTCATGCCGCACAGAACTGGCGACAGCCCGAGCATGGTGCAGAGCCATGTCGATGTCGTCAGATGCCAGATAGACATCGGTGGCGTATTCGCGAAAACAGGTAATGCACTCCATCTTGCCGGTTTGTCGGCAGACCTGAATTCCGTCGTTGATGCAATCGTGAACTCCGTCGGAGTTATACCCGTCTCGTGCAGCCACATGCTTTGCCAGATTGTCGTACGAGCACGCCGACATCCAATACACGTAATGGTCGTACTCATCCTGCGGCAGATCAGGCTGAATCTGCCGAGCACGTTCTTCACTGGCCAGAAGCGCGATTGACTCAATCGCAATGTCTGCTCCAAAGTCAGACTCGAACGTCCCCTGCAGGCAGTTCATCAGATGAAAGTTGGCGGTAAGGTACGGCACGATTCGTTGCGCCTGTTTCGCTCGTCGCCGCAGCTCTTTGCCGGCTTCTACCGCAGAACGGTTGAGGTTTCCTGAGTGCAGGTTCTGCAACTTGCTCGCCAGCTCGTCAAGTTGCCCGTCGATTTCGTGCCCGTCGCCGTCCAATTTCTCAACTCCCAACTAATAAGCCAATTGATTGCCAGGCCTGCTGCCTTCCCCTCTTGCAGCCGAACACTTTCTCAGGATTGAATGTCGCAGTCTGAGACGCGAGTGGTAATTTGACAACCTGATGCTGGACAGCTTTACCGCAAAGATTGTTCGTGTAGATTTCCAACATTCGCGTATCGAGAAAACAGCAAGAGCCATACAGGAGAAAAATTTCGATGACAAACTGGTCGCGGCGGATACCGTTTCAGGTCGATATTGCCGGCATCATAGAGATCATGGGCTCGTCGCTTTACAGCCGCGTCGACACTCCGATCCGCGAGCTGATTCAGAATGCTCATGACGCGATCATGCGCCGCCGCGCGTCAGACATTGCATTTCGAGGTCGCATCGATATTCGTACGAATCCTGAAGAGCATTCGCTGCAGTTTTCTGACGATGGCGTCGGGCTCTCTCCGGAAGATGCGGAGCGGTACCTCAGCACGTTGGGCGTTGGCGTTACAGGATTATTGAAGCGCGGATCGGACTTGCCAACGGATGCTGACCGAGCCGACGGAGCTAATCTGATCGGCCAGTTTGGAATTGGCCTGTTCAGCGCATTCATGCTGGCAGATCGAATGGTCGTCGAAAGTCGACGAGACGATGCCTCTGAAGGCGTGCGATGGGAAGCCGGAGCCGGTACAGAAATCGAAATTTCCGGCATCGACCGCGAACAATCAGGCACGACAGTGACACTGTTTCTCAAGCCGGCCTATCACCACCTTGCGGATCAGGAAGAGCCAATCGAGAAAGCGGTTAAGGAATTCGCTGATTTCCTGACCGTACCGGTGCATCTCAATGGTGCCGCCGCAAGGCTGAACGTGATCAACGTTGCATGGTTCGACCCGACTCCCGATAAGGAGGCGATCGAGCTCGCGATGCAGGAATATTTCGACGAGGCACCGCTGGATGTGTTGCCGATCCATGTCGAGAAACCAGCTTCGATCACCGGGGCTTTGTACGTCACTCCGCAGCGCACACCCGGATTCGCGGATGACTCGGTTGTCACGGTAACGATCCGGCGCATGGTGATCTCACAACGAATTCAGGGGCTGCTACCCGTCTGGGGAACGTTTTTTCGCGGAGTGCTGGAAGTCGAAAACTGTTCGCCGACGGCGAGTCGGGAAGACCTGGTCCGAAACGAAGCCTTCGAGCAGGTTCGCAGGACACTCGAAGAGATTCTCTACAAGCATTGCGAAACGATTGCGGCGACTGACCCTGTGCGTTGGGAATCGCTGCTGACCTGGCATCGCTATACGTTTGCCGGAGCAGCCTTGAACGACCGGCGGCTACGGGAGATTCTGCGGAAGACTTACAAGCTGCCGACGTCGCAGGGGCAACTGACGATTGATCAGATTCTGGAACGCAGTCCGGCTGATCCATTAACCGAACCGGAAGCTGAGCGAGTCGTCTGGTACAACACGGACCGTCGGCAGGAGCGTTGGGTCAACGAACTGTTTTCAAATCACGATTCTCCGTGTGTCCACACGCTGCGTAGCTTTGAAGAATCGTTGATCGCCACAATTATCGCAGACGACAACGCATCCGGGACGATTACTGACCTCCGATACTCAACATCAAGTGCTCCGAATTTCGCACAGACCATCTTGTCGATGTCGGACCTTGAAGACGCGCCAGATGAATGGCAGCGATTCTTCGAATCAACCGGCGCACAGATCCAGTGCGCCTCGTTTGCTCCCAGCCAGCCTGTCATGGCATTTCTCAATGAGCGTTATGAACTCGCTCAAACGTTCGAAGAACTAAAGAAAGAAGGCACAATTCCTTCCGGCTTTGAGCGTCTGATCGATCGCCATTTCGAAAACGCTCCCACCGGCCGCAACGAAATCGTGTTGAACCGGGATCATCGCCTGGTGAGCCGAGCCTTTTCGCAGGGAGATCGCAGCCCGCTTGCCAGTGTCTTGCGTCTTCTCGTTCTAAACGCGTTAAACTCTGCAGGCGCGTCAGTCCCTCAGGAAGCACGGCGCCACCAAAGCGACGATCTTGACTGGATCGCTGAAGCCCTCTGGGCCCGCGACTGACAGGTCTGGCTGCACATCATTGAATAAAGAAGAATAGAAAAGGAACTTGCTTTGAACCTCATCTTCCGTTGTCTGGCGATCTGTCTTGGATTGATCTGTTTTGCTGGCCTGGCTGAGGCTCAACAGTCGGCTCCTCAGAAGAAGAACAAAGCAAAGAAACCGACCGGGCCGTCGATTGTCTGGGTAAATGAGCTGGGGGATAAGGAACTGCCGACAGGGGTCACTCATCGGACGTTTCACAGCGAGGCGGCCGGACAGGATGTCGGATACTGCCTTTACCTGCCGCCGGGATATGACGACGAGAAAAATAAGGCTCTACGTTATCCGGTGATTTACAACCTGCACGGCAACGGCGGGAATGAGTTTCACAGCTTTGAAGACGTCGAGGTTCTGCATCGAGGCATTGTCTCGGGCAAGTGGCCGCCGATGATTGTGGTTCTTCCGAACGGTGGTCGCAGCACGTTTTACAAAAACTCGTACGACGGTCGATTCCCGATCGAGACGATGTTTATCAGGGAAATGATTCCTTATATCGATAAGACGTATCGGACAATCGCCGCACGGCATGGTCGATGCATCGAAGGCTTCTCGATGGGTGGACGAGGCTCGACGCGACTGGCGATCAAGTATCCCGACATGTTCTGCTCGCTATTCTGCCAGGCAGGCAATGTGCCGCGAACTTCTGAGAACTTTGATCCGTCCATGCCGGATGTTTATCCCAACAATTTCCTGGGACCGGACATCCAGAATTACATCGACAACGACGTCTTCAAACTGCTCGAAAAGAACAAGTGGAAGATCAAACGAGGCGTGCGAATTCTGATCGCGTGCGGAACCAAAGACGGCGGCCACTTGCCAACCGTCCGAGACTTCCACGCAGCCCTGGTCGAGCACAACATCGACCACACCTACATCGAACTCGAAGGCCTCGGCCACCGCCGCACCGAAATGATCAAAACCCTCCGCCCGATCTGGTTCAACTATCACGTCGAGTCACTCTGCCGAGCGGCGGAAGAACACGCCGGCCGATAGCTGTAGGGTGCGTCTTGACGCACCGTTTTGGGCATTGGTGCGTCAAGACGCACCCTACGCGACTGAAGTGACGAGTCGGTTTCGGTAGATAATCTCCGGAAGCATGTAAGAGCAATGACTGATGCGAAGCCACTGATTCTCCTACCCGGCATGATGGCAGACCATCGCCTCCTCGCGGACCAGCAGGATTCATTTCCCAACCTGATTGTCCCGCCCTTGCCTGAGCATCACCCGTCCGACACGATCGCCAGCTATGCCGAGAAAATTGCAGATACTCTTCGCCCAATTGGACCATGTGTTGTGGGTGGCGTTTCGTTCGGCGGCATCGTGGCCCTTGAGCTGGCTCGTCACCTCGATTCGCCTGGCTGCATCCTGATTTCCAGCATTCGCTCGCCTCGGGAACTTCCATTTCGGTTTCGCGTTCTGCGACCGATTAGTTTTCTTCCGCAGTCTGCGTTCAACGCTTTGACATTCGGAATCGCTGGTTTGGTGCGGCCATTAATGAGACGCGGCGTGCAACGACGAAGCGATCAAATGCTGGCATCGCCGTTCTTCTCCTGGGCAACCCGAGCAACGCTCTGTTGGAAAGGTTGCGACCCAGCCATACCGATTGGGCAGATCCACGGAGACGCTGACCTCACTTTTCCGATCGAGCTGACACAGCCTGACGAAGCAGTAACAGGCGCCGGGCACATGCTGGTTGCGACGCACTCAGACATCGTCAACGAATTTATCCAACAATTCGTTGCGTCGGGCGATTAATGAAATCGAATTACTGGCCCGACAACGTTGCGAACCTGTGGCCAACGGCAATTGTCATGGTGCCGCCGAGCTGCTGCTCAGCAAGTACAATTGAGAAAAACAATTTGGAGTTTGACCATGTCTGAGAATTCAATATCCGTCATAAAACCATACAAGTGGGAAGGACTGTGGGTCTTTGATGACCCCCGAGTCGACCTGGTGCGTGAACCGTTCGTGGCTGGTGCCGACACGATGATCGACATCGCTTTGCAGGAGAAAGGGATCGAGAACGCAGACTCAGGATTTCTTCTCGTTTTCTCAGCGACGCGTTTTCCCGGTGTCGACCTGGAACTGTCCTGGGTCAAGGAAGATTGCGGTGGAAACGTGTATTGCTGGAAGGAAGCCAACATGGAAGGATGGCTGTGCCCAGCATTGCTCAAGTATTTTGCGGAACCACCTCAGACGATTTTCGCTCAGCTCAAAGCGGCTGCCTGACCGAGAACTGACAGCGGCAGGGTGCGTCAAGGCGCCCTCTGCCGCTTTATTCGACGCTGCATTTCGGACAAAGCAGATCGCCGCTGAATGTGTTTTCCGAATGCGGCGAAGTCCATCCAAGCGGCTTCACTCTTCGCACAGCCTCATTCGCCCATTCGGTACTATCTTTGTCGAACAAATGGTCGATGTCATCAAGATCGTGGAAAGCTCCGCATCGATCGCAACGACACATTATTGCGATCCATAGAGCTTCATGAAGAGCATCGTCTGCCGGTGAGAACGCATCGGACACGGAATAATCCCTAACGAAGAAATGGGCTAATTCACTGACACGTCATACACGCTGAGCGATTCCTGATCGCGAAGGTAGAGTTTTCCGCCGGTGACGATTGGGTGTGCCCAGGCGGGGCGGCCGTGTTTCTGGATTTCGAAGCGGCCGGTTTCGTTGTAGCCTTCGGGGGTTGCTTCGGCGAGTACCACCGAATGGCCTTCTCCGAGCATGTAGAGCATTCCATCGGCGTAGCACAGCGAGCCTTTTCCGGCAGCTCGGGCCTGCCACTTGATGTCGCCAGTGGCGAATTCCATGCAGATCAGCGTGCCGCCGCCGCACGAGTACATGTAGTCGCCTAGTTTGACGATCCCTCCGTGATGGCAGGCCATCTTCTTTTCGAAGTACACCTCTTCGGCAACCTGAATGCTGCCGCTCAGTGTGACTTTTGCCAGGCCACCGCCCGTTCCGTAAGCGCTCGATGCAAATACGAGGTTGTCGTCGATGATCGGCGAGCAGCAGTTGGCCGTTCCGTTGGCGGGAGCCGAATACGTCCACAGTGGCTTGCCATCGGCGAGCGCCACTCCAAAGACGCTTTGCCGAGCGAATTGAACGACCTGCTCCACACCGTTGATCGTCGCCAGTGTCGCGGACGAGTAGTGTGATCCTTCGTTGGTCTCTGCACTTTGCCAGACGACGTCACCGGTCAGTTTATTCAGTGCGAGTAGCGTCCCGGCGTTTCCTCCCGGCGTGACGATGACCAGGTCACCAGCGATCAACGGTGATTCCGAATAGCCCCAGCCCGGTCGTCGTCCTCCGAAATCTGCACTGAGATTCACATGCCAGAGCGTCTTTCCCGATCCGGCTTCCAGGCAGACCACGTCACCGTTCCCGCCTTCCGCGTAAACGCGTTCGCCGTCGACGGTGGGTGTGCCCCGCGGCCCGTCGCCCATGCCGTTTCGGTAGCCACCGATCACGCCCATCAGTTCGTTTTCTGTCAGTTCGTCGTCGCCGTTGGCTCTTGTCGAGACGTAATGCTGGCGAAGTTCGTCGCCTGAGATCAGTCCGTCTCGGCCGGCTTCATACTTTGACAGACCTTCGAGAAGCTCTTCTGCGGACAGAATATTGTCGCCGCGATTCGTGCCGGGGTCTCGTTTATCGAATCGTCGGAAACTGCGATCGAGTAAACTTCCACGCGATTCCTTCTGACTGATGCTGCCATCTTCGTCTTTGTCGAGCTCTTTCAAAAAAGCATCGGTACGTGATTTCGCTAGAGCTTCCGCATCGGCGTTTTTGTCAGCTCGGTCGATCCGCTGCCAGTCGTCCCGCAGCATCCTGCCCGCTTCATCGAATGAAAGCGTGCCATTGCCATCCATGTCGACTTCCTTCAAGACAGCCGCCGAACGCCGCGCAGCGACGACTTCAAGATCTTCGTCAATCGGTTTGTTGTACTGATTCCATTTCCAGCCGAGCCGCGTCAGAGCCTCGACTTCGGAAACCGTACCGTCACCGTTGACGTCGTACCGTTTCATGTCTGCGGCGAGTCGTTCTTTCAGCAGAGAAACTACAGATGCTGGCTGAACCGCCCAGACCGTCTGGCCGTTTTTGGCGTCCAGCGCGATAATGTGCTCGACTCCGCCCAGGTCTCCCTGAGTGAAAATCAGCCCATCCTTCACAGCCAAAGATGAATAGCCAACACCGACCGAATCGACACTCCAGAGCAACTTCGGTCCATCTTCAGGCCACTCCTTCAGCAGCCCGGTGTCCGAACTTTTGCCATCTCGATTCGGCCCTCGCCACTGAGGCCAGTCGCCAGGACCGGATGGAACCTGAGCGGCCACATCGGTGGAAAACAACGCGAGAACAGTCAAAAGGGCAAATGCAAATGCAGGGCGTTTCATCAGGCGAGACTCCAGTGGGAGCTGAATGTCGGATTGAGGAGCAACTCAACGAGTCGCTGCGCGGATGATTGTTGTCGTGAGTCGCGCCGGAAAAGTCCAGCAGGCCACAATCTGACGTTCGCCTTGCCCTACCAGCACATTGACTTCCGCTACGTCGCAGTCAGACTTCGAATAGCAGTCCCTGCATAAATGACAGGGTTCTCGTGAAGAATCCAGTCGTCCGAAACGACCAACCTATGGCGTACATCATAGACCGAGCTGATGAAGTCGCTTCCATGCTCGAGAAGTTTACCAATGCTCCCGCGTATCAAGTGGCTGGACAATATGCAAACATCGAGTTTTGGCTATCCGAAACCTTACACGCTCTTGAAGCCTTGGCAGATTATAGCAAGCGGTTTGACCGTCTGTTTTCAGCGCAACGCGAGTGGATTGAATCGCACAATGTGGTGATTGGCTCGTACTGTCCGATGTGTGGTGGTCAATGCGAACTTAGCCCTGGCCTGCAGCCACCACGCGAGCCGAAACAGATCCCCGCCGGGGGACGCAACGCTGCCACACAACGTCTCAAAGATGCCTTCTACTTCTTTGTTGTTCGCTGCTTCCGAATGAAACTCATTGACGAAGCATCTCTTCGTGACATGTGTACTCGCGTGGGGACCAGCGTTGCTGCTTGTGATCTTGTCCGCAAATAGGGGTGCAGGGTGCGTCTTGACGCACCGATTGGATGTTGGTGCCGAGACGCACCCTACTAACTTCGACGGTGTATTGGCGATTTGCCAAGCGACAATAGCTTTACCGGCAGGAATGAAAAAGAATGTCAGACTCAACACCCTCACTGTACGACCGGCTCGGCGGATACGACGCCATCGCGGCGGTCGCAAACAACATGCTTCCCCGTTTAATGGCAGACGATCAACTTGGTCGGTTCTGGCAAAATCGCGGCGAAGATGGCATCGACCGTGAAAAACAATTGCTGATCGATTTTCTCGCGCATGTATCCGGCGGACCGATGCTCTACACGGGGCGAAACATGACGACGACTCATCGAGGGATGCAGATTTCGGACTCCGACTGGACGCGGTTCATCGGCCACCTGACCGACACCTTAAAACACTTCGACCTTCCCGCCGCCGAAACGAACGACGTCCTCGCGTTCATCGAAAGCACGCAGTCAGAGATCGTGGAGATTTGAAGAAGCGAGGTAGGGTGCGTCTTGACGCACCGATTGGATGTTGGTGCGTCGGGACGCATCCTACTGACCGGCAAAGATTCACGTTTTTACAGGCCGATGTATCGCGCGTAGATTGCTCGGGCGAGCGAGGGTTCGTCGGTTCCTTTGATGATGGCTCGGCCATCTTTGAAGAGCGTGATCTCGTAGTCTGGATCAGTCAGAGATACTCTCAGAAGGAAAGCGTTTTGCGTGACGGTGCCGGATTCGCTCAGCTTGCTGGCCATTTCGTCGAGCGACAATGCCGCCGGCTCCTGGGGTCTGATCTGCACGGCATTGCGCCCGCAGAGGATCGTTGACTGAGATCCCTGCTGCCCAGTGATCCAGATTCGTTCGCCGTTCTGACAGGCGGCGCAATTGGCCTGCTCTCGCAGATCGGAGACGTTCATCTGACGGAGTGTTCCGTCCCACACATCGATCATGGTCAGCGAAAGCGCGACGTCTTCTCGGCGGCCGGCCAGAATTTTGATCGCGGTCATGGCCTGCAACGAGGCGATCACGTTGACGGTTGGTCCGAGAATGCCTGCCGTGTCGCAGGTTTCGGTGGAGCCGGCGTCAGGCGGAGAATCTATCAAACAGCGCAGACAGGCCGTTTCGTTTGGAAAGATCGGCATTGTCTGGCCGTGGCTGCTGATGCATCCGGCGTAGACCCAGGGGATGCCCGTATCGAGCGACAGGTCGTTGATCAGAAACCGAATCTCGAAATTGTCAGTCCCGTCGAGAATCAGATCGACACCTTCGGCCAGTTTTCCGATGTTGGAATATTCGACGTCGGCGACGACGGGTTCGATGGTCACGTCGCTGTTGATCTTTTCGAGTTTCCTTGCGGCGGCAACCGACTTTGGAAGCTGATTCTTAATGTCGTCTTCGTCGAAGAGGACCTGACGCTGGAGATTGCTGTACTCAACAAAGTCTCGATCGACGACTCGCAGAAATCCGACGCCGGCGCGAGTCAGCGTCTCGGCAAGCACGGTTCCGAGCGCACCGCATCCGCAAAGCAGCACTCGGCTCTTCAGCAGATTCTTCTGCCCCTCTTCGCCGAGTTGAGGAAAGCGGGTCTGCCGGCTGTAACGTTCGAGATTCATTGTCATTCCGCTTCGTATCAGCTTGATTCTTCATTCCACTTCGGAGCGAAGTACTACCTCTTGCGGCTCCGCCGCACAGGTTGCGAGCAACCTGTGCCACCCATTGATGATTACTGAGCTGTGTCCTGCGACTTCCGAGCCACGCCAGCCTTGATTGCGGCTTCCGCTACGGCACTGGCAACAGCGGGAGCGACTTTTCGGTTGAACACGCTAGGGATGATATAGTCAGGGTGAATGGCGTCGTCGCTGATGACGCTGGCGATGGCGACGGCCGCGGCCAGTTTCATTTCGTCCGTGACCGAGTGGGCCCGCACGTCGAGTAGGCCTCGGAACAGGCCAGGGAAACACAAGACGTTGTTGCACTGGTTGGGGTAATCCGAACGACCGGTAGCCATCACCTTGACGTAAGGTTCGGCTTCTTCGGGCATGATCTCAGGATCGGGATTGGCGAGTGCAAAGACGATCGCATCGTCACCCATGCCCTGAACATCTTCGGCTGAAACCAGACCAGCGGCGGAGACGCCGATCAACACGTCGGCTCCCTTCATGACGTCACTTAACGAACCGGTTTCAGCTGCGGTGTTGGTATTTTCTGCCAGCCAGTCTTTGACCGGATTCATGCGTTCGGCACGGCCTTTGTAAATCGCACCGTTGCGGTCGCAAACGACGATCTTTTCAACGCCAGCCAGTTTCAACAATTTAGCAATCGCCATTCCCGCAGCTCCGGCACCGCTCATCGCGACCCGGATGTCTGCCGGCTGCTTGTTGACAACTTTCAATGCGTTGGTCAAAGCCGCCAGAACAACAATCGCCGTTCCATGCTGGTCATCGTGAAAGACCGGGATGTCGAGTTCTTCGTGCAGCCGCTGTTCAATTTCGACGCACCTCGGCGACGAGATGTCTTCCAGATTGATCCCGCCAAACGTCGGAGCAATCAGCTTGCAGGTCTCGATGATCTTTTCAGGATCTTTGGTGTCGAGACAAATGGGGAATGCGTCGACGGCTGCGAACTCTTTGAAGAGCAGAGCCTTGCCCTCCATCACCGGCATGGCGGCGCGAGGCCCGATATCGCCCAGTCCGAGTACGGCAGTTCCGTCGGAAACCACGGCGACTGTGTTTTTCTTGATCGTCAAGTTGTACGCCGCGTCGGGTTCTTCATGGATGGCATTGCAGACTCGAGCGACGCCCGGCGTGTACGCCATCGAAAGGTCGTCGCGAGTCTTGACGGGAATTCGGGAGTTGACTTCGATCTTGCCTCCCAGATGCATCAGAAAGGTACGATCCGAAACCTTCAGAACGTCAATCTCATTGTCACCCTTGAGGAGCCCAACGATTTTGTCGCCGTGATCGACGTCTGATGTGTTAACGGTGAAGTCGCGAGTGATCGCCGTCCCTTTGATATCCACGATATCAACCGCGCCGATTGATCCTCCGACGTCGCCAATGATCGACGTGATGCGTCCCAACGCCCCGGCAGAATCCGGATATCTGAGTCTAAGCGTAAGGCTGTACGACGGGCTGACAACTTTCATGCGGTGATCCTGAGTTGCTGATTGAACATTCGACGAGCTTGCAGCGGGATTGTTGGCACAGCGGAGCCGATTTGCAAAGGTGGTTGTCACTCACTCTTATCGATCATCAGTTTGGCTTCGATCATTGTTTGCTTATGCTTTGTTTGTGATTCGGATTCAGCTCTCGCAACCAATTGAGATGTTTCATGGCTTTGTCAAACCCCACCGCCGACCAGATCCACCTTGCCGACCAGACTCGGCGGTCATTCCTGACTTCTTCGGCCAGTGGTGTCGGCGCGGCGGCGCTGGCCAGTCTGTTGAGCGACGAAGGTCTGCTTGCCGAGGCCGATGGTGCTGAACGATCAGGGGCGGCCGATCCGTTGGCGCCTCGAGCGACGCATCATGAAGGACCGGCGAAGTCGTGCATCTTCATCTTTATGGCCGGAGCACCTTCGCACCTGGACCTGTTCGATCCAAAGCCAAAGCTCAACGAACTGCACGGTAAGCCGCTGCCGGAATCGATTCTCAAGGATGTTCGGTTTGCGTTTATCAAGAAGGAAAGTGCAACGCTACTCGGGACAAAGAGGACATTTACAAAGCACGGCGAAAGCGGCATGGAGTTCTCTGAATTCCTGCCGAACATCGCGACGTGTGCAGACGACCTTCTGATGGTTCGCTCGTTGCATTCCGAACAGTTCAATCATCACCCCGGTCAGCTACTGATGCAGTGCGGGCGGGCAACCTTCGGACTTCCCACGATGGGATCGTGGCTGAGCTACGGACTTGGCAGCGAGTCTCGAAACCTGCCTGGCTACGTCGTGCTGAACAGCGGCCGAGGTTCCAGCGGTGGAGCAACGCTCTGGCAGAGCGGATTTCTTCCGTCGGTTTATGCCGGAGTTCTGTTCCGCAATCAGGGCGAGCCGGTCCTGAATCTTTCCAACCCGAACGGTCTCCCGCCCGAACTTCAACGCAAAGGGCTCGATGTTCTGCGAAACGTCAACGCCGGACGGCTTGAGCAACTTGGCGATCCGGAGATCGCCAGCCGCATTGCCAGCTACGAACTCGCCTTTCGCATGCAGACGTCGGCTCCTGAACTTATCGATCTTTCCAGCGAGTCAAAGTCGACTCTGGAAGCGTACGGCGTCGACAGAACCGAAGAGCCGAAAGGCGGCGGTCGAGGTCAGTTCGGCTCAACACGCGAAAGCTTCTCAAGAAACTGCCTGCTCGCTCGACGCATGGTCGAACGCGGTGTTCGTTTCGTGAATATCATTTACGCCTCGTGGGATCATCACAGCAACCTGGACAAAGAGCTTGCCTATAACGCGGAGGTCGTTGACCAACCGATCGCCGCGTTGATTAAAGACCTCAAGCAACGAGGCCTGCTAGATTCGACGATGGTTGTGTGGGGCAGCGAATTCGGCCGGACTCCGCTCGGTGAAAATCGAGGCGGCAGGAACCTGAACACGGGCCGCGATCATCACCCCGCGTCGTACAGCATGTTCATGGCGGGAGGCGGTTTGAAAGGCGGGCTGACGTACGGATCGTCAGATGAAGTCGGCTGGGGAGTTCAGGACAAGCCCGTCCATGCCAACGACCTGCACGCCACGATGCTCCACCAGTTTGGGCTCGACCATCTGAAACTGACGCACCGCTTCCAGGGCCGCGACTTCCGCCTGACCGACGTCGGCGGAAAAGTACTCGGTGACTGGATCGCGTAAACGAAAAAGCCCCAGTTGCAATGTGCAACCGGGGCCTGATTCTTATCTGAGCTCCGCTTTAACCGTGTGACTGGCTTGCGGATCAGAATCCGTTGAGCAATGCCAGTGCTTCGAGAACTGACGTTTCAATCAGAAGATTGTTGTCGTCGACTTCGTTGACGTTACCGCTGATGAGCACGTCGATGCCCTCGCCGCCGTTGAACTGATCGGTCGAGCCGCCGCCATTCAGCGAGTCGTCGCCTTCTTGTCCGTACAGCGAGTCAATTCCCGAGCCACCAATCTGATTGTCGGCTCCGTTGCCGCCAAGAATCGTGTCATTGCCGGATTCGCCGTTGATCGTGTCCAGTCCGTCGCCGCCGCTGACAATGTCGTTGCCACTGCCCAGTCGGAGCCAGTCGTCTCCGTCGCCGCCATCAACGATGTCGTCGCCGCCGTTTCCGAAGACCATGTCGTCTCCGTCGCCGCCCTTGATGAAGTCGTTGTCAGACTGGCCGCGAAGCGTGTCATCACCGGTGTCACCGTCGAGCGAGTCTGAACCACTGCCGCCGAGCAGTTTGTCGTTGTCCTGACCGCCAGCCAGCAGGTCGTCGCCCGAGTTTCCATTCAGGACGTCGTTTCCGAATCCGCCGGAGATTGTGTCGTTGCCGGCATCTCCGCCGAGCGTGTCATTGCCAAGATTGCCGAAGACAACGTCATCGCCATCTCCACCTTGAGCAGAATCGTTTCCGATGTTGCCAAGCATGGTGTCGTTGCCACCGTCCCCGGCCATCGTGTCGTCACCTTCTCCGCCGTCGAAGAGGTCGTTGCCGAGTCCGCCGATCAGCGAATCGTCGCCGTTGTCTCCGTTAATGGTGTCATTGTCTCGCGAACCGGTGATCGTGTCGTTGCCGTTTCCGCCGTTAAGACGGAGACGGACGTCGCCGATGCTGGCGTCGACTGCGGTGATCGTGTCGTTGTCGGCCTGACCGTCAATATTGAGCACCAAAGCCCGTACGTCTGCAATCGTGTTGATCGTGATTACGTCGTCGGCACTTCCACCCAGCACGTTGATGGTCGACGTTGAATTGCTGACCGTGATCGACGCTCCGCCTTCCGCGACTCGAACACGACCGTTGTTGCTGTCAACGATGTAGTTATTGACGTTGGAATCGCCCTGCACTGTGACAGTCTGGACGCCTTCTGAATCGACGACCGTGTCTGCACCGTTGCCGATTCCGTTCCAGATGATCGTGTCATTGCCAGAACCGGTTGAGATGACGTCGTTGCCACTTTGACCTGCAACAATGTCGTCACCCGCTCCGCTGTCGATGGTGTCGTTTCCGTCACCGCCGTCGATCGTGTCGTCACCAGCTTCGCCGCGAATCGAATCATCGCCCGCGTCGCCGTCGATAATGTCGTCGCCTGCGTTGGCGATAATGGTGTCTTCGCCGTCGCCGCCTCGCAGAGTGTCTCCCTGAGGATCGGTTACGCTCGCTAAAGATTGAATCGTGAGTGGAGAGCCAGTCAGGTTTGACTGATCAAGATACGACGCGGTCAGAAGGCCCGACTCCGCTCCCGCTTCAATGAATCCGTTATTCGCAACGGCCGAACCGCCCTGCAAAGTGATTGAGCCAAGGAAGGTACCATCCATCTGACGATTCAGAGCCAGCATCTCGGTGTCACCACCGCTCGACGTGACGGTAACCAACAGACTGTTCGTTGTCATTGGCACATCGCCATCGTTAACTCGGACCATAACTGCGTCACCGGATGCGTAGTTCAACGATTCGAACTGAATCGTGGCAATTTCCGGAGGAAGGTCAAAGGCTTCCGTGACGGTAATTGCATCACATCCTGCAGTCGTCGCACTGACTCCCATTCCCCGCCGCGCGAAAGCCGTGTTGATGACACGGAGATTGGCTCCACCGTTATTGATGATGTCTGCCTGAATGATTGCATCTCTTGCGTCGATAAAGCTCGGCAATGCTGGCTGGAGTTTCATTCCGTCGATGACAAGTTGCAAAGCGACGTTGTTTCCGCCTGTTCCGTTGTAAAGATCCGGATCGTAGCCCAACCCGGGAGTTGGATTACCATTGCTGTCCGGAGTCGCGATTCCGTCGATCAGCAGCCAGGTCATATCCCACAAGGCTGCCGTCCAGACTTCTCCGACAGGATGCGGAGCGGGCCCTGGCAGTCTGGTGTTTAAATCACCAAAAGTCAGCGGATTAATTGTCATATCGAAGCTGTAGGGGAACGATCGGATCCCGCCGCCGTTCTGGCCCTGACCAAGAACATAGTTGCCGACGCCGCGAGCGTCATTCGCCGTGTCTCCGAGTTGTTGTGTCATGATGAGCGAGAAGTAGTCGCTCCACCCTTCGCCCATTCCACGAGACTGCTCACAGAACAATGCTCCCGAGTTCGCTGCTCCACCCGTCAAACGGTTTGAGACTCCGTGGCCGAATTCGTGATAGATAATCGCGTTTGAAAATGAGCTGTCACGATTCGGATTCGTAATATTGAAAATGAACTGCTGCATTCGCGGAGCGAAACCATCCGGCGGTGTTGCAAAATTTGCATTATTGAATCCAGAACCGTCCTGAGAATCAGCCTGAACCGGGTCGCCGCCGACCCCACCGTTTCCATAGTTGTTGAACTGGAAGTTGCCCGCAGCTTCATCGAATCCATACTGATAAAGAACGTCGTGAATTATGTTGTTTGCGTAGAAGAGGTTTGTCGTCGCAGCCGCTGTGTAGGTTGTCGGGGCCTGTGTGTCGTCAAACGGGAAGTCGAAGACAAGACCCCCTCCGCCATCCGGACGCGTTCCGCCCATATTGTCTGCGTTGGCATCTTCCTGGGCAAAAACATTATTACCACGAGTGTCCGTGAACTCGGCTCCGGCGACACCGTCAGTGTCGTGCCAGCCGAATGGCGATGCAGTTGCGTCCTGCGGGTCAATCTCCAGAGCCCGACCACCGTACAGCGGGCTTTCAAGATCGAAGGGAAGCGCGTTGTACGTTGCATGGGACGTGAATGACACATTGTGGATAACTTCTCCAGTTGTCGCACTGGCCGACGGATCGTACCAGCCGGAGACACCTTCCTGGACATTGATCGTCCAAGCCAGTTCCAAACCGCCGTCATCGGTCTTGACCCACTGCAGGCGGTCAGGGATTTCGGTCCGAACGAGTGTCAGTTCTTCGCCGTCATGCTCTTCATCTTCATCTTCATCTTCGCCGAAGTGGCTATGGCCATGTTCGGGATCGTTTTCCAGAGCATGAGCCAATTCCACACCAAGTGTTGAGAAGACCTGATCCGCTGTGCGGGCCGGTGTCGCCGAAAGTCCGAGTGATGCGACATCCGGAACGAACGAGTCGTAGACGCTGAGGATCGAACCATCCGATGCAACGTTCAGATTGATATCCGCGTCGACAATGTGCAGGCCCTGGTAAGTTTGTCGGAGATAAATATGAGTAACGCCGTTATGGTCGCTGCCATGCTGGCTCGTAACAGCGAAGCTCTGGACATCATCCAGAGTCAGTCCCATGCTGGCAGCATTGGCTTCGAGATAGCTGGTCGCAGCAGCAAGAGCATCAGCCGCCGAAAGAGGAGTTGTATTTGTATCATCATCGTTGATAACCCCGAGGCCCGTCGCGTCGCTGATCAGTGCTCCCATGGCGTTCGACAGGACGACGGTAAAGGTTTCAGTTGGTTCAACTGAAGTATCACCAATAACGGGAACGGAAATTGTTTGAGTCGTGATACCTGGTAGGAAAGTCAGAGTGTCGGCGACTGCGGTGTAGTCGTCAGGCTGAGTTGCGACACCATCAACGGTTGCGTAGTCGACAGTAATCGTGGACGTACCGGCAACAGACAATGACACCGTAAAGTTAAACGCCGTTGTTCCTGCGTTGCCTTCATCAAGTGTGACATTGTCGATGATGATTAGCGGTGAGGAAGAGCCGCCGCCACTCAGCAACAGGTCATCACCGGAGCCACCAACTACTGAGTCGCTGCCACCACCGCCGGAGAGAATGTCGTCTCCAGAATGTCCGAGCACTGTGTCATTGCCAGTCTGACCGTCGATTGAGTCGTTGCCCCGCCCACCGTAATTCCGGTCGTCACCGTCACCGCCCAGCAGCGTATCGTTGCCGCTTTGCCCATTGACGATGTCGTCACCAGCGCTTCCGAGAATTGAATCGTTTCCGCCGCCACCGTATGCGGTATCGTTTCCAGTGTCGCCCGTGACTGTGTCGTTACCGGACTGTCCGTTGACGATGTCGTCTCCGTCGCCGCCATTCACGCTGTCATTTTCTGAGCCACCGAAGACGGTGTCATTGTCAGCTCCGCCATTCAAGATGTCATTTCCCGAACTGCCATTGACGAAGTCCATCCCCGCACCGCCGTCGACATTATCGAGTCCGTCTCCTGCATTGATGCTGTCGTCGCCGTCGCCACCGAGCACCGAATCGTCGCCATTTCCGGCATCGATCGTGTCATTTTCTGTTCCGCCGTCGATTGTGTCCTGGCCATCGTCACCCTCAATCAGGTCGGCACCGGCTCCACCGTTGATGACGTCGTCGCCATCGCCACCGTCGATGGTGTCGTCGCCGGCTCCGGCGTTGATGATGTCGCTACCGTCGTTGCCGTCGATCATTTCTCCAAATTCATCGCTACCGATGATGGTGTCGTCGCCGTCGCCAGCTTCGATCGAGATCGATGTGAGAGCTGAGAATTCCGCCGCAGTAACCCCACTGACGTCAATCGTGTTGTCAGCGTCGCCGGAGAACACATTGAGAACGGTCAGACTGCTGGCCTGAATCGAAGGAATTGCCAGCACGGGCTGCAAGTTTGCGTCAAGGACTTCCACGTTGCCGGAAGTCGCGTTCCGCTGAACAGTGACACTGTCACCGTCGTCGGCAAAGATGGATAGTTGATCTCCCGCGATCAGAACTCCCGCTGTCGTCAACAACGTGCGTTGTTCCAACGATTCGGTTCTCTGTAGAGAAGTTGATCGGCGAGTTGATTTCGAAGGGCGACGATTCTGCAGACGTGTCAACCAGTGGGTAATTCGCACGACAAAGTTCTCCTGATGTTCAGTTCTTGATTCGAAGGCATCGTTTCCAGGTTCGAGGCAAGCGGGGGATATCCAACCGCTTCGCTCGTCCAACCCGCCGATGCCACGGTGAGGGGTTAGTTTTTTTGTGGGCGTGTTCTGCGGGTTTGTTGCCTTCCGGCAACATTCCTGCTTTAGGTAACCTGGACCGATTTTCGTGACGCCGCAGACTTTCCTGTCAGATCACCACCAAATCCCAACACTTCAATTTGCGCAGTCGTGAGAATCCGAACTCACCTGACATACCGGACCGTCGTGCGAATCCGGCTTGATCATTGACTGCATGTCCTGGGGTTGCCGGACCAATAAAAAAGGGCCTCATCCAAATCTGGATGAGGCCCTTCAGTAGTTGGCTACCTGTCGCCTATGCGTTTGAAACGTCGGAATCAAAAGCCGTTCAGCAGGGCAAGTGCTTCGAACACCGAAGCTGAGATAGCGAGGTTGTTGTTGTCGACTTCGCCAGCGTCTGGACTGACGAGCACATCAGCACCTTCGCCACCATTGAACTGGTCAGTCGAACTGCCGCCGTTGAGGGAGTCGTCGCCTTCTTCTCCGTAGAGCGAATCGACACCCGCTCCGCCAATCTGGTTGTCGGCTCCGTTTCCGCCGAGCAGAGTGTCGGCACCGCTCATCCCATTGAGCGTATCGTTGCCGTCTCCGCCGGTAGCAATGTCGTTACCGTTTCCGCCATCGACGTTGTCATCGCCGTCACCTGCATCGATGACGTCGTTGCCGCTGTCGCCGAGAATGTTGTCGTTGCCGTCGCCGCCCTTAATCAGGTCGCTACCGGATTGGCCTCGGATGGTGTCGTCACCAGTTCCGCCCTTCAACGAGTCGTCTCCGCTACCGCCAAGCACACGATCGTCGTCTCGGCCACCGTCTGCCAGATCGTTGCCACTATTTCCGTTGAGAACGTCCGACCCAAAACCACCGAAGAGCGAATCGTTGCCCAAACCGCCGATGGCAGTATCGTTGCCGAGGCTTCCAGAGAGGATGTCGTCACCGTCGCCGCCATCCATCAAATCATTGCCGGTATTGCCAAGCAGCGAATCGTTGCCGACTTCGCCATTCAACGTGTCGTTGCCTTCTCCGCCGTCGACAGTGTCATTGCCCAGACCGCCGAGAACCGAATCGTCACCACCGTCTCCGTTGATACTGTCTCCGTCTCGTGAACCAGTGATGGTGTCGTTGCCAGTGCCACCGTTCAGGAACATCCTGACGTCACCGATGTTGGCATCAGCCGCGGTGATCGTGTCGTTGTCCGCCTGGCCATCGATATTCAGTACGAGCGGATTGACGTCAACAAGTTCGCCAATCGTGATAACGTCTGCCTCGCTGCCACCGTTGACGTTGACTGTCGTTGTCGATGTCGCAACCGTGATCGAGGCCGCACCTTCAGTGACTCGAAGCAAACCACCGTTGCTGTCGACCGTAAAGTTGTTGACTCCAGAATCGCCCTGAACAGTCAGAGTCTCAGCTCCGTCTGACGCAAGAAGCGTGTCGTCGCCATTTCCAAGACCGTCCCAGATAACGACGTCGATTCCGGCTCCGGCAGTGATGACGTCATCGCCATTCTGGCCGGCGATCGTGTCATCACCCGATCCGCCATCAATCGTGTCGTTGCCGTCGCCGCCCTGAATCGAATCATTGTCGGCTCCACCGCTGATCGAATCATTGCCCGATCCACCATTAATTACGTCGTCTCCGTTCTCAGCAATGATCGTGTCGTTGCCTGTCCCGCCGAGGAATGTGTCGGCTGATGTATCAAGGTCATCGTTGGTAATTGTTCCCACACCAATCGGGCTGCCAAGAACGACCGCCCCGGAAGGGTTTGACAACTGAATGAAGAAGACTTCATCCGGCTCTGGGATAATGTCTGTCAGAACGCTGATCGTCACCGTCTGGCTGGTCTGTCCCGGACTGAACGTGATTGTCCCGCTGTCTGCCACGTAGTCAGAACCGGCGATCGCATTTGAATCGCGTGTCACATAGTCGACCGTCGTTGCTGTTGCCTCAGCAGACGCCAGAGTGACTGTAAACGTTGCGTTGGACGTTCCAGCATCACCTTCAGTCAGAGTTACGTTTGACACGGAAACCGTGTTCGGAGGTGGCGTTGGCTGAAACAGTAAACCCGATGCAAATCCGATTGTCGTATTGCCAATTAAGGTTGCTGCACCGGTATTAGGGTCAACCTCGTAAAGTTCGCTGTTTGAATCATCGTCATCATGTGTCAGGACGAAAACATCGTTTTCGCTGTCGTACGCAAGCCCGGATGCACCGCCGGGCAAGTCCACCCCGAGCGGGCCGACTGATGTCACTTCGCGTGTCACCAGATCAATTCGCAACAACGAATCCATGAGCCCAGCATCTGGAGCAACCAACCCTGACGGGATGATTGCGAAGAGTTCGCCGTTGCGGAATGTCAGCGCGTCAATGTCCGGAACACCTGCCAGCGCGGTGCCATTAGTCAAAAGTGGCCCAAGGTTCGTCGTGGCCCCAGTCGCCGGGTCAATCTGAAGAAGATTTGGCGGGTTAGCAATAGCTGTGCCACCAAATGACGCATAGATCGTGTCCGTAGAAAGGTCGTACGCAAGGTCGCCTTCGATAAAGTTGGTCGGAGTTGGAGTCAGAGCTCCGATGAGCGTACCGGCTGCAGAAACTGGATCGATGGCCAGCAATTGCAACCCGTTTGTGAGATCCTGGTTGATCCCGAATATTTCACTGTTCGGGCCTCTGGTAAGACCATGAAATACTCCAAACCCGGTATTCCCGATCAAAGTTGAAGCACCCGTGTTGCGGTCAATCTCGAACAGGTCGCCAGCACTGAACCCCGTCCCCACCAGCCGAAAGGCCGTGTCGTCGTCGGTGATAGATGCAGCACCAATCGGATCCAGCAATGTAGCGCCAGTTGGGGATGTGAGTTCGCCAAAGAAGAACTCATCTCCTTCAAGCTGTATATCACCGTTGGCTTCCACTGTCACGGACTGACTGACTACGCCTGGAGCAAACGACAACGGTGTCGCCGCAACCTGCACATAGTCTCCATCTGCCAGCGTCGCCGACCCATCCATTGTTGCAAAGTTGACAGTAACGGTCGCTGCACTCGCCGCCGACAGTGTCACTGTAAATGTCGTGCTGACCGTGCCGGTGTCGCCTTCTGTCACGGCTGCAGCATCGGAGATCGAAAGAGTTGGAAGGAAGGCGTTTTCGGTTTCGAAGAGCAGGTCGTTACCCGACCCGCCGTCCATGTTGTCGTTTCCGAAGCCACCGTCGAGCGTGTCATTTCCGCTGTGCCCACGGAGAGTGTCGTCGTCGTCGCTTCCGTTCAGCGAGTCGTTTCCGCTGCCCCCGTATGCCCGGTCTGAGCCTGTGCCGCCGTCGAGTGTGTCGTTGCCACTCTGGCCGTTGATGATGTCGTCACCGTCGCCGCCGAGAATTGAGTCGCGACCACCGCCGCCGTAGCCGGTGTCGTCACCAGCGTCTCCATTAACCGTGTCGTTTCCGGCCTGGCCGTTGACGATGTCGTTGCCGTCTCCGCCGTTGACGGTGTCATCCTCGGAACCGCCGAGGATTGTGTCGTTGTCGGCGTTGCCGTTCAGAAGGTCAGTTCCAGACATGCCGTTGATGTTGTCGGCGCCCGCTCCGCCATTGACAGTATCGAGGCCGTCGCCAGCGTTAATGACGTCGTCGCCGTCCCCACCGTCTACTGAATCCTGACCGTCTCCCGCGTCGATGTTGTCGTTGCCGGTTCCGCCGTCAATGGTGTCCTGGCCGTTGCCTCCGAGGATTGAGTCCAGACCTGCGCCGCCGAGAACTGAGTCATTGCCATCTCCGGCGTCGATGGTGTCATCACCGCCGTTGCCGGTGATCGTGTCGTTTCCGTCGTCGGCATCGATCAGCTCACCAAAGTCGGCACTACCGGTGATCACGTCGTCGCCGTCGCCTGACTCGATCACGATGGTTGTCAGGGCAGAGAATTCAGCCGTCGTCAGGGCACTCACATCAATCGTGTTATCTGAATCTCCCGCGAAGATATTCAATGCCGTCAGCGTGCTGGCCTGGATCGACGGAATCGCGGCCACTGGCTGCATTGCGGCATCCAGCACTTCGAGATTTCCAGTCGTCGAGTTTCGCTGGACGGTCACGCTGTCGCCGTCGTCCACGAAGATAGACAACTCAGTCGGACTGATGGGAACTCCGACGGTCGTCAGCATCGTACGCTGCTCGAGCGACTCCGATGATTGTTGCGGAGTGCGGCGACGAGTTGACTTAGTGGGACGACGGTTCTGCAAGCGGGTTAACCAGTGTGAGATTCGCACGACTTCGGCTCCTGTTGTGTGTGCTGAAGGAAGCTGGTCGAGCGGTTCGCGTCTTCTTTCAAACGAGCGAGCCACGTTTTTGCCAGCTACGGCATCCATGTGTCCTGCGGGCCACCTGCCCGCTGTGCGGTGCCGGCTACTTTTCCTCTCGAAATGAAATTCCGATCGGGAAAACAAGGCATCACAGAGAACCTACACCGAGTTTGGCGACGCAGCGGACTTTCCTGTCAGATCGGAACCAAATGTCAGGCCGAAATCTTCGCCCGTCGCAATAATCGTTACGCGCGGCTCATGACAAACCCTCGCCGCCCGCATAAGCGGTATAAAGTGTGGATTGAGAGCTACGACGGCAGATCTGATGTCGTTCACGTTTCGCCTGTAAGCACCCGCGACGACCTGAATCCCGCCGTTCCTTGCCGATGCCGATTCCCGTCTGTTACTGTTTGGACGCTCGCCGCTGGCGGGCAGCCGGCACCGAGTATTCCCGCCTCTGGCTTCCAGCCAACAACTCAGATTCCCAACCTCTTCCCACCCTCATTCGGAATCTCCGCGTAATTTGACTTTGTCAGCAAACCCGAACGACACAACACCAGCGTTACCTCAGAACAACGGATGTCGTCGCTCGGCAGCCATCTTCCCAGGACTGATCCTCTCAGCACGGAACGTAGCAGTCATGAGATTTTCCCCTTTGCACAACGAACCATCCAGGATTGCGCAAAACGCGTACGGGGCATCGTCGAGCAGCAATCGGACGATCCACCGCGCCGCGGCTTTGCGACCCTTTCTTCTGACGATTCTGGCAATCGTCGTAACTTCCTCTGGCCTTTCCGCCGCCGATCCCGATCCGCTCGACTGGCCTTACTGGCGCGGTCCGGAAATGAACGGAATTTCCCGCGAGACCGGCATCGTCGATAGCTGGTCACCGGAAGGCGAGAACCTGCTGTGGTTCAAGCCGGAGTTTGCCTCGCGGTCAACGCCGATCGTCATGAACGGGAAAATTTACTTCCTGGCGAACCTCAATCCCGGTTCAGAGGAAGAAGGCGAGAAGGTCGTCTGTGCCGACGCGGCGACTGGCGAAGTCAAATGGGAAAACAAATTCAACGTCTTCCTCTCAGACGTCCCTGACACGCGCGTCGCCTGGTCGAGCGTTATCGGCGATCCGGAAACCGGCAACGTGTTTGCTCTCGGAGTTTGCGGCTACTTTCAGTGCATCAACGGCGAAACCGGCAAGACGCTGTGGAGTCACTCACTCAGCGAAGAGTTCGGCCTGCTGAGCACTTACGGTGGACGAACCAACTTCCCGATCGTCTACAAAGATCAGGTGATCATCAGCTCGATCATCATCGGCTGGGGAGAGCAGGCAAAGCCACGACACAGCTTTATCAGTTTCGACAAACGAAACGGCCAGCCGGTCTGGTTCAACGGAACTCGTCCCCTGCCCTACGACACGACTTATAGTGCTCCGTCACTGACTGTTATTGACGGAGCACCAGCTCTCGTCTTCGGCTCAGGCGACGGCGGCGTGCACGCGATTCAGCCTTCGACCGGTGTTCCGATCTGGAAATACAACATCTCGCGCCGCGGCATCAATACCGCACCTGTCGTTGCCGGAGACTTCGTCATCGGCGGCCACAGCGAAGAAAACGTGGACAGCACAGAAATGGGTGCGTTGTTCTCGCTGAACCTCAACTCAAGCGGCGACATCACCCAGACCGGCGAAGTTTGGCGTAACCGCGAAATGTACATCGGCAAGAGCTCCCCCATCGTCGTGGGCGATCGAGTCTACGCGGTCGAAGACAAAGGCAACCTGCTGATCATCGACCTCAAAACCGGCGAGCAGATTGGCCGCGAAAAACTCGGCACGATGGGCCGAGCCAGCTTGCTTTACGCCGACGGAAAAATCTTCACCTGCGAAGGCAACGGGCGCTGGGCCATCTTCAAAGTCAACGAAGACGGCACGCTCGAACGAATTCACAGGCTGCGTCTGGATGGTGATGTCTCGGCGTCCCCGATCATTTCACACGGTCGTCTCTACATAACGACCGGAGCGGGCATGTACTGCGTCGGTAAAAAGGATGCAAAACCAGCAGCTGATCCTCGTCCAGAAGCGAAGGTCGAAAAGGCCGTCGGCTTCGACATGGAACCAGCTCACGTGCAGGTCGTGCCGGTCGACACTTTGCTGAAGGGTGGCCCGCAAGGACAGCGTCAGCTTCACCACGTCCGCCTTTACAATAGCAAAGGCCAGTATCTGAAGACGTGCAAAGCTGACGAAGTTGAGTTCTCCATCAGCGGCGCAGGCAGTATCGATGCCGACGGCCGCTTCACGGCATCGAAAGAAAACTCGCATGATGCCACGATGCTCACAGCGAAAGTCGGCGAACTGACCGGCACGTCGCGCATCCGAGTGATTCCGGACTTCCCCTGGGAATTCAAGTTCTCGGACGGCGAGATCCCCATCACCTGGATCGGGGCCCGCTACCGACACATCGCGCTCGACTTTGATCTCTACAAGAAACTCGAAGCCGAGAACGTTCTGCTGTCACGGCTCTACGTTTACTTTCGGTCGGAGTTTGTGAACTTCGCTCCGACGCGAGTCTTCGACAACACAACCCCGAAACAACGCTGGACCGGACTGCTCGACTTCTCCAACCTGCTGGAGTCAGTCAAGACGCTGGACGACGCAAAAGCCGTCATGGATCCACTGCTGACAACGCTGAAGGATGAAGGCGTACTGGCTGAATGGACCTGGGAGAACGTCGAAGGCAACGGCCCACGATTGACGATTCAACGCGGTGAAGACGAGGTCTCCGGCAATGGAGTCATGTGTAAAATCACAACGATTCCAAAGGGAGCCCGCAGCCAGGGGTGGATGGGACGTACAAACTTCTCGAACTACTCCATTCAGGCAGACGTCTACAGCGCCGAGCGGAATGGCAAGATTGGCGACGCTGGCGTAATCGGCCAGCGATACCGTCTGGACCTGATGGGAGCAGCTCAGGAACTGAAACTCGTGTCATGGATTTCGCACGAAGAGAAGTTCCACACTGTTCCGTTCGAATGGAAAGCCAACACCTGGTACACGCTGAAACTGAATGCCAGCGTGACCGAGAAAGACGGTCATAAGGTCTCCACTCTGAAGGGCAAATGCTGGCCGCAAGGCGACAAAGAGCCTGAAGAATGGACGATCACCTGGGAAGATAATCCCGCCAACGAAATCGGCAGCCCTGGTTTGTTTGGAAATGCCAAGGACGCCCGAAGTCTTCTTTGACAACGTAAAAGTCTCCAGCAACTAGAATCAGCCAATGTTTGCGGCTGGCCATGTTTCAATACTGGAAACTCTCTTCTGAAACGTTCTGAAGGTGAATTATGAAAAACAAGACAGCTTACTTCCTGACGCTGCTCACGCTGTCGATCGGTGTCAGTTTCGGACAGGTGAACGCTCAGGATTACGATCCTACCGCCGAGATCGCCAAAGACCTCGCCAAGCTGAAAGTCGGCCCGAAAGACTGGCCTCAGTGGGGCGGATGGTCCAGCAAGAACAACACTCCGAACGGAAAGAACATTCCGATCGAGTGGGACATCGACGATGGAACCAACATTAAGTGGTCCGCGAAGCTGGGTTCTCAGACGTACGGAAACCCTGCAATCGCCAATGGAAAAGTTTACGTCGGCACAAACAACGGTGCAGGACACCTGAAACGCTACCCAAGCAATGTCGACCTTGGCTGTCTGCTTTGCTTCGACGAGAAGACCGGCGAATTCCTGTGGCAGCACTCGAGTCCAAAACTCTCGACCGGTCGAGTTCACGACTGGCCACTCCAGGGAGTCTGCTGCTCGCCAGTCATCGATGGAGAACGACTCTGGTTTGTGACGAGTCGCGGCGAAGTACGCTGCCTGGACACCGAAGGTTTCCGTGACGACGAGAACGACGGTTCTTACACCGCCGAACCAAATGAGAACAAAGACGAAGCTGACGTGCTTTGGGTCTTCGACATGATGGCCAAGCTGAAGGTTTCGCAGCACAACATGTGCAGTTGCTCGGTCTCTCTGGCCGGCGACATCCTGCTGGTCAACACGTCGAACGGTCTGGACGAGTCGCACATCAACCTGCCTTCGCCCGACGCTCCGAGCTTCATCGCTCTGGATCGAAACACTGGCGAACTGCTCTGGAGCGACAAGTCTCCCGGAGCCAACATTCTGCACGGTCAGTGGTCATCTCCAACGGTTGGTGAATTCAACGGCCAAGTGCAGGCGATCTTCGCTGGCGGCGACGGCTGGGTTTACAGCTTCGATCCTAAAGGCGACGGCAACGGAAACCCAAAGCTGCTGTGGAAACTCGACGGAAATCCAAAAGACTCAAAATGGATCCTCGGTGGTCGCGGAACACGAAACAACATCATCGCCACACCGGTCGTCTATGACGGACTGGTTTATGTCTCCGTTGGGCAGGACCCGGAACATGGCGAAGGCGTGGGCCATGTCTGGTGCATAGACCCAAACAAAAAAGGTGACGTCAGCTCGACACTCGCGAAAGACAAAGACGGAAACGCCCTGCCTGCTCGGCGTCTCCAGACTGTCGATACCGACGAAGGCGACAAGATCGAGCTAAACCCGAACTCCGCCGTCGTCTGGCATTACACCAAGGTCGACTCAGACGGAAACGGGAAGTTCTCGTTCGAAGAAACAATGCACCGAACAATCGGTACGGCAGCCATCAAGAACGACCTGCTGTTTATCTCAGACTTCAGTGGCCTCTTCCACTGCCTTGACGCTAAGAAGATCGACGAAAAGACCACCAACGAAGACGGAACTCATCCGCCAGTCGTCTACTGGAAGTACGACATGTTCGCAGCCGCCTGGGGATCACCACTGATCGTCGACGGCAAGGTCTACATCGGCGACGAGGATGGCGATATCGCGATCTTCAAACTGTCGTCTGATCCTGAAGTCGCGATGCCGGACGAAGAGCCGATTGTCGAAATCAACGTCGGCAATGCTGTCTACAGTTCGCCGATCGTGGCAAACGATGTCCTGTACATCGCCAATAAGTCGACGCTCTACGCGATCTCTTCTGAGGAAGAAGCATCGACCGACTGATCGGCAGCGGCAACTCGAAAAGCTCAAGCCCTGAATGACTCAGCAGCAATGCGAGTCATTCAGGGCTTTTTCGTGCGCTGATCTTATTTAAAGACGCAGCAACTCATTGAGACAACTGAGCGGCGTCAGGCATGCGACGGATAAGAAATTGCCAACGGATGCTGGCACGTTCCACAACGTTGCCGATGCTACCAGCGTCGGACACAGGCAGCACGAGGATTCCCCGGTGGTGTCGCGGGGTTGATTGACCTGACAACAGGTAGATTCTTTCTTGCCGACGCCAATTGGCGACTCGCCATTTGAGGCTTATGCCTGAATTCTACCATTCGCACCCAGGCAGCAGTGCCGCATTCCTCACGACAGCGTAAGTTTGCGACGGCAGTCTAACGCGGTCGATGTGGCACTCTCTTGACTCAATGCTTGAGAGTGCTGGAACGCCGCGGCGATTTGATAGAGCGCGGGCCGAAAGCGGCCTTGTCAGACGGTTTCGTGTCGGGAATTCGTCTGACAGACTGCTGTGCCGCACGGGTGCCAGGAACTTCGACAGGCAGTTCCTGCACCCTGCGGCAGCTTTTGCTTCCCTCAAGGCAGGAAGCAGGCAAATGCCTGTAGCCGGATTCGCAAGAATTCGGTTGTCGGCCATTCTCTCCCGAAGTCATGCGACACGCGCTTCGGCATCACGCCCCGGTTGCGATTGCTCGTCGCAGGCAATATCACTCAGAAGACGTTTCCTGCTCGACTTCTGATCCTCTTCCGGAGTGATATTCCGATGCCCCGCCTGCTGATGCTCGCAACCTGGTTTGCTCTTGCCATGACGACGGTTGCTCAAGCTAACGAGCGACCGAATTTCGTGTTCTTCCTGGTCGACGATCTCGGCTACATGGATATCGGAGCGAACAACCCGAATACGTTTTACGAAACCCCCAATGTCGATCAACTGGCTCGCGAGGGCGTTCGATTCACCAACGGCTACGCAGCCAATCCGGTATGCAGCCCGACTCGCTATAGCATCATGACGGGCAAGTATCCGTCGCGAGTCGACGCGACCAACTTCTTTTCAGGGAAGCGGAGCGGTCGTTTCAATCCAGCTCCAATGAACGATCGGATGCCACTCAAAGAAGTGACGGTTGCCGAGGCTCTGAAGGCAGCAGGTTATCGCACGGCATTCTTCGGAAAATGGCATCTCGGACCAACGGAAGAATTCTGGCCGGAGCACCAGGGCTTTGACGTTAATTTCGCTGGGCATGCACGGGGTGCACCACGCAGCTATTTTTCTCCCTACTCCAACCCTCGACTGGAAAATGGCTCAAAGGGCGAGCACCTGACAAAGCGACTGACCGACGAAGTCGTTCGTCAGATCGACGAATTCAAAGACGACCCGTTTCTCTGCTACCTCTCGTTTTACACCGTCCACACGCCACTTCAGGCTCCAAAGAAGCTGGTTGCGAAGTACCGTAAGAAAGCCGAAGCACTCGCCGGTCAGGCGGAGTTCGCGCCCGAAGAACAGGTTTGGCCTGGAAGCAAGGAACGCCGAGTTCGGATTTTACAGAAGCATGCAACGTACGCCGCAATGGTCGAAAGCATGGACACTGCAGTTGGACGAGTCATCGATCGCCTGAAAGCACTGAACCTCTACGACAACACGGTCATTTGCTTCACATCAGACAACGGAGGCCTGTCGACGTCAGAAGGCTCACCGACTTCGAACCTTCCACTGCGAGGCGGCAAAGGCTGGCTGTACGAAGGCGGAATCCGCGAGCCATTTCTGATCCGTGCTCCGGGAATCTCAGAGTCGGGCAAGGTCTGTGACACGCCAGTTATCAGCACTGACTTCTATCCGACGATCCTCGATCTGGCCGGCGTCAAACCAAAGCCCGATCAACACCGCGACGGCCACAGCCTGACTCCACTACTCAAAGGCAAAATGTCAATTGATCGAGACGCCCTGTTCTGGCACTACCCGCACTATTCCAACCAGGGAGGCATACCCGGCGGAGCAATCCGAGTCGGCGACTACAAACTCATCGAACGCTTCGAAGACGGCAGAACCCACCTCTACAACCTGAAAACCGACATCAGCGAGCACAATGACCTGTCAGCCTCGATGCCCGACCGAACCGCTTCAATGAAAACTCGACTCCACGCCTGGTACAAAGACGTCGACGCAAGATTTTTGCAGCCTAAACATCCCAGTGATGCAGCGCCGTGGCGACCGCAGAATTAGGCACGAGTAGGCATTGCCTCGTTCCACCGATTTCGAGTAGTGATTGAATTGCCACTATCTCGAATCGGAGGCACAGAATGAGTTGGTCAGGTCTGACATGGTTACAGATATTTGGTCTAGCAATTCCGGTTTCTACTGCCGCAATTTTCGAATCCGAAAACGCGCACGCAGCATCGCCTGAACCTGAGCTGAGCATCACGATCGTTTGTGTCGATATCGACTCGTCGACGTATCAAGAACTTCAGGAGAATCTGGAGTCCGTCGCACAGGCGAGGAATTGTCAACGCGGTGGACTCTCTCGCCTCGAGTTGACGGGAGTGTTTGGGACATCGGAGATTCGTAAGTTGGTCATTTCGCTTGTTGACGCCAGGCAGGCAAACGTTTACTGGTTTGATCAAGTGAAGATTCGGCGTGATCGAGGAGTCGATGCTCCAATAGGACCTTGGATAATTTCGCAGTCCGGTTCCAATTTCGTAGCGGAACGTGGTCATTTGGAACTCTACCGTGGTGAAGCGGCACCGGATCTAGAATCAATAGGGATCCGGGCAGGAATATATCTACGACGTTCGTGGCCTGGAGGGGGCGGCGTTCCAGGACTCCACAGTGGTCCGGGCCCTGATTTCGTCAAAGTCGGGCCTGGTCACACGATCGTCATAGCGGATAGACCTGTTAACTGGCCTGATTCAATTTTCCTTGGAGCTGATGACGAGTACAAGGAACAACTACGTCGACGGGATGCTGAGGTTCGCACGCGACGATTGATGCTGATTGAAGTCCCACCACGAATCCGTGCTGCACACCGATCAGGACAAACCATTTCTTCGCCCGGCTATGCAACAAGACCGAGGAATGCTGCTGGGTTCTGACCGCAACGATTTCTCAGATCCCGTTAGTCATATTTCATTGCCGAAACGAAAAAAGGCGGCGTTTCATCTGAAACGCCGCCCTTTTGAGTTTTGTCGCTGATCGACTCTTATGTTGTTGCTTCGGCCAGAACTTCGTCTGGCACCTGCTGCTCAGGGATTGAGTCGACGAAGCCTTGCAGGTGCACGGCTCGGGTTGCGTGTTGTAGTTTCTTAAGAGCTTTCGATTCGATCTGGCGAATTCGTTCTCGGGTGACTTTGAAGATTCGCCCGGTTTCTTCCAGCGTGTAGCTGTAGCCGTCGCCCAGACCGTAACGGAGTCGGATGATTTCCCGCTCGCGGTACGTCAGGCTTTTCAGCACGTGGTCGATCTTGTCCTTGAGCATCTTGTGCATCGCGTTTTCGGCAGGTGCCTGGTGATGCGAATCCTCAAGGAAGTCTCCAAAGCTACTGTCTTCGCTCTCGCCGACCGGAGTATCCAGGCTGACCGGATGCTTCCAAGTCTTCATGATCCGTTCGGTTTCTTCGATCGACAGATCAACGGCTTCGGCCAATTCTTCGATGGTTGGCTCACGACCGGTTTCCTGTCGAATCTGCTCGCTCTTCGCTTTGAGCGTCGAGATGCTCTGAAACATGTGGACCGGAATACGAATCGTTCGAGCGTGGTCAGCGACCGCTCGCGTGATCGCCTGACGAATCCACCAGGTGGCGTACGTCGAGAACTTGTAACCACGTCGGTATTCGTACTTCTCGACACCTCGCATCAGGCCGGCGTTGCCTTCCTGAATGAGGTCCAGAAAACTGAGGCCACGGTTTCGGTACTTCTTCGCGATTGAAACGACGAGTCGCAGGTTTCCGCCCGAAAGCTTCTGCTTGGCGTCCGTCCAGAAATCGAAGCGTCGCTGAATTTCCTTGCTGCGTGCGATGAACTCTTTAGGAGTTTCGCGAGTCATTTCGACCAGTTCCTGAAGCTCGTTTTCGAGCATCTTCAGGTCACGTTCGGCGTTGGCACCTTTGCGACGCTTCAAACCAGAAATCTGACGAATCAGAATTTCCTGCCGAGCAGCGATCTGGTGCATTCGCTTGATGACCGGCTGCAACCGCTGAGTTCGAATACTAAGCTCTTCGCAAAGAGTCGCCAGACGCTGCCGCCGCTTGATCATTCGATCGAGAGCTTCTGCCTTCTTCGTATCCGAAGATTTTGGATTCTTACGGATTTCCCAGTCATCAATGTTCTGCTGAATCAGATTTCGCAGCGTCGGCAGATTGATCGGCATGCGGCCTTCAATCTGTTCCTTCCGAGCGTTCTCTGTATCAGACGTTCGCAGAGTTCGTTCGAACGGAAGTTCGCGAGCGGCGACTTTTTCAAGCGTCTCGATGGCAATGTCGAGTGCAAAGTCAGATTCCATTGTCGTCCGACGAAATCGTTTTCGTGTGATCTCGATCGTCTTCGCGAGGAAGATTTCGCGAGCTCGAGTCAGCAGCGGAATGTTACCCATCTGGCTGAGGTACATGCGGATCGGATCGCGAGACGACAGAGTCGTTTCCGGTCCGATCAGCGGCTTGAGCCCCTGATTCGCAACAGCTTCCGCTTCTTTCTTTGCTTCCAGTTCCGCTTCCGGGATCTCGTCTTCGTCGGGAGCGTCAGGGTCGTTCTGAAGATCGATTCCCAAATGGTCAAACAACAGAATCAAGTCGTCGACCATCCGGGGGTTGCCCCCTTCGTCAGGAAGGTACTCGTCGACCTGTTGGTACGTCATGTATCCCGCAGATTTCGCGACTTCAAGCATCGAAGTCAGCGTCTCATCAAACCGAAACACGGTGATACCCTTTCCTTAAAATAACGTCCTGTCCGCACATCCGTTCGCGGTTATGCGCTGTGGATTATGATTCGAAAGGCCAAACTGCCTTTACGTCGATTGTTCGTTTTTAGACGGGTTTCGCAACGCTGCGAGCCCCTTCTTTTGGTCAAGCTTCGAGAAAACGTGACAGAGTTTTCCCACTCCGGATAACCAGGCTTGGGAATCGTCATCTGATGTACGTCCGATCTCGGACAGAATGATGGAGCCGGGGCCGCGATTGTGGGCACTCCGGGCGACGTTCTGGAGATATAGGACGAACCTTCAAATGAAGACAGACATCGGCCGCAAGGTGTTCGCCGTTCAAAAATCAATTGGCGACATGCGGAAGATTCAGCGGGGGGTGGGATACGGAATACAGCAAAAGCTGCGGGAAGGCTTCTCATCGGCAGAGTCCTTTCTTTCCGTGAGAGAACCGGCATTCGTTCCGGAGATCCGTATTTCGCGATGCTACCACGATCCTCTGGACCGTCTACGCACATTCTTCTCAGCGTTTTGAAAATGTCCGAAATCCGCTTGCGTCCGGTTTTACCTGTCGCTACGGCAAATGGTCAAATTGATGATAATTGGCACTTCCTTTGCTGACAGAAGCGCCGCGACGTACGATCCATGCTTACGCTTGGCGAGGCCAAACAGCATCTTCTGAAGTGGACAGTTGACGGTTTCATTGCACGTGGCCTTGCACATCCGGCGAGAACAGTCGCCTGCGTGCCAGAATAGCCGAGAATTCAAGCTTTGAGAAACAAATCCTGAGGACGGGAATTGCCTGAGATGAATAGACAAACGATGCTTTCGACGGTTCTGGTAATGACCTTCGCCGCCGTGCCGCTACGGGCTCAGGATGGCGACTCTCCAAAGCCATCAGACGGGGCAAAGCCGTCCCAGCCAACGGCGACTGAGCTAGCAAACCAGAAAGCCGCAGCAGTTCGCGAGACTGCGGAAGCTGATTTTTCAGAACTGCTCACTGGAGCAACGCTCGTCGGGAACTTCACGACCGATTCAGATCAGCCTGTCGACCCGGCGAAGCTTCTGAGGCCTGACCGCTACGAACTGGCAACAGTCAACAAAGTCAAAGACGACTTCTGGCTGTTCGTTTATGTTCACAAGGGAGTGCCACTGCCCCTCACAATGAAAATACTTTGGGCGGGCAAGACGCCGGTACTCACGCTCGACGAATTCACCATCGCCGGAATGGGCACCTACTCGGCCCGGTTGATGTTTCACGGAAACCGGTACGCAGGCACGTGGCAACACGGCAAGGCGGGCGGCCTGATGTTCGGCAAGATCGAAACTGCTGAATTCAAGAAGGAGCGACAGGCGAACCCGACACGAAAAGTCATTCTTCCAAAACAGACCGAGCCGGAAGTCAGGAAAGAGTAACACTCCTCTGCGAGTCCGTTTTCTGCGTTTCTTTGCGGCAGCCTCGAATCACTGGGAGAAATCTCACGGCTCGAGACTCTGATTCCCCCAACGTTTCGTGAGATCCTGCTCGACGCCAAGCTGATCGCAGATCCGGGCGACGACAAAGTTGACCAGATCATCGATCGACTGCGGCTGATTATAGAATCCCGGCATCGCGGGAAGAATCACCGCCCCCGCATCTGCCAGAGTTTTCATATTCGAAAGCTGAATACTGCCCAGCGGAGTCTCACGGGGGACGACGATCAGTTTTCGACGCTCTTTAAGATGCACGTCTGCGGCTCGATGAATCAGGTTCTGCGAGAGCCCCTGTGAAACGGCGGCCAGCGTTCCCATCGAACAAGGGCAGATCGCCATGCCGCCAGTCTGAAATGAGCCGCTCGCGATACCTGCTGAGAAGTCTCGGTAGTCGTGAATCTGAACTCGGCCGGTTCCAGCTTCCGACGAAGCAAAGTCCGGCAAGAGCTGCTCGATCGAAAAGTTCGCAGGATCAATTTTCAGCCCAAGCTCGTGCCCGATGACCTGTTGCCCCGCCGGACTCACGACCAGATGCACGTTTCGGCCAGCGGCGACCAGAACTTCCAGCAACCGCACTGCGTACGCCGAACCGCTTGCTCCGGTGATCGCGACAACAAGATCATTCACGTTACGACTCTCCTGGCCCACTGTCACTTTGAACCTTCAAAACAAATGACGACCGAGCTTAGCTCTTCGTCGCATCGAGACCTGATTGTTGGAGCCAATTGCCGATCTGACCAGTCGGAAACCGCAGATTCCCGCATGAACAACTTTGGGATGAACTACCGCAGGCCCTCAACACTTTCGAACAGCTGCCGCGACCAAATGCCCCCCAAAGCCGAGCGAAAGCTTCATGGCGTGATCGACAGATCGCTGTTGCGAAACGTTCGGGACGAGGTTGATTTCAAATTCGTTTTCCGGATTCTGCAAATTTGAAGTCGGAGGCAAAACGCTATCCCTCATCGCCAGAAGCATCGCTGCAAATTCGACACTGCCGGAAGCACCGAGCAAGTGGCCGATCGCCCCTTTGATGCTTGATCCAGCCAGTTGATGCCGGGCATCGCCAAACGACTTGTTGACGGCTCGCATTTCGCAGACATCGTTCATGCGAGTCGCGGTTCCGTGGAGGCTCAGGTAGTCAATATCCCCAGGAGCGAGTTCGCTTCGCCTCAGCACATCGGAAATGAGCCAGGACAGTGCTTCCGGGTTATCGGAAAGCTTCGTCATCGCAAACGTGTCAGCAACCATGCCGCCCGTCAGCCATTCTGCATAAGCAGTTGCTCCGCGCTGGCAAGCGTGTTCTTCCGACTCGAGAACAAACACGCCAGCCCCCTCGCCGACGAAGAAGCCGTCTCGATCTTTATCAAACGGTCGAATCGCCGACTCTGGTTCGGCATGCCCTTTCGAAAGAACTCCAAGCTTCCGAAACGAGGCAACGATCGCCGGTGACAGCGAAGCGTCCGAGCTACCTGCAATGACGACATCGCACATTCCACACTGAATAAGCTCGGCCGCTCTTACAAGACTCATCAGCCCTGTAGCACAAGCGGCGACCGGCGAAAGCAGCGGGCCTTCAGTTCCCAGCAAGGACGAAACGGCCGAAGCCGGACCGGAAGGAGCGATCATCGGCCACCAGTTGCTGGCATCGGCATTCTCTTTGGAAAGCGGCGTTCCACAACCGCGTTCTGCGAGCATCAACTCATGCAGAGTACGAACTCCGCCTTTGCTCGTTCCGATGACGCACCCGACACGTCCACGATTTGCAGCAAGCCTGGCTTCAGTGTCGATTTGAATTCTGGCATCAGCAACAGCTTCGAGCGTTGCCGCCAAAGCGTGAGCGATCGCAGGCTCGGTCAGCAGCGGAATCAACTCGGCGCGGCGGTTCGCCTGAAGAATTGTGGGCAGGCTTTCCGATGCGACTGCAGCGGCACCGGAGGATTCGACAGGCCAGAATTCTCGATCCCGCTGTTCAGAAACCAGACGACGCGTCGCCGTTTCGCCTGCGGTCAGTCGTCGCCAGAATTCTTCACGATTCCCCAGCGGACTGACGACGCCGATTCCCGTAATGAGTACTCGGTTTCGTCCGGACATCGGAAGCGACCAGCCTGAATTCTACGGGACTGGTGATTTACGTGCGGTTGCTGGATCTGCACACGGCGAACAACGCTCCGCAAAACATGATCACAACGATACCGATTTCGACCGTAAAACTGCGGCCAGAAACGACATTCGAAACCGGTGCGGGAGCTTGAGCCAGTAGTCCATCGGCGGCAAACACGTCCACACTGAGTACCATCAGAACGGCAAACAGAAGTAGCGCACCAATATTTCGAAATAGCTTGGAAGTTCGCTGCATCGTTGGCTCGCGTGCTGATCATTTCAGAGTTGGCAGACCGAGAATCGACTCTCGTACAACCGTCTGGGCGATCATAAACAAACGTGACTACCGAATGAAACCATCGAACGATCGGTTTCGGCGAGCATTCTACGCCAATTGGGATACCTGGTTCAGGCCTGCGATGCCGTCTGCTTCGGGTCTTTTGCCCCGATAGCAAATGAAATCCATCCAACAATCATCAGCGTGCCACCGACCGGAGTGATCGCGCCTAGCCATCGCATTCCAGACAAAACGAGCACATAGAGGCTTCCGGAAAACAATACAATGCCCAACAAAAAGCACCACGCCGCAATACGGTGGCTCCTGCGAACTTCTGCTTGTCGCCCCGCAGCAATGCCAAGTGCCAGCAACCCGAGAGCGTGGTACATATGATACTCGGCCCCAGTTTTGAAATCCTGAAGATACTTATACGTCGCAGGGACCGTGTGGCCGACAATCGACTTTTCCTGGTCGCCATAAACGGCGTCCAGTCGAGGTTCCAAACCGTGAGCGCCAAACGCTCCAAACACTACCGCCAATGCGGCAAGGATCGCTCCGACCATGATCCACTGTTGCGGAGTTTTCATCGCGTAAATTGCTCTCAACAAGAGAAAATCGCTGACGGCTTGTGAAAATCGACAGTCCGTTTGTATCCGCAGCGCAGAGTATTCCGAGCGAAGCTCCGAACGTGGCGTCAAGATGCAGGGCACGCCAGCGTTTTGCTCGACATGCCCTACACAAATCTCGAACGATTCAGTCTTTGGATTTCTCAGACGCTGGTTTCTTCTCAGCGTCCTTCGCTGCTTTTTCAAAATCTCCCGCAGCGACGATGACAATTCGTTCGGGGTCAAGGTACTTCTTCACGACTTCCAGCACCTGTTCGGTCGTGACGGAGCGGACCTTTGTTTCAAGACCGCTGTAGTACTCCATCGACCGTTCAGCTCGTGCAGTGCTACTGAGAGTTCCGACCAACGTCCCGTCACTCCCCCGGCCGACCGCCTGACTTTGCAACCAGCCCTGCTTGGCTGAGGCAAGTTCCTCTTCAGTAACACCTTCGGCTCGAAGCAGATCGAGTTCTTCTCGGATAGCGGCTTTGACCTTTGTCATATTCGCCGGGTTACAGATTGCGTACGTGTAGAACACCGAACGTTCATCAAGCGACGAAACCGATAGCCCGGAACGGATACCGTATGAGAGACCTTCCTTCTGACGAACTCGATTTCCAAGACGGTTTGCAAGAGCCCCTCCACCATAGATGTAGTTGCCCATCAGAAGTGCCGGGTAATCCGGATTGTCATCCTTAATCGGAAACGACGTCACGGCAAAGTACATCGCATTGGCTTTGTCTGGCGTGTTGATGTCTTCGGTTTCGGCCGTCAGTTTCTGATCGCCGCGTTTCTCGATTCGGGCATAAGGCTGTTTCGACTCCCAGCCGCCGAGGATCGACTTGATCTGTGCGAGTGTCGCTTCGGAATCAAAGTCGCCAACGATGCTGAGTTCTCCATTTGTTCCACTAAGGAATTCCGAATAGAGAGTTTTGATATCGTCGATCGTTACCGCTTTAACCATCTCGATCTCTTCCGGAATCGATGGCGTGTAAAGCGGATGCCCTTTCTTGTAAGGCGAAATCTTTTTCTGGGCGGCTCGTTGTGCGAGAGCTGTTGGCTCCGAAGACCCCTGCTCCAACGATGTGACAGCTGAGTTTCGAATGACGTCCAGCTCGCTGTCGGGGATCGTCGGGTTTCGCAGAACTTCGCCCAGCAGTTCCAGCGTTCGTTTCAGGTTGCCGCGTTTTGTTTTGATTGAAAACGATGCCTCGCCAGCGGAACCGCTGCCACTTAATTGAGCAAAGTTCCGATCGAGTTCATCTTGAAGCTGCTGCCGATCCAGGTCTTTCGTCCCCCGAGTCATCAACGGCGGAAGAAACTCCGCGATCGTGGCCTGACCGTGCAGACTTTCTTCCGTTCCGTAACGAAGCGTCAATCGAAGCTGCACGGCTTCGCCGCGATTTTTCTTGGGTAACAACGCAACCTTCAGACCACCATTAATCGTAAGCCGCTCCGTTCGTTGCTCGACGTTTTCCGGCGAGACGTCAAAGTCTTCACCCGCAGCCACTGCTTTACGCCCTTTGTAATCGCCGATCATTTCAGCCAGCGCCGGGGTCTCTGGAACGGAAACCCGATCCGCCTCTTTCATCGGAAGATAGACACCAACCGTGCGGTTATTCTGTCGAAGATATTTCTTCGCGACGCTTTGAACCTGCTCGACGTCGACCTTCTCCAATCGGTCTCGATAGAGGAAGTACAGTCGCCAGTCTCCTTGAGCCGCCCATTCGCTGAGTTGAATCGCCAGGCGTCGAGAATCGGCCGTTGCCAGTTCCCATTGCTTGAGCAATCGCTGCTTGGCTCGGTTGACGTCTTCTTCGCTGATCTTTGATTCGCCAAAGTCTTCGACGACGTCCAGCATCGAATCCAAAACGATCCGAGGTTCGTTGCCTTTGTTGACTTCAGCGATGAGCAGGAAGATGCCCGGATCGTGCAGCGCAAACGCGGCCCCAGACACGCTGGATGCTCGCTTCTTCTGGACAAGTTCTTTGTAGAGACGCCCGGCAGGCTGAGCCGTCAGCATGGACTCCAGAACGTCGATCGCCGGGTACTCCGGATGTGGTCCGGCCGGAATGTGATAGACGGCTCCGACAGCAGCGACTTCTCCCACTCGACGGAGCGTGACGAATCGTTCGCCGTCCTGAGCGGGTTCCTGCGTGTATGTCTTGTCGAGCTTTCGTTCCGGCCGAGGAATCGATCCGAAATACTTTTCCGTGAGTGTCAGTGCTTCCTTGCCGTCGAACTTCCCCGCGATAACCAGCAGCGCGTTGTCCGGCTGGTAATAACGACGGTAGAAGTTGCGAAGGTTTTCGATAGGCACCCGCTCGATGTCCGCTCGGTTACCGATCGTCGAGTTCCCATAGTTGTGCCACAGGAAAGCTGCCGAAACCATCCGTTTCCACAGGACGGACGTTGGGCTGTTCTCGCCGCGTTCAAATTCGCTGCGGACAACGGAGAACTCTGTCGCCAAATCTTCGGCCGCGACATTGCTGTTGATCATGCGGTCAGCTTCGAGCTTCAACGCGAACTCAAGGTTGTCCTCGTTGCCCGGCAGTGTCTCGTAATAGTTTGTTCGATCGAGCCAGGTCGTGCCGTTGAAGTTGGCTCCTCGGTCTTTCAAAGACTTTGGAACGTCGGGGTGCGTCGGCGTCCCTTTGAAGAGCATGTGCTCAAGCAAGTGAGCCATGCCGGCTTCGCCATAGCCTTCGTGCCGCGATCCGACAAAGTAAGTCACGTTGACCGTGACGGTCGGCTTCGACTCGTCAGGAAACAACAGCACTCGCATGCCGTTGTCGAGTTCGAATTCGGTGATCCCCTCAACAGAGGTCACCAGTTTGGTCTCAGCTCGAACGATCGCTGTTGAGCTGACAATAGAAATCGCGACGAGGCAAATCATCGTCGCAGCAAGAATCTTCCGTGCAGGCATGGTCCGTTCCTTTTCGCTCCGTCGGTAAAATCGAACAGAGCGAAAAATAGCGGAGCAACGGCCTCACATGCCAGCGCTGTGGCAAAACAACCAGAACAAGTCGGCTTAAATTCGGGACGTACCCGACGAAAGCAACGTCACTCGACCGTTTCGGGCTCACCTTTAACGGCATTCGGTATCGGAGCGACAGGCGAACTGGCCGGAGCATCAGTTTCAGGCGGCGACTTTGGCTCGTCCTTGCTGCTAACGACTGCCGGTGGCGTATCGGTCCCCTTGCTCTTTTCTTTCTTTTCCTTCGCCGCTTTGATCTGTTCTTTTGTGGCGATTTTCACGCGAGTTCCTGACGATTGACCGGTTGCCTCGATCACTTCGTCCAACTGGTTGGTCATCACCTTCTCGGCCAGAATCCGACGTACCCATGTCAGAGCTTCGGTCGCAAACATTCGAGAGCCGCCTTCTTCATCCTTTGACGCGGCGACAATGTGCAGCATCTTTCGCACGGCCTCTCCGTACTGCTTCCGCAGATAGAGAATGCGAGCTTCGAAAAAATCAACAAGCAGGTCGTCCTGCAAGTACTTCCGGTGCTTTCGCAGATACTCCTCAGCCACCGACGGTGCATTCACTTCGAGCGGCAGCGTGATCGATACAAAGGCCAGAGATTCACGTTCTTCCTTGTCTGTCTGCCGAGCAATCGCGTCGTCGAGCTTTTTCTGAGCTCGCGGCAATCGACCACTTCTTGTCAGATAGATGGCATACTTGGAAATAATGACTGTACTGAGAGGGAACCGGTCGACCATCTTTTCATAAAGCTCATCCCGATGCTCATTCTCCGTCGTCTGAGAGAGGACAGACGCAAAGTATTCGGCCCCCTGAAGATTTTCGTCGGTCGCCAGGTAGAGAAGTTCCGCCAGTTTTGCTGCCTCGTCAATCTGTTTCAGAGCGACCAGCACTCGCACTTTCTTGCTTCGCAGGGAAATACTTTCCGGGTCAAGTTTCAGCAGCCCATCGATCAGCCCCAATGATTCATTCGGCAATTCTTCACGAATCGCAAACGTGAGCAACTCGGGATGAAACTCCGGAATATCGGCAGCCATCGTGATCGCCGTATCAAGCGTCTGCTGCTTGCGTTGGTGGTGATACTCCGCCGATTTCGGATTCCCATCCTGTTCCAACATGATCGCTTTTGCTTTAAATCCATAAGCGGCAAACAGCGCAACAGCAGCCGTGGACGCGTAGTCCCGATTCAGCTCAATCAACTGGTAAACCGCCGAGCGTTCACGAGCCAGCAGGCGGAACTTCAGTTCCAGACCTTTGTACTTCGGATCATCCGGGGCCGCCGTTATAGCGCGACGGATCTCTGCGTGAGCCGGCTCGTACCGTTTCAGCCGGTCGAGCGTGACCGCCTTCAAATAACGAAACTCGGGAGGGGCATCGGTATCAGAAGTAACGCTCAAAGATTTCAAAGCTGCTTCATTACTCGAAAGCTGCAAGTGCTTCCTGGCTTCGTCGATCTTCTCGGCAAACATCTTCTGCCGATTCAATGCGGACAGCCAGTACCAAAGACTGCAAACACCAATCACGACCACGGCAGCCGCGGCGATAACCATCCAGCGAGCGACACCTCGACGCGACGAAAATCGGCCGACCTCGCAGATTTGTGAAGATGAGGACAAGATCCGCACGGCGGACTCCCTGAAGCTGAGAAAAAGCAGCGAACGTTTCGGCCTCGATTCAAGATATTGAAGCCGCGACATCATTCAACGATTCGAACCATTCTGAAAGCCTGAATGACCAGAGTCGACAGCTAATCATAGGACGAAACCTGCCGCGGCGCTGAAAAGAACGACCAACGTCAGCAACCGGACAGCGTCAGAATAACTGCAACAATCCCAGCCAGCCCGATCATCACCCACAGAACCGGCTTGCCATCCCACGCCGACGTCGAGAACTCAACATACTCGCCGCATTGCGGACACTGCTCTGCGTCTTCGTAGACTTCGGTGCCACAGTTCGGACAGCGAACGGTCTTTGTGACGTCATCCGAATCGTCATCGTAGTCAGGATCCGGATACTCGTTGTCGTCAAACTCGTCGGACCAGTTGTCCACAGTGTATCCCTTCGAGAGTTCGGCGAAGCATGTCGCAATGTGCGCATAAGAAGACCCCGCCAAACGCATAGCTTGGCGGGGCTTCAGAATAGTCAGTCATGTGCTGAGCGTCAGCCCTGCATCACCTTGTCGATGGTGCCTCGCAGGACGCTGCCTGACTTCTGTAGGGCCATCTTCTCTTTTGGCCAAAGGTCGATTTCGTAGCAGTCGACGACTCCCTGAGCACCAACGACAGTCGGAACCGAGATGCAGACGTCTCGCAGGCCGTATGCTCCGTTTTGCAGAGACGAGACCGGCAGAATGCGGCGTTGATCCAGAGCGATTGAATGGATGACGTCGGCGATGGATGCTCCGACGGCGAAGCCTGCTCCGCCTTTCTTCTTGATGACTTCCGCTCCGCTGCCGCGAGTCTTCTTTTCGACTTCGGCGATCAAGGCTGGAGTCACGCCGGGATACTTATCCAACGGCAGGCCAGCGACCTGAGCCGCAGACCAGACCGGAACCATACTGTCGCCGTGCTCGCCCAGGATCAATGTTTGAACCTGAGTCGGTGGCATGTCGAGTCGTTGAGCCATCATGCTTCGCAGACGCGTCGTGTCGAGGACGGTCCCGAGGCCGATCACCTGATTCGCCGGCAGACCGAGGTCTTTAACTGCCAGGTAGGTCAGAACGTCGACCGGATTCGAAACGACGAACACCTTCGCAGACGGTTTCAGGCCGTGCTGCTTGACGTCGGCCAGAATGTTTCGGAACAGAGCAACGTTTCGGTTGATCAGATCGAGTCGGCTTTCATCCGGCTTACGTCGCAGTCCGGCCGTGATGCAGATGACGTCGCTGTCTTTGACAGCTTCCGTACCACATCCGTAAATCTTCTGATCGCTGATGAGCGACGCTCCGTGCAAAAGATCCAAAGCCTGGCCTTCGGCAAGTTCGAGGTTCACGTCGACGAGGGCGATCTCGCGGACAATGCCGCCAAACTGCAAAGCGCTCGCGGCACATGAACCAACAAGTCCACCACCACCGATAATACTGACTTTCATCTGAGTCTCCGTAATCTACTTATTTTTGAACGCTGAGTTCGCTGACTTAAAGGGGGCAGAGAAAACGGAGACCTCTCCGTAACGCTGCACGTCCTCAGTGCCCTCTGCGTTCCATTTTCTTGTAAGAAACAGAAAGGCGACGTTACTTACCCATTGCGGCCATGACCTGCTCGGTGATCATCTTCACTAGAGCTTCGTTGTCGCCACCGGCTGGAGCTGCTCCACCTTCGTAGGCTGGAGTTTGCAAGTAGCCTGGGTACGACGGAGCTGGCTCGAACGCACAGTTCTGTGGTTCTTCGCCTTCTTTGTAACCGTCTCGGAATGCACTGTTGCCACAGAGGTCGCAGTCTTCGTTGTGGAAACGAGGATCGTCGAACCCAAGCTTCTTCTTCAGGTCGAGAAGTTCGCGTGATTTCTTCTCGTTGAGGAAATCAACGGTGCCCATCTGCTGAGCGAGCAGCAGGATGCGGCAGTAAGCGTCGAGGATTTCCGTCTTCCAGTAGGCTTCTTCGACGGTCTTGCCGAAGCTGATCGTACCGTGGTTCTTCAGAATGATCGTGTTAGTCGACTTGAGGAACGGAGTCACCGTTTCCGCAAATTGCTGACCGCCTGGAGTTTCGTACGGGGCGACTGGAATCTCACCCATGAAGACTTCGATTTCCGGCAGGATGCACTGCGGGATGGCTTCGTTGGCGACGGCGAAGGCTGTGGCGTGTGGCGGGTGACAGTGCACGCAAGCCTTGACGTCCGGGCGGTTTCGCATGACTTCCAGGTGAAGCAGGATTTCGCTGGTGCGTTTCCGCTTGCCGGCAATCTGATCGCCGTTCATGTCGACCGCACAAATATCTTCAGGCTTCATGAAGCCTTTGCAGATCATCGTTGGTGAGCAAAGTACGGCGTCTTCACCAACCCGGATCGAAATGTTTCCGTCGTTGGCGGCCGCAAAGCCTTTGTTGTAAACGCGTCGGCCGATCTCGCAGATATCTTCTTTAAGAGCTCGATCGTTAACGCCGCTGTTCCACTGGTTGTTGCTCATCGTTCGGTTCCTGTTAGAGGGGAGGGACGAGTGCTGAGAGATGAGCAAAAATGTGCCCTCTTCTCTCGACTCTTAGCCCTTAGCCAATTTCCACTTGATCAAGAATCGCGGCCGCGTAGCCATCGATTGGTTTTACATTCGGATGAAACGGAGCCGTCGCTTCCGCACCTTCACTGACTCCGACGAGCGATCCTTCACCTGCCCCCAGTTCATCAAAAATGATGAACGGTTCGCCTCGTCCTGATTCTTTCCCGGCAAGCCCCTGGCGATCGAGCGGCACGACAACTTTCCAGGTCGCTCCGCGCAGAGACGGATGGCACCGACTAAGCGTCACCCTTCCGATAATCTCTGCAATTCGCATGGCTTGCCTTTGCTGGTCGAGGGACAAGGGTTGAGCGACGAGGGGCAGGCAATGCACCTGTCCTGCTCTCGACACTCGACTCTTAGCTCTCGACCCTCCTCAAAATGTTTCGTAGTTCGAAGAAGCTCCGTCCGGCGGGATCGACAACAAACACATTGCCATCCAGCCCGGACTTCACTCGAGCAACCGCTGCCGCATCAGCGACGACTGCTGCCTTCACTTGTTCGTTTCGATTCGCCAGACACGCGACGACCTCCGGTTCGGAAGTCAGCACCACGATTACTCGCGAGCTTTCGCGTCTCAGTTCACCGATTGCTTTCTTTGCCGCCTCGTCAGCCGACTGGACGCTCTTTCGATTCCATCCGCCGTTTGTCTGTCGCCCCGCATCTTCCAGGACTCGATCGATTGTCTGCCCGGCTGAGTGAGTAATCACCAACTTGTCAGACGTCACCTGGACCGAAGCCGCTACTCCTGTTGATGCCGCAGTCGTTTCGTGAATCAATTCAACTTTGTTATGGCGAAGCCAGTCTCGAGCCGACGGAGTCACGATCGCTCGTTCCCCGACAACAACGCTTTTCTGATTTGCCGCTTTCTCAGCCAACACGTCTGCCGTGATAACTGAGTCAGTCAGTTGAGTTGATTGCCCGTTATTCGTTTCGGAACTCGCCGGCGCAGAAGAAGCAGTCGGCATGAGTCGCCTCATGACCTCCGCCACAATCTGCTCGATGAGTACCTGTTGAGTCATAGTTGTAGGGTGCGTCTTGACGCACCGCCTGAATCAGTGGTGCGTCAAGACGCACCCTACGAATTAATCTGCTATCCCAAGAACTGCCCACCGAATGGGGGAAGCCTTGGTTCCAACAATTTCTGTGACGTACTTCCCGTCGCTCGTGATCATCACTATGTCGCCGCGTCCGCTGCCGAGATCGTCAATCACGATCACCGGCTCTCCGTCATCCTGGTTGCTTGCCCCCAAAGGCTGCGCGATCAACAACCGCCACCCATCCATCGATGAGTGCTTCACGGTCGCTGTGGCTCGGCCAATGATTTCGGCAAGTTGCATCGTTGATCTTTCAAACCGTGCAGCCAGTCACCATCAAATAATTCGCAGATCGTCAACCAGCGTACAGCGTCGCTGCCGGGTGAACGTCAATGGGTTGGTGACTCCCTCGCCGGTTGGCGTGGCGATTGAGAAGCTGAGATAGCCCTCTCCGCCAAGTCCGAGTCCCGCTCCGCAGGGGCCGTTTTTGATGAAGAGTGTTGTCTCCATCAGGCGGCCCATCTTTGTCATGTTCTTAACGTTGGTCGTGTGGATGATTCCGGTGTGGCGAAATCCGTGTTCGAATTCGAGTGCCATTTCGATCGCGTGGTCGGCACAACGAGCACGGACAAACGGCACGAAGGGCATCATCTGCTCTTCGGGCACGAACGGGTTTGAAGTGTCTGTTTCGCCGTAGAGAATCTGAGTGCCGGCAGGAATGCTCAGACCGATCGCCGCGGCAAGGACCGATGGGTCTTTGCCAACCAGATCGCGGTTCAGCATCCAGTGGCCACCCGCTTCTTTCGGTGGTGAGAAAGCTGCCTTTGTCAGAGCATCGATCTGCGAAGCGTTGAGTCGGTAGCCGCCGCTGCGGCCGACTGAGTCCATCAATTGGTCGAAGATTGATTCGACGGCGAAGACTTCTTTTTCACCGATGCACAGCAGGTTGTTGTCGTAGGCGGCTCCGGTCACGATTGACCGAGCGGCGTTGTCGATGTCGGCGGTTTCGTCGACGACAACTGGCGGGTTACCCGGTCCAGCGACAATCGCTCGCTTGGGGCTGGCCAGAGCGGCTCGGGCCACGGCCGGTCCACCGGTGACGCAAAGGAGTTTGACTCCGCGGTGCTGAAAGATTTCGTCGGCTGATTCGATCGTCGGCGTGCCGATGATCGTCACCAGGTTGTTGATGCCGATGGCTTCGTAGATCGCCTTGTTGAAGCGTCGGACGCCTTCGCAGGCGATGCCCGCTCCGCTCGGATGAGGATTCACGACGATCGTGTTTCCGGCGGAGACCATGTTCACGAAGTTAGCAGCCAGAGTCGGTAGCGAGTGCGTGACCGGAGTGATCGACCCGATGACTCCGAACGGAGCATACTCGGTAACGGTCAGTCCGTTATCGCCAGTGATGGCGTCGCACTTGAGGTACTCAATGCCCGGCACGTGTTTGATGATCTGAAGCTTTTCGATCTTGTGATCGAGTCGCCCGATCTGAGTTTCGGCCAGTTCGGCAGTCCCGAGTTCTTCGGACTGATCGAAGCAGATGTCTTTGACGATCTGAATCGCTTTGCCACGATCTTCCATCGACGCTGACTTCAGCTTTTCGAAGGCTTCGTTGGCGGCGGCGACGGCGTCATCGACGTTGTTGAAAACGCCCCAGTCGCCGCTTGAGTGTCCATTGTTCGACGCGACTCCATTCGACTTTCCGAGCTGTGCGAGTACTTCCTGTACTACGGTGCGAACTGTCTGTTCGGTCGAAACGGCTGTCATTGATCACTGGCCTTTATAGGTAGGGTGCGTCTTGACGCACCGTTGATCGCATTCTGTTTTCTGGTGGTGCGCCGAGACGCACCCTACGCAGCTCAGTTCGTTCCTTTGAACACGGTATTCCCGTGCGAATCCACGCTGTCGATGATGCCGATGATTGCGGCGTCGATCGGTAGCGTTTTCGTGTCTTCCGTGAAGCGAGCACTTGATCCCTGCACGATGAGAACCGTCTCGCCTTCTCCCGCACCGACGGTGTCGACGCAGATGAATGTTCGACCGGTTCCCTTCAGGCTCTTTTTGTTTTTCTCGTCCACACGCAGAGGTTCGACGACGAGCAACTTCTGCCCGACCATCTGTTGAACCTTCTGCGTCGAAACGACGCTGCCTGTGACTTTTGCGAGGAACATTGCGGCTTCCTTATTAACCGACCGCTTCTACCGTCTGTCTCGCCACGACGATTTCTTCGTTCGTCGGGACGACCCAGATTTGCGTCCGTGAATCGTCGGTCGAGATGCACACTTCGGCGTCTCGTTCGACAGCTCCGTTCTTCTCTTCGTCGAGACTGATTCCGGCCCAATCCAGACCGGCACAAACCTCGCGACGAATCCGCTGACTGTTCTCACCGATTCCGCCCGTGAAGACGATCGCGTCAGCTCCGCCAAGCACGACCAGGTAAGAACCCAGGTACTGACGGATGGACGCGACGAAAACCTTCAGTGCGAAGTCGGCTCGTTCATGTCCGTTTGAGGCGGCTTCTTCGAGGTCCCGCACGTCGCTGCTGAGTCCGCTTAAACCGAGAAGTCCACCGTTGGTCGACATCTCGTCAAGCAGTTCCTGCATCGACTTTCCGCTCAACCGCATCAGCAGTGGCAGAGCGTACGGGTCAAAGTCACCGACTCGATTATTGTGAAGCAGTCCCGTTTGAGGACTCATGCCCAGGCTGTTGGCCTGTGACTTGTTCCCTCGCTGAGCACACAGCGAATTGCTGCCGCCCAGGTGGCACGAGACCACTTTCAATTCATCGTTGCCAAGAATCTCGCCGATGCGACCGCCGATGAATCGGTGACTCGCGCCGTGAAATCCCCAGCGTTTCGTTTCGTATTTATCCTGCCATTCGAAAGGCACCGCGTAGGCACGAATCTCGGGCGGGATCGTTTCGTGAAAGCCTGTCTCCAGAGCCGCGACCAGAGGAATGCTCGGAAACGCCTGCCGAAGCTGACGCATAGCCTTTGCATAAGGCGGGTTGTGAGCCGGAGCTACATCCGCCAGTTCCTCCATCCGCGTGAGCAACGTGTCGTCTACAACTCGCACTCCACTGAGCTTTCCAGCGAAGACGGCTTTGAAACCGATCCCCTTCAGCTCAGAAGCATCCTTCAGACATCCGTGCTCCGGATCCGACAATTGTTCGAGGCAGAGATTTACCGCCGCCGCGTGATCGGGGATGTTGGTGACTCGCTCGTCACTGTAATCACCGATCTCAACCGAACAGTTGCTGTCTTCAAGACCGATCCTGTCGATGCCGCCGCGAGCAAGTTGCTGCTCGGTCGACATGTCGAAGAGTCGATACTTGAAGCTGGTTGATCCGAGGTTGGCTACTAAGACTTTCACAGTCGTTTCCTCCATGTGCGGAAAAGTTGATAGCGAACTGTTGATAGTTGAAAGAACTTGCGACCTCACCGGCTCCTGCCGACTCGATCCACTCTCAACTATCGACCATCAACTCTTAAACAAATGCTGCCAGCGTGCTGGCATCCGGACGTGCGATGACGTGAGCTGAAACGAGTTCGCCAGCCTGCGTGGCAGCCGATGCTCCAGCGTCAACGGCAGCTCGAACCGAGCCGACGTCACCGGAAACGATGGTTGTCACAAAAGCGCCGCCGATCTGAATCTGCTTAACGAGGACGACGTTTGCTGCTTTGAGCATGGCGTCGGCCGCTTCGATCTGGGCAACCAGACCTTTGGTCTCGATGAGACCGATTGCTTCACCCTTCATGGGAAGAATCCTGACTTGGTTTTGGTAGTTAAATGTGAGTTGTTGATAAGGTGCGTCGTTGATGGTTGGTTCCTCCGGATCAGCTCCGGGCTGCCACCGTCAATTGCAGTCTTGAGTATCAGCGTGGTTAGCGGATGTTTGGTCGATGGTCACCTGAGTTTGAGTCAGACAGCCCCTTCCAAATAACGAATCCGATTCCGGCAGAAACGGCCGTCAACATGAGCCAGCCGTAAACCTGATCCACGCCGGAAACTCCCGTGACTACTTGGCGCCTTTGATTGCCGGCAGAACTGCTGACAGTTCTTCGTGCGGACGAGGAATGACCTGCACGCTGACGACTTCGCCGATTTTGCTCGCTGCACTTGCACCGGCATCGACAGCAGCCTTAACAGCAGCAACGTCACCGACGACGAAAGACGTCACCAGACCGCTACCCACTTTGTCCCAGCCGACGATTTGAACGTTGGCTGATTTCAGCATCGCATCAACTGCCTCGATCATGCAGACAAGACCTTTGGTCTCGACCATGCCGAGGGCTTCCATAGCCTTAGCCATTTGGAATCTCCAGAAAAAAGTTGGTGGTTGATAGTTGAAAAATGTTTGAGCCAGACGCCGACAAGCGAGATTGAATCACCGTCCGTCAGCATCGAACTCTTCGTTCGCTTCTACGTTCCGCAAGTTTTACTTTTGCCGTCGCAGCCACAGCCGCAGTCTTTCTTGATCAGCTCAACGCTGGTCGCTTTGTCCAGGCGAGTCGCGTTGCCTTCGTCCGTGTCGAGATGCACTTCCAGCTTGATGTCGTCTCCGGCTCGGATCTTCAGGTCTTCGAGCACGGTCGTGCAGCCTTCAGATTCGATCCGCAGGTCCATGACGTCGCCATCCTTGACGCCGTAATATTCGAGGTCCGCCGGGCCCATGTGGACATGACGCATGGCTCTAATGACGCCGGACTGAAGTTCAAGAACTCCGGCCGGGCCGATAAGTGTGCAACCGACTGTGTCGTGATGATCGCCACTGATCCGTACCGGCAGATCGATGCCCAGCGAGATGCCGTCGGTAAACGCCAGCTCGACCTGAGTCGGACGAACAGGACCAAGGATGCGAACTTCCGGTAGCATGCGTCGGCGAGGCCCAACCACAGCGACGGTTTGCTTCGAGGCGAAGTAGCCGTCCTGGTAGAGCCATTTGTGAACTTCGAGTTCCGCTCCCTTGCCGAACAGAACTTCGACGTGCTCCTGCGAAAGGTGCACGTGTCGAGCGCTGATATTCACAACCAGCGGATTCGGTTTAACTTTCGCTGCCGGACCAAGCTGCTGCTGCAGCACGGAGCGCACAACGCGTTCAACATCTGTCTTCGACAGTGAAGATGACAATGCAGTCATGGATGATTCCGTTAAACGGCGGCTTCCGCTGGTTCGCCAAGGCAAATGACCTCGACGCCAGCTTGTTCAAGTCTTTGTCGCCACTCATCCGTGAGTCCATCGTCCGTAATCAGTCGATCCATCGAGTCGAGCGGTGCCAGATGAGCGAGTGCCGAACGGCCAAACTTGCCGCTGTCAGTAACAACCCACACCTCGTCCGCCGACTCCATCATTTGCCGCTCGGTCTCCACGAGCAGCGAATTACTGTTGAACAATCCCGCTTCGGTGATCCCGCCGACACTCATGATGAGCCGCCTGGCATGAATCGCCTTGAGTGCCGCCTGGGCAATTGGCCCCAGTGCGACTCCCGTTTGCGGATACACGTACCCGCCAATCGAAATCAGCTCGATCCCCGGCTGATTGAACAGCAGGTTGATGATCGGAACTGAATTCGTAACCACCGTCAGTAACCGCCCGATCAATTGCCGAGCGACTTCCAGAGTCGTCGTTCCGCCGTCAAGCAGCACGACATCTCCCGCTTCAATCATTTCTGCGACCGCCTGAGCGATCTCTCTCTTTTCCTTCAGAGCGGCGACCGTCCGATCCTCGAACGAGGTCATCGATTCCCCGATGTAAGCCGCTCCGCCTCTTGTCTTCTGAACCTTGCTGATTCCGTCGAGATATTCCACATCCCGCCGAGCAGTCGATTCACTGATCCCAAAGTGCTCCACAATCTTCTGCAGAGACACGAATCCTTGTTCTTCAATGTATTTCAGTATCTGAGTTCGGCGTTCATTGAGCAGCATGTTCGCTTTCCCTGCGGCGCTACAGGTGACGTAGTTTTCGCAGTCTGCCAACTCTTGCTGACGTTTTCAATGGTCGAACGGCACTTTAATTTCACATTCCGTCACAATACGTCACTCATCTGCACGAACTCTGGAGAGTCTGCGCAAACTGTAACGGGAGTATCTACCACGTTCTGAACAACGTGCGGGCTGAATCGGCCGTCCGCACCACGGAGCACTGGTCCCTTGCGAAAGATTTTCACGTGAGACGGGCTGAACCGATTGCCCGGCTTTGACAGGCTGCCACGATGCTTCCTTCAAAGACCACCGAGGTTATGCTCTCCAGACAGAACCCATCAGTAATGACTGACGCGTTTCTTCACGTCGACGACGACTGGCATCAGACAAGGAGCTCGGGACATGCTTCGAACCATCTGCACTTCGCTCGGATTCATTGCGGCCGTCACCATTGGAAGCAAACTGCTGCCGGCAGCCGATCCGCCGCGGCTTGAGTTCACTCGCATGGTGGCTCACTGGGCGAAGTACGACGGTCCGGAATACCTTGCCTTCATCGACGAGGCCGAGCCGGAACTGGTTCAGCTCGGATTCTACGGCGGCCATTTCTGGAGCCTCGCTCACACCGACGCCTACAAGGGCTACCCGGCTCACCTGCCGGCAAAGGGACATGAAGAGTGCGGACGCTGGTTCGAAGAAAAAAACACGGCCCTGAGAAAACGAGGCGTGAAAGTCGTCGGCCACTTCAACATCGAGTTTCTGGTCGGTGACATCGACGGCGAGAACGGACCGACGGGCTTCTTCGACTTCTATCGGAATCACTGGAACGAGCAGGAGCTTGGCCCGAAGCCGGTCGAAGATCCCATCGACCTGTTGGAGATCGGCCCGGATGGTAAACCGATCGGCCAGAAGGGCTACGGCATCGGCGGCATGCACGAGTACTGGGCGTGCCTGAGAAATCCTCATTGGCAGACCGTGATGAAAGCCCTCGTCAAACGCGGAGTTGAACGCGGCGTCGACGGTTACATTGCCAACTACTTCTACCGTCACAACTGCCTGTGCGAGCATTGCCAAAGCGGTTTCCGCGAGTACCTCACCGATCGACACTCTCCGGCTGAACTTAAACAACAATTTGCGATCGACGACTTAGCCTCGCACAAATTCGAAGAGATCGTTTACTGGCACAAGCCCGAAGAATCGACACCACTCCGTCGCGAGATGCTTCGATGGTCGCAGATCTCAAACAAGCAAGTCTTCGACAAAGTTTTCATGAAGTACGGACGCTCGTTGAAGCCGAACTTGATCACCGCCCAATGGAACCATCTCGGAAAAATCACTCCGATCCGCGGCGACGAACGCAGCCTGATGCCGGCCGAACTGTGGGGCAAGGGCGAAGACTACTTGTGGTACAGCACCGGCGCAGCGGCGTACTTCACGGATCTTGAAAACCGATTTCTCGGTGATGCGACTCTGCAGGCTCGATACATCCGAGGATCGTTCGACGACAAGCCATACACCCTCGGCAAGTACGAGAGTACGCGCATTCGAGCGGCCATCGCCGAACTGGCCGCCAACGGCGGAGCACCGATGGGCTTCTACACTCGCTACACAGATCCCGAAGCCCGCAAAGTGATCGCTCAGTATTATCAGTTCATCAAGAAGCACGACGCGGTCTACCGAGCAAACCGTTCGCACGCCGAAGTCGCTCTGCTGTTCCCTCGCAATGCTGTTCACTCCGGCAACGTCGAGTCCGTTGAGCAGTTTCGAGAGATCGGAACAAAGCTCCTCGACGAGCACGTTCTGTTTGACGTCGTTCCCGACGACCTCGCCACCGACGAATTGCTTACCAGATACTCGCACGTCGTGAAGGTTGAGCACCCCGACACCCAGCCCATCATCACCAGCAGCGACCGCAGCCACTTTGAGTTACCGTACACCGTGCGAGTCTCAGCCAGCCGTCCCGCAACGGGCGACGGCCTTGCGATTCACTTTGTGAACTACAACCGTGAAGAACCACCTCGCGGCAAAAACGGCAAACCGAGCGCCGGGCGAGGCATCTCAGACGAAAAACCGATCGTCGTGCCGTCGTCGAAAGTGCGAGTCCGTTTGCCGAAAGGCCAGACCGTATCAAGCGTCAAATTCCTGACGCCCGAATCTGCAGAGAAAACGCTGCTCGACGTTCGTCTGGAATCTCAATTCCTTCAAGTCACGTTGCCGAAGTTTCTCGTATACGGCGTACTGGTCATTGAGTAGCGAAAAACTTCGCATCACTCGCCCAGGGGAGAGTCGAGCCCTAGCGAGGAGAGGGAAAATGTGGAAAACGATGACTCGATTCGAACTGTCTGCTCCATGAGCCCTCCCCTCTCCGCAAAACTCGCAAGCTCGTTTGCGACTCTCCCCAGGGAGAGTAAAGAATTGTGTAGATGCCAATTTACTGAGGGAAGCACTTCAGACGCGTTGCTTAGAGTGTCTTAGAACTTGGGAATCTCGATCCGTTTCCCTTTCTCTCCAACTTCCCGATAGCGTGGATCGTGGAAATGTGAACTGAATCGGTAGCTGTATCGTCGCCCTCGGTCCCAGCGTGCTCGAGCCGCCCAGGGAGTGCCGGCGTGTTCGGTGTCGACAAGCTCGAATGCTTTGTCTGACTTCTGAATTTCGCCCTTGATGCGGGCAATGTATTCCTCTCGCGATTCTTTGAGATTGAACGCCTTCTGGATTCGCTTGAACTGATCATCGGTCGGATCGAGCTGTTTGCCTGTCCCGTTGAGATGCCATCGATTGTGTTTGGGGTCGCTCGGCTTTCGTCCGCTGGCAGCATGAGCGTCAAGGACGAGCAGGTACTGAAACAGTCGGATTCGATACGCCAGGCATTGAGCGTTGATCAGGTCGTACCCTGCCCGCCAGCGTTGTGAGTCTTCTTTGGCTCGAAGTGGTCGAATCTGTTCAACAAGACCGATCGCTTTATTGAGCTGATTCATCGCGTAACTGGCACGCTCGAATTCTCGAGCTCCCTGCAGCGCGAACTGCTCAGTTTCGATCGAGAAATAACGGCCGTGCATATTCAGCTTTGCATCACTGTGTGGGTTCAAATTTTTGATGATTTCCCAGACTCCCGTTCGGAAGTTGCTGCGTGCTCGCTGCTCTTCATAATCGCGACGTGCCAGGAGCAGAGGTTCGTATTCCTTCATGGCGTACGACTGAAACTTTTTTGCTTCCAGTTCGCGGGGCTTACCGGCAAGGTTTTCTTCTTCTCCTGGAAGAAGGAAGAAGATCCCGCCTGTTTCTTTGCAGGTTCGCACCTGTGAATAAGGGCCGAAGCCACTGGGATGACTGTCCCCGCGAGCGTGAAGGCCGTCCCATTGCAGACACTCAGGAAAGGCAGTCTCGGGGCCTCGGTTTATTCGTACCCAATGGTTCAAATTGTAAACCGGATCCTGCCAGCGGATGCTGGCGTATGGGTAGCCGAACGTGGCTTCCCGCCCCATGCAGTACACGGGAGTCTTTGCTTTTTCGCAGGCAGCGATGGCCTGTTCAATCTGACCATAGTCATTGAGATTGGTGTCTCCGGCGTCGGACGGAGATTCATCACTGACCAGAATCAGAACGAGTCGCCGCTTCTGACTCCGAGCCTTTGGGACATACTCCTGCAACGTCTGCTGAATGGCCATGAACATATTCTCGTCCCCGCTTTCGTCGACGGGGATCTTGTCGATGGCCTGGCGAATTTCGTTGACGTCCGTGGTCGGCGACTTCGTCAGCGCTCGCACGCCTTTACCGAAACTACAGATCGCGGTCAGCAGAACCTTGTCGCGATCTTTGAGCGTTTTGTCTTTGCGAGACTGGATGCCCAGTTCCTCGTAGATCTTGTGGAACTCCGTCGCGATTTCCTGCTGGTCGTCTTTCATGCTGTTTGATTCGTCAAACAGCCACACTGCCATGACCTTCTCAGTCCGCATCAAGCGGATCAGTTCCTGAGTCATTCTTGAAAGTGCTGCTCCGTAACCATCAACGACGGCGCCGACTTCGCCACTTACCTCGCCGATTCCCAGATCCTGTCCGATCAGATTCTCGCCTGGCAGATCGATCGTGCTGGGGTTAACGTTGAAGTCGACTTCCTGGAGCGATTCAGAAGTCTCAACCTTCTGCTGAGCCACCGCCGGAGCCCCCGATCCGCCGAGCGCCGCCGAGACCATTCCACCAGCCGTGAAGTTCTGAGTTTCAGAGATCTCAGTATTGTCATCGAGCTCTTTGGTAAACTCTTCCTGCTGACGTTCGTCGTCGAAAACGGTTTCGAGAACGATGTCAGGAAGCCCTTCTTCCAGCGAGAAATGAATCGTCGTCAGTCCACCAAGAATCAAGACATGAAACAGGACAGACGTGCCGACCGCTGAATAATTCGACGTTCTACTCATGGCATCCTCAGAAAGAATGGTCCGACAATTCGCAAAGAAACATGCAGCGAGATGATTAACAATTGAGGTGATCGCAACCTGCGTCTGCCTGAAAAAATTTGCAGCTCAAACAGTAGAATACGGCTCGAAGAGTGCGTAACTCTGCGGCCGCGAAGGAAGAGAATCACACAGTCTCCACCGTAACCACAGGAAGTTCAATGCGATTTCAAAAATCGCATGCAACACGTCAGCGGTCTGCTGGCCCACGGCGTTCGCTGCCCCGGAGTTATTCTCGACGGAGTTACCAAACGGCGAAAGTGGCATGGTCGCGCAGATCATCACGATTCTGGCGTGACGGGTAGCGGAGTCAATGTTCGAAGATCGAGTCGGGAAATCACGCTCGACGTGCACCTAAGAAAAACACCTGAAAGCAGCGGCTCGTTTTCTGTGGCACGTGACTACGCCACGTCAGTCCGGCCGACGCATTCCGTGCGGAGTGCGGAGCCAGAGTAAGGAAGCGCACCGGACAAATTCCGAAGTCACTCTGTGTCCCGGTCCTCATCCGAACTGCTTTGAGATTCGAGAAGCTGTGGGCTGCGGTTTCGCCACAGAACCCAGGCGGGCAACGTGACGAACAAAACACCAAGCGTCCACACAACGCAGAGCCCAAGGTCTGCAATGAAAGCTGCGGAGGGGTCGTGCGGTGTGAACTGCGATGGGAACTCGGCTGACAACGCTCGCGGAACGAGGGTGTCCACGACGGGCCGGGCGAGGAATCCGGCGAGCGACCACAGGCCCAGGATGGTCACCGTCGTCACGAATACAAGCAGTCGTGACTTCGGGCGGGCTTCAGATGCTGATTCTCGTCGACGAAACAGGTTGACAAAAATGATCGCCAGTCCGCTCAACCAAAGAATTGCGTTGGCGGCACAAGCCACCGCCATTGGAACGACGTCGGGTGTCTCGTTGATGATTAGCCCGTAACGGGATGACAGTCGTGTCATGTCAAACGCGCTGGCGTCTTTGCGCAGGAGACTTCTCAGTGAGCGGCTTGACCGGACTCCTGACTTCTGATCCTTTGCCACTTCGTAGACAAGGTTGTTCAGGACCTCTGATTCCAACTGCACCTTGGAATTCGCCGCGTCGACACCTGCTGATTCCATCCAGTCGAGAATTGTATCCGCGTCGAACGGGTGGCTGAGCTGCATCGCTTCTTTCGACGTTCGATACTCCATTTCAGGAACAGAAATCGACAGAACATGCTTCGGGACATTGCGACCTTGCGACGCGTTGGGGCGCAAGGTGATCGAAACCTTATCGCGAACTGCACGGCGAAGATCGAATGCCGCTCCCGTGTGAGTTTGCCCGCCCGTTGCCAGAAGATCGATCTGTCCCGACTCTCCTTTGAGGCCCTGTGCCGTCCAGTCAACGACGTCAAACGTCCAGGACGCATGTTGAACCACCACAAGCACGCTGCTGATGAATGCCAGCATGCAGATAAGCGTCCAGATTCCGAGCCTGACACCGGTACTCGTCAAGCGACCAAACTGCCGAGCCGCTCCCATCACGGTCCGACTGAAGACTGGCGTCCAGGGCACGGCTTTCAATTTTTTTCCAGCAGTCCTTGTTGCAGAGACTGTGAAGTTGCTGGCGGCCTCAATCTCCGGTGCGAATCCGTCAGATTGATCGAATTCCGATTTCGTCTCCGATCTGCACAACAGAATCAGGGACCAAATGCCAAACGGTATCCCAACGATCGCTCCCCAATGAGATGGGATCATGGCCAGAACGGCCGCTGCTACAGCCCAGCGGTACGAACCCCGACGCTGCATTTCTCTCGCGCCGACGTAGATAAAGAAGCCGACAATATGCAGAAGTGCTACAAATAATGCCGCTAACGCTTGTGGCGCAAACGTCGAAGCGAACAAGCAGACCGCAAATGTGACCAGGTCGATAACGGATGCGGCAATCAGCCCCCAGCTGGGAAATCGCAGGTCGTTAAAGTTGAATCGACTTCTCGTCGGCGAAGCTTCCGCACCAGCCGTCGAATTGGTTACCGCCGGCCCGGCAGACGTTGCCGACACTCCTTCGAGTCCCGTTTTGATTTCCGTCACCTGCTGGTAGCGCCGTTCGGGCTCTTTCTCTAAAGCTCGCAGCACGATCTCGTCGAGTCGCACATCGACCTGAACTCTTTCGGAAGGCGGAGCGAATCGACCAAGCGGCAATTCGCCGGTCAGCATTTCATAGATCACGACTCCAACTGAGTAGATGTCCGCTCGATGGTCGACATCGGTGGGATGTTCAAACTGCTCCGGAGCCATGTAATGAGGCGTGCCCATCACCTGCTTCGTGCCGGTCAGCGTGAAGTCGTCTGGCTGCGGCTTGATGAGTTTTGCCAAACCGAAGTCAGCAATTTTCACTCGGCCGGATCGGTCGAGCATGATGTTTTCCGGCTTGATGTCTCGATGGACGATACCCTCGTCATGCGCGTATTGGAGCGCTTCGCAAATCTGCGGAACGACTGTCAGCGCGGCTTTGGAATCCAGCTCACCGGAACGGACGAGTTGCCGCAGATTGGCTCCGTCCACAAATTCCATGATGAAGAAGTAGAAGTTCTCGCGCTGACCGAAGTCGAAGACGTTGATGATCGCCGGATGGCTGAGCCTTGCCATCGCTCGAGCTTCGCGGGTAAATCGCTCGGCGAATGCCGGATCGCCACACAAGTCAGGCCGCACCAGTTTCACCGCGACGAGCCTGTCGAGTTGCTTCTGCTTTGCCTTATAGACGACCCCCATGCCGCCGGTGCCGACCTGCTCGATGATCTCAAGTTCGGGAAACAGTGCTGCGAGTTCGTCGACATTCCACGCGGCGGTTCCCTGATTCGGCGACTCCGTTGCTGATCCGCTGAGAACGTCCGCCTCACTCTCAAACGCCACCTGCATCAGGCACTTGGGACAGTGCCCGGGCGTGACGTCCGGCGGGAGTGGTTCACCACACCTCGGACAGGATTCCTGATCAGCCATTGAATTTTCCCGCGGCTGGCCGCTGGTTGAAAATCACGCGAAATGCCCTGAAACGATATCGACGGGCCCTTGATATCGGTTACTCAGGATTTTCGGCAGGATGGTTACAGGAATTCTGACGTTGTTTGAGATTTCTTTCGATCAGCTAACAGGACAACGTCTGAAACAGCCGTTTCAGTTCGTCATCGAGTTCCTCGTTGTTCGTAACGGTGTGAGCAATTTCGGCTCGCAAAGCCTCACGATACTGCTGCCGCAGCCGGTGAGCGGCCACTTTGACGGCTCCTTCCTGCATTCCAAGGTTCTCGGCGACTTCGCGGTTCGGAGTCGTCGTCTTGTCGGCGCCGAGGTGTCCCCGCAGAGCCTCGAACAAGGCCAGCTTCCCCGACCGTTCATAGCCAGCTCGCAGCCGTTCGACGGCTGCATCAAGAACGGTCAGTGCCCAGCGACGCTCAAAGATTGCCTCAGGAGTCACTTCGTCGACCGGCTCCAGACGATAGCGATCTTCAGCGGCGTCGACATTGATGGAAAGGATCTCGCAATCCCCGCCACGTTTCTGGGCACCTTGTCGTCGCTTTTCGTCCGAAACAAACTTGTTGAGGCTTCCCAGCAGGAACGATCGAAACCGACCCTTCTCGGGATCAGCTCGTTTGACAGCGCTGCGTTCAAGCAGCGACGCAACAAACGCCTGCGTCAAATCCTGAGCATCCACCGCCTGATGCCCCTTCCGTCGAAGATAAGCGTACAACGGGTACCAGTACGTCGAGCAAAGTTCTGCGAGCGCGTCTTTCGACTCCGGCGCATCGACACCAACGGCCTGGACCATCGTCCAACGCGTCGTCGCAAAACGTCCAGAATGAGGTGAGCCAAGGCCTACATCGTCCATCCAGCCACTTTACCACCGAAAACTTCCAAAACCAATCTGCCCATCAAGATGTCACTAATTCGGGATCGAATACTCCTCTGGGACATTCGAAACAGCAAACAACATTCATTCGGCAAGTTGGTCCCCGAGCATGTAATTATGAGTCATCTGCGGCCATTCGTAGACAGCTAAACGCTATGTACTCGGCGGACGGCTCAGGGCTTTCGGCTTCAGGGCCAGCAAGCCATGAGTCAAGTGCGTCGTCGTAATCCGAAAGAAACTCAGCAAGTTCAGAACGCTCAGAGCCGTCGAGGGCTGCTAGCATTTCGAGTCGGTATCCGTCATCGGAAATCCCATACTTTTCGGCGAGTGGAATCAGTTGATGAAATTCGGCTGGTACGTTGGCAGGGTCGAGCATCAGCAATTCCTGGTCGTCGCGAGGAAGTTCGTGCCAATCATTGGAGCTGGGCACTGATCAGGGAGGATGGCGTCCAAACTTTGGCGGGCTGGAACGTCTAGATTGACCAGACGTTCTTAATCTCGACTGCTGAGATCTGCAAATAGGACGTCAAAAACGGCCCTCAGCGTTACTCAGTATGCTTCGAATTCTGAGGTCGTGATCGTGGAAACAGTCTGCCGGTTTCGGCCATGTAGTCTGTGTAGTCGCTCCCGAATTGGTCGATCATCATCGCTTCTTCCTGCGGTGTTCGCAGAACGTACATGATCGAAAATGCGAGGACGACGCTCCAGCCGGCGAGCCAGTTGTTGAGCAGCAATCCCTGGGCAATGCTGAATAGAAAGATTCCAGAATACATCGGGTGCCGAATGCGACGGTAAACGCCGTGCTTGACGATCTCGTACCCCTCGCGTGTTTCCAGAGTCGGCGACCAGTTGAGTCCAAGGTCGACGTGCGATCGCCAGAAGAGCCAAAGCCCAACGATCATGAGCATGACTCCGCACGAATGCACCCAGTCTGGTAACTCGTAGTCGGCAAACGAAAACAGAGGCGTCAACAGGTAAATGATCGGAAACAGCAGGCTGGTGCTGATCACAAATGGGAGCAGGATTTTCTCCTGCACGCCAACTCGGCGATCCATCGATTTATTGCTCTTCGTCCTTGCAGCGAACCTGCCGCGTACCGCGACGTAAACGACGAATCCGATCGCGAAAACGATGTTCCAGGGCTGCAGGATTGACACGCTGTTTTCCTCAATTGGAAAGGCTGCCAGGGCTCAGTTGCCGTAAGCCGGAACCGCTTAGATTGTTTGATCAGAGTGGGCCCAGCATGCATGCAAAACACGCAACGGCAAAGAGTCCTACGACCATGAAACCAAAGAATCGAGGGTTGCGGATGCGGGTTATCAGGACCGTTCGATGAATCAGAAACGGGACGGCCATAACAACCACCAGAGCGGCTGGATACAGAAAAGGTTCGAATGACCAATCCAGCGTGCCATCCAGAAGGAGCGTCAGAAACTCCAGCGGAACGTAAAGGTCAGCCATTGGCTCCAGCCAACGATGCTGGTCAGGAAACGACGCAAGCAGTTGCTGATAGCCAGCATGGCTGCACACGTAAGCAACAGGAATAAGCATGAGAGCCACAAACAACAAAATGCGGCGCGACCATGAAAGCCGTTTAAGGAGCGGACCGTTCTGCTGTCTCGACTGGTAGTACCAGAGACCGATTGCCCACGCGACGAACCACATCAAAGCACAGACCGCGTAGTAAGGGATCCAGTTCATCGTGCGTCACCTGACGGGTTGTGTGGCCAACGCGGCCCCTGATCGAAGCAAAAGACGTTGGCCAACGAAAGCCCGCGCTGGTTGAAGAAGGAAGGCGTTTGCGACATGGATGCCGCAACTCAGCGGCCACACATTGTTGTCGGTCATGGAGCCGGATGGGGGTTTCCAACCGGGATTAGTGGAAGCTGGAGATTCCAACCGCCACCTTGTTCGGTGTAAGTCCCAAGTCGAAGAACGTCGTCACCGAGAACGACATCCACGTCAGTTTCCGGCTGGCCGAGAACGAATCTATGGTCAAGGTAATACGATGAATCACCACCATATCGCTGGGCATAAAACGCATCGACAAACCAGACCATCGCGGCGACATGTTCGGCGTCGCCATCTGTCGATGCGAGTCCAAGTTCGAGCGCCAATACGGATGAGAGATAAGATTGCCGAGAATCGTGGATGATTGCGCCGCGAACGTCACGCGGTGGGAATGGACTGGAAAGTTTCAAGAAGGTGTCGGACGGCTGGGAGACATGCAGCCGAAGTTCTGGACGGCCAGAGAAGATCGCACCACTCCAAGTGATGCCGGCGTTGGTTTCGTCCATTCTGTACTCGCGAAATGCCCGACAACGGGATTCTTAATGACAGCCCTGTCGTTTAGTCAGCCTGAGATCCCTGCATAAACGACACCTGCAGTCAGCATGCCGGAAACTCCGGGATTCGTCAATCAGTTGAATGAGTTGAGCAGGTGGATTGTCGTTGCTTTGTGAAAAACTGAAACTCTCGTGCAAGAAGTGGCTGGCGGCAGTGTCTAATGTATGGAGCGTTGATTCCTGCCTTTTGACACCGAGCCATGATCCCAAGTCCTCCGGAAACTCGAGCAAGTTTGATTCTGCGTTTGCCGGATGCGGCGGATGTTGCGGCGTGGGATCAGATTGTCGCGATTTACGGGCCGCTGGTCTATCGCATGGGCTTGCGACAGGGGTTGCAGGCGGCCGATGCGGACGACCTGGTCCAGGAAGTTTTTACGGCGGTCGCTCGGTCTGTTTCACAGTGGCTTGAACGTTCTGATCGAGGGAAGTTTCGAGCGTGGCTGCTGACGATCGCTCGGAACATCGCTGTTAACTTTCTCACGCGACGTCGGCATCGACCGATTGGTGACGGTGGAAATCACGACGGCCGAAATCGCAACGGCGCACAAGACAGTGCTCGGGACTGGGTGGCTGACATTCCGGCTCCTGATTGTGAATTGTCGGGCGAGTTTGATCTGGAATATCGCCGCGAGGTGTTTCGCTGGGCGGCGGATCAGATTCAGGAAACGGTAACGGACAAGACCTGGCAGGCCTTCTGGCTGACTCATGTTGACGGACGATCGATTGCGGACGTGGCCGAGCACCTGGGCATTAGCACCGGCAACGTTTACATCGGACGCAGCCGCGTCATGAGTCGGTTTAAAGAATTGACGAAGCAGTTCGAGGAAGTCGAATGAAACAACATTCCTTATGCAGCGATGAACAACTGCAATTCCTTTTGAAGTCGGATTCGGACGAAGGCAGCGCCGAGTTCCGTTCCGCTTCCACACACGTTGACCATTGCGACACCTGTCAGACACGACTCGGAGAACTGGCCGCTGAAGAGGGAGAGTGGGACGAGGCTCACGAGATGCTGGTTGCCGTCAACGAGATTCGCGAGACGGGCGACAGTCAACCGCGGACCGGATCGTGGCACGCCAGCCAGTGGCAACGGCGGCCGACGGCGTGGACCGAGTCGATGGCTCGGCAAATTCTCGGCCCGCCTTCTCATCCGGAGATGCTCGGACGGATCGGCCGATACGAAGTCGAACGAATGATCGGCGCTGGCGGCATGGGCGTCGTTTTCAAAGCGTTTGATACGGAACTGAATCGTCCGGTCGCGATTAAAGTGCTGGCTCCGTTTCTTGCGGGGAGTGGCGCGGCACGGCAACGGTTCGCTCGTGAAGCTCGCGCGGCGGCGGCGGTCGTGCATGAGCACGTCGTCGCGATTCACAACGTCGAGACGGATGAAGAATCGCCGTTTCTTGTGATGCCGTATGTGGCTGGCGATTCGTTGCAGACACGACTCGATCGCGAAGGGATGCTCGATGTCTGCGAAGTCTTGCGTATCGGCATGCAAACGGCTGCCGGTCTGGCCGCGGCGCATGCTCAAGGTCTCGTGCATCGTGACGTCAAACCATCGAACATTCTGCTGGAAGAAGGCGTCGAGCGAACGTTGCTGACTGACTTCGGGCTCGCGAGGGCCAACGACGACGCCAGTTTGACTCACACCGGCTACCACCCAGGCACGCCTCAGTACATGTCACCCGAACAGGCTCGTGGGGACGCAGTCGACGCTCGCAGTGACCTGTTCAGTCTGGGCAGCGTCCTTTACACAATGTGCACCGGCCGTCCGCCGTTTCGTGCCGAGACAGCATTCGGAATTCTTCGACGCATCACGGACAACGAACCTCGCCCGATCCGAGAGATCAACCCAACAATCCCATTCTGGCTGGAAGGTCTCATCCAGAAGTTACAGGCGAAGTCGCCGAACGATCTTTTCCAGACGGCCTCAGACGTTGCGGAACTTCTCGAAGAATGTCTGGCTCACGTCCAGCAGCCGACGATCGCCAAACTACCTGCCGAATGTCGCCGCTTCTCGCTTGGCAAGCCGATCAGGATCACGCCGCGACGAGCAATGCTGGCCGCTGGGATTCTAGCTTGCAGCGTGCTCGCCTACGCCTTCGGTCCAGACCGAACAGGCATACCAACTCAAGACGACAATGGCCTCGGCTCTGTCCCCGCCTCCGAGCCGGCGAATGAAACTGAACCGGTCATCGTCTCCGAGTCCGACACAGTGTGGGACGGGACAACAGGCACTATCGAATCGTTTAGCCAGGACTTAGAGGCATTTGAAACGCGAGCCGATTCGCTATGGCACACTCAACCTGAGCGGGAAACTACTGAATCTCAAACGGACACTCCATATCTCCAGAAAGAAAAGTCGTCATCATGATTAAGTATCGCCAGCTTTGTTTCTGGATCGCGGCCGTCGCCGCCACCACTTCTGTGGGACTTGCTCAAAAACCGCCCGAGCAACCAGCAGCACCTGCCGACGCGCCCGCGGTTTCCAAAACGGTCACGCCAGCAGCACCTGCAGTTGCCAACGAGCCCGCACAACCTGATCCGAACTCACGTCTCACGACGACGTCGAAGAAGACGAGCACGACGCAAAATGCCAAATCGATAACTGATCCAACAAAGCCTGCCCGGCGAATAGCCATCATCGAACTGTCACCGGACACGGAGAAATCCGAAGTGATTCGCCAGGTCGTTGAGATTCTTGAAAAGCAGGGAGTCGCCAAACAATCGACGCAGGGTACCGCATCAACGACAAGCTCGGGTGGCATCGAGGCCAGAATTGCCGCTCGTCCGGACACCAAAACGGATGACGTGATAAGCCTTGTGAAGTCGCTGCAGGGACACGGGGTTGTGCGACTGAGTTTTTCAAAGCCGTCGGATAATCGAAACGTCGTCACCGTGCTGGCCCCAGCGGACACTCCCTGGCCAGTGATCGACAACATCCGGATCATGGTCACTGCAAAGAAACTGTTCGCCGTCGATGTTCAAATCGCACCGCCAGCAAAGCACACGAAACCACTCGAGTACCGACGTTACTACTACTCTTCGAAATCCGACCCGACAGCAAAGTCAGGAACGAAGGATGCCCCCGTTGGACCGCGTTACGGATACTCGGCGGCGGGCAAAGCGGCGGCACAACAGCAAAGAACCAATCGGGCAACCGTCAACTTTGTCGGAGAGAACGGGCAGCCAGCCTCACGGGTCGAGCCGACGAGTTCAGCACTTCAGAGTGTTCTTAGAAAGTCTCCTGGACTCGTCGTCAAGATGGGCGACACGGACAGACTTGTGTCAGTCGTTCAGAGCAGAAACGTGCTGTCAGTAGTCGCGGCAATTCTCGATTCCGTCAAGGAAAGCAAAGACGTCCTGTTATGGTCCGGGCAAGAAGGGTTGATCGTACAAACGCCACAGGACTCTGTCGTCGCGCAGCGAGTCACTCAAAAGATTCTCGACTCGCTGTCCACTCGTCGGGCCGAAAACCGTGCGGCAGTTGCAGAGGCATATGCAAGTGACGCTGTTAATAACGATGCGAATTCCGAACCGGTGGTTGAAACTCGAATCTTCATGCTGAAGTATGCCGATGCCAGTGTCATCGCTCAGGGCGTTTCCCAGTTGTTCGATAAGGGATTTGGAATTGCCCCGAACGTCCGAACAAATTCCGTGGTCGTTCGAGGTGCCCCGTCTCAACTTCGCGAGATGGAAGTCATTGTCGAGATGCTCGACAGCCAGCAACCGAAACGGCTCCCAGAACCGCCAGCCGCGGCTGGTACTCCGAACGCCAGCGTACAGCAGACCGACAAGAACAAGAGATACTCCACCTTTTATGTTGACGTGCCTTCCGTGGCCCCATCGGAGACTCGGATTCAAATTCGAGAGCTGGACCGACAGACCAGCAAGGCCGCTGAGAGTTTGCGATCGTTTCAGAATGGTTTGAAAGAGCCAGCTGAAGACGACGGAAAACGCAAAGCGGAGCTGCGAAAGGTCGTTCGAAAAACATTTCTCGCCCGTCAGGAATTGCAACGAGCTGAGCTGGCCGAGTTCGCAGCACGGCTCAAACGAATTCAGCAGTCGATCGAAATGCGAGACAAGATCGCAGACAAGATCATCGATCGCCGCGTTGAAGAGTTGCTCGACCCCAATCTGAAATGGAATCACAACGAAGCTGGCGGAACTCAGAAAACCGTCGTCGTAAACGAGACCGTCATCCAACGTCAAAATGGCAGCACGCGGCTGCAGCCTGCACCGAGACAGAATGTGCAACCTAGCAGCAACAGGACTGTCGGCAACCAGACTGTCGTGGTCAGTCAGACTTCCGAAGGGACAGTCATCCTGCGAAACGCGGAAGAGTTCCGTGAGCTGTTGGCAACTCACGCCAAACGAGTTGCCCAGACTAAAGCGAGCAATGAAACATGGAACGAACGATATGGAAAGTCGAAGGACGAAGCAGCCAAACGCGAGCAAGAACAACGAACGAAGAATCTGGCTCAAGTCGAAGCAAATCAAAAATTCGCGATGAAGGAGTACGACACACAGATTCGACTGCTGCAGTCTGAAGTCGAAACGGTTCACCTGGTCCTGGAGACTGCTAAGCAGGAACTTGACAGAGCAGCACAACTGGTTGAGGCCAAGGCACTTCCCAGTCATGAACTCGACAAACGCAAGCGTGAAGCGATTGCGGCAGAGCAACGACTTGAAAAAGCGAAGGTCCTATTGGACCTCTATCAGGACGCGGCAACGGGTATCTGACGGTGAATTCGTAGGGTGCGTCTTGACGCACCAACGAATTGGTCTCACACAAGTTCACGGAGCGGCGCCGCGTCTTCTTCGAGCAAGTATTGAGGGCGGCCGTTGTTATCGTCGATGGTCGTCAGTCTCGGATCGATTCCGAGATTGTGATACAGCGTTGAGTAAACTTCGGAGTACGTGACCGGTCGGGAAACCGCTTCGCCGCCAAGTCGGTCGGTTGAGCCGATGACCTGTCCGGTTTTCATTCCGCCGCCAGCCATCAAGGCGCAACTGAGTCGTGGCCAGTGATCGCGACCGACCCGTTTGCTGATGATCGGAGTCCGGCCGAACTCACCCCACACGATGACAGTGCAGTCTTTATCGAGGCCTCGTTCGTGCAGGTCGGACACCAGATTGCTGACGCAGTTGTCAAAGATCGGGAAGTCTTCAGCTTCGCGGAGGAAGATCGAATTGTTCGCACGCCCCTCGGCATTCAGTCCGCCGTGCCAGTCCCACTTCGAATAGTTCAACGTGACGACTCGCGCGCCGGCTTCAATTAAGCGGCGAGCCACCAGCATACTTTGAGGAACTCGCGGAGCACCGTTTGAATCGATTCGTTTGACAGGGTCTCCGGTTCCGTAGCGAGCGACGATTTCCGGATCTTCTTTCGACAGGTCCAGTGCGTCGGCCAGTTTCGAGGATGTAAGAAGTCCCATCGCCTGCCCGGTGAACGTGTCGATGCCTTTCATCATGCCGCTGGTGTCGACGTCGCGGCGGAACTTGTCGACGCTTTTCAGTAGCGACTGTCGATCACCGAGTCGTTCGATGGTCACGCCGTTCAGGATCATGTCGTCCTTCGTCGGCCCCATCGGCCGGAACGGCGAGTACGACGCTCCCAGAAAGCCAGGACCAGGTTCGTTGTACGGACCGTGAGTGGTCTGGTAGCAGAGGCTGACGAATGGCGGTGCGGAAGCGCCGGTTGCTCCCTGAACTTTGGCAACCGCGGATCCGAACTGAGGCCAGCCACCGCTCGGTTTGGGTTTGCGTGGGTCGTGACCATTAAAAACCTGAATGGCATCGTGGCCGGACTGCGAGCCAACCAGCGAGCGGATCGTCACCAGCTTGTCCGCCATCCCGGCGAGCTTCGGAAACGCTTCGCAGATTTCCATGCCCGGCACGTTGGTCGCGATCGGCTGCCAGGGACCTGCGACTTCTTTCGGAGCGTTCGGCTTCAGATCGAACATATCCTGGTGCGGAGGCCCGCCAACCAGGTAGATCATAATTACGGACTTGTTCGAGCTACCGTTTCCGGAGGCAGCCTCGGCTCGAAGCAGCCCGGGCAGAGTTAGTCCCGCTCCACCCAGAGCACCGATCTGCAGAAAGTTGCGGCGGGAAAGCCCGTCACAAAACGATTTACCGCATTCAGGTCGGCCGGCGAGTGTCAGCATTTCGAAACCCTCTTAATCGAAAAACGGCGGCATCTGGTGTCGCCGGGGTGATTCTGCGAAGCTCAGATCGTATCACAGTTTATTGATCGGTTGCACGTCGACCTTTCATTGAGCACTGCACGAGGGACTTCCATGAAGATTCGTGAATCGATTTTACCGGCTGCGATGTTGGCGGTGACGATATCGACAGCGATGTTGTCGTGTGAGCCGTCCGTGCTTGCTGATGATCTACCGCCGCTTGATCAGAGGCCTCAACCGTGGCAACGCCGCGACGAACCGATTCTCTCGGCGAGAACGACAAAACAGAAATGGTGCCGAGTGGTTTGTTACTCGCCCCATGTGATCTTTCACGATGGCAAATTCAGGATGTGGTACCTCGGCACTTCCGAAGCGTCGCGAACCAACAACATGCTCATGGGCTATGCCGAATCGGACGACGGGATTCAGTGGCGAGAGCATCCAGACAACCCCGTATTGACGGGTGACGACGTCCCCTGGGGAACTCCCATTCAGACGCCGTTTGTGAAACACGATGCGGCGACAAACCAGTTTCGGATGTGGTTCGTGTCGGGTGACGGCGTCTCGCGAGATGCGAAAAACAAGATCATCGGAAACGACCAGCGACTCGGACACGCCACCAGCGCTGACGGCATTCATTGGAAGGTTGATCCGCAGCCGTTGTATCCATGCGGGCGATCACCGAGCGTGACGCAACTCGGTCCCGACAATTATCGCATGTGGATGGGCTCGCGGCCCGATCACAAGCTGATCAACGGCGGCCTCTACGCAAACATTTATGAATTCCGTTCGACCGACGGCTTGAAATGGACTCGTGGTGCAAAGCCCGTTCTTCAACCTCGAGCCGGCGTGAACAGTGTCGTCTATCCATTTGTCATTCACGAAGGCAATGCCTGGTACATGTGGCACGGTTGCCACCGCGACGGCGGGACGTTCGAACTTTTCTGTGCGAAGTCAGCGGACGGTACGAACTGGGATGTCGACCACACCCGCCTCGCCTTCCCGGCTGCGGAAGGCAAAGAACGATTCGACAGTCGCTACACATCGACGCCGTGCATCGTCCGCGTCGACGATCGACTGCTGATGTATTACTCAGCCCGCGACTGGCAGCGGGAATACGTCGATGCCGAAGGTCGTACTCGGCGAGACGGCGCTTCGGTTTACGCAAGCATCGGCGTTGCCGAGCTGAAACTGACGAAGTAACCATCTTCGACTTTGACAACGTTCATGAAGGGTGAGTCACATGAATACACGTTTCGCTGGAACAGTCTTTCTGGCAGTCGTTCTTACAATCGCTGCTCGTCTCGATGCAGGCCAACTTCGAGGCGGCGCGTCGGCAGTCGACATCACACCGCTGCGATTTCCGGTGTCGATGACAGGCGGTTTTCAGGATCGTCTCGCCATGCAGGCTCATGATCGGCTGCATGCCCGGTGCATGGTGATTGATGATGGAAAAACTCGAATCGCGATCGTGGTATGTGACAGTTGCCTGATCACGCGAGACATTTACGACCAGAGCAAGGCCGCCGCCGCGAAGGCGACCGGCATCCCGGTGAACCGAATTCTGACAGCCGCAACGCACACACACTCTGCACCGACCGCCGTTCCGCTTGCACAGTGCAACCCTGATCCGGAGTACGTTGAGCATCTCACGCGGCAGATCACGCAGGCGATCATCGAAGCCAACGCCAGAATTCAGCCGGTCGAAGTCGGCTGGGGAACGACACAGGTCCCTGAAGAAGTCGGCAATCGTCGATGGTTCGTTAAACCGCAGGCTCTACAGCCGAACCCGTTCCAGGAACCCGGAGATCAGGTGCGAACCAACCCGCCGCGCGGAACCGGACTGCTGATCAAAGCGGCCGGCCCAGTTGATGCTGACGTGACGTTTCTTTCGGTGCGAAGTGCGAAGGGACAGCCAGTGTCGCTGCTCGCGAATTACGGCCTGCACTACGTTGGCGGAATTTCTCCCGGCCAACTTTCTGCTGATTACTTTGGCGAATTTGCTCGTCAGATTGCGAGTCGATTCAAACCTGATGCCGAAAGTGGTTTCGTGGGCATCATGTCCAACGGGGCCAGCGGCGATGTCAACAACTATCGTTTCCCTGATGCCCGGCCGCGGAGTCAACCGTTTGAAAGAATGACAGCCGTCGCCTCACTTGTGGCGGATCGAGTCGCCGCGACTAACGCCATGATCGACTTCCAGAACGAAACAACGATCCTGATGAATGAACGAGAGCTTGAAGTCGGAATCCGCCAACCCGACGCTGAACAACTCAAGAAGGCAAAAGCTCTGCTCGCCAGGGCTGCGAATCCGGAACGACTGACGATGACCGAGGTCTACGCGCAGGAATCAGTGCGACTATCTGAAGCCCCGCCGACTGTCCGAATCAAGCTGCAGACAATTTCAATTGGCGAATTGGCGATCGTCACCGTTCCTTGCGAGGTATTTGCAGAAATCGGCCTCGAAATAAAACGCCGCAGTCCGTTCAAAACAACTTTCCTGATCGGCCTCGCCAACGGCTACAACGGCTATCTGCCGTCGCCAGAACAGCACAAACTCGGAGGCTACGAAACCTGGCGATCAAGCTGGAGCTACCTAGAAACCGACGCGTCTACAAAAATCACCGAATCAATCCTCGACCAGTTGCAGCAACTTCGTTCGAAAGACCGGTGACAGCGGACTGTTAATTCAGTCCCCTCTCCCCCGCGATCGGTTTCCCAATTCTGTTCGACTTGCTTGCGGGGGAGAGGGCTAGGGTGAGGGGGCAACAGATTGCGACTTGAGGTGCGTTTTGGCTGGGGTGAGCCGTTCGACGCATTCCTATTCCTGCTCGTCGCTTTCGATCAGGTCGCCAAATTCTTCTCGCAAGCGCGCGAGCACTCGGCAACGAGAAACCCGCACAGTGCCCGGTTTCATGTTGAGCTCGTCGGCGACATCAGCAGTCGGTCGGCCTTCAACGGCGACTTTCCAAAAGGCGTTCCAGGTGCGTTCTTCGAAGTCGCGCTGGATTAGTTCCAGGGCCTGCCGAAAGAGAACTCTGCGTTCCTCGGACAGACCTGCTGAGTCTTCAACTTCCTGGCCAGCGACAGGTTCCTGATCAACGAGCTGGTTGAAACGGAACTGAGCATCGGTGCCACCGGCCGCGTCGGGCTCTTTGCCTTTTCGACGGAATGAATCGGCAACTTTGCTACGCGTTACCGTTCGAAGCCAGCCTCGAAACGTGCTCTTTGGTCCGTCGTCGCGGAAGCGTTCGATGTTTCGAGCGACTGCCTGAAATATCTCTTGAGCAACATCCGGAAGGTCCTGTTCGGAAAGACCGTTCTGTCGGCACCAGTAACAGACGAGCGGCGTGTAAAGATCGACCAGTCGCGTCCATGCATCGTCTTCGTCGTTGCGAACGCGCACCAGCAGACTTCGCGACGTCGAAAGACTCGCGCGGCGTTTTGGTTGCTGATCTTTGGGGGCACGACTCATCTTGCTGCAAGCCCCAATCGTCGACGGCGACGATTGTTCCAGACAAAGATCATGCCGATTCCCGCCGGCACGGCAAAGACTGAGCCCATCAGTACAAACGCACCGCGAAGCCCGTCTTCGGTGCGAATGATGTCCTGATCGAGCGGTCGGGCGAGAATCAGGGCTCCGGCAAGGTCCCCCTCCTGCCAGTCCTTCTTCGGACTCTGCGGGTGCTTCTTGTGGCAGTCGACGCAGCTCTTCTTCATGAGCTGACCTTTCGCCAGGTACAACCACTGTCGATCGCCCTCTTCCTGAAACTCGTGCAGAAAAAGCTCGCTCTCGCCCCTGGCAGCTCGTGCCGATAAAGCCGTCAACGCACGCTGCTCGAAGTCGGTCAACTTCTGAGCGTCTTTCCGCCACGGATGTTCGCTGCAAAGCCGCACCAGGACTCCGCACTCTGACTCGCTGATCCGAATTCCCGCGTCGATCGTAAATGTTGCCGGCAACGGAAGAGTGCCCTTTTGACTGGCGTACTCATGCGAGATATTCACCGTTCCGCTTTCAAGATTCCCCAGAGCGTCGCTGTAGAACCCGAAGACAATTTCCAGCATGGCCGCGTCGATGCGTGCTCCGTCGAGTGCCGTTTGATGGATGAACCACTTTGTCAACGATGACAGATGAACGAAGCCGGCGGTCGAGCCAATCAACAAAGCGATAAACAGACTCGTCGCCAGCGGGTATCGGCAGGTCCATCGCCAGAGTCGTTCGATGTTGCCGACAGGTCGAGCATAAACGGGCTCGCCATTCAGGAAGCGACGCAGGTCTTCGGCCATCTCCTTCGCGGACTGATACCGCCGCCCGGGAGACTTGGCCATCGCTTTCAGACAGACGGTTTCCAGATCGCGAGGAACCGTGTCGTCAAACTGCCTCGGTGAGCGCGGTTCGTCATCAAGCACCTGCAGGATGAGCATTCTCCGATTGCCCTGAAACGGACGCTCGCCGGTCAGCATTTCAAACAGCACGACTCCCAGACTGTAGATGTCTGTCCGAGCGTCGACCGCGTGCGAATCGCCACGAGCCTGTTCCGGAGACATATAAGCCGGCGTGCCCATGATTCGACCGTCGGAAGTCAAAGTCGCGTCGCCGGTGTCTCGCCGAGCCAGTCCGAAATCCATCACGTGCGGACGGCCATCTCGGTCAAGCATCAGATTGGACGGTTTGATGTCGCGATGCACGACTCCGTGAGTGTGTGCGTAGTCTAAAGCTTCGGCCAGCTCTGCGAGCTGCCTGGCAACCTCTCGCCAGTTGGGTGAGCTGCCTCGTTCGCAGTTGTCGAGTGTCTCGCCTTCCACATACTCTGTGACGAGGTAGCAGACGCCGTCTTCTGTTTGCCCGGACTCGTAGAGCGACACGATCGCCGAGTGCGACAACTGCGCGACGCTGCGAGCTTCTCTCAGAAAACGAGCGACATCCTCATCCGTCGCCATCTCGCCGGCGCGTTGCACCTTCAGAGCGACCACACGATCAAGTTCTGTATCGCGAGCTTTGAAAACGTAACCAAACGAGCCATCACCAAGTTCGTCCAGCAGTTCGAACCGATCGACAAACACCGGACCGTCGGCAAGTCGCCGCGCATAACGTTTTCCTGGGTCCATCGAAACGCTCGAACCAGAGCCACTTCGCGAGTGCGTCGCGACGCCGTCGACAGCCTCGGCCACAGAGCTCGGTACGGCGAATTTGTTCTGGTCTTCAGCCAACGTCGCGCAACCGCGCAAGCCAGTAACGAACTCATCCGCGGAATCGTCAAACTGACCGAGCCGGGATTCGCAGTCCGCGCACTCTTCAACATGCAGAGCGACCTTGTCGACCGCTTCACCACTAAGTCGTCCCGAGCCGAACTCGCGCAGCTCGTCGTCAGTCGGACAGTTTGTCCGAATCATCGAAAATTCTCCCGCTGGAGATACAGTGCCGGAATCATCAACACGTGTAACGCAAGGCTGTTACAGCAAAGTCGCTAAACACTCATTGCGCTCCGAAACTGTTTTCAGATCGTGTCGACCTTCGTAGGCTGCGTCTTGACGCACCACCTTTGAGGCCTAATCCATGAATCGACTCTTCATCGTACCAATAATGCTGGCGGCTTCGCTGGTCTCAGCCCAGGATCAGCCGACGAAATCGAAATCGGCCACGAATGCGGAGCCAACAAGTGCCGCCTGGCAGAAAATCAAGCCTTACTTCGCTCCGCCGCCAGAATGGCAAGGCAAAACCGGGGCGTACTCATCGCCGCTTAAGTTTTCCGATGGGACAACAGCCAAAACGGCTGCAGACTGGAAACGTCGACGAGCGGAGATTCTTTCCGAATGGGAAGGCCTGCTCGGAAAATGGCCGCCTCTCATCACCGAACCGAAGGTCGAAATCCTCGAATCGAAACGGCGCGAAAACTTCACGCAACACCGAGTCAGCTTTCTTTGGACACCAAACGAAATAACAACGGGCTATCTCCTGATCCCGGACGGCGCAGGCCCTCACCCAGCCGTCGTGACCGTGTTCTACGATCCTGAAACGGCCATTGGAATCGGCAATCCGAATCGTGACTTTGCGCTGCACTTGGCTCGACGAGGTTTCGTCGCACTTTCGATCGGAACGACCGAAGCCAGCGCCGCTCGAACCTACGCGCTCTACTACCCAAGTATCGAAGACGCGAAAGTGTCGCCGCTTTCGATGCTCGGCTGTGCGGCGGCGAACGCGTGGCATGTGCTGGCCAGTCGACCGGAAGTCGATTCAAAACGAATCGGCATTGTCGGACATTCTTTCGGTGGAAAGTGGGCGATGTTTGCTTCGTGCTTGTTTGACAAATTCGCGTGTGCGGCATGGTCCGATCCGGGCATCGTCTTCGACGAAGCGCGAGGCAGCGTCAACTATTGGGAACCTTGGTACCTCGGCTATCACCCGAAGCCGTGGCGCAAACGAGGTCTCATCACCAAAGAAAACCCAGCCCACGGTCTCTATCCAAAACTCACCGCAGCGAGCCGTGACCTGCACGAACTCCACGCTTTGATGGCTCCTCGCCCGTTCCTCGTTTCCGGAGGCTCCGAAGACGGCCCGCACCGCTGGGAACCGCTGAACCATTCAATCGAGATCAACCGAATCCTTGGCCACGAAAACCGAGTTGCCATGACCAACCGCCCCGACCACTCACCCAACGACGAATCAAACGAAGTTATCTACTCATTCTTCGAGCACTTTCTGAAACCACCCATACGGTGATTGGCCGGGCAACTACTGAGGAATCAAGAGCATGACCAGAATCGTGACTGTGGGAGCCGCACAGAGTGGGCCAATCACTCGGTCGGATTCCCGGTCGGACGCCGTGGAGCGACTGCTGGTTCAGCTCCGGGCTGCTCATCAGCGAGGTTGCGACCTCGTCGTGTTTACCGAGTGCGCGTTGACTCCGTTCTTTCCGCACTGGTGGATTGAGGATGAGGCCGAGCTGGACTCGTGGTTCGAAACGGAGATGCCTGGACCGAGTACTCAGCCACTGTTCGACGAGGCTCGTCGATTGGGGATCGGCTTCTGTCTCGGGTTTGCAGAGCTGGCTTTCGAAGACGGGATCAAGCGGCGTTTCAACTCAAGCATTCTGGTTGAACGCGACGGGCGCCTTGTCGGAAAGTTTCGCAAGATTCATTTACCGGGACATACCGAGCATCGGCCGAACAACCCATTTCAGAATCTGGAAAAGCGATACTTTGAGGTCGGCGATTTCGGATTCCCGGCGTGGAATGCGTTTGGTGGCGGAGTCGGAATGTGCATCTGTAACGATCGCCGCTGGCCCGAAACCTGGCGTTCACTTGCGCTGGCGGGAGCCGAACTGATCGTCCTGGGCTACAACACGCCGGACAATATCCCCGAGTATCCAGAACTGAACCATCAGGTCGCGTTTCACCACGAGCTGTGTCTTCAGTCCGGCGCGTACCAGAACAGTTGCTGGATCGTGGCCGTCGCGAAAGCCGGTGTTGAAGAGGGAGTCAGTCAACTCGGACTCACATCGATCGTATCTCCAACCGGGCAGATCGTCGCTCAGACATCTTCACTGGGGGATGAACTAATCGTTTACTCCTGCGACCTCGATCTCTGCGCTCACTATCGGAATGAGATGTTCAACTTCCCGGCAAATCGCCGCGTCGAGCATTACTCGCGCATCACAAATCAGACCGACGTTGTGCCACCGTTGTGAACTCACCTGTGGTCATCGACGCGTCGACACAGAACCTGACTCGCGTGGTGGCTCGACTACTTCTGGCAGCGCGCTGAAGGCACAGTAAGCCACATCCTCAGCTTGCGATGAATCTGGACGTTGAGTGTACGATCACCCCCACACGAGAAAGCGTTTTGTCGCTCCGCGACCGAGCCGTACTGACAGCGAGCCCCTGCAAAGGCATGGACCAGGTCGGCAACGGAAGGTTTTTACGACACCGCCCTAAACGAAGCGAGCGATGCCTGAATTACTGGAAATTGTACCAAGGCCATGGCCCGTGCCAAAGAGCGAAGGTGTGCCGAAGGCCTAGCGTAAAAACCATGTTGTACGACCGGTGCAGCGGATTAGTCGTCGCCATAGTCATCATCGTCATCCATCCACGATGCTCGGCAGTCATCTGCGAACCACGCCCCAAAAGATTCGGCAACCAGTTCGGGGTCAGTGGAACCAATCGCGCCATGCCCGCAGCGAAAAACGGAAGGCGAACCATCCAGTTTGATGAGGATGGCGGTACCACCACCGTCGTCACCGATTGCAACCCACCCGTTGAGATACGATTGAACCTCATAGGTCTCGTTGCGCTCTGTGAGATCAGATTGCCCGTACAGGAGGATGAAGTCGCCAACCGGAGTAGAGTCTGGGTGTGCAACGAGAAAGCCCGAATATTCGGACGACGCTCCAGATGTGACGGAATCCAATAGAGTCATTTCGGTAGGTCGTACAACGGGGTTCTTAATGACGGCCCTGCCGTTTATTCAGGCTGACCTGCGCAATAAACGACACCAGCAAGCAGCATGCCGAAACCTGAACGATTCGTCAATAACTTATCCTTAATCGCGAACGGTGGGGCATCCCTCTTCTGGACGAAGTTGCCAGTGAGGTTTTCGTCGGAGCCGATCAAGCTGGATTCTGTGTTGTCGCGTGGTCCAGTCGATTCATCCAGCTCTGAACCTGGAGTGCATCGGCAAAGGTGGCGCCGACAGGGACGGGTTGCTGACCACGGACGACTCGGCAGAAGCAGCGTTGTTCTTCGGCCATCATTCCGCTGGCGCCGTTGGAGTCGGCTCGGATTTCCAGAGCCATTGGCCATTCGGCGTGCTCGCTCCACAGTTCAATTGGGCGAGGGTTTGGGTTAATTCTTGATGCCCAGCCCTCGCCGAATACTTCCATCCGGTCGAAGCCTCGAGGCGGCATGCCGTCCGGTGTCAGATACGAAGCCGCAAAGGTGGCAACAGGACCATCGTCCCAATTCAGGCGTGCGGATGCCAGGTCGATCGCGCCGGACTTTGTTCGGTGGTAGTCGCAACTGAATTGTGCAGGCTCGGCTCGATTGACCAGTACCTGCGTGGCGTACAGGTCGTGGACCATTGCGGCGTGCAGCGGATTCTCGCCCGCGAAATCTTTCACGATGCTGGCAGGGCGATGTCGAACGCAGTCGATGTAGGAAATCGCTCCGCGCTGCGAGGCTTCATCACGAAGTTGCAGGAACTCGCTGTTGAACAGGACGATGTGCCCAATCATCAGATTTGAAGAATCCGTCTCGACCAGCGGTTGCAGGCTGCGAGCTTCGGCAAGCTCTTCTGAGATCGGCTTTTCCAGAAGAACTTTCTTGCCAGCTTCGAGCAACTTCCGAGTCACCTCAACATGCGCCGCCGTCGTGCAGGCCACGATCCACGCCTCGGCGTCGCATTCTGAGATTGCTCGATCAAGATCGGTCCAGCCCCGAACGCCTGGGCGAAGAGCGTCGAACTCGCGCAAGCTTTCTTCGCGGCGAGCCACCACTCCAGCCAGTTCTGCCTCTGCCAATCCCGCAAGCGTCAGTGAATGTAACTTCCCGAAGCGTCCAAGGCCGATCACGCCAACACGAACTGGCGCAAAGTTCATTCCCGTCATTGTGTCCGCTCCTGTCGCGTTTCAACGTATTGTTCGATAACTCTGAAATTCTTTGTCGGTCTCAGATTTTCCCCGCTGGCGTTATCGTAAAGGGCGAGACGTTCATTTCGAAATCTCTGCAGACAAGAAAACGACAATGAAACTTCTAACTATTGCGGCGTTGTTGATTCTGACTACGGCCACAACTGTCGCGTTAGCACAAACAGGCAATCGCGAGAACGTCGCTGGAGACCGTTCCCGCATCGAAGATCAGACGTTTCTCGCGAAGAACGACGGCACGGAGCAGAAATTCGTACTCGTCTACCCGCCAAACTTTGACTCTGCCAAACCGGTTTCGCTGTTGATCGCTCTGCATGGTCACGGCTCCGATCGTTGGCAGTTCGTGAAGCAAACACGGGGTGAGTGCAGCGGGACTCGCGAAGCGGCAACTCGACATGGAATGTTGATGGTCTCACCGGACTACCGTGCGAAAACGTCGTGGATGGGTCCGAAAGCTGAAGAGGATCTCCTACAGATAATTGAGTCGCTCAGAAAACGTCTTGTCGTCGAACACGTGATTATCTCCGGAGGCTCGATGGGCGGTACGGGCGCGTTGACTTTCACCGCTCGAAACCCGGACCTGATCGACGGCGTCGTCTCGCTGAACGGAACGGCCAACCTTGTTGAATACGAACGCTTTTCTGATGCGATCGCCGCATCGTTCGGAGGTTCCCGTGCAGAAGTGCCCGATGAATATCGCAACCGCAGTGCCGAGTTCTTTCCGGAACGCTTTACGATGCCGGTCGCCGCGACAACGGGCGGAGCTGACACAATCGTCCCGCCAGACAGTGTTTTGCGATTGCTCAAGGCCATTCAAAGAAATAACGATCGCGTGCTGAGCATTCATCGTCCCGCTGGCGGGCACAGCACGAATCACGACGATACAGTGCGAGCCTTTGAGTTCGTTATCTCAAAGCTGAAGGCCTCGAATAAGAAGTCGACAGAGAATAGCACGGGTAAAAAACAACCGGAATAATTCGTTGCTACCGCCTATCTGGTCGCGACTTCGATTGAGGCCCCCATGACACAAACACAGACTTCCGCTTCTGACTGGACCTTCCTGCACGCTTGCGACAGCCACCTGGGAACGCCGAGATCGTACCGGTTTCGACCAGCAATCAACCAACGCTGGGCCGCAATCAAAAAACAAATGGCAGCGTTGAATCCCGAATTCCTGCTGCACGGGGGCGACCTGACCCGCGACGGCGACACGCACGAGTTTGAGTATGAACTCGCAAGAAACGATCTCGACACGCTTCCGTTTCCCACGTTCGTCATCCCAGGCAATATGGATGTCGGCAACAAGCACACTTCTGTTTCGGGAACGATTCGCGACTGGGACGACGTCGAACTCAACATGACGTCTGAGCGGCTGGATCTGTTTGCGTCGTGGTTTGGGCCGATCCATTGGACGTTCCTTTACCGCGATGTTCGCTTTACCGGATTCTTCGCGGGCGTCGCCGGGTCAGGCCTTAAGCAGGAAGACCGTCTGTGGCAAATGCTTGAGAACATTCCCAAACTCCCACCGGCAAAGCATCACGTCGCGGTCATGCATTACTGGCCGTTCATGGAGCAACCGGACGAGCCGGAGTGGGACATCACCAACGCTGACGAGTACGACAACTGGTATTTTTCACTCGACCGCGAGCCCCGGTTGCGGCTGATGAAGCATCTGAAAGCAGCGAGTGTCGACATTCTGTTCTGCGGCCACGTTCACACCGGCCGGCCGCCGCAGGAAATCGACGGCCTGAAAATTTATCGATCGTGTCCAGCGGGAAATTCGCAGCAGCTCGCCGAACGCTGGCCCGAGGCGGACACTCGATACGGCTTCCACAAATGCGACGTGACTGAATCCGGAATCGAAGTCACTTTCATCCCCGGCGACGACCAATGCGACGAGTTCGGCACATTCGGTCCCTGGGGACACCCGGCCGTCGAAGAACGCGACTACTCAGTCGCCGAAGAACAACCGCCGCTGACGCCGTCCTGACATGCACTACCGGGCGGCGACGTTCTTTCTCGCCTTGGCGATGACCTCGTCGATTCGGACAGGGACGCCACCTCGGCGATGGCTTTCGTGGGCGGCCTCCATGAAGCCGAAGAGTTCGATCGTTTCTGAGGGTTCGATTGGAAGCTTGCCGGTTTTGAAGAACTTTGCAATCTCCGTCGCGACGTTTTCGTAGCCCTTGTAGCGAGACTTCGGGACAACTCCGTTGACCGGGGATGAGTAACCGTAGATGCCGGCCGGAGCCACGCCTTTGTCTCCAAACACGGTCGCGCTATATTTCGGTTTGCCGCGTCGGATGCCTCGGTATGAGCCGATGCGGCCGTCCTTCCAGACTCCGGTGATCAATTCCGCGTCTTCGGTTCGTGCCCGCGTGACGGAAACGGCGCCGGGCCCCATGATCGTGTACAGCGTGTCGAAGCTGTGCACGGCGTGCCAGAAGAGGTCTGGGTGATGGTCGACGGTCGGGCAACCACCGAAGACGTTGCAGCCAAGGACCTCTCCCACTTCGGGGTGGTTTCTCATCTCGACAAATCCGGGGCTGTAGCGGTGCTGCGAGCACGAAAAAGCTGGCGTGTCGTACTTCTCCGCCGCGTCAAAGATCGCAATGACATCTTCCAGTGAAGCCGCCATCGGACGACCGATGTAGGTCGGCTTGCGAGCTCTAAGTGCCTGCTCTGCAACCTTCAAATGGGCTCGTCCGTCGATCGTCATGATGATCACGGCGTCACACTTTTGAAGAACGGCGTCGATCGAGTCTTCGATCGAAATGCCCTTCTCGATCAAGCGAGGCTCCCAGCGTTTGATGTCGACCTGAGTTTCCTCGATATCCGGACTTCCGCCTCGCCACGCGGCGACGACCTTAAGGCCGCCTGCATCGGGGTTGTCTTCGGGTGGCTCGTGCCAGACTTGAGTGAACGCCAGCGACTGGTAGTTGTCGAAGCCAAGAATTCCCACTCGCACGGGCTCGGCTGCTCGGGCAGACGAGGCGGCAATCAGACTCAACATTAACGCGAGACGAACAGAAAACTTCATACTTCGAACCTCGAATCAAATGTGACAGTATTGGGAATGACAATTTCAACGATACTCTGGCTGGTCAAGCTCGTCATTGTCCAACGACTGCGTGACATGCTCTCGACCAGGCATTTTTCAAAACGCACATTTCAGATAATGTGTCCCGTGCAGACGCTGATTTTCCTGGCAATCATCCTGCTTGAGTTCCTTCTCATGAGCAAACGGCCATTCTATCTTCTGGCGATCGTGTGCTTTCTCGTGTCATTGCTGACGGGAATCGCGGCGCAAACGAAGGCGGCACAGGCGGCGAAATTTGCAGCCATTGCTGCATCTTCGGACAGCGATGACGACCAGTTGGTATTTCTCAATTTGTCGAAACGATCCTTTGCTGAATACCGTGACGTGGCGATCACGTCGCTGGGTATTCTGGCCGGTGGAGTCGTAGCGTGGTTCCTGTCCCGCCGCCGCAGAGAATCTGGCCGGCAAGGCGTTCCGCTTGTCCTGATGGTTATTGCTGTCGTCATCCAGCTTCTATTGGTTTAACGGTGCGATGGCCGTTTTCGAATGAATCGCGACTTTCTGCAATCCGGGAAGCACGATTGGCGTTGCTGGTTGAACTGCCCAACATACTTTCTGAACGCCCGCCAGAACTCCAGGCTAAGCAGCCCCATGAAATCATCAAGCGCTGAAAACGCCGTCGACGACATCTCCGAACTCATCGGCGCAGCGGTCAGTGCGAACCATCTCTTCCTGGAATCTATCGTTGTTTCTAACGCCAGGCTGCGGCTCGACGTTCGCAAGGTCAATGATCGCGTTGACGTCAACCGCGTTCCGGCATCGTACCTCTGGGGACACTCTACGTTGCTCTGCACCGTGATCACGTTTTCGATCTTCGGCGTTGTGGAAGCTCAGCAGATCAACTCAGCCGATGTGGTTAAGGCAGTAGTGACGGCAGTTGCCATGATCGCTTCAGGTTATGGATTCATTGTCTGGGTCAACAGAAAGACTGAGCGCGAGAACCCCGTTCTCAGTTACGACCTGAAGAAAAAACTTCTGATCGCGGGGCCGAAACGACGTCGCATCAATCGGGACGCCATCCTTTGCATCATCGCGCTGGCCAGTGTGCCTCGTCGAGCGAACAAGCCAGACACTCGCAGTGAACTGAAACTCGTATTCCGAGCCGACACCAGTACGGGAACGGACTCTGTGGTCATCGCCAGAAACTCCAAGCCTCACCTTCCGAACTACGACGATGAGATTACGCCCTTCGCCCGCGGCCTGAAGATTCCTTATCTGCACGTGACACGAAACATCGTCGGCAAAGACTTTGAGATCAACCGAATCGTTTGACTCGCCTGGTCGGTCAGAAGTATCGCGGCGGCAACGGAACCAATCTTCCGCCGCCCGACTAACCAAACAGGCTCAGTTGCCGAGGGCCAGTGTCTTTCGTCTGGCCCGGCCACGGCGACAGATCAGGCATGGCCGACACGTGACTCTGCAATTGTGCATGCAGCCGTGCCGCAAATTCCGGCGCGAACGTTTCAGCGGGTGAATGAGCAAAAACGTACGGAGTCAGACCCGCGTTTATCCAGCCTGCAATGATGGCCGCCCACTCCTCGATCCACGGCATTGTATCATCAACCGAGTTGCGGCCGACCAGCCGGAGCATCGGCCGAGTGCCAGTCACGGTTGTGCGGTACGGGCTGCGCGGCTTCTTCACCTGCGACGCCTCTTCGGATTCATCTGACGGCGGCTTTGAAAACAACGGTCGGCTGTCGAACAGAACTCTGTCGATCTTCAGTTCCCGCAGCACGGCATCAAGAGCCGATTCAACCGATCCTTGATCAAAGAAATCTGCATGTCGAACCTCGACCGCATAAGGGTACTCAGTCGGCAATACCTGGAGATAGCTCTTCAATCGATCCATCTCGACCGCTGAAAACGTTGGCGGTAACTGGAGAAACGAAGGTCCCAGCCGATCAGCATCCGCCAGAACTTTCAGGATGTCGAGAAACAAGCCGGTCTCGACTTCAGCGTCAACCAACCGCCGATCATGACTGATCGCTTTCGGAAACTTCAGACAGAATCGAAACCCCTCGCTTGAAGAATCCGCCCAGCGTTTGACAGTGTCCAGCGCCGGCAGGCCATAGAAAGTGCTGTTGCCCTCGACGGTCCCAAAGACTGACGAATACTCACTCAACCACTTCTTTCGATCCTTCGTCGAAAACAAAGAACCCACCCAATCCGGACACGCCCACACCGGACAACCGAGATAGTATTTTCCGTCCATGCTGGTCTCATAAGCGAAAGCGTTCGTTTGACTCTTACATGGTTCATCTTGATCGACCAGCATGCTGAATGCGAGTTTGGCAGCGTCGCGTTCCAGGACTTTTATGTTTGCCTAGTCGAGATGTCGGGTAAGAGTCATTGAAAATCTCTGGACTGGTACCGCCCACCCGCAATCAATGTTGATAGATCCTGCAGGTGGTCGACGATGACATGGATGACTCCTGACTCTTTCTGCAGGATGCCTCGGACACTTAGTGCGTTGGCAGTCCTGGCGACCGTGCGAAAACGATTCCAGACGTTCGGGTGAACCACCAGGTTGCTGATACCCGTTTCGTCTTCGAGCGTCATAAACGTAATGCCGTTTGCCGTGCCAGGGTGTTGTCGGTTCAGCACGATGCCCGCTACACGAACTCGACGGTCAGGCTCATGATTCTTCAACGCGCCAGCCGCCACAATTCCCTGTTGTTCAAAATGCTGCCGGAGAAATTGCAAAGGGTGCCCCTTCAGAGACATTCCGGTTGCGCTGTAGTCAGCAATAATCTGAGAAAACTCCGACATGCGGGGCAGGGCTGCTGGAGTGTCTGTCTCATTCAGCTTTTCAAACAGCGGTTGACGGCTTTGATCGGAAAGCGATTCCCACATTGCCGGGCGGCGTGACAGATTTATCGATCGAAAAGCGTCCGCACGGGAAAGACGTGACAAAGTCGCAGCCCCCAAGCGGACTCGTTGCTTAAAATCGTCAAACGAATCGTACGATCGCAGATCTCGAACGTGGACAATTCGATCTGCAATCTCCTGCGAGAGCCCAACAACTGTTCGAAACCCAAGACGAAGTGCAGCGTTGTTCTGTTCATTTTTCTCCAGAGTACAATCCCACTGACTATGACTGACGTCGACAGGCCGGACTTCGACATCGTGTTGCCTGGCGTCAGTAATCAGTTGGGCCGGCGCGTAGAAGCCCATAGGCTGGCTGTTGAGCAATGCGGCAGTAAATGCCGCGGGGTGATAGCACTTCAGCCAGGAACTTGCGTAGGCCAGCAAGGCAAAGCTCGCTGAATGCGACTCGGGAAAACCATATTCGCCGAACCCCTGAATCTGTTTGAAAACCTGTTCGGCAAAATCAACGTCGTACCCGTTGCTGAGCATGCCGTCGATAAACTTACGATAGAAACGGTGGATCACTCCTCGCTTCTGCCATGCTCCCATCGCTCGACGCAATTGGTCAGCTTCACCTGGCGTGAAACCCGCCGCGTCCACTGCGAGCTGCATCGCCTGCTCCTGAAAAATCGGCACCCCAAGAGTACGGTGCAGTACGTTGCGGATTCGTTCGTCCGGATAAGTAACTTTTTGTTTTTTCTGCTTGCGCTGAAGGTAGGGGTGGACCATATTCCCCTGAATTGGCCCAGGCCGAACAATCGCGATTTCGATGACAAGATCGTAGAACCTTTCAGGCTTCAACCGAGGCAGCATGCTCATCTGCGCTCGGCTTTCGATCTGAAAGACACCGACAGTGTCTGCTCGTTGAATCATTCGATAAACGTTGGGGTCTTCTTTGGGAACGGTGTCCAGCGTCAACTTCTTTGGTTCGTTGTCAGGCTGTCGTGTCGTGCCGAATTCGTGAATCAGATCGAAGCATTTGCGAATCGCCGTCAACATACCAAGTGACAGGCAATCGACTTTGAGAATGCCCAGTGCATCGAGATCATTCTTATCCCATTGCACGACAGTGCGATCAGGCATCGAGGCGTTTTCAATGGGCACCATCTCTGACAATTTGCCCCGCGTAAAAACCATTCCGCCAACGTGTTGAGAAAGGTGCCGTGGGAAGTGCTTGATGCTTTCGACCAGTCTCAAAAACTGCTTTGTCCGGCGAGCGTTCGGGTCGAGGCCCGCAGACTCAACCCACTCAAGCGAATCCTCAGGGGCAGTCCGGTCGTGCATCCGGGCAAGCTGGCTAATCCGATCCGTGGAGAATCCCAATGCCTTGCCAACATCTCGAATTGCCGAGCGAGTTCGATACGTAATCAGTGCGCCCGTCATTCCGGCGCGATCGCGACCGTACTTCTGGTAGATGTACTGAATGACTTCTTCGCGTCGCTCGTGCTCAAAGTCGATATCGATGTCTGGCGGTTCGTTTCGTTCGTGACTGATAAACCGCTCGAATAAAAGTTGCGAAGTGTTGGGGTCAACTTCCGTCACACCCAGGCAATAGCAGACAGCAGAGTTCGCGGCTGAACCCCGGCCCTGGCAAAGGATCTTCTTCTGGCGGGCGAATTGAACGAGATCCCAGACAGTTAGAAAATACGCCTCGTAGTGCAGTTCTCCAATGAGCTTCAATTCATGATTCAACTGGTCTCCGACCTTGCGAGGGATGCCATTCGGATAGCGGTTACGAGCTTCCTGCCAGGTAAGTCGCCTGAGATATTCGAGCGAGTTCTGTCCGTCGGGACAAAGTTCTTCAGGATACTCATAACGAAGTTCATCCAGTGAAAATTCGCATCTGTCTGCGACTTCCTTTGTCTGCATAACAGCTTCGGGCATTGCCGCAAAAAGTCGCTGCATCGCTTCGGCTGACTTGAGGTGTCGTTCGGCATTCGAAAACCGACGACCACCCAACTCGGCCACAGGGCACCCGTGACGGATTGCTGTGAGAACATCGTGAAGTGGCTGTTGCTCCGGCACGTGGTAGTGGACATCGTTGGCTGCTGCGAGCGGAACTCGAGCTTCGGCAGCGAGCTTACCCATTCGATCGAGCAGAAGCTGGTCATGCGGTCCGCGATGTAATTCTGCCAGGCCGTAGCATCGATCACCAAAGCACTCGCGATATTGCTGCACCGTGCCGTGATTTTTGTCGCCACACCGCTCGGCATCCAGATACGACATCAGGGGCACACAGGCAATTAATCCATTGGCATGTTTTGCGACATCGTCGAACGTCAGCGAGCATTCGCCTTTGACGGCGTTCCTTCGTCCGTGAGTAATCAATGTAGACAGGCAAGCGTATCCCGAACGATTTGTTGCAAGAAGAATAACGGGAGGCGTGTCCGTCGGAGTGATCTCTGCACCGACCAACAATTTTAGATTGGCCTCTTTCGCGGCGACGTGGGCTCGGACCACTCCTGCCACACTGTTGCGATCGGTGATTGCAAGAGCGGCAAGTCCGAGTTCGGCAGCTCGATTGACAAGACTGTCGGGATGCGAAGCACCTTCCAGAAATGAAAAGTTCGTCCGACAATGCAGCTCGGCGTAGCAACTTTTGGGACGCAGCTTTCCTGGCGGATCAGCAAGCCGACGATGATAAGGAGGCGGATCAGGCACAGCGGTCCTACGAATTACTCAAACACACCATGCAGAAACCATTCGCCTGTCCTGTCACGAAATAACCAGAACCGGGCACCACTCAGAGTTTCCACCTGGTAATAGTCCCGCTGGATGGTTCCGCTTTCCTGCCACCAGGCTGTCGCGATTCTTTCGACAGTGGTGCAGCAGACGACCTGGTAGCAACGGCCGCTCCAGCAAAAATGAAGTGGTGCTCCATTCTTCGCAATTGCTGTCACCTGAATCGCTTCCGGACGCCGTAAGAAGATTGGGCGAGCGGATGCGATTTGCAGACCAGCCGACAAGGCATTCTCAGTCATTGATTCTGACAATGGGGAGACGCTGGATGCCTGTTCGGGAACAGCTTCCGGAAGGACTTTCGGATGAACAACTCCATCATCCCCAAGACGAGCGATCAGTCGGTCCGCCAACTTGCCGACGCTTCCGTCATTAGCGATTGGTTCCTGACTGGAGAACAAACTTCGTTGTTGAATTTGGAGTGGCGAAACATCGGAAGCCTCAAGATGAATCGAGTGAATCCATTCAGGAATGGCGGTTGTATCCAGCTTCAACTGAACGACATGCAGGATGTGCTTCAGCGAGTCTGTGGGCCGAGCCAAACCAATTTTCAGGACTGCCGGATCGGACGTGCCACTCTCCAGTCGAAGCGTTAGCCCAAGCAATCCTTCACTGCGGGTTTTTAGAGTTTCCAGAAGCTCAGCCAGCAGCTCCGTGCAAACATGCTGAATTGCTTTGGGATGACAGATTGCTTCGTCGGTCGTCCATTCAGCCGACGCAGGTTCCTGTCGAGGCAAAACGACAAGCAACTCTGAACGATGGTCGAATATCTGACCGAGCCGTTCGTTTAAAAGCTTTCCGAATCGTGACGGCAATGAATTTTTGGGAAGAGCATCCAACTGGCCAATAGTTTGCAGATCAAACTCACGAAGTTGTAATACCAGCTTGTCCGGAATTCTCAGCGCCTGAACGGGCAGTGATTTCAGTCGACGCTCCGATCCCGTGCAATGCCCATAGCGAGCGATCGCCCACGCTGCTCCGATTGTTCGTGCGACGGCGACATGAGCAAAGTAACCACGCTCAGCAAGATCGACTACCAGGTGTCGCGTCAGGCCTGATTCGCCACCGAACAGATGACCGCACCCGGAAATGTCGAGTAGAAGGCAATGCGCATCATCCGATAACTCCAGCCCGACCAAAGGACTGTAGCGATAACACAACTCAGCCAGTGATTTCAGTTCGCTGGCATCCGCATCGGCATCATGCGGCAGAAAAACGGCAGAGTCGTGCAGGGCCTGTGCTTCTGCGAGCGACATTCCAGAACGAATGCCTTGCAGCCGAGCTTCACTCGAAGCTGCCACGATCAGTGTCCGGCTTCCAGAGTCCGCGTAGAGCACGCATGCTTCTGAAAAATAATTCGATCGCAAACGTTGGATCGGAAAATTCGGCAACCAGACACAGAGCATCCGCGCAGAGTATTCGTCGGACTCATGTTTCAAGGAAGGCGCAGAAGTATTTGAAACACGATCACTCATGAGCGAGTCCTGTTTCATCACAGAACTCAAGATCGACGTTTTGATCAGCCAGGCTTCCCTTCGCGTAGACGCACTGGACATTCACGCAACGACGAAACGAACGCGGCAACGATGGACGAGGGGAAACCTGCAACCTTACGTCTGCCCAGCTCGACTGTCGTTGCGCGACGGCCGGACGAATCAACATGCCAATAGCCGTTCCGGATTCCGCCGCCAGTTGCAGTCGGCGAAACTGCTGAGTCGTTAAACGATCGAGCTGGCACAACACTGCACCAACTCCCGGACAACGCAACGATTGCTCAAGCACCCACAGTTCATCTCCCTGAGTTGCCGGGCGAACCAGAATTGTCTCGGCCAGGCAGACACCTAACGACTGAATTGCTGGTGCATAGAACTGCCGGAACTGGTCGACAAGGATCAAAGTTCTCCCTTGCTGAACCTTGCTCGCAACTCGCATAGCCAGAGAAACAGCCCCGCTCCCAGGCTCCGTTGCAACCCACTCGCTCAGTGTCCCCTTCAGTAAACCCTGAGCTGGCAGAATACGATCCAGTCCGACGATCCCTGTCGAGACAATATCTTTGGCTGAAGATTTCGGTCCAGCTTGAGTGCCCGGTCGAACCCCTCGCTGCATCCGATGCAGACTCGACTTCAGTTCCTGCACCGACGACGCATGATCACTGACCGTCAAAGCGTTCAAAGAATCTGGATGAGCAACCATCGAAACACTCTCCTGCTTACCGGGACCCCATTAACCGAATGACTCCAACAACCATTCCTTCAATCGTCACGTCTTCTTCCCGACAGAAGATTGGCTCCATCGTCGAGTTGGCAGGCTGCAGTCGAATGCGACGTTTTCGAGGTTCCCGATAAAATCGTTTCAGCGTGGCTTCCTCACCAATTCGTGCGACGACGAGATCTCCGTCAGAGCATGTTTGCTGTTTTCGCACGACGACCAGGTCACCATCTGCAATGGCTTCTTCGATCATCGATTCACCACGCACACGCAGCGCAAAGTGGTTTTCATCTGAGAAGCCTCCCAGATCGATCCGCTCATCTCGATCTTCGATGGCTTCAATGGGAGGCCCGGCAGCAACCATTCCAGCAAGTCGCAGCCCAGACATCTCGCCCACCAGACTCAACCCACGGTGCCCCGGCTGACGATTCAGATATCCGGCTTTCACCAGATTATTCACGTGAAAACGGGGAGTGTGTGGCGACCCATAGCCAAATTCCTCCTGAATCTCCGTCAGACTGGGAGACCGCCCGGTGGAGCGGATTTCCTGACGAATAAAACCCAGAACGCGATTCTGTACTGCTGTCAGTGGTTGCTGCATGGCGAGCCTTGTAGATCAATGATCGGCACTCCAGTAATCATAATTTATTACTTTCTGCAAGTATCGGAAACTGAAAAGATGTCTGGTACTGAGTTCCTGCAACAAACTCAGACATCCCGCCCCACGCACAGAGCCGAGAATGAAAAAAAACGGGCGAGCTAACAAAAGTTACCCCGCCCGTTTTTCGTCGTGTCAATCAGAATGGCCGCTCGCCGCCTGTTTTCACTCGCTCAACCGCAGCTTGAGCGGTCGCCAGCAATCGCAACCGCCTGCCCCTGGATACGGCAACATCTGCAGGACGATAAAGAGTCGAGCAGAAATGCATTTCAGATCTGCTCATCATCCAACCGTACAATCCAAGCAGCCGAAACATGCTGATCGATCACCATTCGTGCAAGATTCACCGCATGAGCACAATGGTCGAGAATTTGGCTGTCGGCAGTTGCTACAACAGAATTGCAATCTTTCAGCACGACATCAGGGTCAGGAACTAAATCAACAGTCCATGGCCATCCATTCTCAATTGCCATCTCCGTTAGAATAGTTTTAAGACGCCCACTGTTTGATACAGGACGATCCAGCAGCCATCGACATTTCGAGACACTCCAGTCCGCCAGAGTATCACCCAGTAGTTGAATTGCCGGAATCGTTTCTTCAACTTTTCGATAGTTGCCATGCATGCTGGCCATGTCTCGATAGCAGCCGTCACGTGCATGAAGAATGACTCCACCGGACAACGCCGCTTCAAGAGACGTGATCACGTTGTAACCGTCGATCCAAATCTCTTCACTTGAAAAGCCGGACGGAGCGATACGGTTACCTTCCCGCCGGCTCATTGCAGAATCGGAACAGGCACTTCGGGCAACCGCCTTTCGTTGCCGCTCAGTCAAAGCGTATCGGTCTCCAACGAGCTTCACTGTCGAAGTCGTTGCGTAACCGCGACTCAGCAGCCAACTCAAGTCGCGAGTCCCGTTTCGAAGAACCAGCTGCTTATCTACCGAAAACAATTTTTCGTCTTCCGGATGTGGACCGCGATGACGTCTATGGTCAGGCATCAGTTCCATCCCGAATAGCACGAGCGCCATGCACGACCTGCCACCAAGTCAAATACAAAGCTTTGTATGGCTAGTGTCCATATAGAAAACGGGCGAGGCAACCAAAGTTACCTCGCCCGCGATTCAAGTGTTGTCAATCAGCGGTGATCGCTCAAGAAGCCTATCTGCTGGCTTCAACAGCAGCTTGAGCGGCTGCCAGTCGGGCGATGGGGATTCGCCTTGGAGAGCAGCTGACGTAGTTCAGGCCGATTTCGTGGCAGAAGTAGACGGACTTTGGATCGCCGCCGTGTTCGCCGCAGATGCCGATCTTCAGGTCTGACCGAGTTCCTCGGCCGCCTTCGACGCCGATCTTCATCAGTTTGCCGACGCCGGTCTGGTCGACCGTCTGGAACGGATCGGCTGGGACGATGTCGTTTTCCATGTAGTAGCCGATGAAGCCCTTGTAGTCGTCGCGGCTCATGCCGAGGCAGGTCTGCGTCAGGTCGTTCGTCCCGAAGCTGAAGAACTCGGCGTTCTCAGCGATCTCGTCGGCTGTCAAAGCAGCTCGTGGAATTTCGATCATCGTGCCGACCGTGTATTCGACTTCGACGCCCTGTTCGGCGAAGACCGTTGCAGCCGTTTCGCGAACGACGGCAGCCTGGTTGTCGAACTCAGTCTTGTAACTGGCCAGCGGGATCATGATTTCCGGATGAACTTCGGTGCCGTCCTTCTTGAGGGCACAGGCAGCTTCGAGGATCGCTCGAGCCTGCATCGAAGTGATTTCCGGATAAACGATTCCCAGACGACAGCCACGGTGACCGAGCATCGGGTTGGTTTCGACCAGTTCTTCAACTCGACGTTTGACGTCTGCTTCGGTGACGCCGAATGTTGAAGCCAGCTTGCCGGCCAGTGTCGGATCGTCGTGCATGTGGTGTTCTGAGAGGAACTCATGCAGCGGTGGATCGAGCAGACGAATCGTGACCGGACGATCGCCCATCACCTTGAACAGGTGAGTGAAGTCATCTCGTTGGAAGGTGAGCAACTTAGCCAGTGCCTTAGCTCGGTCTTCCTGAGTTCGCGAGAAAATCATCTCACGAATTTCGTCGAGATGATCAAAGAACATGTGCTCGGTTCGGCAGAGGCCGACGCCTTCGGCTCCCAGAGCAACCGATGCTTCGGCGTCGTGCGATTCCGAGTTGGCTCGAACGTTGAGCGTACGGAACTCGTCGGCCCACTCCATGAGCTGAGCGTATCGGCCGTAAGTTTCGGCGTCGTCCGCAGCCTTGTTACCCATGAGGACTTCCATGACTTCGGAAGCACTGGTGCTGATCTGACCGTTGAAGACTTCGCCAGAGAAGCCATCGATCGAAATCCAGTCGCCTTCTTTCAGCACGGTACTGCCGACAGTGAGAGTTCCGGCTTCGTAGTCGATGTTTAGTTCCGAGCATCCGCAGACACAGGTCTTGCCCATCTGACGGCTGACGAGTGCGGCGTGCGAAGACGCTCCACCGAACGCAGTCAGAATTCCGTTGGCAACTTTCATCCCGCGAAGGTCTTCCGGGCTGGTTTCCTTGCGGACGAGGATCAACTGTTTGTCGTTGTCTTCGTTCCACTGTTCTTCAGCGTCGGACGCGTGGAAGACGATCTGACCGGTCGCTGCACCAGGACCGGCGTTGATGCCTTTTGCCAGGAGTTTTTCTTCTGTCTCAGCGGCGGCCTTGGCGGCTGGATCGAAGATCGGCTGCAGAAGCTGGTTCAAGTCGTCGGCCGGGATGCGGCGTTTTTCCATGGCCGTCTTCTTGTCGATGAGGCCTTCGTTGACCAGATCGACAGCGATTCGGACAGCAGCGAAACCGGTTCGCTTGGCGTTTCGAGTCTGAAGCATCCAGACTTTGCCACGCTGGACGGTGAATTCGATGTCCTGCACATCTTTGTAATGATTTTCCAGCGTCACGCCGATTTCAGTTAGCTGAGCATGAGCTTCCGGAGCATCCTGCGCGAGTGTCTCTTCGATACGCTTCGGAGTTCGCGTTCCGGCGACGACGTCTTCACCCTGAGCATTGATCAGGTAGTCGCCGCAGAAACCAGGCAGACCGACTGAGCAGTTTCGAGTCAGGCCGACGCCTGTCGCACAGTCGTCACCTAGGTTTCCGAAGACCATCGCTTGGACGTTGGTCGCCGTTCCCCAGCTGTGAGGAATTCCGTACTGACGTCGGTAAACGGTAGCCCGGTCGTTACCCCAGCTTCCGAAGACGGCACCAATGCAGCCCCAGAGCTGTTCCATCGGATCGTCCGGGAAGTCGTTGCCAGTCTCGTTTTTGATGACAGCTTTGAACTGAGTGACGATGTCCTTCAGCGTGTCGATCGTCAGGTCTTTTTCGTGCTCAACGCCGGCATCTTCGCGAGCCTTGTCGAGGATGTCTTCGAAGTGGTCCGGATCGTTCTTCGATTCCGGCTTCAAGCCCAACACAACGTCGCCGTACATCTGGATGAGGCGGCGGTAGCTGTCCCACGCAAAGTGCTCGGCACCGGCCTGCTTGATCAAAGCGTTGACGACGTCTTCGTTGATGCCAATGTTGAGGACCGTGTCCATCATGCCCGGCATGGACTCACGAGCACCCGACCGGCAGGACAGAAGCAGCGGGTTTTCGGAGCAGCCGAACTTGGCCCCCATGACTTCTTCAGTTTTGGCGATTGCGGCTTCGACCTGTGCTTTCAGGCCTTCCGGAAACTGGCGATCGTTGTCGTAAAAGAGGTTGCAGACTTCAGTTGTGATCGTGAATCCGGCCGGTACAGGAAGGCCGATGCGGCTCATTTCTGAGAGGTTCGCACCCTTGCCGCCCAGGAGTTCTTTCATCGTGGCATCGCCGTCGCCAGAACCACCACCAAATGAATAGACGAATTTCGTGTCTGCCATCGGAATCAATCCTCTCCAGCCCCTTGCGGGCTTCATCAAACAACGTTCTGTTAATTCTGCTTAAAACGGAGCCGAAGTTCGAAAACCGAACCGCTCCACTGCTTCGTGTAGAAAATCTGCGTCGTCGCTAATTCTGGTCCCCGAGAAGCTTCGGAACCTGAGCGGCACCAGCTAACTCCGGGCGCCGGATGGCTTTATGCCGAATCCGGAAACAGCATGGCAGGCCGGAACGTGTCGATCCGTCCAAAACCCGCCTGATTCAAATCAGCCAGCACTTATGAACGGTCCGGGACCTACCGAAAATCCGTAAACGCTGACTATCAAACAACATGTGACTCCGACTCTTCGCAATCGTTCAAGAGCGCGTGGAATCGGCGCAAATCACGCGTCGAAGGTGGCCGGAACCTAACACCGGACCATGCAATCGTCAACCAAATGCCACCGCTGGAGCAGCCGGTAGATCGGACGTTGACTCACTTTCCGCCAGCAAATTCAGACGTTGAGCATCCTGATTGTCAGTTATTTCGGAGCCGGCTCTGATGGCTCATCCGAAACCGGCGACGTCTGCGTCGCGGCATTCTTGAGCCACGCGATACCTCGAGGAATTCCGTCTTTGAGCATCGAATTGTAGTGGTCTCCGTCCGGCACTGATGCCAACTCGCAAGGCGTCCCCTGTGCGGTCAACCGTTCGGCAAACTCGCGACTCTCATCAAACGGAGCATTCGTGTCCCCTTCAGCATGGAAGAGAAACACCGGGCACTTCAATGACTGAAAATGCCGTTGCGGCGAGCCCTGCCGAACAAACGGTTCAACTTCCGGCAACAGAACCTCGGCGAGCGGATTCGAGATGTATTCCGCCAGGCGTTTTTCCACATCAACACACGGAGCGTAAGCAATACATCCGGCGAGACGGCTTTCATGCTCGGCGAACAAGAGTGAGAGCGTTCCCGCCGAACTGTGGCCGGCGGCAAAAATCTTTTCGTGATTGATAGCCGGCACCTTCCGCAGCAGGAACTCCATCGCGTTCCGAGAATTCACCAGGCCTGCATGAGCAGCGCGGAACTGTTCGTAAGCCGCTTTGCTTTCCAGTTTCGAGGGTTCGTCCGATACGAGCGGCCCGTCCAGAGAATATCCCAGTACGGCGAATCCTTGCTGCACGTACGGGATAGTTTCTGATTGGTAAGATTCGTCGTAGCAGCCGTTACCTTCGAGTAGTGTCGTCCCCGCAGCGGCGATCATCACACACGGCAGACTTCCGCGCTCATGAGTGCCCCTGGGCAGATACAGGATCATGTCCATCCGCGAGCCAGGCAGCGGCTCGTCATCGGGCGTCTGTTCTTGCTTAAGTCTTCCGACGGAAATCTCGTGAAACACAACTCCAGAGATCGTCGACGCTCTCGGCCGACCAAGTTCTGGAAACGTAGGAATCTCGACCGTGCCGACGGAAAAAAGCTCGTCGTCTTCCGTCTGAAAATTACCGGCGGAATCACTGCTCCCAGTACCAGGCACAGTTCCCTGAGTACCGACAGGAACCGCGACGACTCTCATGTTGTCAGGCAACTGACTACCAGGCGTTCCATTTTCAGAAGACGACGTTCCGTCCGAGCTTGCTGCTTGGCCAGCCGTATCGTCAACGCGCCGAGGTGGCCCCGGAGCAGTTCGAATTCGATTGGCTCGTTCGACGCTCGATTTTGTGTCGCCCGTCTGAATTGAGTCGCTTCCCTGGTTTGGCACTGGTGCCAGGGCTGTCGGCGTAGTCACCGACGGGCCCGAGGTCAGGTGCGAGAACGCGGTGAACAGAAGGACGAACCCCGCACCGCCACCAACAATCATGACCAGCATCTTGCGCAACTCCGGCGAAAGCGGTGATGACTCGCTTCGAGGACGCGGAGCATTGCCGATGTTGGATTCTGAGCGTGACGACGATGGACGACCTTCGCTTCTCCTTCGCTTCAGAACGGGTTTGCTGGATTCCCTTCCGCTGTCGGAGCCTGCCCGTTCAATTCGAGTCGGAGCCTGTCGCTTTGCACGTTTCGCAGGCTTCCGGCTGGCCGGCGTAGGAGCTCTCTCGCTGTTCTTTCCTGACGGCTTGCCGATTGACGGCTTCTCCGGTGTCGACTTGCCAGCTGACCGGAATGATCCCGACCGCGGTAACATAATCGGTGATGAACTCGACCGTGCCCCGTCATCCTCTTCGTCGTGCAGAACATCGTCAAACAATTGCACCTCGCCAACTTCTAGATCGTGATCTGAAGTTGCTCGGCTATCGCCTTCAGCCGAAGCTTGTCGACCACGGCGTTTGGTCGCTGTTTTTTTTCTGACCGCTTTCTTTCGTCGAGCCTTCTTTGCTTTTCGCTTTTTGGGACTCGGCGAACTTCCCGCCAGCGAGTACGAGCCTCCCTCGTCGGGATCAACTTCGTCTTCCGAGTCGTATCGTGAGACCGGCGTGCGAACTTCTTCCAACTCGGGAATCTCATCGCCGAACAGCGACCCGTCGTCTTCAATCAGAACTGGCGGCAACTCTTCAGCAGAGTCGTCTTTAGAATCATCAAGTGACGGAACTTCTGCTGCGGATTCAGTTTTCTTTTTCTTCTTTGAAACAAAGGCCGGTGGCGAGGGGGGCACATCGAGTTCCGGTATGTCTAACTCGGGAATTTCCAGTTCTGGTGTCTTCCCGATTGGCGCGTCAGGCTCGGTAGGTTCCGCCGGAGTATCAGGAATTTCGAACTCGTCGGTGTCAGCAGCCGGCCTGTCTTCATCAACAATGGGCATTTCCAAAGTCGCGTTGGAATCACCGTTGCTTAGAACTGACGGATCAACTTCACCCGCCAATGGCGTGACTCGGAACACCTTACGACATTGACTGCACTCTCCGTCCCGACCGACAAGCTCAGCCGGAACTTCGAATGAAGCTTTGCAGGCTGGACACTGGACACGGGTTTGCATCACATCACGTTTCCCGAATTCTGCAGCAGTCGCACGGCCCTGAACATGCCCAACCGGTCAGCAGAGGCCCACACCAGTGTAAAGTTGTTGTCAGCATTCCGAAAACCAGAAGCATTTATAATTGAGAAGAGAAGCCGATTCAGACCGACTCGCCGTACCACGCGGAACGACCGGAGTTTCTGAACCGCTCACCCCGAGCCCAAAGCCATCGCCCTCCGAACACAAAAACAGCTCGGTGTCGATTAGCGACGACCGAGCTGAAAACGCTACTTAATGTTTCCTGATCCGACGCTCAGTTGCCCAACTGGCTAAGGATCTCTTCGTCAGTCGGAAAACGGTCCGTCTCGTGTTTGGAATAGATCAAAGTCCCGTCAACGACGACGTCGAAGACTCCGCCGCTTCCTTTGATCAGCTCCGCGTCAACTCCCGTTGCTTTTCGAATTGCATCCGCCAGACCGGCGGCTTGAGGGGTGTAGTTTCACTGCACGCAGTAGATAATGCTGATTTTCATCCTGGATCCCCGGTTGAAAGAAACGTTGATTGCCAGAACCTGACAATGCCGAAACATGCATCGCAAGTGCCACAAGGCTGCCGCACAAGCTGCAGTGTCGCGCGATGATCGAGTTCTGTCGAGACATCGTTTCGTTGGCGTCGGTTCGGTTTGGCAGTTGCTCACGATGCGACATCCAATGACAAAGAAGTCTCATGTCGTCACAGGGCGATGTCTTGATTAGTCGCCGCCGCAAGGACATGCTCGTTCCCCATGCTGACGATGTCGCTACACAACGTTCTTGGACCAACGTCACAGTACGACGATAAACGACCGATACTGGTTGGGCGACGTGACTCTCCCTGCAATCCTGAAGTGCTGGCAATCCTGAAGAACTGAGGTTGAGATGGGGCTGTTTAATCTGCTGCACGGACGCAAAGCTCGACCGTTCAAGGGTATCCCCGGACCGGTGCCTTCATTTCCGATGGGCAACGCCGGCGCGTTTCTCAACAAGAAGCGACAGCCCTGGGAAGTGTGTTCGGATTTTGCCCACGAGTTTGGTGGCGTGACTCTTGTGTGGATGGCCGGTCAACCGGCCTTGATCCTGAACGATCCAGATCTCATCGGCGAGGTACTCGAGTCAAACTGGACGAGCTTTTACAAAGACGCCCCGTGCAAAGCGCTGGCTCCGGTGATTACTCGAGGCAGCCTGTTCATCACGAACTACGGAAAAGGCTGGAGCAAGGCGAGGGAAGAAAATCCCTTCAGCACACTGAATCAGCAGCAGTTTCTCAGCCAGCAGATCGAACCATTGCAGACCGTCATCAAAAAAGACGTCGAGCAATTTATCGATCGATCAAAAACGTCAGATATCGATCTTTACTGGGACACTCAGAAGCTTTCGTTCCACGCGTTCAGCAAGGTGTTCTGGGGACAGACTTTCGGCGATCAGGTATTCGACTGGTTTCAGAACCTGGCTCGAACCGGCGACTGGCGAATGCAGTGCAAAGTTCCTCCGTTACTCAACGTTCCGCCCGTACGACCCAGTTTCTACTCGGCACGTTCCAAGTGGTATCTGATGTTCGAACGGCTGGTGAATGAAGCTCGCAAGAAGCCAGACGCCAGTGCACCAGACATGCTGAACCAGGCACTGACTCATGGGCCGCAACTGTCCGACGCTGTGCTGGCCGAAGCACTCGCCACAAACTTCTTCGGCGGAGTCTTCTCCGGAAGCAGCACCATCAACACAGCGATGTACCTGCTCGCAAAGCATCCCAATGAAAGTAACAAACTCGTCGCCGCTCTCAAGAAGGACCTTGGCGGCAAGGACGGTTACGACCTCGAAACACTACTTGGCTGCAAACAACTCGACTTCGTCATTCGCGAAGCCATGCGGTTCTACCCCGCCGTGCCACTCTACCTGAGAAACTCAGTCAAAGACCGTGAAGTCAAACTCGGCGACCACACATTGCCACCCAACACGATGCTGTTTATTTCGAACTACTACCTGCACAAGTTCTCGCACCACTGGCCAGAAGCTGAAAAATTCGATCCATCCCGTTGGGCCAAAGGCGTCGCTGAGGAAAACCCATTCGCCAGCGGATACTTCTTTCCGTACGGCCGCGGACCGCGAGCGTGCATCGGTCAGGAATACGGAATCTTCTACACGAAGCTCGCTCTGGCCACGCTGCTGCTGAATTCAAAGATCGAACTCGACCCATCTCAGGAATTCAACCAGCACTTCTTCTTTGGAGTCATGATGCCAAAGGGACTGAAAGCGAAGTTCCGCGTTCCAAGCTAGTAGTGATTCCTTAGCCTCTGCTTACAAACACGCGCAAATTCGGCGATGGCCCTTCGCACACAAGAAAACCTGTTCGGAATAACCGACAAGGTTTGACCAGACGAAATTGCCTGGGTGGATCAAACTGCTTGCCACACCGCGAGAAATTCCCCACTCGCTACGTGCAGTCTTTTCCTCGTTGGCGGCATTGGTTTATCGCCATAACCGTTGGTCATACTGGGACCGGCCGATGTGTTAAGACGAAAGAGACCGATACGGTTGCGTCATCTCCCCGAAGCCTACGGGCCTGCGGTTTGACGGCAGCCGCATCCCCAACCGGAGCCGGGCAATGCTCAACTTTCGCACGCTTCTTTCATCCGCCGTCACACTTGCCGGAACCTCAGCCGCTGTCGCGGATGAGCCAACCAGTTTTGTCGTGTACCCGGAAGCGGAAGCCGCCGGAAGATGCTGGCTGCGGCCATTGAACAGGAAGTTGCCAGCTATGTTGCCGAGCGGGCGGGGCTGCTCGATGATGGTGGGCATCGGCTGGTGGTTCGCAATGGGTTTCTACCCGAACGTGAGATCATGACAGGTGTGGGAACCGTCCCGGTAAAACAGCCTCGCGTTCGTGATAAACGTTCGCCTGAGCAAAGGGAATTCTTCACGCCAGCAGTTCTGCCGAAGTACCTCCGCAAAACGAAGTCGATGGAAGAGTTGATTCCTTGGCTGTATCTCAAAGGAATCAGCACCAACGATTTTCCGGAAGCTCTGCAGTCTTTACTTGGAACTGATGCGAAGGGCTTGTCGGCTTCCACGATTACGCGGCTGAAGTCTGTCTGGGAAGACGAATACGCCGAATGGTCGAAACGATCTCTGGCGGGGAAACGCTACGTTTATCTGTGGGCCGACGGCATCTACTGCAACGTCCGTCTCGAAAATGACAGGCAATGTTTACTCGTCCTGATGGGGGCCACTGCCGACGGCACGAAGGAACTTATTGCGGTTGTTGATGGCGTCCGCGAGAGCGAACTCTCCTGGAAAGAAGTCCTGTTGAATCTGAAGTCACGTGGCCTTGAACAGGCTCCGGAACTGGCCATCGGCGACGGGGCTCTGGGCTTCTGGAAGGCTCTCAGGCAAATTTTCCCAACCACGCGAGAGCAACGCTGTACCGTTCACAAAACAGCGAACGTTCTGAACAAACTTCCGAAGAGTCTTCAGCCTCAAGCCAAACGTCTGCTGCACGACATCTGGCAGGCTCCGCCGTTCAACAGTCATCCGACTCGCTGGTTGACCGAATTTTCAGGAAGCCCACAGTCACTCCAGTCGTGGCTGAGGCGTATTACGAAGCCGACTGCTGCCCAAACTCTGAGACTTCGCAGCGAGCAGGCGACTGTTCGCTCGCCGAAAGTTGCGCCGCAGCGGTTGGTTGTAAGTCCGACTCAACGTGTGCATCGGAAGCGTGGTTCCGCTTTGATTCCGAAGCGAAGTCCGTCCTGCCGGCTGACAATCCAATTGACGGTCTGATGAAGAAGGCTCTGGCTCCGAAGGACTGGTTCGACTTTCCAGTCAACGTCGGCGGCTGGCACTGGTGGAACATCGACACGGGCGGAGTCGGCAATGGTGGATACGGCTCTGCGGGCTTCCGAGGCACGTACGCTTACTACGTGATTGGTCAGCCTTCAGTCACGCTGGAAGATGGCAGTAAGATTGGTGGCTTCGTGTTCTTTGCTGGTCGCGATGGCGACGCTTATCGAACGTTCTACTCGCGAAACTTCTGGTTCCTTGAAGGCTACGCGTCCTACTCGAACGACGATCTCGGAACGCTCAAAGGCGGACTAGTCAATAATAAGTTTGGCCTCGATGGCTATCTCGGATTTATCGGGACAGCACCATACTTCGACGGCTTCATCATGGACGCGGACTACGGTATCTCCTGGGAAAAGACCCACGAAGTCTGTGACGACCTGAGCATCGACACGTTCGCTCAGTTTTTCTTCCACGACGGCGAATGGAACGGCAGCCTTCGCAACCACGACGCAGAAAGCGTCGCTGGCATCCACGAAAAAAACACAGCGGTCATGCGAGTCGTTCCAAAGTGGACACTCGAAGATGGCTCTACACTGGCGTGGGGTGTGTCCGGCATGGTCGGAAACATCGACAGCGATGTTGCTGGCTTCAGCACGGGTACGAGATCAGTCTGGGGAACCGACTTTGACTATTACAAAGGCCCACTGAATCTCCGCGGTGAGATTCTGCAAATTCACGGCCCGACCGTTCCGAATCGGTTCGCATCAGGCGGCCCGTCAAACCGCATCACCAGCATGACGGCGGAAGCCGCTTACACAGTCGGCCCGGTGAAGTATCGCAGCGTCTACTCAGCCAGCCACGATTCCAATCCCGACGGACGACAGAACATCTGGAGCGTTGGAGCCGTGACTCAAATAACTCCAAACGTGCGGCTGTTCACCGAGTACTCCGAATGGACCGTCGACGGCAACGACTTCGTCGGCCACGCCAAAGTCATCGAAGGCGTCCAGGTCGTCGTCCACTGGCAGTACTGAGTTTCGCGTCCGGAAGGCGTCCCTGATGCCAGCACAAAATCCGACAAGGTACTCGCCTAAACCTGCACAAACAGGCAACCGTCAAAAGAAAGAACCCCTCGAAATTCGTATGAATTCCGAAGGGTTCCAACTTGTTCGTTTGGCAAAGTACCCAAGAGAGGACTTGAACCTCCACGGGAAATAATATCCCACTAGGACCTGAACCTAGCGCGTCTGCCAATTCCGCCACTTGGGCTCGCAACTGCGAGGCGGCAGAATATCGGCTGGCGAATGCTCGAACAAGTCGGGGACCAGCGTTTTTCCGAGGCTCGCCCGGGGTGAAAGTTCGGTTGGGCCGGATGGAATATCTGGACCGAATTTCAGGGCATTTTGTGGTGGGCCGGCAGCCTGCATCATGCAGCCCCATGCCCGAATGCAAGTCGAAGAATCCTTCGAGCGAACTTCGTCAAACCGATCGCAACCTACACCACGACCGTCCCGAACGCAGCTACACAGTTGTTGTGTGTTCGTGCTCTGATGCCATTTCGCCGGCGTGATAACTTGATCGGACGAACGGGCCGCTGGCGACCATCGTGAACCCAAGTGCTCGGACTCGGTCGCCGATCTCGTCGAACTCTTCCGGCGGGAGGTAACGCTCGACGGGAAGATGCACGCCTGAGGGCTGCAGGTACTGCCCGATCGTGATCATGTCGCAGCCGACGGATCGAAGGTCCGCACAGACTTCCATAACTTCGTCGGTTGTTTCACCCAAGCCGAGCATGATGCCACTCTTCGTGGGCATGTCCGGGTCTTCTTCTTTGATCTGAGCGAGCAGGTCGAGCGTCCGTTGGTACTCGGCGTTTCGTCGAACTCGATGATAAAGACGCGGGACGGTTTCTGTGTTGTGATTAAATACGTCCGGTCGAGCTTCCACGACTCGGCTGATTGCGGCGCGATTGCCCATGAAGTCCGGAGTAAGGACTTCGACTTTGGCCCCGGTTCGCTCTCGAACGGCCAGGACACAGTTGTAAAAGTGGTCGGCTCCACCATCGGCCATGTCGTCGCGCGTGACGGATGTGATGACGACGTATTTCAACCCGAGGCGTTCGGCAGCCTCTGCGACTCGATCGGGTTCGTCGAGCTGGACAATCTCGGTCTTGCCTTTTGGCACGGAGCAGAAACCGCACGGCCGCGTGCAGACGTTGCCCAGGATCATGAACGTGGCGGTCTGCTGCGACCAGCATTCGGTCCGGTTGGGACACTTTGCACTTTCGCAGACGGTCTCCAGCTTCAGGTCCTGAATGACACTGTCTGTGTAGTACATGCCGGGTTTCGGGAGCGGTCGCTTCAACCACTTCGGCAATCGACGTTTCTCGCGTGGAGCGGCTGTTTCCGAGTCCGCTATCGGACCTTCGTTCGAAGATGCGTCCGAGACCACCGGCAATGAAAGATCAAATTCTGGACCATCAAGCATGCTGCATCACCTTTCGCCACGTCCGCTTCAGCATCGGATGGCCGGTGTAGGGGTGTGTTTCTTCGTAGCCGAACTGATCGGCGATGTGTCGTACCAATGCTTCGCGAACCTTCTGCATGGGCACAGGTTCCATCCGCTGCATCGATAACGATGAAATCTTAATCCGGTCAGAAGTCGACCGAACCAGACGAACTGTATCCAGAACCGGCGACACATTCATGAACAGGCCGTGATGAGAAATGCCGTCGCGCACGGCAGCTCCGACCCATGAAAACTGACCGCAGCGGCACGTCGTTCCGTGAGGAGTTTCAGTCGCGTGCGCGGTCACTCGACGTTCGGCCGCGGTTGCGACGGTCGCATTCTGCAAGCGTTCTCGAAATTCCGCGAAACTGCAGCCAAGCCTGTTCACTGGAAGAATTGGATACGCAACAACCTGACCGGGAGTATGGACCAGCGTTCCGCCGCTGCGGTTCACGCGGCGAACTTCCATCATGCGTGCTGTGAAATCTCGCGTATCCAACGGCAAATCGGTGATACGTCCGTCACGACCGACCGTCACGACAGGTGGATGCTCGCAAATGATTAACGCCCCAAGTCGATCCGAACGCCCGGCAATCTCGTCGACCAAACGCTCCTGCAAAGCCATCGCCGCGTCAAAATCGACCGTCCCCAACAGATAGACCTCAAGCGCCGCCGATGCTCGGCCTTGCGAAGTCCAGACTGTGGTTTCGGTGAGTTCTGACATTGGGTGTTCTGTAGATTGCTGTTTTGACGTCAGTCATTGCAAATCTCCATTTCGTCACCTCGTCGAGGCAGGCACACAGTGTCTGGTGCTCCGCTCCTCGCGAACGACGATCCGCATTGTACGGTCGCTGGTTCGCTCCAACAATCAGCGAATGAATCGCAATTCTAACGGTGCTGAATTGCCTGATTTAGATTTACCAGTGGAGCGGTTTGTCCGGATTGTGGTCCCACGGCTGGCCGATTTCTGATTCGAGTTTCGGAGCAATTCCCGGCCCGATCCCGGCAACTCCAAGCGAATCGCCAGCCGGCACTGCCGAAGCCTCAATTCCTGATAGCAACAGAAAGTTCCTGATCAACGCATGCCCCGTCTGAGTCAGAATGGATTCAGGGTGAAACTGAACTCCGAAAGTCGCGTGTTGCCGATGCTTGATCGCCATGACCAGTCCATCGTCGGTTCGCGAAGTCACTTCCAGCTCGTTCGGCCATGCCGTTTCATCGGCCACTAGCGAGTGGTACCGCGTAACTCGCAACGGATCTGGCAGGTCCTGAAAGAGGCCCTTGCCATCGTGAGTGACCAGCGACGTTCGCCCATGAACCGGTTCAGGAGCCCTGACAATGTCCGCCCCGAATGCCGCCGCAATCGCCTGGTGACCGAGGCAAACTCCCAGCAGCGGAATTGTGCCGGAAACTTCTCTCGCAAGGTCCATGCAAATGCCGGCTTCAGAAGGTGTGCACGGGCCGGGTGAAAGAATGATCGCCTCAGGCTTTGCGTCGATCGCGTCCTGAACGGAGACCGCGTCGTTGCGGACGACTTCGGCTTCAACGCCAAGCTCGGTCACGTACCGAGCGAGATTGAAGACGAAGCTGTCATAATTGTCGATCAGTAGAATCATGTTGCCGTCTATTTCGCAACAGGCTGACAAAGACCGGACTGGTGGAGTGCTCGCAACATTCCTTCTGCCTTGTGCAATGTTTCTTCGTATTCCGCCGCGGGATCAGACTGAGCAACGATTCCGCCACCGACACGACACTGCACCCAACCTCGCCGACACACGAACGAACGAATGAGAATACTGCTGTCGAAGGTGCCGTCAAACCCGGAGTAAAACAGACTTCCGCAGTAGGGACCGCGGGCGGTCGGCTCAAGCTCGGCGATAATCTCCATCGCTCGCACTTTCGGAGCACCGGTGATTGACCCGCCGGGAAACGAAGCGGCCAGCAACGACCAGATATCCGATGCCTCTTCGCCTTGCTCTCTGCCCTGTTTCAATGTTCCGCGAATTTCCGACACCAGGTGCTGGACCGTTTCATAGGTCTCGACAACGCAGAGTTCCGGCACGGAAATCGAACCAGGCTCACACACCCGAGACAGATCGTTCCGAAGCAGGTCAACAATCATCACGTTCTCGGCGACGTCTTTTTCGCTCTGTCGTAATTCGTCGCGAGTGAAGAGGTCGGCTTCCGGTGCGGCTCGGCGCTGCCGTGTTCCTTTGATGGGGCGAGTTTCCACCACGCCGTTTTCGACTCGGACAAACCGTTCCGGAGACGCCGAAACAATCGCCCAATCATCGTGAGCAAGGAATCCTGCAAACGGTGCAGGGTTGCAGTTTCTCAGCGTGGCGTAGAGCTCGGTCGGAGCCACGTTACAACGAGCGAGTAGCCGCTGAGAAAGATTGGCCTGAAAGATGTCTCCCGCGTGGATGTACTCGATGACTCGCTCAACTGCGGCCAGATACTCATCACGAGAAAAGTCAGACGTCACACCATCCCACTCTGAAAGTCGATGCTGCGGCGCAAGCTCAGACTCCGGAACGTCATTCGAAGCGTCGCAGGCCCCATCGATTGGTTGCTCCGACTGAATCAAGGACAGTTTTGCCTGCACATCCTGGATTCTCACAGCCGCCCGGTCGTGGCAACTGCTCAAGTCGGCATTGCTGATTGAGACTTGATGCCTCTCTGAAATCTGAGCATCAAGTTTCGGCAAGCCATGCGAAACAATCCAAGCTCGTTTCTGCTGGTGATCCCAGGCGATAACCCAGTCGTAAATTCCGAACCACGCGTCTGGCAATTCGAATTCATCTTTGCCAGATCGCGGAATGCGTTCCCAGCAACCACCGAGCTCGTACGAAAGTACGCCCGCGACGCCGCCTTGAAACGGCGGCAGATCTGATAAGCGGTTCAGATTGAAATGATCATTGAGTTGAGAAACGGAATCACGGACCGACTCGAAAGGGTCTTTGCCCAACACCACGTGTTCGACTTCAAAGGTAGCGATCGGGTCGGCAGCAAGGAACGAATACTGTCCCAGTCGGTCTCGTTGCAAAGCACTGTCGAAGAGGATCAAGCAGTCACAGCCAGCAAACGCTCGTAACGCGTCTGCTGGTGATGGAACGACTTTCAATTCTTCAACGACGGGTGCCACTCTTGATTGCTTTCGTGCGACCTGATTTCTTCAGCAGCGTTTCGACTGAACGATACATCGCCAGCAGACCGCCTCCGAAGTTGTCTTTCAAGTCCGCACGGCGGACTTTGTTCCAATCTTCGGGTTTGCGAATCTTCAGCTTCGTTTCCAACCAGTCGAGATACCGCTCTCGGTTTTTCTTTTTCTTCCAGAATCCAACCGGGACGCGAGCGAACTTCCATTCGAGCCAGTTGTGATTCGAAAAGCAGTCCATCGCGGCAGCCAGCGGCGAGCCATTGTAATGTTTCATCAACTGGTTGCCGAAGTTCTGCTCGAAATCTTTGCGAGTCACCCCGTACCAGTCATCGGGTTTCTTACACCCCAGCCGTTTGCCCAGCCACTTCATGTAACGAAGTCTGTTAGCTCGATCGTCCCAGAAATTCTTGGGCGTCTTTCCGAATTGCCACTCGTTCCACTTTCGTTTCGGAAGGTAGGCCTTCACCGCTTCTGAAATCGTGCTGTCATAATAAAGGAGAAACGCTCCCCCTTTGTGAGTGCGAAAGTCGCGATTCGTGATGCCGTACCAGTCGTCTGGCTCGTTGACCCCGCACTGCTCGGCGAGCCACTTCATGTAACGACGATGGTTCTTTGGATCGGCCCAGAACGATCGAGGGCACGACACGAACAACCATTCCTGCCAGTCGTGATCGGGGAACGTCTCCATCACCGCGGCGACGGCAGAACTCCCCCAGCAACGCAGCAGCGCACCGCTGCCTCGATTCGCTTTGAAGTCGCCCGTTTTAATCTGATAGAAGTCGTCGAGTTTCCGATATCCAAGCCGCTGCCCGAGCCAGATCAGGTACTGACGCCGATTGTCGGCCGACAACCAGTAGCCCGTAGGGACCGGCCCTTCCAGCCACACGGCTTCTCGATTGGCAACTTTTCTGGTCAGTGGATCTGCAGATCGTTTTCCCGCTCCTTTAGCAGCCCTCGTTCGTCGTTTTGACATGTTTTGCCCGCATGTTTGTGCCCGCTTAAATCGCAACTACTCGAATATCTGTATCTCCAGAGCCCTTGCAGTTACCTTGCCGCCGCTGGTCAACGACGGCCGAAATTCGCCAGATGTGACGAATTGACGCTTCCGGTCAAACCGGCATGATACGAGTGCTCCGTCAGCCCGTAAAGAAGCGTAAGGCACGCAAAATAGAGTTGAGGCAACCACGTCCGTCATAACCGGAACGGGGTACATCTGATACTGTTGTCGCACATTCTGCACTCTGGACGAGCTAAAACCGCTCGAATTCGGCAGCTCTCAAAACTGACGAGCGATTCACGTCACGATTCTACGAAGCCGAAAACCAAGACATACCGCAAGGACAATCCTCACATGGCCGCTTTGCCGACAGCACTGGAAGAACGACTCTCGAATCTTGCCGACGCCCTGATCAACCAGGAACAAGCACGCACGATTGTACCTGCTCAGCAGGCATCGACCGGATTCTGGTTCGGAGGCGGCAACACGATTGAAGACTCAAACGGCGACCTGCACGTCGTCGGGCGCTATCGAAATCGCGGTGACTCACGGACGGGTGTTGCCGCGGGACAACGAGGCCTGGAGCTGGCCGTCTTCACCTCGAAGGACGGCGGAGAGAGCTGGGAGAAGTCGCTTAGTTTCTCGAAGGCGGAACTCAACATCGGAGATCGATCAGTTCTTTCGATCGAAGGCAGCGCGTTACGCCGCACGACAAACGGCTACGAACTTTACGTTTCGACGGAAAAGGACAGCGTGGGCTACCCGGAAGGCTATGAAGGATTTCTTAAACCAGGCACGGGCGTCTGGACAATCGAACGGCTAGCCGCCGACACGCTTGGAGGTTTAAAGCAGTCACCTCTGGAAACAGTGGCCGAGTGTTCGGACCTTCGTTGGCTGCATATCAAAGACCCGTTTCTCTACGAGCGAACCAACAGCGACTTGAACCTGCTGTTCTGCAGCCATCCTTTCAGTTGGTCGAGTTCCAACACCGGTTTCCGGAAAGCGTCAACCGACACTGCGAACGATGTCGCAACGACACCGGACTTCGGGAAGACCGAGTACGACTTCTTCCCTCGCGGAACAACCTGGGACGTCGCAATGACTCGCGGAACATGCGTTGTGGATGTCCCGAAAGTCGGAGCGTTTGCCGGCGTCGATGCGAGCCTTTTCTTCTACGACGGAGGCGAGTCTCTACGCGATCTTGATGAACACTCAACCGCGGTGAAACGCCCGAGAGGATACTCGTGCGAAGAACTCGGCGGCGTGGCGTACATTCAAAATGGCAACATCACCGACATCGAGCGACTGTCGAAATACCTGCCGCAGTTTGTCAGCCCGTACGGAACCGGATGCAGCCGTTACGTGGACGTTGTCTCAACGAAAGCCGGCTTAGTCGCGACGTGGCAACAGTCTCAGGCAGACCTCTCCCAGCCGCTCGTCATGAACGTGTTAAGCGATCAGGAAGTGGCTGAAATTCTTAATTAGCCGACCCGGAAGATCGCTAACAACTTTTCATAGGGTGCGTCTTGACGCACCACTGCCGGTCGTGCCTTACGGTGGTGCGTCAAGACGCACCCTACGAAAAATTCGGAACGAGGCAGAACATCCGACGGCACTCAGTCGTCGGTGCCAGAAACTTCTGCATCGCCGTCGTCCGTTGCGGGGGCAACATCTGAGGCAGGCTCGGCCGTGTCGGTCGTTGGAAACGTGCCGGGGACGATCTGAGCGCCGGGATGATGCTCGTCGAGGATCCTCTTGAGATGATCCGCGTCCATCGTTTCAACTTCGATCAGCTCACGAGTCATCTGCTCAAGCACCTGACGGCGACTCTGTATGATCTCCAGAGTCTGCTCGTAAGCGGAATCAATGATCCGCTTTACCTCAAGGTCAATCTCGCGGATCGTTTCTTCACTGTGTGCAGGCTCTTCGGCAGTTCGCCCGCCGAGGAACGGATTTGATCGAGCCTCGCTGTAGTGAATCTTGCCAATCTTCTCGCTCATGCCCCATTCGGTGACCATTCGCCGAGCGGTACCAGTCGCTCGTTGAAGATCGTTTTGAGCACCGACAGACGGCTCATCATAGACCACGTGCTCTGCCGCCGTTCCACCAAGCATCACACAAATCTCAGCGAGAAGTGCTGATTTCGTCATGTTGTGACGTTCAGAGTCGGGGCTCTGCATCATGAAGCCCAACGTTCGCCCTCGCGGAATGATCGAAATCTTGTGGACAGGATCGGCGTTCGGCAGGCTGCATGCGGTTAGAGCATGGCCGCACTCGTGATAAGCAGTCCGCTCTTTTTCCTCGTCATCAATGATTCGAGTCTGCTTGGCCAGTCCGGCGACGACACGATCAACGCCCTCTTCGAATTCGTCCTGAGTCACACACTTTTTATCTTTTCGAGCAGCCAGCAGCGCCGCTTCATTGACCAGGTTGGCGAGGTCAGCACCCACGAAGCCCGCCGTCAATTTGGCGACGCGCGGGAGATTGACTGACTCGTCCATTTTGATTTTTGCCATGTGGACTTTGAGGATCGCTTCGCGGCCCTTGATGTCTGGCCTGTCGACAAGAACCTGGCGATCAAATCGTCCAGGACGAAGCAGTGCCTGATCGAGTACGTCGAGTCGGTTGGTGGCCCCCATAACGATGACGCTTTCGTCCGAACCGAAGCCGTCCATCTCGACGAGCAGTGCGTTCAAAGTCTGCTCACGTTCATCGTTTCCGCCAGGCATTCCGTTGCTACGAGCTTTGCCAAGTGCGTCCAGTTCATCGATGAAGATGATGCACGGAGAACGCTGAGCGGCCTGCTGAAACATGTCTCGAACACGAGCGGCTCCGACGCCGACGAACATCTCAACAAAGTCAGAACCAGACAGACTGACGAATGGAACTCCCGCTTCACCAGCGACGGCCTTTGCAAGCATCGTCTTGCCGGTTCCCGGAGGCCCGACAAGCAGAACGCCTTTCGGAATTCGCCCGCCAAGAGCCTGATACTTGCCAGGCGACTTGAGAAACTCGACGACTTCTTTCAGCTCTTCAACAGCTTCGTCGATTCCCTTGACGTCTTCGAAAGTCGTATCAAGATCGTCCTGAGCATAGACCTTGCCGCGGCTTCGACCGAATGACAATGCCGAGCCGGCACCGCCCACGCGACGAATCATCAAGATCAGAAGAAGGATCAACGGCGCCGCGATGATCATCAGCAACGCCCACGACTGCCACTCAGTCGGCAATTCTGCAGGTGAGACGTTGATGTCGTGCTTCTTGATTTCTTCCTTGATCTGAGCTTGCCACGTATCGCCAATTGTGGCGATTGGAATCCGAAAGACTTTGGGCTCAACATCCGGAGCAGTCTCATTCTCTTTGGGCAGAGGCTGGTCCTGAAAAGTGATCGCTGTTCGCCCAATCTGAAGATTGTGCACATTGGTCTTATTGTACTTACCGTCGTCCAGGCCGGCTTCGAACTCGCTAAGCGTCAGAGTTTTGACATCGGATCTCGTGAAGAGAAGCGGCGAGGAGACCAGGCAAATCGTGGCCACAATCAGCAGGTAGAGCACCGTGCGATTCGAGTTCGGCGACTCGGGCTTGCGGGGCTGCCCCCCGTTGGAATCTTTGCTCGGCTTTGAATCCTGCGATGGTCGCTGTTCAGAATCGGACATCGAGTGGCGTTCTTTCCCTGAGTGAGTCTGCATGGCCGGCTCCGAAATCGGATTTTGGCCCGTTCGGCGGTGCCTCTTTGCAGGCAAATATGGACTACGATCGTATCTTCAATACGTCGTTAATCGTTCAACGGCTGGCAGGGTTAGCGAATCGACGCCGCAAATGCGACCTCGCTGCATTAACCCTTCCAGCCACTGCAGGAAGTATAGCCGTCATGCCGGTTGCGAGAAGGACGATTCTCACGACCGGCCGACAGTGGAATTGCTACTCGACACTCGTTTCAAGGAATCGGGCGAGTTGATGGAAGTCGCAGCCAGTTTCGATAAACCGAACCTTCGTCACCAGGTCCGCCGGATTGACCAGCTCTTCAAAAGGCACGTATTGAAGTTCGAGCTGACCGACGATCGAAACCATCACGCCGTTAAGCCCCTGCTCAACAATGGCTCGGAAACCGCCAACACCGAGTTGACTTCCGAGCATGACGTCGAACGCCGTCGGCGGTGCACAGCGGGATTCGTATCCAAGTTGCAGGCCAGTGATTTTGCGAGCCTGACCAGTCTGAGCTTTGTACTCAGCGGCGATCAGCTTGGCGAATTTCTTCCCGAGGTCGACGTGAGCGACAGAAATATGTCCGTGATCGTCGCGAGGAATTCCTTCGAGCTGGCTGGCCGGCATCATCTCGGCGAGACCTTCCGCCATGACGATCGTTCCAAACCGTTTGCCGCCCGCGTCACGAGCTCGCATCGTTTTCACAATGCGACCAACGAGAGCTTCGGTGTTCATAATCTTGCGAGTTTCAGTTTGACCGGTCTTGGGACTGGTCCATTCTTCCGTTCCCGCAAGATCACCTTCGATGTCTTCGACGCTGATGACCAGACTGGCTTCGCTGGAAATCGCGGCGCCATAAGCAAGCCATCCAGCGCTGCGTCCCATGCACTCTGCAACGAAGTAGCTTTCGCTGGCTTCGGCGTCGGCGAGCAGGTTGCGAAGTTCGCCACCGAGCACTTCGACGGCTGTGAAGAATCCGAATGTGAAGTCGATGCCGTGGTAGTCGTTGTCGATTGTTTTCGGAACGTGGACGACGGGCAGTCGCTTGCTGTCTTCAGGAAGAGTGTCCTGATAAAGCTTGAACTTGTTGGCTGTCTTGAGCGTGTCGTCGCCGCCGATTGAAATCAGGGCGTCGGCTCCCATCGAGCAGAGAGCTTCGTAGGTTGTCTTCATCGGAGCCGTTTTGTCGGCATCCTGAAGGTCCGCAGGCGACTGAATCAGCTTGCCCGGGTTTGCTCGAGCCGTGCCGATGATAATGCCTCGCTGATTGCGAGTTCGCTTCAACGTTGTGTCGTTGAGCATGATGAAGTCGCGGCCTTCCTGCATCGGATTGTCCGCGTTGTACTCCATCAAGTGCCGGTATCCGTGCAGAACTCCGACGACTTCGATGCCACTCTTTCGAAAGCTGGCCGCACAGGTGGAGATCACCGCGTTGGCAGCAGGAGCTGGCCCGCCCGAAAACAGAATGGCGACCTTCTTAAAGTTGTGATCAGCCTGAGCAGGATGTGAGAGGGGGGCGGCTTCAGCCATCGAAAACTCCGAGATTTCTAGTTTGATTTGATTCAGTATGTATTTGCTTGCTTAAGCCAGACCGGAGGCTCAGCGATGTGTTTGAGAAGTCGCCGCGAAAACAGAAACGTCGCACGAAGTATTCCGGCGAGTCGTTCAGACAACCTTCGGCAGGATGTTATCCATTTCCCGCTCGAGCCAGCGGGTGTCAACTTCGCCGGCGGCGAAGACTGGCTCTTTGAGGATCTGCTTGATCAGCGGGATCGTCGTGCTGACGCCTTCGATCACGAATTCGTCAAGCGCCCGCAGCATGCAGGCAATCGCCTGCGGCCGAGTCGGCTGATGCACGATCAACTTGCCAATCATTGAATCGTAGTGCGGGCTGATTCGGTATCCCTCGTGAACGTGAGAATCAAACCGGACTCCGCGGCCGCCGGGAACTCGCAGCTTTGTAATCGTCCCAGGACTTCCTCGGAAGTCGTGCTTCGGGTCTTCAGCGTTGATCCGAACTTCAATCGCACAGCCGTTTCGTGCGACGTCATCTTGCGTGAAAGTCAGCTTTTCGCCAGCCGCGACGCGAATCTGCTGCTCGATCAGATCGATGCCGGAGATCTGTTCCGAAACCGGATGCTCGACCTGAATTCGAGCGTTCACTTCGATGAAGTAAAAGTTGTTGTCTTTGTCGACGATGAACTCGACGGTCCCGGCGTTGTAGTAACCGGCGGACTGAACAAGCCGCACGGCTGACTGGCAAAGGTCCTGACGAACGTCTTCCGGAAGCGTCGGAGCCGGCGATTCTTCGATCAGCTTCTGATGCTTCCGTTGGGTCGAGCACTCGCGTTCCCATATGTGAACAGCGTTGCCGTGCTGATCGGCCAGAACCTGCACTTCGACATGTCGAGGATTCTCAACGAACTTTTCGAGATAAACGCCCGCGTTGCCGAATGCTTTTTCTGCTTCCGTCGACGCGCCCTTCAAGCCGGCTTTCAATTCTTCTTCGTCGCGAGCGACACGCATCCCTTTTCCGCCGCCGCCAGCCGTCGCTTTGATCAGAACCGGGTAACCAATTTCAACTGCCAGTCTCACAGCTTCGGCTTCGTTTTCGATCAGCCCGTCACTGCCGGGCACAACGTTTACTTTGGCATCCATTGCCATTTGGCGAGCGGCGACTTTGTCACCGAGTTTCTCCATCGCTTCGTGCGGCGGGCCGATGAACTCGATATCGCACTCGCGGCAGATTCGCGCGAACTCGGCGTTCTCGGCAAGAAATCCGTATCCCGGATGAACGGCCTGCGCGTTTCCGATTTCCGCAGCGGCAATGATGTTGTTGTAAAAGAGGTAACTCTTCGACGACAAAGCCGGACCGATGCAGTATTTCTCGTCGGCCAGATCGAGGTAGTTGGCTCCGCGGTCCGCCTCGCTGAAAACGGCGATCGATTCGATGCCGAGTTCGCGACAGGCTCGGATAATTCGCAGGGCAATTTCCCCACGGTTGGCGACCAGAATGCGCTGGAACATGCGAGACTCAAACAACGAAAAAGCGGGAACGAAACGGGAGACAGCAAAACAGCATCGACAGAAACCGGATGCGGGCGTCGTCCTCGGCTCGAATCGGAAAATCAATCGGGCGAGTCACCGATGACTGACTCGCCGAATACTCAATCAACTCAATTCGGCTTCACGCGAAGCAAAACCTGACCAGACTCAACCGGATCGCCATTCCCAACGAGTATTTCTTCGATCGTGCCGCTGACGTCTGCGGTGATCTGATTCATAACTTTCATCGCCTCGACGATACAGACCACTGAGTCGGCCGCCACCTTCGAGCCAACCGAAACGAAGGCCGGGTCATCAGGCGTCGGTGACGAGTAAAACGTTCCGACGATCGGGCTCTTGATTTCAAGTAGATTGCTCGCGGGCGCTGCCGGAGCCGCTGCTTCAGGTGCCGCCGCCGGAGCTGCGGGAGCCGGTACAGCAGCAGGAGCTGCATACGCGGCCGGAGCTGCGGGGGCCGCTGCAACGACCTGAGGACCTCGTCGCAAACGCCATTGCTCGCCGCCATGCCGGAGATGGACGTCAGTCAGATCGTGCTTCTCCATCAGCTCGATCAGTTCCTTCAGCTTGTCGAGGTTGAAGGACTCGTTTGAAGATTGTTCTTCGTCGGCCATATGAAAAACCTACCGCAATTTCGGGTGAAAACTTACTGCTTTGAACGCTTCGACTTTTGAACTCAGCCGCGGACTGCCTCAACTGCGTCGAAATCTGAACCTTCAGAAGGGAAATCAGGCTTACGCTGGCCACTCGAAAACAATCCGTTTCCGGCGCAACCTGCGAGGTCCGCGAAAGTTCCGCCGATACTACCCGTGCCTATCTTCAGATTCAACCAAAGATGCGAGCAGTCTCAAACGACTGAAACCGTTTATCAGTAACGGCTTGCGCATGTAAAAAGCCGCCTCGAAGTTATCCCGAAACGGCTTCTCGAATGACGCTGTTTGCGGATTTTGCGGCTATTTGAGCCGCCCATAATAGAACTCCGCGATATTTCTTGCTCCGAGCGACCCCTGACGACCTAACTCTTTTTCGCCGTCGACAAGCACGAGCGTTGGCAACTGAGTGATTCCGTACCGAGAAACCAAGTCTGGCCGCAGGTCCGAATCGACGAACTGGATGTGGTCGGTCAGTTTTGCACCGACACGCCAGCCGACCTTTTTCATACTCGGCCACTCGTAATTCAAAGCCTGGCAGGCACCACACCACGTTGCCTTGAACACAAGAATCTTGCGTTTGAGTGGCTTCAAAGCCTTAGGTTTCGCCGACGATCCACTGCTAGTTCCGGCCTTGGCCGAGGTCTGCTTAATCTTGTCAGACCGATCATCACCAGCTTTGGCCTGCTTAGCATCGCTCTTCAGATCGCCGATTTTGACAGCGAGTTTCAGATTTAACGCCTGATCACCAACATTGCTGGTCGACTTTGTTGAAGCCGTTTTAGCGTTTGTTGTCTTCGAAAGTTCGGCTGCTGAAACCGTTCCGGCGCACAACGCTACCACAATTAGCCCGCATAACTTCCGCATGGTCCGCTGCCTCAGCAGATTTTTTAGTCAAGAAAAGCGTCACATCCTGGCGTCTCGCCCGAACCTCATCAACGGTTCAGGCTGTCAGTAGCGACCACCATTCTCGAACTGACGGGAACGGCTTCCAATCCGATGGAATCAATCCGGCCTCTTCTTTACCCATTGTGTGGAAGCTGCCAAAGCCACCTGAAAACAGGCATCCATCCGGATCACGACCGAATTTTACGTCGTCCGATCAGCCTATTGCTGGACGGGTTTTTCCATCTGTGAGACAGAGCACACGACATGGCCAGAAAAGGATTTGAAGGTCCCCTCGAACGGGTCAACGACTATTGCTGGAGGATCCCTCGCAGCTACCGGTCTGACATGCGCGTCGATGGTCTAATCTACGCAAGTGACGAACTGATCCAACAGATGCGGAACGATCAGGCTCCGGATCAGGTCGCGAATGTCGCAACTTTGCCCGGCATTCAGCTCGCGAGTCTGGCAATGCCGGACATCCACTGGGGATACGGATTCACCATCGGCGGGGTCTGCGCGACCGACCCGCTGGAAGGCGGAGTCATCTCACCCGGCGGCGTCGGCTACGACATCAACTGCGGAGTCCGCCTGCTTCGTTCGAACCTGTTTTACCAGGACGTCAAGCCTCACATGGAGCAACTGGTTGGCAGCCTCTTTAAGAACGTCCCCGCCGGAACTGGTCGAAAAGGCAAGTATCGATTCTCCGAACCTGAGCTTCGGCAACTAATGGGTGAAGGCGTCCCATTCCTTAAAGGGCGAGGACTGGCGACCGACGAAGATGTCGAGTTCACCGAAGCTCGCGGATGCCTTGCCGAAGCGGAACCCGACAACGTCAGCGACCGAGCCATCGAACGAGGCCGCAGTCAGTGCGGAACACTCGGATCGGGAAACCACTTCCTGGAAGTCCAGGTTGTCGAAGCCGTCGTTGACGAAGAAGCTGCCGAAGCGATGGGCCTGGCCAAGGACATGATCTGCGTGATGATCCACTCGGGCTCGCGAGGGCTCGGTTACCAGGTCTGCGACGACGCGTTGCGTCTACTAAGAGGAGTCCCCGAGCGATACGGCATCGAACTCCCCGACCGACAACTCGCCTGCGCACCGATCGACAGCCCGGAAGGCAGTCACTACGTCGGAGCAATGCGAGCCGCCGCCAACTACGCGTGGTGCAACCGCCAGTTGCTGATGTGGCAGGCTCGCGAAGTCTTCGAAAAGGTCTTCTCCGAATCGTGGCAAAGTTTGAACATGGGCCTGGTCTACGACGTCGCTCATAACATCGCCAAGTTCGAAGAGCACAAGGTCGACACGGTTGATAAGAAAGTCTGGGTCCATCGCAAAGGAGCAACGCGAGCATTCCCTCCCGGCCACTCAGAAATCCCGGAACGGTATCAGGAGATTGGCCAGCCGGTCTTAATCCCCGGCGACATGGGCCGAGCGAGCTGGGTACTCACCGGCCAGCCAGGCAGCATGGAGCAGACTTTCGGAACAACCTGCCACGGAGCGGGGCGATTGATGAGCCGAACTCGCGCCGTCAAACACGCCAAAGGCCGGCGCATCGATCGAGAACTCGCCGCCCGAGGCGTCATCGCCAAAGCCCAAAGCTGGCGAGGCCTCGCCGAAGAACAACCCGACGCCTACAAAGACGTCAACCAGGTCGTCGACGTCGTCCACCGAGCCGGCATTTCCAAGAAGGTCGCCAGAATGCGCCCACTTGGCGTGGTGAAGGGTTAAGTAAACGTTTCAACTCATACAGCGAGCGTTTCGACAGTCGAGACGCATGCCCGAAATTTCAGACTTCGCATGACCGTGTGACCAGACGCGGATTCCAAAGTCATCTACCTCGACAAACGACGGCATGAACGGCGTCTTTAGATATTCGAGGGTTCGGTCACTTCGCCGAAGCGGGGAATGGTCCAGTTTTTTGTCATTCAGAGTGGCGATTAGATCCGCATCACTTTGCGATTACCAGGTCGGCCATAACCGGTCGATGATCGGAAAGTTGACTGTTCAGAACGCGATGGTTGCTGAACTTCCACATCTTTGGAATCAGAATCCAATCGATGGCCACGCCAGCCTTGATCGACGGATAGGTCATGTTCCATTCTGCTGGCGTTGATTCAGGGGCGATTGCAAAGTGCTTCGATTTAAGCAGGACATCCATTGCGTTGCGTCCGCTGGAATCAAATTCAGCGTCCGGCCAGGTCGGGAGCGTTGAATTGAAGTCTCCAATCGCGATCAGTGGGATATCGGATTTTTCAACGGCCTCGACTATCTTCTGAGCGGACTGGACTCGGACCTCTTCGCTGCGATGTTCCAGGTGGACGGTAAGGACTCGGAGCTGTTGCGTCTTCGATATTTGCAACGTGCAAATAACCCCCTGCTTGTGCCCTGCCAGGAATTGCTCGGCCGTATGCAAAGCGGGATAATGAACAAGCTTCGCATCAACGATCGGATACCGACTCAAGATCGCATTGCCGGACTTCAAACTGCCATAGAGGAAGCGAAAATCGAGATTGCGATGTTCAACCCAGCATGGAAACCCTGCTGCCTGGGCAATTGCCTTTGCCTGATCCTCGTGCCCGCTCCACGTCGAATCGAAGTCCACTTCATTCAAGATGACCACATCGGCTCTTGAGTCGCCGAGCAGACTTGCAATCTCAAGAATTCGATTTTGCTTCTCAGCAGCGGTGCCCTTCCAGTTGTCATCGATTGGGCCTCGCCCATGAGCGACGTTGTATGTCAGGACGCGAATGGACGACTTGAAATCGGCGGATACGGCCGGTGACTCGGCCCCGATGCACGTTCTTATCTGTCTCCCGCCACTTCGTATCCGACTGACGACGTAGGGGCCGATAAACGACAAAATCAACGCCAGAATCAACATCCTTCGCACTTGAGTTTGCCTGCTTCGCATCCAATTCGCCTGCCAGGATTTTCAGGAATCTGCAGTGATCCATCACCCGATTGGCGAATGGACCTGACGCTAACTCCAAATCAGGCGTGACTCGGCCTGCCGCGCAACGTAGGAAAAGCCCTGACTGACCAAAATCCTACGAATTGAACACGCCGGGCAGACATGCGTTTAGTTTTAGAGCCGAGTGCCGGGCGTTTTTGGCTTCGGAGGGCCGCCGCCTAGTTGGACTCGGACGTTGATTTGCTGGTCCTTGCGGAGGACGGTCAGTTGGACGATGTCGCCGGGTTTCAGACTTTCGATGGCTTCTCGGAAGTCGGCAACGGTTTGAACTTTCTTTCCGTCGACGGCAATGATCAGATCGGCTGAGCTACGGTCGAGGCGTTCGAATACAAACGGGCCTCGTCGCTGACGGAGGAGTGTAGGGCCTCGGACTCCCGACTGTTCAGCGGCGCCGCCGGGCGTCAACCGCTCGACGAGCAGCCCCTCTTCTGTCTCGAAGACTCGCTGGATGCCGATTTCTGCGCGGTAGACTCGGCCGTGCGTGATCAGTTCAGGAACGACTCGCGAGACCAGGTTGACGGGGATAGCGAATCCGACGCCGGCGCTTTGCCCGGTTCGACTGGCGATGGCAGTGTTGATGCCGATCAGCCGGCCGTGCAGGTCGAGCAACGGCCCGCCCGAGTTGCCCGGGTTGATCGAAGCGTCGATCTGAATGATCGATTTGATCGACCAGTTCTCCTGGACCTGGATCGAGCGATTCAAACTGGAGACGATGCCGGTGGTCAGCGTTCTTTCCAGTTCGAACGGGTTGCCGATCGCGAGGACTCGCATGCCGACTTTGAGTTTACTGGAGTCACCCATCGTGATTGGGAACAGCACTCCGTTGGGAGCATCAATCTTGATGATCGCGATGTCGTTCGGTGGATCGTAACCAACGACGCGAGCTTCGTACGTTTCGCCGTTGTAAAGAGTAACGCCGATGTTGCGTGCGTCGGCGACAACGTGCCAGTTAGTAACGATGTGGCCGGAACTGTCGATGACCGAACCCGAACCAGTCCCTTCAGACGTCTGTTCGGTAAAGAAGAACGAGTCGACTCTGGTGCTGCGCGTCGTGATGTTCACGACACTTTTATGAAGCTGCTCGTAGACCGAAACGTTGATCGCTTCTTCCGGGCTCAAGCCATCCGCGTTGAAATACGTCTCAACGTTCGCGGCCGCCGGGCGAGGAACCTGAAGTGGAAACAACGGCCCCGTCTGGCCGGGACGCTCCTGAGCGACGGCAGAACCTCGGTTTGACTGTTGTCCGTCGAGCATCCAGACGGTGAAGAAGCTGCCGAGAACTGCCGAGCAAACGCATCCAGCCAGAAATTTCATTTCTCTGTCTCCGAATCTGTCATCCGTACTTTTCGAAAATTGCGGCAGCCGGGGCGAATCATCTGTGATATGACTCGCGGCCGGAAGACCACAAACTTCGCAACTACCGCTCGGATGTTAGTTGTTTGACCGCCTGCCTCAAGATGATTTGAGAGCCTGGGAACTCAGCCGTTATTCAAGCTTCAACGAGAATCTGCGATGAAAAGAATTGCCATCCTGACCGCTGGCGGCGACACCCCCGCCTTGAACGCGACGCTTTATGGAGCTGTTCAGCAGGCGAACGAACTGGGTATTGAAGTCTATGGTTTGATCAAAGGCTTCGGCGGGATGGTCAGCCCCCAACTGCCGCACGTGCGACTAAACCCGCTGTTCTCGACGATTCCGGAACTCGACCCGTGCCAAGGTGGCACGATCATTGGAGCATCTCGGACCTACATCGACTCGGACGACAAAGAACAGTTGAAGGCCATCGCGGGGAGAATGGAAAAACTGGGAATCGAGGGGCTGATCTGCGTTGGCGGCGACGGGACGATCAATGGAATGCAACCTCTGAGTGAATACTTTCCTTGCGTGCTCGCTCCGAAAACGATCGATAACGACCTCGGCCTGAACTACATCGACGAGCCGAATGAATGGGTGAAAGACGAGAACGATTCCATCCATGACGGATATCGACACGCTTCGACTCGTGACACTGTCTCGCTGGGCGAGATCGTCAACTATGTGACGCCGGGATATGCCACCGCGGTATTCGTCGTCGCGCAGAGTATCGAGCGAATTCGGACGACCGCAGAAAGTCATCGCCGAATCGCCATCGTCGAAGTGATGGGGCGCGATTCCGGTTACATCGCTCTGGGAGCGGCCTACGGGCAGCCCGACATGATTCTGATTCCTGAGGTTGAGCTGGACTATCCGAAAGTGATCAGACGCGTGCGCGAGCTTTACGACATGCAGAAGCACGTCGTCATTGTTGTGGGGGAAGGCGTCCAGGATTCTGAAGGGCAGCTTGGTGCAAAATCCAAAAGTGTCGACCCCGCCGGAAACATCCTGTTCAGCGGTGCGGCCGAACGTCTCGCCGAAATCCTGGTTAAGGAACTGGGTGACGATTACTTCCGCAAGAACCAGCGGCACGGCGATGCGAAGTCGGCGGTGTTCACGCGGAAAGTTGGGCACACTCAGCGGGGCGGCCGGCCAATTCTGTTTGACCGTTTCTACGGGGCTCAGCTTGGTGGCGAAGCCGTCGAAATACTGAATCGCGAGCAGAACAATCATCTTGCCACTCTGAATTGGACTGAAGAGTCAGGATTTACAACCGGACATCTTTCCGCGAACAAGCTGCGCGACCAGTGGGGTACGATTCACGCCAGAGAGGTGCACCCATCGCTCTACAGCGAGCAAAGATTTCAGCCGTCAGAACTCGGCCGCCAGTACTTCGCCCCGATCTTCAAAGATGCGATCGGTCACGAAGACATGGAAGCCATCAAGTCTCATCTGTTTTCGCCAGGCAACTTGGTGACGCGGTATCAGAGCTTCAATGTTGAGATGCAGAAACGGATTCAGTACCTCGATTAGGAATCGTTGAAATCAGTCACGTTCCCTTTGTGCTGAATCGGAGATACTAAAATGTCGTTGCTGCTGGGGATTGACCTCGGGACCACCAAGACGACGTGCATCGCTGTCGATTCTGAGTCCGGACGAGTTGTAGCATCGACGGCGATGCCAACTGGCGGAAACGTTACGTCGGACGACGGGCGAAAGCTTGGACGATCAGAGTGGGATGCTGAGGCGGTTTTACGATCTGGCTTCGAATGCCTGTCAAAGATCGCCACCGATTCCTCAGTCGATGGGCAACAGGTTTGCAGCATCGGCGTGACCGGGCAGCAGCATGGCATGGTACTGGTCGATTCAAACCAGAAGCCTCTGACTCCGCTGATCAACTGGCAGGATCAACGAGGCAACGAGAGCATGCCCGGTCGCGACGTGAGCTGGTTCAACGAAGCACGCTCTCGTTGCGGTGCAGATTCGCTGAGCCGTTTGGGATGTCGGCTTAATTCCGGGTTCCTCGGCACGACGCTCTTCTGGTTGAAACAGCAAGAGCTTGCCCCAAAAGGTAGCAAAGCCTGTTTCATCATGGACCTGTTTGTCGCGATGCTCACCGCTGGTGAGTTAGTGACAGATCCTTCAGTGGCGGCTTCCGGCGGGATTATGAATGTCGTTTCCCGCGACTGGGACGACGACGTTCTGACGGCTCTGGGATTTCGGCGTGATCAGTTGCCCGCGATCCAGGAAGCCGATCGTCCGGCGGGCAAGTTGGTCGACAACCGCGTGGAAGGACTTCCCAAGGGGATTCAAGTGTCGGTGCCGATCGGTGATCATCAGGCAAGTTTCCTGGGCAGCGTCGCCGAACGCCGATCCAGCGTTCTGCTCAACATCGGGACCGGTGCTCAAGTTGCGATGTTTACAGAAGAAACCGCCTTTGCGCCGCCGGTTGAGCTGCGGCCATTTCCAATTCAGGGCAACCTGCTTTCAAACGTCGGCCTGACCGGCGGATGGTCGTTTCAGGTGGTGGAAAACTTTGTGCGGCAACTTGGAGTCGAACTCTTTGGTGCTGACGCCGATCGTCCGCTGTATGGCCAACTGGTGGAACTCGCGGAAAAAGCAGGAGCTGATTCTCAAGGGCTGCAGTGTGTGCCGACTTTTTCGGGGACCCGCTCGAATCCTTTGCAGACAGGATCATTCACCGGCATTTCGCCGGCCAGTCTGACGCCCGCTAATTTTGCTCGATCAGTTCTTGAGGGCATGGCCGATAACTATCGCGGCGCGCTGGACCAGATCGTCGAAATCACCGGTCAGCACAGCGAACCAGCAACGCTTGTCGGAGCAGGAAACGGATTACGAGAGAACTCGATACTGGCCGACGCGGTCGCGCGACGATTTGGTAAGGCCGCAGTCGTGACACAACATCGAGAAGAAGCGGCATTCGGTGCAGCGCTCGTTGGTGGAGTCGCCGCAGGCGTGTTTTCATCGCTCGACGAGGCGGGCCGATTGGTCCAACATCAGGCACTGTAGGCCAATTCTGACGACCGAAAATCTCAACAGCGACTCGAATGTCACGACCGCTCAATAGCCGCGAGCGTTGCCAAATTGCTCAATATGCAACCGCGATGTGAACTGGAATCCGTTCTTTGCCGCCGCGACTTCGATCCAGTCGGTCCTGGCCGAAAGCTCTTCGCGAGTCGTTGCCTGAGGCATCAGCCAAACGCAGCCGCGATCGATCTCGGGAAACTCGGCGAGCCATTCTTCAACCTGAGCCACGTCTGTCGGAACGTCGATGACGAATTTCAACTGGTAGCGTGACTCCGCAATAAGATTGCGAATCACGGCCGGGCGATGACGCAATTCCTCGTGCCGTTTCGACCAGGTTGCCGATCGATCGACACTCGGAGTTGAATTCGCCAATTTCGGACTGATCGACATCAGATCGGCCGTGGCTTCTCGAAATACGGTGCCGGCGGTTTCGAGCGTGACGAAGTGGCCTCGCGATCGAAGTTCGGCAGTCAGTGGAACAATGTCTGGAAGAAGCAGGGGCTCGCCGCCTGTCACCACAACGTGTTCCACTTCGAACTCGGCTATTTGCGACAGCACCTGGTCGATGGTTTGCGGCTTGCCTTCCGGCTCCCATGACGTGAACGGAGTGTCGCAGAACCAGCAGCGCAGGTTGCAGCCCGTCGTCCGTACAAAAACTGACGACGTGCCGGTGAATTCCCCCTCACCCTGAATGGACTTGTAGATTTCTGCAATCTGCAACACGGAAAAAACGATACCTGAATGGCGAGCTTCTGTTAGCTACCCGCCGAGTTTCCATACCTGATTGGCTAAACTTCGTAGCCGCCAAGGCCAACCGACATCCGAAAATAACGGGACCGGCGGGAGTCTGCCCGATCTTTACACGCCGTCAAGCATCCGGGATTACATCCCAGAAGCTGCACGGAGTAATGCGCCGGAATCCGTCGTCGAAAGCGACCAACCAGTCAGACTTCGGCCGGAGACGTTCAAAACCTCGCGAAACCTGCTGAACAAAGGAGTGCCGCCCGGCCGGCAGCCGCACACAAAGCCGTTGCCACGCACAGGCGACAGGGCGCCGACACGCGAACTCCAGCCGCGTCTGAAAAAGTTTCGAGGAGAATCGCCTTTGGTAACTGCCTGTTATTAGGTAACTTGCGGAGTGTCTGGCGTGGTCTTCATGGTGGACTCAAAATTTGATGTCGGGAACCGGGCCTTTTTCACTATTGCTTGTTTTAATCGTGGCTCCGGACAAGTTGGGCGACCAACGTCTCGTCGAAGCAGAAATCATGGTCGGCAGTTTGCCGCCTCTTTCGGGAGATCGCACCCAGGATGGCTGACGCACCGCCTTACGAATACGACACCTCGAAAAGTTATGCCGTCGTCGCTTTCAATCCTTCTCTCGGTGATTGCCGATGGGGCGACATCGAGATAGCTGGCAACGAGATTAAAGAAAAACTAGCTGCACTGGACCATCCAAACTTTCTGATGGACCTGACACGTCTTGAGTTTATGGGTAGCTCGGTCGTTGCCCTGATTGTCAAACTCTGGAAGGCAGTCCAGGAAAAAGACGGCGAGATGGTCGTCGTCAACAGCAGCTCGATGATCGGCGAGGTTCTTGAAATCGCCGGGCTGACTCGCGTCTGGAAAATCGTTGACTCACACGAAGAAGCCGAGCAGATGCTCGGCGTCAAGAAGTTTACGCCCGCATCTCCGATGGCAACTTTCTTTCTCGCCATTCTGGGTTGGGTTGCGGCTGCGGGAGCTCTGCTGTTTGTCGTTGCTCCAAGAAAGCAACTGCTGCAACTCGATCCGCAAACAGCGAAAACACTCGCCATGACCTGCGGGGGTGTTGCCATCATCGCCGGACTGGTCGCGATCGTTCGCGATCGTGGAGCCTGGCGTTTACTTGGAATTCTGCTGGTCATTATCGCCGCTGGCGTCACCGTTGCCGAAGCTCTGGGCCGAATCCCAGACTTTTAAGAATTGCACCTTCGGGTCGTTTTGAAATGAGTTCAAATTACCTTGTCGCGTCTTTGAAGAGGTCGAGCAGTCGCTCGAACCGGACCGAAGCCTAGCTTCACAAAGATGGTGGCTTTGAAGATTCACCAGGAGGAAACTGATGTCGACTGAAACAACGACCGGAACATCGGCAGCAACTGGCGGGCTGGAAGTTCGGCAGAAGGCTCTACAGGAAGAGCTTCGAGAACTGATCGACGTTGTCGGCCCGGCACCACTGGTCGATCTGCTGCTTGAACGCGCGTTTCAGCTCAACGCCACCGACATCCACATCGACCCAAATCAGAACGGGCTGCGAGTTCGGCTTCGTGTCGACGGCATGCTGCACGACGTGATGCAGCTTCCCCAGAAGCTGACGGCTCAAGTGATTTCCCGGCTGAAGATTATGGCCGGCATGGATATCACCGAGCGACGAGCTGCTCAGGACGGCCACATTTCAAAGTCGGTCATCAAACATCAGCGAGACATTCGAGTCGGTGGTGGACCGACCATTTATGGCGAGCGGCTTGTGCTGCGTCTGATGCCAGACGAGCAATCATTCACACAGCTCGATGAACTCGGCTTCGAAACGGAACAACTTGAAAAGATCAAGAAGTTGGTTGATGTGCCGTATGGCGTGTTTCTCTCCGTAGGGCCTGTCGGCTCCGGAAAAAGCACGACCGTCTACAGCGCGCTGACGATGCGAAATCGGCCAACCGAAAGCGTCGTGACAATCGAAGATCCTGTCGAGCGGCACATGGATGGTATCAACCAGATTCAGATCGACACGAAGATTGGTTTCACCTTCGTTAAGTGTCTACGCGGCGTTCTGAGGCAGGATCCGGACGTCATGATGGTCGGAGAAATCCGCGATCCGGAAACCGCTCAAATTGCAGTCCGTGCGGGCCTGACCGGGGTAACCGTACTCAGCACGCTGCACGCCAACGACTGCCTCGCCGTGATCGACGTCTTCCGTGAATTCGGCGTTTCTCCGATGTTCATTGTCGACGCCTTGAAGTGTGTGATCGCGCAACGGCTGATCCGAAAAATCTGCCCGGATTGCCGAGAAGAATACACACCGGACGCAGCAGCTGCTGCAGCTCTCAAGTTATCTGATGAGGAAGCTGCAAAGACCAAGCTGGTCCGTGGCAGCGGCTGCGACAACTGCTTCTCAACAGGTTATTCCGGCCGAACCGGTGTCTTCGAAGTCCTGACATTCCCACCTGAGCTACGACAAGCCGTATTGCGTACAGATGGGCAGGATGACCTGCGAGACATCGCCGTCAGAAATGGCATGATGACACTGGAAGATGCAGCACGGCGCAAAGTGCTTCGCGGTGAAACTACCGTTGAAGAACTGCTGCGACTGCAAACCGCCATCGTCGATTAGTCGTAATTTAGCGTGACCTGCTGTTGCATTTGCACTCGGCCAGTTGTCTTGTCTCGTAGCGTGCGAACTGTTTTCTACGATGCCGGACCTTTTGAAATTTTCTTCAGGATTTCGACACCGCGTTCGAGTGTCGAGTTTTCCGCTGCGTAAGAAATCCGGAAGTGCGTGTCCTGCGAGCTGAAGACGTTTCCGGGAATTACGAGCAGGTTCTGGTCGATGGCGGCTTTGACAAACTCGGTGGCGGTCCCCCACGGAGCTTTCACGAATAAATAAAACGCTCCGTTGGCGCCTTCGATTTCGTAGTCGGCAGAAAGTTCGCGAACCATGAAGTCTCGCTTCTCGCGGTATTCGTCGACCCGCCCGCTAATGTCGTAGTCAGCGGCCCGAGAGCGCTGCCCATTGCACCGGATGAGGCGCACAGACAAACGTAAATTGCTGCAGCTTCGTCATTTGCTGCATCACGTGAGCTGGTCCGTGGACAACGCCGCACCTCCAGCCGGTCATCGAGTGAGACTTACTGAATCCGTCGATCACGATCGTGTCTTCGTTCCATTTTGCAGGGCTGACGAATTCATCGTCGTAGCAGAATGAGCGGTAGATCTCGTCGCTCAACAGAGCAACGTCTTTCTCTCTGGCTAGTTCAGCCAGAGCCTTCATCTCTTCCGCGCTGGCGACAGTTCCCGTCGGATTTGAAGGGCTGTTGAACAGAATGAGCTTCGTCCGATCGGTGATCGCGTTTCTAACTTTCTCGACGTCAATCTTGAAGTCGGGGTAAGTGTCAATCAGTACGACTTTCCCGCCAGACATCGCCGTCAGATGTTTATACATCACGAAGTACGGGTCGAAGACGATGACCTCATCGCCGGGGTTGACCAACGCTGAAAGAGTTAACATCAGCGCGCCGCTGGTACCGCTGGTAATGAAGAGTTGGCGATCCGCGTGTCCAAATTCAGCAGCCACGCGAGCTTCCAGTTTCTCACGCAGCGGAGCAATTCCCTGCGTCTGGCTGTAAGCGTTCTTTCCGTCGCGAACGGCATCGAACAGTGACTCTTTCACTTCGTCCGGCGTATCAAAATGAGGTTGCCCGATGCTCAGGTTAATCGGGTCTTTCATGTTGGCGGCAAGGTCAAACACCTTGCGAATGCCGGATGCGTCAATGTTGTGCATCCGGTCCGCGATCCATCGTTCACTCATCGAATTGTCCGATTCAGTAGCTGTTGAGATTCTGTTCGATTTCGACTGACCGGCAGGTCATCGGAAAAACTGCTCGATTTGACCACGTTCCTGTTGGTCTCACAGGGAAGGCCAGCGAGACAGTCTAACGAAGCTCGGCGTCAGACCAATTGAACGATGTCGAGGTTCACCTGAACTTTCCGCAAGCCTGAAATCGAATCAGTCCGAACCGGATTCTCTCCGTTGCTGTCCACGCGGCAACGAAACAGCCAGCCAGCCGCACGGCGGAAGCTTCAGGAGCCGATTATGGATTCAGCAGTCATCTCCCCTACACTCGCAGTGTCACTGGCGATAGTCCGGCGACTCCAGAAGGGGTGCAGCCGCCGGCGTCGCACCGCACACGTAAGAAGACTGAGGTAAACAAACTCTTGGCTGAGCCGAAACGCGAAAAACTAAAAGTCAAGAATCAAAAGGCCGTTCTGGCGGCAGTGGTTCTCGAAGATTCCGAGCAAAGCAAAGATGAAGACCCGCTCGAAGAGCTCAGAGGTCTTGTCGAGACTGGCGGAGTTCAGGTCGTCGGGCAACTGATTCAGAAACGCCGGATGCCTCACCCCGCCACGCTGATGGGTAAGGGAAAAGTCGAAGAACTGAGAATGCTGGCCGAATCCCTCGGGGCCGAGTTGGTCGTTTTCGACAACAATCTCAGCCCGAGCCAGGGCCGTAACCTGGAGCGGGAACTCGACACGGTCATCGTCGACCGCAGCGAAGTCATCCTCGACATCTTTGCCAGCCGAGCCCGAACTTACGAAGCGAAGCTGCAGGTTGAACTTGCTCAATTGCTCTACTTCCAGCCGCGGCTGAAACGGCTGTGGACTCACCTTGAGCGAATTGAAGGCGGTGTCGGCGCGGGGCGTGGACCAGGTGAAAAGCAGCTTGAAACCGACAAGCGTCTGGTCGACAAGCGAATCACCGAACTCCGCCGCAAGCTGTCGAGTGTCGAGAAGCATCGTGGTCGGATGGTCCATCAGCGAAGCGATCACATGACCGTTTCGCTGGTCGGATACACAAACGCCGGCAAGAGCACACTCATGAACGCTCTGACTGGTGCCGAGGTTTATGCTGCCGACCAACTCTTCGCGACGTTGGACACTCGGACAAGAAAGTGGTCGCTACCGTCGTGGGGCGATGTCCTGCTAAGCGACACGGTTGGCTTTGTTCGAGACCTGCCGCATCACCTGGTCGCATCGTTCCGGTCGACTCTCGAAGAAGCAAGATACGCGGAACTGCTTCTGCACGTCGTCGATGCCAGCCATCCTCAGGCACAACAGCAGATTGATACGGTTAACAGCGTGCTCGACGAGCTGGGCGTTTCACATGAAAACATGCTGCTTGTTCTTAACAAGTGCGACGCGATGGATGATCGATCAATCGTAGACGTACTGCGTGTCAAGTTTGAGAATGCCATCACGGTGAGTGCCGCAACTGGCGAAGGATTTGACCGATTGTACGCCGCAGTTGCCGAACGACTTGGCGAAGGAGCTGTTGAGCTGAAAATCGATGGACACGTTGGCGACGGCAGGCTTCATCATTTTCTCAACGAGCATTCTGAAATTACCGACACGGTGTATGACAATGAACAGGTGACGTTTCACTGTCGCTTGTCGAGGCAATTGCTTTATCGTCTCGACGAGTTTCAGGTCAGCATCGAACGAATCGAGTCTGACACGCCGGAAGCCAGTGTCGAGACAGACATCTCAACGGCTGCCGAATAGATTTTGATGACTAATCTGGAGATAGACCG
>CALSLT010000008.1 GCA_943787265.1 uncultured Planctomycetaceae bacterium | reverse complement strand
ATCCTGAAGAAGTCGGGCTACACCGTCAAAATGCTCCGTGGGCAACCGGCAATACGAGTGAGCTGACCTATCGTGTCCAGAAGCAGACTCCGGAACCGAAGACGGCTGTCGCAAATGGCTCGGTCGTAGCATTAACGCTTTTCATGCCAGCTATTCAGCAGACTGGAGGAGAAGGTCGCAGCTCTGCAACCGGTGCAGGGTCGGGGGTCGCTCGTCCGGTGATGCTTCCAAAAGTGGTTGGTGCTCATTGGAAGGATGCTGAGAAAATTCTGAAGGCTGCCGGAGTGGCGATTAAATTTCGTCAGGGGCGAGTTGCAGCCAATTCATCGGACATTTTCAAGGTGTACGATCAGGCGCCAGCAGCAGGCAGCAAAGTCAACGCTGGTGACGCTGTGATTCTTACGCTGTTCATTAGCCCGGAACTGGCAGAGAAGGCCAAAGCTGCGAACAGTAACTAAATATTTTCTTCAGACTTCCCACCTCTCACCCCAATTCAGGGGCTCACGCCATGCGAGTTCTTCGCACATATTTCTTTCTTTTGATGTTGCTTCCTCTGACCGGCTGTGCGGTTTTCAAGCCAGTTCACGAGATTTCAGATTACATGACGTCGGCATTCCGGCCAAAAGGTCTGGACTACCGGATGAGTGCAGATGAGGCGACCGGCGAATGGGATCAGGTCGCGATCGAAGGTCGGGGAGATCGACCGCGGGTGATGAAGGAGAAGTCGCTGTTCCAGCTCGAATCTCCGAAGGCACGCGAGATAACAAGAAACCTTGGTTTTGAAGACTATTAGCTGAGTGTCGTTATTACTGTCCGATGCTCCTTGAATGGCACGCATCGCCATTCTGATTGCCCAAACGGCAGTCTGGATCAGATGTCCAATCCTACGGCTTTGCTTTGAGGTTCTAGCCGGCGAATTGCCGAACGAATCTCCGGACTGATCGGGCAGCTCGTTTGCTCTTCAAAGTCGAACGAAACCATCACCGAAACAGCGTCAGCCGCCACGGTGTTTGTCTGCTTGCTGACCAGTCGATGCTCGATGTGGATGCTTGAGTTGCCGACACGACCGATTCTGGCACCTATGATGACCGAGTCCGGGTAGAGAAGCTGCTGGCGAAAGTCGCACTTCATCGAGGCCAGCACCGTTCCGAATCGCTCACTCCGGTCGGCGCCAAGCAGATTGATTCGTTCAGCGTAGGCAATCCGCGAGGATTCCCACCAACGGAAGAAGACCACGTTGTTGACGTGTCCCAGCGCGTCCTGGTCACCCCACTGAACGGGCAATTCAATGATCACTGGGAATTCTTGAAGCAAATTCATTTTTTATACCTGTGGGAGCGATCCCGGCCTGTGTTCCCGTACCGTGTCCGAATTATCGGCACGATTTGTATGGCGAATTCCATCGAATCGATCAGTCGAAGTAGTTGTCTAAACCGACGGGAAGCCGACCTGTGCCGTTGGAGGCAATTCCAGATTCAGCTTGCATACCTGCTGACGCCGATGTTCGAGACGGCTTGGTCTGTGACTTCATCTCGGACACAGTCTGCTGGTTCTTCAGCGTTGGTTCCGAAACGTGCAACACTGCTCCAATTCGGCGCGGATTCCAGAATCCTACAGCACATGAACCGCCAATCAACATGCAGGCGGTTCGTCGACGTTTGAGTTTTTACTGATTGTCGTTCTGCGATGTACTCTATAGAGACGCTCCTTAATGCCAAATTCAGTTCAGGCAGTTCATGAGAGACGGGCGGCCAATACCGACGATTGGCTGCATGGAGTCTGTCGTGAATTCTCTGACTCGACTGGCTGGGTGTTGAAGTTCCTGCGGGACTCGGGGCAAGACAAAGACGGTTTCGATCGTCGGGAACTTGACTGGTGCTGGCACGAAGATATTTCAGACGGGCACCGCAGAGTCGGTGCGTTTCATCTGGATGTTCCCGGCATCCATCAGCCGAAGTTATCGTTTGAGTCGGCTCATAGACTGGCTGGGTTGCTCGCCGCTCAAACGAATCAGATTCTCAGCTCCCGTCGTCAGATCAAACATCAGGCGACCGAGATCGGGGCGCTTGTTACAACCAGAGAGCCGGACGACCACGACATCCGCATGCGGTTGCGAGCCTTAATGCGGGCGAGTGTCTGCCTGCCGAGATTCCGTGGCGCTGCGTTGTTCGTATTGAGTCCGGACGGACGTTCCATTCGGTTTCGAATGTCGCATCACGTGGCCGAGAACGATATTCCGAGCAAGCGTCGGCAGTTGGCGTCGTCGCCATTTGATCTGGAAGCGCTTGAAATTGGTGTCAGTGCCGTAAATGCAGACGCTTCCAATTCACATTTCTGGCTTCCTGAGGATATGAATACGGCAGTCTGCGTCAGTGTTGGCAACGAGTCGGGGCCCGTTGGGACATTGTGGCTGTACGACCGTCGGCAGCGGGATGTCGACGATAAAGAGATCCAACTCTTGCAAGGCTTCGGAAGCCAGATCGCTGACACTTTTGAGAGAATCGTTCTCTACTCAGAACGTGATGAACGCCAGAAGCTGGTGCGTGAACTCGACGTCGTTGCCAGTGCAACTGCCGATTTTTGCGATATCGCTGAACGGTTTCCTGGGTGTGATATTGCTGTCCGGAATCGCAGCCGTTGTGAAGTCGGTGGAGATCTTTGTGATGTCGTGAGACTCGACGAAAAACGCACGATGGTCATGGTCGGCGACGGTTCGGGGGACAGTATCCCTGCGGCCATCGTGATGACGGCGGCTCGAGGTGCCTTGCACGCGTGCCTCGAAGCAAACCCCGGGCAGATTCCGTCGCCCGATAAGATGTTGGCAATTGTCAATCGGTCGCTGTTTCACGTCACGGCCTGCCAGCAATTTCTGACGCTGATTGTGGGCATTTACGACGAAGAGACCGGAATTTTTACCTACTCAAACGCCGGTCATCCGCCACCGCTCTACGTTCGTGATGGCGAAGTGCGGTCCTTGGAATCACAAGGGATGCTTTTAGGGGTGGTTGAGGCTGCTGATTATTCGTGTGCTTCGCTGCCGATTGGACCTGACGATCTCCTGGTGCTCTTCAGTGATGGGATCGTCGAGGCGCAAAGCGAGTCCAAAGAAATGTTCTGTAACGACGGGATCCTGGCTGCTTTGGAAGGGCACACAGACGGTACAGCATCGGAAATCCTGGAGAATATCTGGACGCGGTACGAAGCTCACACAGGCGGCCGAAATCTGGATGACCGCACGTTAGTTATCCTGAAGGGTGTCGCCGAAATTGAGAGCGAGCTCGAAGGCGGCTAGACGTTTCGTCCCATTCGGGAGCGTGCCTGCAGGAACGCGGTGATCGCTGTGTCGAGCGGCTGGTCCGTACGCAGCAGGTGATAGCTCATCCCAAGGTCTCGGCATCCGGATGCGACTTCGCTAAGGAATCCTGCGAATTCTTCGCGATAAGCTTTCGCTACTGACTTGGGCTCGGTCAGTGATTCAACTGGTTGCTCCATTCCTTTGAAGAGGGTCGGCTCCTCGAAGGGAAAATCCTGTTCGGCGGGGTCGATTACCTGGACGACGCTGACGTCGTGCCTTCGATGTCGAAAATGTTTGAGCCCCATCAGCAGCGTTTCAGGATCGTCAAAGAGGTCGCTGAAGATAACAACCAGTCCTCGCTTGCGAATTCGTTCGGCCAGATCGTGGAGTACTGGACCGAGCGATGTGTCGCCGCCCGGCTGGGCATGTTCCATCATGTGGAAAAGTTGCCGGAGGTGGGACGGCTGGCTGGAAGGTCTGACAAAATCCTGGACTGTGTCTGCAAATGTCACCAGGCCGGAAGCGTCCTGCTGCTGGATCGTCAGATAGGCGATCGCGGCCGCAACGTGTTTGGCATAGTCGAGCTTGCTCATCGCTGCCGAGGCCGAGCGGTAGTTCATCGACTGGCTCGTATCGAGCAGCAGGCTGCACGCGAAGTTGGTCTCTTCTTCGAATTGCTTGAGGTAGTAGCGGTCGTTTTTGCCAAACACTTTCCAGTCGACGTATCGCAGGTCGTCACCGGGGACGTATTCACGATGCTCAGCGAACTCGACAGAGAATCCGTGGTACGGACTCCGGTGAAGACCAGATACGAAGCCTTCGACGATCAGTCGAGCTTTCAGGTCCAGTCCGTTCAACCGAGCCAGCGTCTGAGGATCGAGATAATTCGGCGAGTCTTCCACAGGCTGCTCAGGCTTCTTTGAAGACAGGTGGGATGCGGTTGCCGACGTCAGCCGAAGCGGCTCCGGCTGGAATCAGTTCGGCAAGCCGGCGAACGATTTCGTCGGACGTAACGCCTTCGGCCTCAGCGTTGAAATTGGTCACGATTCGATGTCGCAGCACCGGCGCGGCGACTGCTCGGACATCGTCTGTCGAAACGTAAGCACGGCCCTTGAGCATCGCTCGGGCTTTTGCACCGAGGATCAGATACTGACTCGCCCGCGGCCCCGCTCCCCAGCTCACGTACTTGGTGACAAAGTCGGGGACGTCACCTTTCTCACGTCGCGTCAGACGAGCAAACTGCATGGCGTATCGGATGACGTGATCGGCCGCTGGGATCTTTCGGACAGTTTGTTGCAACGCGAGAATTTCTGCGAGCGACAGGACTTCGTTTACGGAAGCTGCAGCTGTCGCCGTTGTCTGGCGAACAATTTGAAACTCCTCTTCCTCATCGGGATAGTCGACGAAGACCTGAAACATGAACCGGTCAAGCTGAGCTTCCGGAAGCGGGTACGTGCCCTCTTGCTCTATCGGATTCTGCGTGGCGAGGACGAAGAACGGTTCCTGCAACTGATGCCGTTTTCCGCCAGCCGTCACCTGGTGTTCCTGCATGGCTTCCAGCAGAGCCGCCTGAGTCTTCGGCGGCGTGCGGTTGATTTCGTCGGCCAGCAGAACGTTGGTGAAGATCGGCCCTTCGATGAAGCGAAACTCTCGCGCGCCCGAGGTACGATCTTCCTGAATGACCTCGGTGCCCGTGATGTCGCTTGGCATGAGGTCCGGTGTGAACTGAACTCGGTTGAACGAGAGACTCAGAGTGTCGGCGAGCGTCCGCACCATCAGCGTCTTGGCCAGACCCGGAACGCCGACCAGCAGGCAATGGCCGCCTGCAAACATTGCAACCAGCAGTTCCTCGATGACCTGACCCTGGCCGACAATGACCTGTGACAATTCACTGGAAATGCGAGCGGCGGCGTCTGCGAGTTTCTCTACGGCCTGCAGATCAGAATCGTCGATGTTTGCATCGTCTGCGTGGTCAGTCACTGGTTCTCTTTCGAAGAGTCTCTTTGGCGAGTTGTTCAAGAAGTAACGGTACTCGCCCAGGGCCGGGCGAGTAAAGCACCGTCGATTAGTTGCGGATGCCAGCTCATGTCACCTCTCCCTCTGGGAGAGGTCGGCCTCTCAGGGCCGGGTGAGGGTTTGCATGAAGTCTACCTGGGGATTCAGTCGGCGGATTCACATCTGAAGTGCAACGGATCAGAACTCAGCTCTGGTTCGGACGGGATGGGCTTCGAGGCGGTTTACTGCTGGAAAGTGAACACCGCAGGGAGTTGGATAGTTGTGCGAACAATGCACTATTCAACGGAGAACCTGCGATGCCGTACCACCAGCTTACTCTTGAAGAACGCGAAGTCATCTCTCAGTTACATTATTCGGGCACTGGTCCGACAAAGATCGCTCAGCACTTGAATCGTTCTCCGTCGACCATCAGTCGCGAACTGTCTCGCAACAGGGATTCGGAAGGCTATCGAGCCGTGGCCGCTCAGGAACGAACTGCCCGACGTCGTCGCGAGCGTCCGCTCATCCGGAAGATGGACGATCCTTTCATCAACGAGTCAGTCCGTAGCGGATTGTCTCAGGAGTGGTCACCGGAAGAAATCGCTGGCCGGATGAAGCGAGATTACCGCCGGACACAATCGAGACGAGTGTCGTATCAGACGATCTACCGCTGGCTGGAGACCTGCGAATACCGCAGCCATTTCCGCTCGTTCCTGCGTCACGGTCGTTATCGCAAACGTCGGGGCATTGACGGACGAGGCCGCATCAGAAACCGCGTCAGCATCGAGCAGCGTCCGGCAAAAGTCGATTCACGCCGCCGCTTCGGTGACTGGGAGGGCGACACGGTTCACGGTGCAGATCACTCCGGCATGATCATGACCTGTGTGGAACGCAAGAGCGGATTTTTGATCACAGCAAAGATGAAAAACGGCACCAGCGCCCGGCTGAACGCTGCCAAAGAACGAGCGTTCCGCATCATCCCGCCAACGCTGCGTCAGACACTGACCGTCGACAACGGCAAGGAATTCTCCGGCCATGAACAACTGAGCAAGCGTCTGCAGATCGCCATCTACTTTGCACACGCCTACTCCTCGAACGAGCGAGCAACAAACGAAAACACCAACGGCCTGCTGCGTCAGTACTTCCCGAAGAAGACCGACTTCCGAGACATCTCACACAACGCCCTTGCACACGTCACGAACCGGCTCAACAATCGACCTCGAAAGAGACTCAACTATCTCACTCCACTCGAAGTTCTCACAAAAGCCGGCTTTGCACTTCAGATGTGAATCCGCCGTCCCATTCCTGATCGGGAAGATTTCCGCTGACGATCTTCAGGACGGCGTCATGCAGCTTTCCGTTGGACGCGAGAACGCTGCTCTTCGCGAGAGGCAGGTCGTTGCCGCGGCAGTTGGTGATTTGTCCGCCGGCCTCTTCCACAAACAGGCGTCCGGCCGCGAAATCCCAAGGTGAGAGTTCGTACTCGAAGAACGCCCCGAATTGTCCACAGCCGACCTGACAGAGATCCAGGGAAGCGGTTCCGAAACGACGGATGCCGTGAATCTTCTGCTGAAACAGATCGCGGATAGAAGTCAGCGTCGCATCCATCATCGCACCGCGGTCGTAGTAGAAGCCGACTCCAACCAGCGAATCGCCCAACGAGGCGTGGTCGGCAACTGTCGCCTTTTTGTCGTTAGCAAACGCGCCTTGGCCGCGGACGGTGTGAAACCAATCTTCGCGAGCGGGGTTGTAGATCACGCCACAAATTGGTTGGCCGCGTTGGTAGAAGCCGATCGAGACAGCGAAGTGCGGAATGTCGTGGGCAAAGTTCGTTGTGCCGTCGAGCGGGTCGATTACCCACAGTGACTCAGCGTTCGTGTCGAGCGTTTCCGCTGCTCCGTCCTGACCTTCTTCGCCGAGAATCACGTGGTCGGGGAAGTGAGAACGGATGACGGCGATAATAGCTCGTTCCGACTCGACGTCCGCATCCGAGACGAAATCGCATTCCTGCTTGGTTCGCATTTCAACACCTTGCCGAAAGTATCCGGCAAGAATGTCTCCGCCCGCTTGTGCCGCTTGACGTGCGACGTTCAGTTCACGCATTGCGTTGCTTATCTCCGTTGGGAAATTGTTCGAGTTGAGTTGCGTCACTGCGATGATTTCTTCTTCCGAGCCGCTTGCTTGCCTTTGTTCTGGTTCTTCGGCTTCCGCTTGCCCTGATCATAAGGAGCTTCCTTAGCGTGGCTCGTAGGAAGCCACTCGGCCAGTTCTTTCCTGACGTCTGCAAATTCGGGTTTCGTGGCGAGATTCTTCCACTCCATCGGATCGTTGTCGTGGTCGTACAGTTCTTCAGTGCCATCTTTTGTAGCGAATCAGTCGCCAACGTTCGGTCCGGACGGCGTCGTTCTTCAGACCGTGTGAGGTGAGGGCAGGGTATTCCCAGGCCTGATCGGGATTCTTCAGCAGTGGGACGACGCTTTCGCCGTCAAGATGATCACCGATCGGCAGTCCGCAGAGTTCGCTTAACGTTGGATAGATGTCGACGAAATCGACGGTTCGGCCGCATTTCGAACCAGCAGAAGTGATGCCCGGTGCGATGACCATCAATGGAGCCCGGCAGGCTTCTTCCCACAGAGAGAACTTGCGCCAGTGATGCTTCTCGCCGAGGTGCCAGCCATGATCGCCCCACAGCACGATGATTGTGTTCTTGCCGTATTTGCTTTTGTCCAGGCCGCGAATCAGTCGCCCGACCTGTTCATCGGCAAAGCGAATACTCGCCAGGTAAGCCTGCACCGCGTATCGCCAGTTGTCCGACTTCAGAATGTTGGCGTGGTCGCCGGTCGGCTTGGCCATCTTCACTCCGGCGGGCGACAAATCATCAAGGTCTGACTCCAGCACCTCCGGCAGAGTGACTTTGTCGTGCGGAAACAGGTCGTAGTATTTACGAGGAACCTGCCAGGGCATGTGTGGCCGATAGATTCCGCAGGCGAGGAAGAACGGCTTGTCGTGGTCCTGGTCGAGAAAGTCGACCGCGTAGTCGACCATCTTGTGGTCGTTCATTTCGGAGTCTTCGTTGTCGAGAACTCCCCAGATGATGCCGCCCGCTTTACTGTGCGGGTCCTTCTGCACTTCCCGAGTCGGCTTCGGGTCGCCGCCTTTCTTCAAATATTGATTCCACGATGTGTCGTCGTCGTAGGCTCCGTGGTAAATCTTTCCGCATCCGGCGGCGTGGTATCCGTGCTTCATAAAGTGCTGAGGCAGCGTGACGGCATCTTTAAGAACCGGTTTCCAGGGCTGAGGATTCACGTAGATGCCCGTCGTCGTTGGCCGCATTCCGGTCATGATGGCGACGCGCGACGGGTTGCATGCCGGGGCCGAGCAGTAGGACCTCGTAAAAAGGCAGCCTCGTTTTGCGAGTGCGTCAATGTTCGGAGAGGAGCCATCGGGATGGCCTCCCAGGCAGCCGATCCAGTCGTTCAGGTCGTCGACCGCGATGAACAGAACATTCGGCCGCTCAGCACTCTGCACGACGCACGGCAGACCGGTACAAAGTAACAACGCTTGAAACATCATCGCGAAACGGAACATCAGGATTGCCTCGGTGAATTCGGTTTTCTTGATAAACGAACTGGTGGGGATGATTCCCGATTCGGTATCCGCTATCAAGGACACGACAAAGGCAGCTTTGGCGTCGCGAACAGATGAAGCTGCAACTCTCACTGTTTAACTCGGGAGTAAGTGATGGCAGACGAGCATTTTCGTGAGCACCTGCTCAAGAGCCTCGGAGGCGAGTGGCCCGAACCATGCCCACTCAATGTGCAGCATCGTGAGACTATTAAGAAAGACGGATTCCGGATTGAATCCGTCTTCTACGACGCCGAGCCGGGCGACGCGATTCCGGCCTTGTTGCTCGTTCCCGACTGCGCGACTGACGACAACCCGGTTCCCGGAATCTGTGTCTGGCATCAGCACGCCGGCCAATGGCATCTCGGAAAAGGCGAACCCGCTGGGTTGACCGGAAACCCAATGCACCACACGGGGGCGGCGCTTGCTCGTGAGGGGTATGTCGTACTTTGTCCGGACGCGCTTTGCTTCGAAGAGCGACAGGATCCAACTGGCAAGCTGAAGGGCGGTAACTACGAGCGGTTTGAATTCCTTCGTTACGTCGTCGAGGGAAAGTGCATGGCTTGGAAGAATATCCTCGATATGCGACGGGCAGTTGATTTCCTGGAGAGCCGCCCTGAAGTCGCCGGCCGGAAGATTGGCTGCTACGGACACTCGATGGGTTCAACTCACACCTGGCTGGTTGGGCCGTGGGAGCCGCGACTGAAGTGTCTGGTTGGCAACTGCTGCCTGCCGACTTACAAAGCGATGCACCGAGAGCACATGCTGCATTGCTTCCCAAACTTCGTGCCCGGCATCTTTCCCGAACACGACACGCCTGACATCGCCGGTCTGATTGCTCCTCGCGCGTTGCATCTGAATCTTGGCGAACTCGACGGTGGCTCGCCGATCGACGAAGCTCGCCGCGGCGTGGAGGTCATCGCCAAGGCGTACGACGAAGCCGGCGCTACACCCAACTTTTCACACTACATCGAGGAAGGTTCGGGACACATTCTGTCTGACGAAATGTGGTCACGAACGAAGAAATGCCTCTCTCGACATCTGCTTTAGGCGGCCGGACTTTGAACACTCGCTCCAAATTCTCTGTGGCTGCCATCCTGGTTCTGGTGGTGAGCAATCACGCCCAGTCAGCGAAGCGGCCGAATGTTGTGCTCATCGTGTCGGACGATCAGACCTACACTGACTTCGGCTTCATGGGGAACAAGGACGTTCTGACACCGAACATCGATTGGCTTGCTGCCCGGTCTGCGCGTTACGTGAATGGTTATGTGCCGAGCAGTGTTTGTCGGCCGTCGCTGGTCAGCATGTTGACCGGACTGTATCCGCATCAGCATGGCGTGTATTTCAACCATCCGCCGCCGGGGTTCAGAAGACTGACCAGGTCGCCCGACATTGGGAAGGCGGAGTTCGACGCCTTACGTGAGAAAGCGGCGTCTCTGATTCGATCAGTGCCGACTCTTCCACGCCGACTTGCCGCATCGGGATATCGCTGTTTCCAGACGGGGAAGTACTGGGAAGGCCACTGGCGAAACGCTGGGTTCACCGAAGGAATGACGACGGCAGAGCCATCACCCGGCGCGAAGAATGGGAACAAAACACTGGCCAACGGAGACGTCGTTGCTCACGGAAACGGCGATCACGGGCTGAGCATCGGCCGAGAGACCATGCATCCGATCTATGATTTCATTGATGATTGTGAGGACACTCCGTTCTTCGTCTGGTACGCACCCTTTCTGCCGCACACTCCACACGATTCTCCAGAGAAGTACTACGACCTTTACCGGGACCAGGCGGGAATTCCAAAACACCGAATTCCGTACTACGCAGCAGTTTCGCAATTCGACGACACCGTCGGCGATCTCATGAATTTCGTCGAAGCGAAAGGGCTGACTGGTGACACGATCTTTGTCTTTGTCGTGGATAACGGCTGGGAGCCAGACCCAAAACGATTTCGATCGGCAACAAAAGAATGGGACCACACGAAACGTAGTAAGCGAGCTCCGTTTGACTATGGGCTCCGCACGCCGATTCTCATTCGTTGGGATGGTGCGACGAAGTCGGCGACTCATCCGGAACTTGTCAGCAGTATTGATATTCTTCCTACGATTCTCGCAGCGGCTGGGTTGCCGCGAGGACAGACAGACTTTGCCGGAGAGAGTCTTTGGGGCAGCGCGACGGGAGAAGCAACGCTTGATCCAGACCGAGCGGTGTTTGGAGGAATCTATCCTGGCGATGCAACTTCGTTAGGGCATCCTGAAAGAGACGTCGCCCATCGCTGGATTCGGAAGGGGAGTCTGAAACTGATTACGACTCACAAACACGGACGCGACAAATCGTGGGGCGATTATCTGGAGAATGATGCGCTGTTTGACGTTGTGGATGATCCTGACGAATCACACAACCTGATCAGCGATGCAAAGTTTGCAGGAAAACTGAAGGATTTGCGCCGTCAGTTGAACGAATGGTGGTCGCCAGAAGTCGACTGAAGACCGTCGGAGTTGCATGCAAAACAAAAAGCCTCGACCAGCATCTTGCTGGTCGAGGGTCATCGCGCCCGTGTCACTCCATTGTTCACCTCAGGAAGCTGCCGATTTCAGGATGACTTCTTTTTCTTGCTGCTTCGAGCTTCGGCGGCTTTCTTAGCGGCAGCAAGGTGCTCCTCCAGTTTCTTCTTCTGATCGGGAGTAAGAACTGCTGAGACTTCAGTGTTCTGTTTTGCTTTCAGAGCGTCGATCTGTTTTTGAAGGTCCGCGATCTGCGTTTTGTAGCCATTCTGAATGCCGTAGATCTTTTTCCGTTGCTCACCGCTGATACCGAGTTTTCCGTAATGTGGTGGCAGTCTGCCCGACGGCTTTTTAGCTACTTTCGCGGGGGCAGGTTTCGAAGCAGCCTTCTCCTGCCCAACTGTCGACTCAACCGAAAGTTGAGTACCAAGTGCCAGTGCAAGACTGGCAGCAACAACCGTGGATGCGAATCTCTGACTCATCTGAACTCTCCTGCATAGAACAAAGTGAATTGAGGGCCCAACTCAAAACAGCCCAAGTGAGTCACTTTGTATACAGAGTGTGCTCGGATGATCAAGTGAGTGCGCATGTTTTAATTGTAGTCGACGTGCGGCCAAGTACTGACTCGATGGCCAGTTTCGTCAGTTAACTAGCGTCGACAGGAATGTGGTACCAGCCGTTGAACATGTAGCCCTTTAAATTCCAGTTGGCGTTTTCTGGTTGAGTGTCACCGCGAGAATCAGTCGCTCGGACGGTGAGCTCACTGGCTGAGGACGAGACTTTGACGTCGGCCTTCCACAAGACCCAGCAGTTTTCGCGGAGTGGCGACGTGATTTTTGCCGTCGTCCAGCTACGTCCGTCGTCGGCCGAGACTTCCACTTTGGCGATCGTTGTGCCGGGTTGTCCGGACGGATAAGCGTATCCAGAGACTCCTACTTTTCCGGGAGTGATTTTTGAGTTCGGCTCCGGCGAGCAGATCACTGAGTTCAGCGGGAAGCGATAAAGCGGTCCCGATTCGGCCCACTCGATCGGCGAGCCTTCGCGGACAAGTTTATAAGCCGTTGCGACGTAGTGATTGGGGGACGGTCGGTCGCTGACGACGATTTTGCCCAGCCACTTCACGCTGCGAGCACCGATGTATCCCGGTACGACTCCGCGGAGTGGTGCGCCGTGGTCGGGCGTTAGCGGCTGGTCATTCATCATGGTTGTTAGCAGAGCACCGGGCAGGCCCTCTTTGTCGGTCATGGCTTTGCTGACGGGGATCGACGCTCCAAACGGAATGATGCCTCCGCCTTTCGAGATCTCATCCAGTCCCTCGAACCAGACGTGTTTTGCACCTTCTTTGAAGCCGGCCTTCTTCAGCACTTCCGAAAGTCGCACTCCTGACCATCGCGCGTTGCCGATTGCTCCGGCTTGCCAGGGACGCCGCCGACAGGTTTAACGAGGCTGTGTTCGCTGCGGCGATTTCCGGCGCACGTCATCGTGGAAACGACGGATGTTGATTCGAATGTGCCGTCCAGTTCCGCTAGGGAAATCGAAAGCGGGTTGTCGACAAGGCCTTCGACGGTCAGGCGGAAACTGCTCGGATCAATCTTTGGATTTGGAGCGTGGCTCCGGACGTAGAATGACTCGACCGGGGTAATCCATGAATTTGTCAGGACATCGAGTTTCGGTTCGGAGTTCAGCGGGCTGGTCGTGTGGACGATCATGTTCCCGGAACTGTTCTCTGCGGCGGATACCGAAGAACGATTGCCAGACAACCACGGCGCAACGGCAAGCCCGGCCCCGGCGACACCTGCGCGACGAAGAAACTCACGGCGGTCTTCGCTGTTTGAAGACTCTGCTGCAGTGGTCAGTTGAGGCATCGTGTGCATTGCCGTTCTCCTGCTGTGTATACGGTTTTCAAACGCGGACTCGGATGGAATATCTTTTCGGAGATTCAAGCCTTGTTCATGAGAGAACTGTCCGTTCGATCGGACGACTCAGTCAAGCGCAAACGAACAACGGTGTCAAGTCGAGCGTTTGGCGATCGCTGGTTCGCTGTAAGGGCGGGGCGATAGGCTTCCTGCTTCAGTCTCCAGAAACGGAGTCCCAACGCATGGCGAAACGGTTTCGCATTTTCAAACGATGACTCAAGCTGTTCTGCTCTGAATGAAACCCCACCAGGAATGCGATTGGCCCCTTATGAGTCTCCGTCATTACATCGCAAATACTGTCGCTGTGTTTGCGCTGGGCACATTCCTTTTTTTCGGGTGGGCTCATGAAAGTCTGGAAAACGTCCGCAAACAAAGACGTTTGATTGGCGAACTTGAGCGGGTTCCCTGTCGGATCAAGTTCCACGAAGATCGGTACGTCGCGCCGGTCTGGCTGCAGGGCCGCTACTTCGATGAACCGCTGCGATGTTTGCAGAGGATCGAATTTGACTTTGAAGATCACCCCGACGTTACGGATTCGCATATCAGAAGTCTGGCGTGTTTTTCACAGTTGGAAGGGATTCACAGTCAGGTCACTGGCCTTTCTGGCGAAGGCCTCGCCGCTCTTCGAGGACTGAGGCATCTCAAAGAACTCGATGTATGCGCCTGCCCGTTAAGCCCGGCCGGATTTGAGAATATTAGTCGACTGCAAAATCTCACTTTGCTCAACATCTGCGATACGAAGGCGACTGATGTCGAGATGCGTCTGATCGCCACACTTCGCAAGCTGGAAAACCTCTCCGTTTCCGGCAAAGAGCTGACGGATCAGGGCGTGGCGACGCTCAGCGTGCTTGGCAACCTGCGGCATTTAAGTTTCCACTGGCAGCCGATTACGGACGAATCGCTACGACACATTGGGCGTTTGACTCGCTTGGAATCGCTTGACCTCATGAAGACAAAGATAGTCGGTTCAGAATTCCATCATCTTTCAAGGCTTCGGAACCTGAAGAATCTCAGGCTTGGCGGGCTCGGAGCAAGCATGAAACACGAGGACGCTGAGGCTCTGAAGAAGAGTCTGGGGCTCTGAAACAACGCCATTCGTTTTTCACAGTGAGCCGCGCTGCATGAGTTGAGACGCTCGTCGTGCCTCGGTGGCAGCGGCGACTTCCCAGCCAGTAAACTCCCGATCGACCGCTCTGGAAATGGAATCTCGAAGGGATGCGACTTGATGTCTGATGCTCGGCCGTTTGCTCATCTGCACTGCCATACGACTTACTCGACGCTGGACGGTGCGACTCGGATGAAAGACCTTCTTAAGAAGGTCAAAGACTCGGGCATGAACGCCGTTGCGACGACGGATCATGGCAACATGTATGGCTCGTTCGAGTTCTACAATGCGTGTCGGGCGCATGAGATCAATCCGATCGTCGGCATGGAAGCGTACATTGCTCCGGGCAGTCGTTTTGACCGAACCGGTGCGTCGCGACAGAAAGAGGCGGCGAATCATCTGACGCTGCTTGCGCAGAACAGAACCGGGTTTTACAACCTGATCAAGCTGACATCGAAAGCGTATCTCGAAGGCTTCTACTACAAGCCGCGAATCGACAAGCAACTGCTTGAAGAATGCAACGAGGGCATCATCTGCCTGTCCGGTTGTGTGGCGGGTGAGTTGTCCCAGCTCATGCTGCAGGATCGGATGGACGAGGCCGAGCGGTTGACCGAGTGGTACTCGAACGTGTTCGGCGACCGCTTCTACATGGAGATTCAGAACGCCGGCCTTCAGATCCAAAAAGACTGCATGGACATGACCGTGGACATGGCCAACAAAAAGGGCCTGCCGCTGGTCGCGACGAATGACGCTCACTACCTCAATAAGGAAGATGCCGAAGCCCAGGACGTTCTGCTGTGCATCAGCACGTTGTCTTTGCGGTCCGATGAGAACCGCATGAACATGAAGACGGACCAGCTCTTCGTCCGCACGCCCGAGGAAATGTACGACGCGTTTCCAGGTTTCGAAGATACCGTCGCGAGGTCTCAGGAAATCGCCGACCGCTGTGATCTTCAGCTCGACGAGAATCCAAAACATTATCCCGTCTTCGCGCCCGCCAGACAACAAGACCGATAGCGAATATCTGCGAGAACTCTGCGTCGAAGCCATTCCCGAACGCTATCCGGAAGGCACGCCGGACGGATTCCAGGAGCGGCTCGATTACGAACTCGGCGTCATCGAGAAAATGGGTTACTCAAGTTACTTCCTGATCGTGTGGGACTTTGTCCGGTTCTCTGTGCAGGAAGACATTCCGTGTGGTGCGAGAGGCTCGGCGGCTGGAGCGGTTGTCGCCTTCCTTCTTCGGCTGAGTAATGTCTGCCCGTTGAAGTACGACCTGCTGTTCGAACGATTTCTCGATCCGAATCGAGCGGAACCGCCGGATATCGACATCGACTTCTGTCGCGACGGTCGGCAGAAAGTGATCGACTACACGAAGGAGACCTACGGAGAGGACAGTGTCTGTCAGATTGGAACGTTCGGAACGTTGAAGGCGAAGGCCGCCGTGCGCGATGTGTCTCGTGCGTTTGGTTTTCCTCCGGCGCGTATCAATGAAATTGCAAAGATGGTCCCGGATGAACTCGGGATCAAAATCCGCGAAGCCGTCGAGAAGAGCCCGGAACTGTCCGATCTGGTGAATCAGGACGAGCAGGTCGCTGAGATGATTGAGATCGCGCATCGTCTCGAAGGAATGGTTCGAAATGTCGGAACTCACGCGGCGGGAGTGGTTGTTGGAAACGGGCCTTTGATCGAGCGACTGCCGTTGCAGCGGATCAAGGGAAAGGAAGACCTTGTTTCACAGTGGGACGGGTATCACGTCGAAGCCGCCGGCCTGTTGAAGATGGACTTTCTCGGTCTTCGCAACCTGACGATTCTCCATAAGTCGTGCAAAAACGTCGAAAAGACGACCGGCGAAAAGATCGATCCAATCAAGTTCCCGCTGGACGATCCAAAGACCTTTGCGCTGCTTCAACGAGGCGAAACGAAAGGCATTTTCCAGTTCGAATCCGGCGGCATCCGCGACCTTCTTCAGAAGATGCGACCCGACGCGTTTGCCGACATTATCGCGACCAGTGCTCTGTACCGTCCGGGGCCGCTCGAAGGCGGCATGGTCATGGACTATGTCGACGTCAAGAACAAGCGGAAGGAACCAGCAAAGATTCATCCGGTCGTCGACCCGGTTTTGGAAGAGACCTACGGCGTAATGGTTTACCAGGAACAGGTCATGCGGATCCTGAACCGCGTCGGTGGCCTGGGACTTCGTGAGGGGTATAAGTGCATTAAGGCGATCAGTAAGAAGAAGTTGTCGGTCATCGCCAAGTTCAAAGAGGAGTACATCAACGGCGCGAAGGAACGCGAAATCGATGTCGAGATTGCCGACGGTCTGTTCACACTGATTGAGAAGTTCGCTGGCTACGGATTCAACAAGTCGCACTCAACGGCGTATGGATTGGTTTCATACCAAACGGCTTTTTTGAAAGCTCACCACCCTTACGAGTTCATGGCCGCGCTGCTTAGTTGCGGAATGGAAGACAGCAACAGGATCCAGGAACACACCGAAGACGCTCGTCGGCAGGAGATCGAAGTCGTTCCGCCGGACATTAACCGGTCGCATGTCGAGTTCGCGGTCGAAGCCGACGATGACGGAACCAAGCGAGTCTATTTCGGACTGGGAGCGGTCAAAGGCCTCGGTGAAGACGCGATGGCCGCAATGGTCACTGCTCGCGAAGAAGGCGGACCCTTCAAGGATATCTATGACCTGGCAGAACGAGTCGATCCGAAGTGCATGTCGAAAGGCATCCTCGAAGTGCTGATCAAAGCTGGCGCGTTGGATCACCTCGGCCCGAACCGCGGGCAGCACATGCTGGTCATCGAAGGCGCGGTCAACGGAGCCGCAAAGAAAGCAAAAGATAAAGCTCGCGGGCAGAAGAGCCTGTTCGGTGACGATTCGGGCGGAGCCGACGACGATGGAGGCTCAGAAGGTGCATCCAGCCTGCCCGAAGCTGAAGACTGGACTCAGGCTCAGAAACTGGCTGGAGAGAAGGAAGTCTTTGGCTTCTATCTGACAAGCCATCCGCTGACACAGCTTGGCGATCGACTGACTCGACTGGTCACGCACACGCACAAAGAACTCGGCGAGATGGAAGACGGCTCGGACGTGATGATCGGCGGCATGATTTCGGCAATTAAGAAAGCCGCTACCAAGAAGCCCAGTCGCAACGGTCATACCCGATACGCGAACTTCGACTTTGAGGATTCGACAGGCATCGTGCGGTGCATTATCTGGCCGGAAGACTACGCCCGCTCTGAAGAGAAAATCGTTCCCGAGGCAATTTGTATTATCAAAGGACGAGTGGACCGCCGTGGTCGCGAACCGAACGTCATCGTCAACCAGTTCCTGACGCTCGAAGATGCCGAAAAGCAATTCACGCGGCATTTGACGATTAACTTCAAACGTGGGTTTCATACCGAGTCTGACGTTCGACGTACCAAGGAAGTGATTGAACGGTTTCCCGGGAAGACGTCGGTTTATGTGTTTGTTGACTCGCCAGACGAAGAGAATTCCGGTGGGCAAATCCGCTACACACTGATGCCTCCGCAGGAAATGAAAGTCACGTGCAACGCCGAATTCACGGAAGCGTTGTCAAATGTCGTTGGCAAGACAAACTTTAAGTTCTACGCGGATGCCAAAAAGAAATCGTCAGCGTCGACGTCGGTCGGTCGGTAATAGGGGGCGAGACACGAGACGCATTGCAAATGGCGGTGACGACCACGGGGTTCGAGCAGGTCTGCAACGCGTATCCGTCTCAGAGTAACGAACGGAGGATGTCGATCATGAACAGTTTTGTGACGTCGTTGAGTCGTGCTTTCCTTCTGTTGACGATGTCTCTAACCATCGTGGAGCGTGCGCGATCGGCTGATGGCTGGCCAGAGCTGCCAACTAAGAACGCGACAGTGCCGATTCCTGCTCAGGAATGGCCTCAAAAGCTGGGGCCGCGGACGGTTGAGATTTCGATTCACTATCCGGATGGAACGATCGATAGCGTCAGCAAGTCGACTGGGCTGATGCTGACTCTTCACAACTGGGGTGGAACGTTTTGCGCGGGGACGGCGAATCCTGATGCACTGGCGAAACGGCTCAATGTCGTCGCGATTTGTGTCAACTATCTACAGAGCGGGCGTCAGGCGTCGATCGAGGATCCGCAGCCGTACGACTGCGGATATCTGCAGGGGCTCGACTCGTTGCGTGCGTTGTGGTTTGTGTTCGACAGGTTGAAGCAGAAGGAGATCCCGTTCGACTCGGGGCGAATGTTTGCGACGGGAGGCTCCGGCGGCGGCAACGTGACTCATATGGTCAATAAACTGGCACCTCGGACGTTCGCCTGCGTGATCGACATGTGCGGCATGTCGAAGCTTAGCGACGACATCGCGTTCAACTTGCCGGGCGGAAGTGGCCTGAACGCTCGCTGGAGCCGCGATCCGGACAGTCCGAACTGGCTGTCTCCCGCGGCGCAAGAAATTCGATTTATCGGAAACCCGGTGCATCTCGCCGTCACGAAGCGGATAAAGAACGACTGCAGAATTGTCGTCGTTCACGGAGTCCACGACAGAACGTGCCGTTTTGAAGAGAAGCAGGAGCTGGTAGCGAACATGCAGGCAGCGGGGCTTGACGTCGAACCGCATTTCATCGCGAAGGATGACCTCGACGGCAAAGTATTTACCAGTAGCGGGCACGCTCTGGGCAACCGTACGGAGATCGTCTTCAAGGTTGCCGGAAAGTATTTAGAAGCCGGTCATGTCGAGACGTCTCGCAGGCGGATGACCCCATCGGATTTTGAAAGACGAGATTCGGTTGTGTACCCGGTCACGGGCGGTGAGTACGTCGTCTCTTACGAAGCCGGTTACCCGGTCGGCGCATTCGTTTCGGATGACCAATCCGCGACGAAGAATTGAAACGGCAGTCCTGGCTCAGGTTATGAGTCATCGTCTTCACGATCAAAGCGTGTGTCTGCGCGGCGTCGCTGGCGGCGTTCGTTCATGAATGCGGACGAGTCGTCACCCAGATCGAACCCGTCCGGGTCTGCAGAGACGTCTTTCAGGAAGCGACGGCGCTTGCGGTTCCCCGATTGTTTGATCGAGCGTTTGAGTTGTCGCAGAAGTCGTTTGTCGTCGGACATCTGACCGCTCCGATTGAAGTCTGTTGTGAGTGATTGTCGGATGGGATAGCCGTCAGCGGTGACAGAGTTGGCCAACGTCGTTTGAGGCCTTGAGAGACGCGTCCGCTGAAACAGGTTCGCGCTGTTTGCGAAAACTCTTCCGAAATGTGGCAGAAACCTTCCGAAGCGTTATCTTGACGTGTCGTGCACGAGGCATTCGGTCGAGTTCCTCGGTACGCAACCAATTGGAAATTTTCGGAGTCGAGCTCAATGACGCACAGGTATCTTCATGCGGTTCTAACGGCTGCGATTTTGGTTTTTGCGGCTGCGGCACATGCTGCTGACCAGTCCGCAACCTCGCGTCAGCAGAGCGTTCAGTACGATGGTGAAGTGACCGTCGGGGTGAAGTATCTGCTGTCTCTGCCTGAGGGCTATGAAGAACAGAAACAGTGGCCTTTGCTGGTGTTCCTGCACGGCTCTGGCGAACGCGGCGACGACCTGGAGCTGGTCAAGAAGCACGGGCCGCCGAAGCTGATTGACGCGGGTCAGAAGTTTCCGTTCATCGTGGTGTCACCTCAGTGCCCGAAGTTTCAACGCTGGCAACCGAGCGTGCTCGACGGGCTGCTCGACGATTTGCAGGAGCGGTTGAAGGTTGATCCTGAAAGAATCTATCTGACCGGACTGAGTATGGGCGGGCAGGGGACCTGGAGCTGGGCGGCTCAATCGAAAGAACGCTTCGCGGCCATCGTCCCGATATGCGGCCGTGGCGACCGAACATGGGGCGAGCGGCTGGCCGGCCTGCCAACTTGGGTCTTTCACGGAGTCAAAGACACAGCCGTACCTTTCGAGATATCGGAGAAAATGGTCACGGCTTTGCAGAAGGCTGGGTTTGATCCGAAGTTCACGGTCTATCCCGATGCCGGACATGACTCATGGACCGAGACTTACGACAACCCGCAACTTTATAAGTGGTTGCTTCAACAGTCTCGGTGAGTACCGGTAATTGCGGGCTTGTCCGCGTTTCAACTCCAGCAGCGTATCCGTATTGAATGGGCCAGTCATGTTTCGTAACGAATCGATTCAGAGAATTCTTGCCGTTGTCTTCACGGTGGCCGTTTTCTGTGGGTTGGCAGACGTACGTGCAAATCAACCTGCAGACAATGATCGATCTGTTTGGGAGTACACCGGCGGATACGGGAAATCCTGGTTCACTCACGTCGGGGCGAAAAAATGGATCGTCCATCTCGGTAATTCGACGACGGTGCTCAATGTCGAAGAAGAACGGACGGATGAATTTATTAAGTTGCGAAATCCGACGAACGGTCTCTGGACAAAAATCTTCAACACGTCCGGAGAACTTCGTAAGGGAACGGACGGGCCGTGGAAACGCTGGAATGCCAAAGGTCGTTGGGTCGGGCGAGATGCTTTACCAGCGAACGCGGTCGATTTTGACGACTATAAGATTCGGGTCATCTACTTTGTGCCATCAGATCGTGAGCCAATCCCGAACTACGAGGCGAAGATCCGTGTGGTACTGGCTTATGTCGAAGAACTTTATCGATCCAGCCCTTCTCTGAGACGATTGCGAATGAAGGAGCTGCCGTTTGAACGTGACGGTGAGGAGCCTCGCGTTCATCTTGTGCGAGCGGACAAACCCGCCGCATTCTATAACGAAGGCCCGTTGAACGATGCGGCTCAATTGAAACGGCTGTCGGACTACGTCAAACAGAACCTGTACGATCCGGCTCGCCGAACGACGCTGATCATTCCGGAAACGTGGGAAACTGGTCCTGCAGACGATGTCTGGCCGGGTCACATAGCGCGAGCTGGTGTCATCTCTCCCGAAGGCGGAATCGCCGCCTACTCTGGCTGGATTCTGCAGGACAAGTTCTGTGCGACTTCTGTCGCAGAGCAACGGCGATTGTTTTTCGACAAGACACCCGTTCCCGGTAGAAGGTCGTTCGGCGTTCCCGGCAGCAATTCACCCGTGTTTCAATTTGTGGAGAACGGCTTCGGTGGAGTAGCCCATGAACTCGGCCACGCGCTGGGTCTGCCGCACGACAACCGCAACTCGGCGGTCAATATCATGGGCGGTGGATTTCGAAACATTCGATTCAACTTTGATCCTTCGGCACCGCGATCAAAGCGGGCCGGTTTTTCTGTCGACAACGGTCGTCTGCTGATGTCTTCTCGGTACCTGGCGACAGATCCGAATCTCGACGACTACGATCCTCCGAAAGCAGATGCAGAGATTTCTCGAACTCCAACCGGTCGATTCGTGTTTGAGATCAAAGTTTCCGACGAAACTGAGCTGAAGGCATTGGTCGTCGCACGGTTCGATGCGGCGACGCATGTTCTGTTCGGCAAGGCTCTTCGGGGCAAGCAACAAACCGTCAGGGAAGTCGTGGATCCAGGAATTAACAGGAATACGACTGGTTTCCGTATCATGGTCATCGATGGAGGCGGCAATCTGATCAGGAAACACGTTTCGATTGCGGATGTCGTTCAATGATCGGTAATTGTCAGATCAGGTGAGTGCAGGGCGGCGTTTATGGTCTGAATTCCATTGCGAAGAGCTGAATCGATCCTTTTTGAAAACTTGCAGGGAAATCAAATGCGATCAGTGTTTTTAATGGCGGCTGCAGTTGTGCTATCAGTGGCTGCTACGGGCGAGAGCGATGCTGCGGATCAGCCGAATGTTCTGATCATTATGGCGGACGATTGTACGTTCAGTGATTTGCCTCTTTACGGTGGCCAGAACGCGAAGACTCCGAATATTGACCGGCTGGCTGCGGAAGGGCTGACGTTTAACAAGGCGTATCTTTCGTCGGCGATGTGTCAGCCTTGTCGTGCTGAGCTTTTTTCTGGGCAGTATCCGATGCAGAATGGTTGTGCCTGGAATCACTCCGCCAGTCGTCCTGAAACGACATCAATGCCGCAGCATCTTGGTAAGTTCGGCTACCGAGTCGGAATTGCCGGCAAGGTGCACGTTAAGCCCAAGTCGGCGTTTCCTTTTGAAAAGGTCGGCGGGTTTGATCCAAGTTGCGTTCGAAATCCGACGAACGAGCATGACCTTACGTCGCTGAAGGAGTTCGTGACTCGCGATGCCGACAGTCCGTTTTGCCTTGTCGTTGCTCTGGTCGAGCCGCATGTTCCGTGGGTGATGGGCGACGTTTCACAGTATCCGCAGAAGAAGATCAAGCTGCCTCCGCACATCGCTGACACGTTGCGAACTCGGCAGGACTTTGCGAGCTACCTCGCCGAAATCACTTACATGGATGGGCAGGTCGGCGAGATTCTGGAAACGCTCGACAAGTCCGGACGCAGCGACGACACGCTGGTTCTGTTTACGTCGGAGCAGGGGTCTCAGTTTCCCGGTTGTAAATGGACGAACTGGGATACGGGGCTGCACACCGCGTTGATCGCTCGGCTGCCCGGCGTCACGCCCGTCGGCAAACGAACGGATGCTCTGGTGCAGTACGCGGATGTGCTGCCGACGTTGCTCGATCTGGCTGGTGAGTCTGCACCTGGTTTCGCCTTGGACGGGATGAGTTTTCTGCCAGTTCTGCGCGGCGAGAACAACTCGGAACGGAAATATGTTTACGGCATGCACAACAACATTCCCGAAGGTCCTGCGTATCCAATCCGCACGGTCACTGACGGCACGTGGCGATACATCAGAAATCTGACGCCCGACGAGCTGTACATCGAGAAACATCTCATGGGGCTGCAGGGCAGGGCAGCCCTGAACAATCCGTACTGGGCAACATGGGTCTGGGACAGCCACTCGAACGCTCGGACTTACGATCTGGTGAAGCGGTACATGCGTCGTCCGGCCGAGCAGCTTTACCGGACGGCGGACGATCCTGCGGAGTTGTCGAACCTCGCGGGATTGAAGGAGCACGCTGATGTTCAGAACCGGCTAAGCGAGGAACTCGATCGCTGGATGGCTGTGCAGGGGGATCCGGGAATTGCTCAAGACACGAAGCAGTCGATCGAGGCCGCTCGCCGCGGAAAGCACCGATTCTTCCCGCCAGTAGAGAACTAGGGTGGGCACCGCTCACCGGGCAATGATTGGTGGTGGGCAGTTCGCACTCTGCAAAGACTTATTCGATATTCAGCCGCAAGAGATTGCACCATGAAGTGTTTACATTCGAGTTGCTGTCGCGTTGTCACGGTCTCTTTCACCGCAGTCTTGATCGTTGCAGGGATAAACGAACTTAAGACAGCGGAAAGGCAAGGAGACGTGGCATCTGTCGATTTCGCACGAGATGTGCTGCCGATCCTGTCCAACAAGTGTTTCGTCTGCCACGGTCCCGATTCGAACGACGAAGGGCAGCTTCGGCTCGACACAGTCGAAGCGGCGACCGAAATTCGCAGTGGCTATCAGGCAATTAACCCGAAATCACCGGAACAAAGTGAACTGCTGGCAAGAATCACTTCAGTCGAAGAGCCAATGCCACCGGCCGATGCCGAGAAACAACTGACTCCAGCCGAACGAGATGTATTGACCCGTTGGGTAAAACAAGGCGGAAAATATGCGATGCACTGGGCGTTCGTTCCGCCGCAAAAGGCATCGCCGCCGATCGACGCTCCATCGATTCGGAACGAGATTGACTCTTTCCTCCTGATCAGGATGAAACAGAAGAACGTCAGTTTCGCAGCGGAAGCAGATCGACGAACGCTTGCCCGGCGAGTTGCTCTGACACTGACCGGTCTTCCGCCGGAGCCGGAACAACTTGAACGCTTTCTTAGTGACAATCGGTTTGACGCTTACGAGAAGCTCGTTGATGAATTGCTCGACAGTCCGCGGTACGGCGAACATCAGGCACGATACTGGTTGGACGCGGTCAGGTACGGTGACACTCACGGGTTGCATCTGGATAATCGGCGCGGCATCTATCCGTACCGGGATTGGGTTGTGCGGACGTTAAACCGGAACCTGCCGCTCGATCAGTTCATCACATGGCAGCTTGCCGGTGATCTGCTGAACGATCCGACTCTTGAGCAGAGAATTGCAACGGGTTACGTCCGCCTGAATCCGTCGACAGGCGAAGGCGGAGCGATTCCGGCCGAGTTTCAAATGAAGAACAATTTTGACCGTGTCGAAACTCTGGGCACCGTCTTTCTGGGTATGTCTTTGACTTGTGCCCGATGCCACACTCACAAGTACGACCCGATTCCTCAGACGGAGTACTACCGGCTGCTGGCGTTTTTCAACAGCACGGCCGAGCCATCGATGGACGGCAACAAGTATGAGTACGGGCCTGTTGCCAGAACGCCGAAGGATCAGGTGGCATGGAATGAGTGGTCTGTTCTGCTGAAGAAGAGGGGCAGTTTGATCCGTCAGGCATATAACCAGCTTGAACAGAACAATTCGCTGGAAGGCAAGGCTCTTTCGAAATGGCTGGAGAGTTCGGATGCGGAACGACTGACGATGCTTGCTGATCCTGAAAGTGCTGGTTCGCAATTCAAGCTCACGGAAAAGGCAGCCAATCTGCAGAGCCGGATTAAGAAATCGGAAGCCGCATTCACGACAACTCTCGTTGCTCAGGATCTCGCAAAACCGCGCGCGACACATGTTCTGAAACGCGGCGAGTACAACTTGCCGGATGGTGCTCCGCTTCACCCGGGCATTCTCAAAGTGATGGGCAATTTCCCGGAAGAGGCACCGCGCAATCGATTGGGACTCGCGCAGTGGCTGACCTCGCGTGAGCATCCGCTGACTTCTCGAGTTCTGATCAACCGAGTCTGGCAACGAGTCTTCGGCGAAGGACTTGTGCGCACGCCGGAAGATTTCGGGCTGCAGGGACAACAACCGACGCATCCTGAACTACTCGACTGGCTGGCCGTCGAACTGCAGGATTCGGGCTGGAACCTCAAGCACATGCTCAAGCTGATGGTGACCAGCCGAGCGTTTCGGCAAAGCTCGGCATGGCGTGATGATGTTTCTGATCCTGAGAATCTGTTGTTTGCACGTGGGGCGGGTTTTCGTCTGGATGCAGAAGTTTTGCGGGACATCGGACTGTGGGCGAGTGGGTTGCTCGACCCAGCAATGGGCGGAGAAGGGGTGAAGCCGTACCAGCCTGGCGGAATGTGGAAGGCACTGGCGCACCCGGCCAGTAACACAAAGAATTATGTCGCGGATAAAGGGCAGTTGCTGTACCGACGAAGCCTCTATGTCTACTGGAAGCGGACGAGCCCTCATCCAATGATGACGTTATTTGACGCTCCGGACCGTGAGTCAAGTTGCGTTCGGCGGTCGCGTACAAACACTTCGCTACAGTCGCTTGGGCTGCTTAACGAAACGCAGCGCATCGAGATGGCACGAAAACTTGCCGAGCGTTTGCTGCTTAATTCGAACTCGGACAAGGCTCGCCTCGATCAACTGTTCGAATTGCTCGCCAGCCGTCAGCCAGGTTCGATGGAATCTCGCGTTTGTCTTGGCCTCCTGAAGAACATGAAGCAGCGGTTTTCCGAAACGCCAGAAGATGCGATGGCCTTGCTCTCTCAAGGTGAAGCGTCTCGCAACGACAAGCTTGATCCTGCCGAGCTTGCAGCGTGGACGCAGGTCGCGGTGACTGTCCTGGCAAGTGACGTCGCGATTTTGCTTTATTAAAGATTCTGATCGACTTTCAGTCGCCATATTCACAACACAGCGTGGTTGTTATGCAAAACGAAAACCCAATACGCGAACACGAGTTGATGGTCACGCGGCGGCAGTTGTTTGGCCGAGCGGCTTTGGGGCTGGGCACTGCAGCACTTGGGCAACTGATGGCTCAGGAGTCGCATGGTGCTCGTCGCGGAGTTTTGCCGGCAACTCATCACGCCCCAACCGCCAAACGCGTGATCTACCTCTTCATGAGCGGAGGCCCCAGTCATCTCGACCTGTGGGATTACAAGCCCGGTCTCACGAAGAAGTTCAATCAGCAGTTGCCGCCGGAAGTTCGCAACGGGCAACGAGTGACCGGCATGACGGCCAACCAGAAAAGCGGTCTGCCGATCTGTCCGACGAAATATCGCTTCACGAAACACGACAACAACGATCGAGGGCTGTGGGTCAGCGAGCTGCTGCCGCACATGGCCAGCGTGGCAAAGGACATTTGCGTTACTTACAGCACGTTTACGGAAGCTATCAATCACGATCCGGCCATCACCTACATTCAAACCGGCAGCCAGATCCCGGGGCGGCCAAGCCTGGGGGCGTGGCTGAGCTACGGCCTGGGCAGCATGAACGAAAACCTTCCGCACTATGTCGTCATGCACGCTCGGACGAATCATCCGGAACAGAGTCTGTTCAACCGGTTATGGGGTCCAGGATTTCTGCCGTCCGACCACCAGGGGATGCTGATGCGTAGCCAGGGAGACCCCGTTCTGTATCTCAGCAATCCGGCCGGAGTTTCGAGCAGTGACCGGCGCGTTCAGTTGGACGCTCTCGCGGCCCTGAACAACGAGCAGTACAAGCGGTTCGCAGATCCGGAAATCGTCGCCCGCATTCGCCAGCACGAAATGGCTTATCGCATGCAGACTTCGGTACCGGAGTTAATGGACCTGTCGAGCGAAACGAAAGAGACGTTCGACCTATATGGGGACGACGCGAAAACACCGGGCACGTTCGCCGCTTGTTGTTTGAACGCTCGCCGACTTGCTGAACGAGGTGTGCGGAACATCCAAATCTTCCACCGAGGCTGGGACGCTCATGGCGGACTTCCACGCGAACACGGGTCGCAGTGCAAAGACATCGATCAAGGCAGCGCGGCACTGATTCGAGATCTCAAGCAGCGAGGCATGCTGGAAGACACACTGGTCGTCTGGGGGGGAGAATTTGGCCGCACCGTCTACTGCCAGGGAAATCTCACGAAGGAAAACTATGGCCGTGATCACCACCCTCGCTGCTTCACGACCTGGATGGCCGGCGGCGGAATCAAACCGGGTATCACCTACGGGCACACCGACGAGTACGGCTACAATATCGCCGACTCAGACGGTGTCCCGCTGAATCCGCAGCCGAGCAAAGAGACCCGGACGCCCGGCACGATGCACATCCACGATCTCAACGCCACGATCCTGCACCTGCTCGGCATCGACCACAAACGTCTCACCTTCCGCTACCAGGGCCGAGATTTTCGTCTGACCGACGTCCACGGGCACGTCATTCACGACGTGATTGCGTAATCGATTTCGGTACGAGCTCTATCGAGTGTGTTGTTCGGAGTATTGTTTTATTAAAAGGATGTTCTTGTCCTTTGCGGCGATGCTCCAGCTGCTGTCGAATGAGATGTCGTCGGTGGTGTTGCTGATGGCTTCGGCGGCGCGGTCACAAACTCGTATCGGTACCGTCAAATCAGGGAGCGGTCGCTTATCGTCCAGCAGTGGCGAAAGGACTGCGACAGAAATTGGCTTTCCGTACCATAAGACCTTGCAGATCGTGTCCGCGCGCTTCGCGCTGCCTGTCTGCAGGAATGTTTTGTAGACCGATTCAGCTTTCTCCGGATACCGGTCGCCGATCATCGTGAGCAGCGACTGTCCGTAATCCGTATCGGCCGGTAATCCTTCCAGAACGCTGATGGCTAACTCGAATACCCGTTCCCGCTGAGAATCATCAGCGCATGGAAGAGCCACGATGAAATAAGCCGGGTTCGTCGTTGTCTTCAGGATTTCGAAAAGTCTGGCGCGTACAATCTCATCCGCGGACGTGCTGATGGCCCGCATGTATTCCAGATGGAGAGACTTCGCTCTGAACTCGGTCAGGTTGATGTTGTCGAGTTGCTTAACCAGGAACTCGCCGTATCCACGGTTCGCGAGGCATCGCAGACAATTAGACGCGAAATATTCTTCGTCTGGGGACTGCTCATATTGTCGCATGACGACGTCGCCGATCCGCTGACTGCGATCGTGAACTAACGCGCCGATTAAACGGGCACGCTCGCTGGCCGAGGGCACGTCTCGAATTGGCTGATCCGCAATGTCGACATCTTCAGGTTGCTGAAATAAGTGTACCAGCAACTTACGGGGATGCCCCTTGTACGGAGTGTCCTCCGGCGAAGTGTCCGCAGTCCAACCCCAGGCTAGGTCGTGAAATAACTGGTCCATGACTCCAGCTGCGAAGGCATCGCCATGCTCGCGGATAAATTCCTCATACTTCAGTTTCTGCGCGTCGAGGGTTTGTGTCTTGTACAAAGTTTCCCGGCAGAAAGATTCGACCGTAAATACGTTGAACGTGGGCATTGAAAGTTCTGTAAGCACGAGTTCTTCAACGGCGTCCGGATAATAGTACGCCAGCCGCTGGTACGCTCCGATTCGTCTGAACTCGTGATCTGCCGAAGCGAAATCGTCGACCAGCATGCGATGATGCCGATCGGCGGTGAACTTCGACCAGTCGGCCAAGATGACTTTGCGTAACAACTCAGAGTACGTCGGCGAATTTACCACGAGACCGCCTGTTGCTTGGTAGCGGACGGCCGAAAAGTTTCGATTTACGATCTGCCCGAGGGCTACGAAGCAAAGATCGCCCACAGTGATGGCATGTTTTCGCGGGGCGGTCTCGCTGTTCGCAAGAAACTTGTCGAAGTTGACACCTTCCGGCGGTGAGCTACGAAGTCGACGGTTAAAGTCATATTCGTCGGTGAAATCCATCCACATCATTCCCGACATGGACTGCATGTTGATCGGACGGTCGTCGTCGATATGCTTCAGCAGCTCAGGTACGACCGCAGCGCCTCTTTTGACGATCTGACGCAGGTTGCTGGATCCTGATGTGTAACCGGCACCAAGCAGGACGATTCCAACTGTCCTGGTCCCCTGATAAGGCAGAAACTCCGTCCCTGAAGAGCCACCCGTGTATCCAACACCGGGTTGCGAAACGGTGACCAGCGCGTCAATCAACTCAGTCGTCGTCGCTGAGTCTGGCAGGTTCAGCTCAGGCTTAGGAGAGAGTTTCCTCTGGCCGATCTGATCTCCCGGGTTGCTCGCATTCTGGTTGCAGCCGGCCAGCAGGATCGCGATGAGCATGCATAGTTTGCCATAACAAGACGCCATGCGTGAAATCCTCCATCAGTCTAAGTGCCAGGCCATTCAGCGGATGATAGTCCGCTGAATGGCCTGGTTCGCAGCTCAAATTGTCTTGTTTTCACCGATTCAGTAACGCCGAAGATATCGAGAGTTTTGCAGAGCGGCATCGCCGTGAGTGTCGACCGACGGACGCGGAATCAGCCGATTAGTTCGGTACGGACCTGGCCGTCTCCGGCGATGGGGTGTGGTCGCGATGCCTGGTCGGGGACGGTTGCTGTTTCGGGGAAACCGAGCAAGTGGTACGCGGTTGCCTGCATGTCTTTGGGGGAGACTGGTGTCTCCGCGACGTCTCCGCCGATGGCGTCTGACCGGCCGACAACGCGGCCTCGTGCGAAGCCCCCGCCAGCGAAGACGGAAGAGTAAGTGTTCGACCAATGATGACGGGCGGCGCCGGGTGGTTTGGAGTCGATCTTTGGGGTGCGGCCGTGTTCGCTCGTGCAAAGCACCATCGTCTCGTCCAGCAGGCCGCGTTCGTCGAGGTCTGTGATCAACGTTGAATAAGTCTGGTCGAACACTGGCAGCAGGTAGTTCTTCAGGCGAGGAAAGTGGTTTGAGTGGGTATCCCAGACCGACGCTCCGTGCGGGCCGAAAGGATCCCAGAAGACGGTGACGAATCGAGCGCCGGCTTCTACGAGTCGTCGTGCGGCGAGGCACGACTGGCCGAATAGCGTCATGCCGTATCGTTCGCGCAGGGCCGCGGATTCTTTGTGGACGTCAAGAGCTTCGCGAACGCCGTTGGAGCCGATCAGGGAGAACGCTCGCTGCTGGTGGTCGTCCCAGTTCGTCGATTCTGCGTGTCGCTGGATGTTTGCTCGTGAGTTGTCGAACTGGCCCAGAAGATGTCGCCGAGCGTCGAAGCGACGGGACGTGATTTCCTGCGGCAGTTGACAACCTGCAGCCAGACTGAAGCGGCCGGATGGCTCGATGCCGCCGTGTGGATCCAGTACGTCCTCTTTCTGACCGGAGTTCAACTTTGGTACGACGGTCGTGCCCTTGCCGGAAAAATCCGTCCAGAATGGGTCGAAGCCGTTGCCCAGGAACGCTCCATAGGGACCAGCCTGGTTCGAAGAACTTCCGCGGGAACAGAATCGCCATGGGACGCCGATGTTTCGCGGGAGGTTCGGCATGCGAACGCCGCTGCGTTGCGTATCCAGGTAGTCGACGACCGAGCCCATGTACGGCCAGTGTTCGGGGGATCGTGGCTGCGTTTCCAGTGGGATGCTGTAAGTTGGCATGCCGGACATGACGTAAGCGCAGCAGTGGATCGGGTAGGCATGAGTCATTGATCGGACGACCGTCAGACGGTCGGCAATTTGAGCCGTTTGCGGGAGGCCTTCTCCAATGTTCAAACCTGGCAACGACGTGGGAATGGCCTGCATCTCGCCCTGAATTTCCGCGGCCGCTTCCGGTTTTGGATCGAACGTCTCGTGTTGAGGGGGAGAACCGAACAGAAAGATGAAGATCGCAGACTTCGCTCGCGCTGCTGGAGCCGCACTTCCGGATGCTGTAGCAGCCTCGGCACGCATTGCATCGCCCAGCAACGGAGAGAACGCTCCGGCGGCGCCGATGTGGAGCAGGTCTCGCCGACTGACTCCGCTGCAGAATGACTTGGGACTGCCGAAAATAGGGAGCATGAAGTGTGTCTCAAACTGTAGGCGAGCGGCTGGCGTAAGCTCGCCGGGTTTGCATCGTAACTTGTCTGTCAGGCGGCTTGCGCAGACCGCTCGCCTGAAATATCAAAGTGGTAACTGGAGAGATGACGTCAGGTAAACAGTCCTTCGATTGGATCGGCGAGGTAAACGTGGTTGGGGCGGCCTGAGAGATCGTGCCAGACGGCTTCGCGGGGAATTCCCAGGGCGTGGTAAATGGTCGAGGCAAAGTTCTCGGGTTTTTGTGGATCGCTGGCCGGGTACGCTCCGTCTTTGTCGGACGAACCGATGATGCGTCCTCCCTGGACTCCACCTCCGGCGAACAGAACCGATTGCAGAGGCGCCCAGTGATCGCGGCCGGGCAGCTTGTAAATGTTTCTTGCGATGTGCGTGATCTTTGGAGTTCGGCCGAACTCGCCAGCCATGACGACGAGCGTGTCGTCGAGCATGCCGCTTTCGTGGAGATCGTCCAGTAGCGCCGAGACTGCCCGGTCGGTCGGCGGAAACAGATAATCCTTGAGCAGCGGAAAGTTGTTGCCGTGAAGGTCCCAGCTTCCGAAGTTTCCAAGGTTGACCTGCACCGTGTTCACGCCGGCTTCGACCAGTCGCCGAGCCATCAGCAGTGACCAGCCGAACGAGTTGTCGCCGTAACGTTCAAGCGTTTTCGGATCGGACGACCGGACATCAAGAGCCGCTTTGACCTTTGAGTCGGTCATCATGGTGATGGCTGCTTCGGAATCGCGATCGTACTTTCTGGCGGATGCGTGTTCGGCCAGAGCCTTCTGCTGAGTTTCAACGATGCCGAGCAGATCGCGTCGCCGTTTGAATCGATCGTTGAGCACTCCCTCGGGCAGCGACAGATGCGGAACTTCGAATCGCCAGTCGCGTTTGTCGGACGGTTCGCCCTTGTGCAGATTGAAGAGGTACTGCGGAAACGCTCCGGAGTAAGAGTGGTAGGCGTGAGGTTTGTCGGTCGCTTCGATCATCCACGGCTCGTGCTGACTGCCGAGCAACCCGGCAAACTGCCCGGGGTACACTCCCGTGTTCGAATGATAAATCTTTTCGGGAAGCACAACGCTGGTCGGTAGATTCTGACGGCGTTGCGTTGATGCTCCGGCGACGGCGGCGATCGATGGCCAGTCTGATCCTTGCGGCAGGCTTGACCGGAAGGTTGATGGGATATCGCACCGGCCAGTCAGCATGACGTAGGTGCCACGGTCGTGGCCGCTGTCGGTGTGTGTGAGCGATCGGACGAGCGACCAGTGTTCGCTGCGCTGAGCGAGCATCGGCATGTGCTCGCAGATTTCGGTGCCGGGCGTTCGAGTCTGAATCGGACTGAATTCGCCCTTGTATTCGGCCGGTCCGTCAGGCTTCATATCGAATGTGTCGTGCTGCGACGGACCTCCGGTCATGAAGAGGTAAATCACAGCCTTCGGAGAAGCGGGACTGCCGTCGCCGGACCGTGCAGCCTGACTTCGCAGGGCGCAGACATCGGCCATCGACAGGCCCATTGTCCCGATCGCTCCGGCCTGAAGCATGCCGCGTCGAGAGAATGTGTTTGTCTGGGGTGGGGTGCCGGCAGGTTGACTGCTCATTGAATCCGCTGCCTCGTGGTCGTGAGAAACGTTTCCGATCGCTCGATCGTATCACGAACTGGCTGTCGGCGTGAATCGCGGGTGTTGGATCAGGCGTCTCATTGCAGGTATCGGCTCAGGCTGAAATCATGTGTGAGCACAATTCACAGAGCCACTCTTGAAACGTGAGCCAACATGCGAGACACGATTTTCGTTCGGACAACTACTCCAGCACTCACAGTTGCCCTGATCGGTTTGCTGATGCCTGGCTTGGGAGTCAGCGCTGCTCACGCCGCTGAACAGGACGTAGCACAACCTCTGCCTGCCGAGGAAGCAGCTCGGACGATGGTTGTTCCTGACGGGTTCAAGGTGACGGTCTTCGCTTCCGAACCCGACGTGAAGCAGCCGATCGGTTTTTCGATTGATGACCGAGGTCGGCTGTGGGTGGCTGAGGCGTACAACTATCCGAATAAGGGGACGAAGGCTGGCGATCGGATCGTGATTTTCGAAGACTCCGACGGCGATGGTCGGCACGACAAGCGAACGGTGTTTTACGACCAGCTCAACTACGTGACCGGCATTGAAGTTGGGTTCGGCGGAGCGTGGGTGATGTCGCCGCCGAACCTGTATTTCATTCCGGATCGAAACGGCGATGACAAACCGGACGGGAAACCTGAAGTTTTGCTCGACGGGTTTGGCACTCACGCCAACGCTCACAATCTGGCGAATGGTTTTGCCTGGGGGCCGGACGGCTGGCTCTACGGAACGCACGGGCGGACCAACTGGTCGATGATCGGTAAGCCAGGCACGGCCGACGATCAGCGAGTTCGTTTTGACGGAGGCGTCTATCGCTATCACCCGGTTCGCCACATCTGGGAACCTTACGCCGACGGCACAACGAATCCGTGGGGCATCGACTGGAATGATCACGGGCAGGCATTCATCACGAACTGCGTGAACCCTCACCTGTTTCATGTGATTCCGGGAGCTCATTACGAACCCTGGCGGAATCGAAAGTCCAGCGAGTTTGCTTACGAACGAATTCCGACGATCGCCGACCATCTTCACTACACCGGAACCGCCAACTATCGCGACGGCGCGGGCACGGAAGCCGAAGACGCGGCCGGCGGCGGACATGCTCATTGCGGGACGATGATCTACCTCGGCGACAACTGGCCGGAGCGTTACCGCAACACCGTCTTCACAAACAACATTCACGGAAAGCGAATTAACAATGACATCCTGAGGCGGTCTGGTTCCGGCTATCTGGCGTCGCACGGCCCGGACATCATGAGGTCTCGCGACTCGTGGTTTATGGGAGTAACTCTGCAGTACGGCCCCGACGGCAGCGTCTTCGTGATCGACTGGTCCGACACGGGCGAGTGTCACAGTGTCCGCAATACTCAACGACACACCGGACGAATCTATCGGATTACGTACGGCACTCCTCACAGGCCGAAGTTGCACCTTGCAACCGCGACGAACGAGCGGTTGGTCGAGCTGCAGTCGCATCGCAACGACTGGATGGTTCGTCACGCTCGTCGAATTCTGCAGGAACGTGCGGCCGCGGGAGTTGATCTTAGGGAGGCGGTGACGAATCTGCGGTCGATGTTTGAGACCGCGTCCGACGTACCACGAAAGTTGCGAGCGTTGTGGGCTCTTCACGTAATGGGCGGCCTCGACGAAGCGGCCTTGCTGAAACATCTGAAAGACCCGAGCGAGCATGTGCGTGCCTGGGCGATTCAGTTGCTTGTGGAGAACCGGTTGCAAAAATCGAGTCAAAACCCATTGGTCACGAACGATCTTTCGCAGAGTGCCGAGTTATCGATCGCGGCATCGCAGAGTCTGGCAAAGCTCGCGGTGACTGAGCCGTCGGCTCTCGTTCGACTTTACCTTGCCAGTTCGTTGCAGAGAGTGAGCTTTGAGGACCGGTGGTGGATTCTTGAACCGCTGTCAGAACATGCTGACGACAATTTCGATGCGAACATTCCGCTAATGTTGTGGTACGGGGCCGAGCCACTGGTTCACAATGATCCGTTGAGATTCGCGTCGCTGGCGGCAACCTCGAAGAACTCAACACTGCGACGTAACGGGGCACGGCGAATCGCCTCGTTGAGCTCCGACGAGGCCCGATCAGAAGGGCTGCGGGAAGTACTCGCACGGTCAAGAGACGCTGCCGCACAGAGCGACGTCCTGAGTGGGATTCTGCAAGGACTCGAAGGCCGACGCCGCGTCGACATGCCGCCTTACTGGAAGGAACGCTACGCTCGTTTTCAAACCAGCGAGAACGAGGATGTTCGACGACGTTCGATTCAACTGGCACTGATCTTTGACGACAAGTCGGCGATTGAACAGTTGAGGTCAGTGGCTGCAGATCGGTCCGCGAAACTCGCTGACCGAACGGTGGCTATCGATTCGCTCGTGGCGAGTCAGGTTGCTGGCTTCGCGACGGTACTGCTGAGCCTGATCGATGATGAGGCTGTGCTTCCCAACGTGTTGCGAGGTCTCGCGGAGTACCAGCATCCCGAAACCGTGAAGACGATCCTTGAGCAGTACAGCAGGATGCCAGACGCCGCTCGTCAGCAGGCCATTCAGACACTGGCATCACGAAAAGACTGGGCCGGTGCCTTGTTGGACGAGATTGCAGCCATACGAATTGCCCGGTCCGACGTGCCGGCTTTCACCGCTCGACAGGTTCGGAACCTGGGAGATGCTCGACTGACCGCTCGCATGAATGATGTGTGGGGTGAAGTTCGAGCGACGCCGCGTGATCGTGCCCGCCGGATTGCGGGATTTAAGCAACGACTGACGCCGCACGAGCTAACGCACGGAGACCTCAGTGCCGGTCGGGATGTGTTTACGAAGCTCTGCGCGAACTGTCATCAGTTGTTCGGTGATGGGCGAAAGGTCGGGCCGGACATCACGGGGGCGCAGAGAAACAACCTCGATTACCTGCTGGAGAACCTGGTCGATCCGAACGCTCAGATATCGCGTGACTTTCAGATGGAAGTTGTTCAGACGGAGTCCGGTCGAGTCGTGACTGGCCTGGTGAAGTCTGAAACGAACGCGGCGATCACGATTTCAACGCCGGAGTCCGACATCGTGATCCCGGTTGCCGAAATCGAGGTTCGCAGGAAGTCTGCTGTCTCGATGATGCCCGAGGGGCAGCTTAAGACTCTGACGTTCACTCAGACGCGTGACTTGATCGCGTACCTGGGAACTGGAAAGCAGGTTCCTCTGCCGGCTCAGGGTGAAAACTGGATCGAATTGTTCAATGGTCGGGATCTGACCGGGTGGCAGGCGAATGTAAAACCAGAATCGTTCTCCGTGGTCGATGGATTGCTGAAAGTTCACGGCCGCAACGGAATGTCTCACCTGTTCTACACGGGGGACGATTCCAAAGACGACGCCTTTATTAACTTCGAACTGGAAGCCGAAGTTCGTGCCGAGCCAAATTCAAACTCCGGAATCTTCTTCCACACCGACCGCGAGCTTCGAAACAGGAAGTACCTGAATAAGGGCTACGAAGTTCAGCTCAACAGCACGGCCAAAGAGAAACGGAAGACGGGCAGTCTGTACGCAGTGGTCGATCTGGCAAAGTCACCGGTCGACGAAACGAAATGGTTCACCCTGAGATTCAAAGTCGATGGCAAGCACATCGAAGTCTGGCTGAACGGAAAGAAAGTCAACGACTACACCGAGCCACCAAATGCCGAACGCCCAGCCTCACGAGCAAAACGACTGATAGACCCGAAAGGCGGAGCGATCGCGATCCAGGCTCACGATCCCGGCAGCGTATTCTACTTTCGCAGCATCCGTGTGCGACGCATTGCGGAGAGTCACCCGCCAGGTACGAAGTGATGGTGCGTTATGTGAGCGATTTCTGCGACGGCGAGCTGCTGTGTGCTTCATGCTTGATTGTGTGTTTTTCTTCAGGCATGTATTAACGGGGCGTTTAGAGAGCCTTCCTCGCCAGCAGCAGGCCGTTGACTTCCGCGACAGGTGCGCGGGTGGCTCGGCTGAGTAATGCTCGTGGTCAATGCGGACGGGCTTTCCGCACGGATTGCGGAGCCACTGTGGCACGACACTCCGTGTCGTTTGCCCCTCGCCAGCAGCAGGCCGTTGACTTCCGCGACAGGTGCGCGGGTGACTGGGATGAGCAATGCTTGTGGTCAATGCGGACAGGCTTTCCGCACAGAGTGCGGAGCCACTGTGGCACGACACTCCGTGTCGTTTGTCCCGGAAAGGCTGAGAGCATCGCGGTCGTCTCAAATATGGCAAGGCGACAACACCAAAGCCGATCAGCATGCCCGCAGCGCTCGCGCAGAAATCATGCAGTCTGAACCGAGCAAGTCGCGTGCTGCGCAGACAGCAAGCAGAATCAACTCACTTTCCACCACCAGTCCGGTTCTTCCAGAACAGCTCAGCCCAGTCCTGGCACTGCTGACGGACTGCTTCGCTGATTGTTTTGTCGTCGCGGATATAGCTTCGCAGGGCTTCGAGAGATTCTGCTCGTTCACGGTGGACTGTCAGGTATCCACGGCATCGCGACTGCACTCGCATTTCGGGAGTCCACGGTCGCATATCCCATATTTTCACAGTCTTATCCCGGCTTCCCGAAGCCAGTCGTGTACCATCAGCGCTGAGCGACAGGCTGGTTAAGTGGTGAGTATGGCCTTTAAGTGTGAGCGTCTCTCGCCCGGATGCCACCTCCCATGCTTTGATAAGATCGTCGTGACCACCAGATAACAACCGCGTCCCATCACTGCTGAATGCAATGCTTCTTACGCCGGCACTGTGGCCAGTAGATCTTGGAATTTCGGCTCCCGTTTCCACATCCCACCATCTGATAGAACCCGAACTTTGAGCCGTGCAGATCGTTTTACCATCGGGAGCGAATGACAACCCATGAATTGAACCGTCTTGAACGTTTCCCTTTACGGTGAGTTTTTCGAGTCCAGTTTGCGCGTCCCAGATCTGCACCGTTGCTTTGACACCCGCGGCTGCCAGCATTGTTCCATCCGAGCTGAATACTAACCCGTAAACTCCAGTTTGTTTGCCAATCTTTAGTGTGAGAATCTCCTCGCCCGTTGCCACATCCCACACCTTTATTGTCTGGTCCCAACTTGCCGAAGCCAGTCGCAATCCGTCCGGACTGAATGTGACCCTGGTGACTGGGCCAGTATGTCCGTTCAACGTGAATATCTCGCGTCCTGTGGTCGCATCCCATAGTTTTACTTGCCCCGGCTCAGTTTCTGACGACCCCTGACGAACATCGCCGCTACAAGTTACGAAGCGCGTGCCATCAGGACTGAATGACACGGCATTGGCTGGTGCAGTGTGCCCTGTTAGTTCGAGCAATTTCTGTCCAGCGTCGACGTCCCAGACTCTTAGGATGCCGCGGTTGGTCACCGATACCAGTCGCGTACTGTCAGGGCTCAACGAGACTCCTTTGACCTCGCCTTGCTCCAACAATTCGAACGTCAGTTCCCCCGGCTCTATGACCGCGTTCCACACTCTTACCGATCGATCATAACCTCCTGACGCCAGCTTCGTGCCGTCCGGACTGAACGAGGCACAGATGACTTGATTTGCATGTCCGATCAGTTTCAGTTGCTTCTGCCCTGTCTCCACGTCCCACACGGCTACCGTGTTATCAAGCCCTGCCGAAACCAACCGAGAGCCGTCGGGGCTGAAAGACACGCTGTTGAACCGGATAACATCATCGCCTGTCAAGTTGATCAGCTCCTGCATCGTGGCCGCGTCCAGGACTTTTACAGAGCGACTGCCTGCGATGGCCAGTCGTGAACCATCCGGACTGAAAGACACACCCTCAGCAAAGTTAATAACCATTGGGAGCGTGGCCGTCACCTGCCATGTCGTCGTATTCCAGACTTCCAGTGTAGACGTCCTTTGGGATGAAGGCGCGATAACTTTCACAGAAGCAAGCGTCATCCCATCAGGGCTGAAGGCAACGCTACGAACCGGACCTGAATCCAATTTGATGGTGCTCTTCTCCTTCCCGGAATCCACATCCCACAGCTTCATGGTCCCATCGTCGCTGGCCGACACCAGGCTCGCCCCGTCCGGGCTGAATCTCGCGCAATTAACGGTTTTCGTATGCCCCTTCAACGTCAGCACTTCTTTCCGTGTGCCAATATCCCACAGCTTTACTGTTCGATCCTTCGCTGCTGTTGCCAGTCGCGTGCCGTCCGGACTGAACGCCACGCTGTTGATACCGATACTGTGCCCTTTGAGAATGAACTGCAACTTTCCGGTCGCCACGTCAGAAACCTTTATCACGGAATCCCACCCCGCTGAAGCCAGTTGCGTGCCATCAGGACTGAACGCAACATCGGTAACTCTGCTATTGTGACCAGCCAACTGGAACGATCCGGCGTCAGCAAGGTGTGCCCAGTAATTCCACTCAAGACCTCGAAGGTCATCGCGATCCCGGTAACGGTCCAGAATGCTTAGAAACTGGCTGACATTCGCCTCAGTCCACGCCCCTCCGAGAAGCTGCATGTCCGAGGCATAGGCATTGCGTTCGGCAACCTTGAGGCTCTGCCTGGCATTATCTGCTTCCTGCATTGCTTCAGCCTCGGCAGCCGTCGCCTTCTGCTCACTCTCCTGAGCAGCCATCTGTGCCGCTACAGCCTTCTGCCGCTCGTCTTCCGCATGTCGCCGCTCAATCTCCGCTTTCTTTCGTTCTGATTCGGCGACCTGACGTTGCTGTTGAGCTTCCTGTTCATTGTGTTGGGCGACTTCTCGCTGAGCGGCCTCTTCCTGCTGGGCAATCAGTGCTTTGGTTCGCTCAGAATTGATCCAGATGGCGGCACCGATTGCCACCACGGCCACGGTGAGACTCGCCGCAAGACTGATGCGACGGAGCCTGCGGAGTTGTTGCTGTCGAGCGTCACGATCCGCGATCGCCTGCTGAATCGATGCGCCCAGCTTTTTCTGTTTGGAATCAGACTCGTCGATCAAGGACAACGCCAGGTCCAGGTCGCCTCGATCGAAAGCCGTCTTCGCATAGTCGAACCGGGTTTCTTTCAGGCCTTCCGCCGCTCGTTCGTTCTCCGGCCACTCTTCCAAGGCTGTCTCGAAGCCGAAGCATGCTCGGCTGAACTCGGTGTACTCGCCACTTTGCCGACCAGCCGCCAGCCGCTCGGCAGCGCGAGCCGCCAAGTTCGATACTCTCTTCATGCGTCAGGTACTCGCGAAGTGCTGACTGAAACTCGGACGCGTCTGATACCGAGTCGCCGGTTCCGTCGCGATCGCCTTTCGAGCGATGTCGAGCAGCTCACCTGATTCATCGGTCGGAGCAATTACGTTGTTCGCGACTGCGTCCAGAACGGCCAGCACTCGCTCCCGACGAGTTCCCTTCGGTAAATCGAGTGCGTGCGGCGGCTTGCCGGTCACGATCTCAAACAGCATCGCCCCCAGCAGGTAAACATCGCTGCGACGGTCAACCCGCTCCGTGCCGTCGGCCATCTCCGGAGCCATGTAGTGAGGAGTGCCACCCGCTCGCGCGTCGGAAACGATTCACGGCTGGGATGATCTTCGGTCGGCATCGCCAGACCCCAGTCCATCACCAGCACTTCACCGAATGGCCCCAGCATGATGTTCGCTGGTTTCAGATCGCGATGAATGATCCCGCGCGCGTGAGCAAACGCGATCGCATCCGCAACCCGCAGCAGAATGTCCAGATTCTCGGACACCGTGTTCGTCAGCAAAGCGTTCTTTCCACTCGACGCCCTCGACCTGCTTCATCGCGTAGAACAAAGCGTCGTTCGGCTGCTTGCCCACATCGTAAATCGGCACAATGTTGGGATGATCAAGCTTCCCCGTGATGACGGCCTCAGAAACAAAAGCGTCCTGACTACTGGCCAGACGAGCCGCGCGAGGCTTCAACACCTTGATCGCCACCGGACGATCCATCGACTTCTGACGAGCCGCGTAAACCGCACCCATCCCGCCTTCACCCAGCAGCTCTTCAATCTGGTAGTCAGCGTCGGCAACTTCTGCAGATTCAGCGAGTTCCCTCGGCGGCACTCTGAGTGACTTCACGCCGCTTCAAACGCGATCGTCTGTCAAGACTCCCTCGACGCTTCTTCGCTACCGACGCCGGAGCCTTAATCGTATGCCCCGGCTCGACATCAGCATCAAGCGTCGCTTCCCAATCACTCATCACGTGACCGAAGCGTCCCCATCAGAAACCGCATCGCCGGAATCACCGTCGCCCCCCAGGGCGTCAGTCATGCATCAGAAGACCTCGGCATCGGGCTTCGCTCGACTGCCTCAGCCGACTCACGAGCAGAATCGACGGTCGCCCCCAGGTCCGGAGTCACGTGCGTGCTCACCGACCGTGGTCATCGAGAATCAGGGTTCAGGCCGGACCGCTCAGAATTTGAGGAGTCGGATTTCATTCAGCTCGCCGTGGCCGTCACCAGAATTACGCGGCATTGTTTCGTTCTCACAGATTTAGATCATTTCGCCCACTCCGACCTGAACAAGCGAATGGTAGCGCCTGATCTCAGTGATTGCCCGAAAGTGTCGCACGAGCGTCGAGCGGCGAACGTATCGCCCCCATGCGCCAACGAGCGGTGGACAGTCGGCACCCAAATGAGCCAGCACGCACGGACGTTTTGCCGACTGTCGTGCGGTACGCAGCGGTGTTGCGCGACGGCAAGGCTGTCTGCGATTTTGCGACGCCCACGCTCGGCGATCGTGTACAACAATGGCGGTAACTCAATCCATAGTCATCATCGGATACTCAACTTGCCGGCGGAGACTGGGACACCCGGGAGATAATTCGAGAGACTCGGCCGACGCATCATGGATCTGTTGATCGGTGTTTTCGTCGTGCCTTGTTACCTGCCAGGATAATGAGGCTCTGTCGAATCTTACTGTCCCGCGTGCGTCACCCCACCGCGTGCCCTATGTCGACGTCCGAATTGCGTGTATTGCGAATGTGCCCTGGCGTTTGCGTGCGCACTACTGTTCCAATCGCCTGCGGATGAGCGTGCATGGACCGCGGATGCAGCCAGCTCGCCGAAGGTCGAGTTCTTTGAGATCAGAAGATTCGGCCGGTGCTGATCGAGCATTGCTATCAGTGCCACAGTTCGACGTCGAAGTCGGTTAAGGGCGACCTGCTGCTGGATTTCCGAACGGCCGTGCTGAAGGGGGGCGAGTCGGGGCCGATCATTGTTCCGGGTAAGCCGGAAGAAAGTTCGCTGATCGCCGCGTTGAAGTATGACGGCTACGAGATGCCGCCGAAGGGGAAACTGCCCGACGCCGTGGTTGCCGACTTCGAACGCTGGATACGCGATGGGGCGGTCGATCCGCGGACGGAAGATCAAAGTCGTCACGAAACGGCCGGCGATCGACTACGCCAAAGCCGCTGACTTCTGGGCGTTCAAGCAACCTGAGCAGGCGGCGTTGCCGGAGGTGACGGATGGCGAGTGGGCACGGAACGAAATCGACACGGTTCATCCGGGCGAAGGCTTGAGGAACGCAGAATCTTTCGCCGAGCGCCGATCGCCGATCGTCGGGGGCTGATTCGTCGGGCATATTTCAACTTGATCGGACTGCCACCGACGCCGGAGGAGGTTGACGACATTTGTCAAAAACCCGTCGCCGAACGCGTTCGACGAGGTGATCGACTCACTTGCTCGACTCTGCACACTACGGCGAGCGGTGGGGGCAGGCACTGGCTCGACGTCGCGCGGTACGGCGAGGACCAGGCTCACACGTTCAAGGCGCGTCGATACCCTCGCGGGTATCTCTATCGCGACTGGGTCGTGCAGTCGCTGAATTCGGACATGCCGTACGACGAGTTCGTCCGGCAGCAGATTGCCGGCGATCTGCTCGACGGGCCGGATCGGACACACTCGCATCGCTCCGCTGGGGCTGTTCGCGCTGGGGGCCGGTTTACTACGCCGAGAATGTCGAGAAAGCCAAAGCGACGGCCGACGAATGGGACGATCGGATTGACACGTTGACTCGGGGAGTGCTCGGCCTGACCGTGGCGTGTGCGAGGTGTCATGACCACAAGTACGACCCGATTTCGACGGAGGATTACTACGGTCTGGCTGGAGTGTTCGCCAGTTCGAAATATGAGGAACGGCCGGTTGTCTCAGATGAAACTGTTGCGCGTCGTCGCGCCGCTGACGCCGCCACGAAAGAACAGCAACTGACCATCGATCGGTTTCTTGCCGCCGAATCGAGGAAGCTGCGGCCGAGTCTTGTCGATTCAATTCCCGAATACATGACCGCCGCATGGAAGATTTTGAGCCAACGAAAGAGGGGCAACGATCAGAAGAAGTTGATCGCAGAAACCGCAAAAGCAACGAAGCTCAGCGCGACTGTGCTTACCCGCTGGACGAAATACCTTGACGCTAAGCCGGACTCTGAGATTGAAACCGCAGCGTTGAAGGAGTGGTCAGCGTTCTGGAGTACTCAACCTGCCGCTGCCATGACGACGGTGGACGAGGAACGTCTGGCGCGAGTTCAAACGATTGCAGAATCGTTCCGCGATCTGGCTGCGTCGAAAATTGAACGAAGAGAAGCCTTGTTCAAGCGGTTCGGAGGAAAACGTCGCGTTTGTCCGGCAGGAAGATCAGACGATTGTGCGGCCAGGGATTATTCCGCTGGGCAATCTGTTTGATGATTCTGCGAGTGTGTCGCTCGACGCGGCACTGGCGACGGATAAGTTCAAGGCGACTGCAAGTGCCGATCGGCTTGGTGTCGACCGAGTCGCCTTTGGGTGGGGGACAGAGACGCGGATCGCTCCCGACGTGCAGTTTGATTTTGCAAAGCTGGGATCAAGTTCGCATCGGTACGGAGCGGTGATCAACGACGCCTGGTTCACTCAGGGTGGGATCAACACTCGTGGAAAGCGTCAGGGCTCAAACAGGAAAGCGGAGCAGGGCATCGGTATGCACGCCAACGCTCTGGTGACGTTCGACCTTGATGAGATCCGTCGTGCCGGGCTGATGCCGACTGATCAGAAGTTTGTCTTCAAAGTCGATCGAGCCGGAATCAACGATGATGCCTTTGGCAGCGGCGCGAGCGCGCATCTGGCTGTCATTGTGTCGCGTCCTCATCGTGACAAGGCGGTGATGGACGGGATTCTGTCGGCACACGTCAACGGCCAGAAGATGGAGATCGACTTCAGCGATTTCACGTACTACGTGGCGGGTGAGTTACCTGACGTCGTCCGTGCTGACGGGCAGTTCATCGCTTTTGATATACCGATTCCGGCAGAAGCCAAACACGTGACACTCGTGACGTGCGGAGCTGGCGAGCCGGACGAGAACCCGATCAGCTCGGATCATGCCGTGTTTTCAGGCGTGCGTCTGGAGGTGGATCCGCTTCCGGTTGAGGAGCTTGTCGCAGAAAACTCTGCGGGTGAAACGGGGCTAACGGAACAGGAGACGGAGCGAGATCGGCAGGACGCCATTCTGCTTTCGCGACTGCTTTATGACGCAGGCCTGCTCGCATTGCCGCCGAATGAGTCGGAGTCTCGATTGACGGAATCATCGGCCGCGAAGCTCACTGAAATGCGAACAGGATTAAAAGCGAAACAGGACGTTGCAGCGACGATTGAAGTGTTGATGGCGCATTCGTTGAATGAGGCGAAGGGGGAGCGACCTTCCGGTCTATCTGCAAGGCGACCCGGCAAAGCAGGGCGACATTGCTGCGAGATCGATGCTGGCAATTTTCACGGGTGGCGAGCGTCGCGCATTCGACTCGTCGGGCAGTGGCAGGCTGGAACTCGCAGATGCAATTGCGTCGTCTGAGAATCCGCTGACGGCGCGTGTCATCGTCAATCGCGTCTGGGCGGGACACTTCGGTTACGGACTGGTTCGTACAACCAGCAATTTCGGCGAGTTGGGTGAACGGGCCCGAGCCATCCGGAATTGCTCGACTGGTTGTCGGTTTGGTTTATGTACAACGGTTGGTCGCTGAAAAAGCTGCATCGATTAATCGTTCAGTCGTCAACGTGGCAGCAGTCGAGCGAGTTTCACGGTGAGGCTTACGAGGCCGATCCTGAGAATCGTTTGCTATGGCGCATGAATCGCCGACGGCTGGAAATCGAACCGTGGAGAGATGGGCTGCTTTCTGTCAGCGGAGAGCTGGACGTGAAGTTCGGCGGACCATCAATCGACCTCAACAAAGGCGATAATCGACGACGGACGTTGTACGGTTTTGTCAGTCGCCATCGGCTCGATGAGTTGCTGCGTCTGTTCGATTTTCCCGATCCGAGTATCACTTCGGCCAGTCGCGCTGTGACGACGGTTCCGTTGCAGCAGTTGTTTGTGTTGAACAGCGAATTTATGGCTCAACGGGCGCGGGCACTGGTGCGACGGCTCAACGCAAAGGATGTAATGGCCGATGAGGAGAAAGTCCGGCAAGCATACATGCTACTTTTTGGCAGAGCTGCCGACGATCAGGAGCTTGCGACCGGAGTAGCGTTTCTCTCGGTGGAATCAGCGAAGGAGAAGTTGAGTCGCTGGGAGCAGTACGCTCTAGCGTTGCTCAGCGCGAACGAGTTTCTTTATGTGGATTAGTGGGCACAGAATTCTGATACACGACGCGAACAAGTAGGGTGGGCACCGTCCAGATGAGCACACGGCGAATTATTGGTGGGCAATGCCCACTCTACCGAATCTTCACAGTCTGTTTCGAATAGCGGAGCGGTTGATGCACTCGATGTTTTCTCGACGGGAAATGCTGACTCGAAGCGGTACCGGGTTCGGGATGCTTGGACTGTCCAGTGTTCTGGCGAACGAAGTTGGCGCTGCGGCTGCGCCAGATCCAATGATTCCGAAGCAAACGCACTTTCCCGCGAAGGCGAAGAACATAATCTTTCTCTTCATGAACGGAGGGCCGTCGCATGTGGACACGTTCGATCCAAAGCCGGAGCTTAAGAAGCAGGAAGGCAAGCCGGGGAAGGGCGGGAAATACATGTCCTCGCCGTACAGTTTCAAGCGGTACGGCGAGAGCGGCATTCCGATGAGCGAGATCTATCCGCACCTTTCCGAATGTGCGGATGACCTTTGCATTCTGAACGGGATGCACACGTCGACCCCGAATCATGAGCCAGGGCTGTTGATGATGAATAGCGGAGCTCAGCAGCCGGTCCGCCCGTGTCTCGGCTCGTGGGTGACTTACGGGCTGGGGACTGAGAATCAGAATCTGCCTGGCTTCGTCGTGCTGTGTCCTGGCAAGCCTGTGGTCGGTCCGGCTTTGTGGGGCAACAGTTTTCTGCCTGGTATTTTCCAGGGTACGCATATCAACAACTCGAAGATCGATCCGAAGAACGTCATTGGGCATATTCAGAATCGAAACCTGTCGTCGACTTCGCAAAGGCAGTTGCTCGATCTGCTGCAACAGATCAATCGGAAACATCTGGAAAAACGCGAGCAGGACGCACAGCTCGAAGCACGCATTCAATCACTTGAGATCGCCTACCGAATGCAGTTTGAGGCTCAGGACGCATTCGACGTCAGCAACGAAACGGACACGACGCAAAAGGCGTACGGGCCGGGACAGTTTGCCAATGGATGCCTGGTCGCGCGTCGGCTGGTCGAACGCGGCGTTCGGATGGTGCAGGTTTACTACGGTAGCGGCCCAGCCGTGGGACGCTCACGGTAACATCATGGATCACAAACGCGATGCCGGGCAAAGCGACCAGGCGATTGCTGCGTTGATCAAAGATTTGAAGCAACGAGGATTGCTCAACGAAACTCTGATCGTGTGGGGCGGTGAGTTTGGCCGAACGCCGACAGCTCAAGGATCAAAGGGCCGCAACCATCACAATACCGGATTTACGACATGGCTCTGCGGCGGTGGCGTGAAGCGAGGGCATGTTCACGGTGCAACGGACGAGCTTGGCGTTAACGCTGTTGAAAATCGAATGGACGTTCACGATCTCCACGCAACGATGCTTCACCTGCTGGGGCTCGATCACGAAAAGCTGACGTACCGTTACAGCGGGCGAGATTTCCGCCTGACTGACGTTCATGGGAATGTGGCTCACGAAATCATTGCATGACTGACTCCGGTATCAACTCGCGTTTGTCGTTTGAGCTGTCTTTGCAGTTGAGGGGGCGGTCCGCGAAGGTGCCTGTCAGAGTTTGTAGTTTGACGAGCACGATGACTGTTTGTGTTTTCATTTTCCTTCTATGTTTCGGCCAGTTGGTTGTCGCCGCTCAGTCGAATCCCGTTTTGAATCATGTCTTTCCGGCTGGGGGGCAGGCGGGAACTTCAGTGGAAGTTACCGTTGCAGGCAGCAGTCTCGCGAAGATCACGGAATTGCGGTGTAGCCATGCGGCGATCACTTCTTCGACCGAGAATGGCAAGCAATTTCGTCTTACGATTCCGGACAGTGTCCCCAACGGGCATTACGACATTTGCGCATTGACGGCGGCTGGGCTGAGTTCGGTCCGATCGTTCATGGTCGGCCGATTGCCGGAACAATCCGAGGCGGCGGCAAACGATTCGCTGGGCGTGGCGGAAACTGTCCGTGTCAACTCGGTCACGAATGGCCGTATCGAGACAAAGGGAGACGTCGATCATTTTGCGTTCGAAGGGAAACGTGGCCAGCGTGTCATTGTCGAATGTCTATCTGAACGCATCGATTCGCAGTTACGTGCTGTGGTACAGGTTTTCGATGCGGCAGGGCGTCGCCTGGCGGTTAACCGTGGTTTCTTCGGCATCGATCCGTTGATCGTGTTCGATGTGCCAGCAGACGGCAGCTACAACGTGCGAGTTTCCGACCTCATCTATTCGGGCGGTGCCGATCATGTTTACCGACTGAATATCAGTACTCGGCCGCGAGTTGTGTTCACGGTGCCGTCCGTTGTTGAGGCACGCTCGACGGGCAAGGTCAAGCTTTTTGGGTGGAATCTCGGTGGGGGTTCACTCTCACATGAATCTGGGTATGAGACTGCGACTGTGGACGCCGTGGCGCCAGCAGTTGAAGAGACGCCTTTCGCATTGAGGCGACGTCCGGCACAGATCGGAACGCCCGGGTTCGCTTATCACTATCCCGGCGGTGAATTACCGATCCGGATTGGTCTGAGCGATGTGCCGGTGATGGTCGACTCCGCCGGCAATCAGTCGCCCTCAGGTGCACAGTCTGTCTCCGTCCCTGCGGAAATCAGTGGGCAGTTGATTGGCACCGGAGAACTCGACTGGTTTCAGATCGAAGCGCGGCGCGGTGAGGTGTTCTGGCTGGAGGCGTTTGGAGAGCGGATTGGATCGCCAATTGATTTGGACATGAGCATCCTCGACGCGAGTGCGAACGTTGAGTTGGCAAGATTCAGTGACCAGATTCAGAACGGAGGCGGTTCGCGATTTCCGTCTGCTCATTCCGATCCAGCCGGTCGGTGGGTGGCACCAGCCGACGGCAGCTATCTGGTTCTCTTGCGAAGCGTGACTGGCGGCGCAGGTGATGATGCTCGTCGAGTCTATCGTCTAAGCATTCACCGAGAGGAACCGACTTTCGACCTGGCACTCGTTCCTCGTCGTGACGACCCGGCGGCAATGAATGTTCAAATTGGCGGCCGCGCGATTGCTGACGTTGTGGCGTTTCGGCGGCGTGGTTTGGCGGGGGCGATCCGAGTTGCTGCAAAGGACCTGCCGGCGGGAATCGATTGCCCTGATGTCTGGCTTGGACCGGGCGTGAATCGCGCACCTTTAATTGTTTCGGCGAGCCGAAACGCCGAATCATTCGCGGGAAAACTACAACTCGAAGGTCATGCGTCGGATGAAGTGAGAGCTGTCGCTGGCAGCACGATCGTTCGGAAAGGCGTCCCGACCGGTTGGAGTCGGCTTACTGACCAGATAGGGCTGGCGGTGTCTGGCGAGTCTCCAATTTGGATTACCGCGGACGCTCATCAGCCTCGCGGGCATGATCTTTTTGGTGATCTGCAAGCCCGTCATGCGCCAGGCACAATGGTCGATGTGCTGGTTCAAGTGGACCGGACAGATATTGATTACCAGGCTCCCGTTGTGCTTCGCGGGGTTGGGTTGCCAGGGCGAATTCAGAACCAGAAGGTGACGATTTCCGCCGGCCAGTCCACAGGCTACATCAGCTTTTACCTTCCGCCCGAATTAGCTGTCGGACGTTACACCATCGTGGTGCAGGGAGAGACGACTGTTCCGACGGGAACTGTGGATAAGGCTGGGCAACGAAAGACTGAATCGATCACGGTCTTCACCAACCCGGTTACCATCGATGTTCAGCCGCCGGCGTTTATTGTTGAGTTGGATCAGGACGCTCCGCGGATGATTCATCGAGGAGAAATCTTGCAGGTGAAGTATTCCGCTCGCCGTGTCAACGGGTTCATCAGTAAGATTCATACCGAGTTATTTGCTCCCGACGGCGTTCGAGGAATTCGCGGTCGCGGTGTGAGTTTCGTGGGACAGACGGATGCCGGAACGATTCAGATTGTCGCAAACGAAGATGCCCCAGTTGGCCGGCAGCCATTCCTGAGATTGTTTGCTGTTGGCGTATTGGAAGACAAAGCCGTTTATCAAGGCAGTTGTTTGCTGCCGCTCGAGATTGTGGAATAGCAAAGAACCATGTTACGACTGGCGATACTCCTGACTCTGATCTTTGCGACGCACTCGGTGGCGTCGGCGGAGTTGCAGCCAGTCAGTTTTCGTAACGACGTCATGCCGATTCTGACGCGGCACGCGTGCAACAGTGGCGGATGTCACGGCAAGTCGACGGGGCAGAATGGTTTTAGATTGTCGTTGCTTGGCTTCGAGCCGGACTTCGATTACCGAGCTCTCGTTCTGCAGGGCCGAGGTCGACGCTTGTTTGCGAGCGCTGCGGACGACAGCTTGTTACTGGCAAAGGCGAGTGGCCGTGTGCCTCATGGTGGCGGCACACGCATCGATCCGGACTCCGAAGATTATCGAGTCCTTCGCGACTGGATCAGATGTGGAGCACCCGACTCTCGCCCCGGTGAACGACGGCTTGAGCGGATTACCGTGATTCCGTCCGAAGCCGTCATGAACACGTCTTCTGAATCGGTGTTGACAGTCACTGCTCATTATTCAGATGGCCGAAAGCAGGATGTAACGGCACGCAGTCTTTTCGAAAGTAACGCTCCAGAAATCGGTGACGTTGACGGTCGCGCTCGTGTATCGACTGCGAAACGCGGGGGACTGTTTGCGGTCATGGTTCGCTTTGGTGGACAGATCGCGGTCTTCCAGGGCACTGTGCCGTTTCCTCACGTCGCGGAAGTCAGTCTGAATGACGCAGTGGCGGCTGCAAAAGTTAACCCGGATGGTATCGATCGAAATCTGATTGATCAGTGGACCCGATTAAACGTTGCGCCGTCTCCAGCCGCTGACGATGCGTCGTTTGTTCGCCGCGCAACGATCGACATTTGCGGAACACTTCCGACTCCTGAAGAGGTTACCGCTTACGTTGAAGATTCATCGACGGTTAAGAAGCAGAAGCTGATCGATCGACTGCTTGAGAGACCCGAACATGCCAGCTACTTCGCTCTGAAATGGGCCGACATTCTGCAGAATCGCGGCCGCAGTTATTCAAGCCGTCGACAGCGTGAGGGGACCACCCTGCTAACGGAATGGGTGAGAGACTCGATCGCTGAGAATAAGCCGTACGATCGGTTTGTGTCGGAAATTCTTACAGCCACCGGCAGTCAGGCACAGAATCCACCGACAGTGTGGTATCGGTCGGTGCGGACGACTCAGGACTATGTGGAATCTGTGTCACAGGCTTTTCTGGGCGTTCGAATTCAGTGCGCTCAGTGTCACCATCACCCGGCCGAACGCTGGAGCCAGGCAGACTACTACAGTTTCGCCGCAAACTTTGCGCGAGTTGGGCGCAAAGGTGGATTCGCTGATGCGGAAGTCCCAACCAGCGAAGTAATTTTCCTGAAGGATCACGGCGAAGTTGTGCATCCTCGAAGTGGCGATGTGATGAGTCCGCGACCGCTCGGCGGTCCTGACTTCAAACTCAGTCGGTACGATGACCCGCGTGCAGCACTGACGGAATGGATGACGTCTTCAAAGAACCCGTTCTTTGCTCGCACGATGGCTAATCGGATGTGGGGGCATTTTCTGGGGCGGGGTATCGTTCATCCGATCGACGATTCACGAAGCACGAACCCTCCGAGCAACCCCGCGCTGCTCGACAAGCTCTCGCGAGAGTTTGTCAGTAGCGGTTATGACGTCCGGCAGCTGATTCGCGTCACCACAATGTCGGCAGCTTACGGTGTGAGCTCGGAGCCGACTGCTCATAACAAGGATGACATTCAGAGTTTCTCGAGGTTTCAGTTGCGGCGGCTGTCGGCGGAAGTCCTGCTGGACGGTATCAGTCAGGTGCTCGAAGTTCCGACAGTGTTTGCCGGCGGTCCTGGAAAGTTTCCGATGGGCACACGAGCGATCGAGCTGCCAGATGAAAATGTGCCGGTCAACTTTCTGGATGTCTTCGGACGTCCGGGGCGGACATCAGCCTGTGAATGCGAACGGGCCGATGATCCCGCGCTGGCACAGGCCTTGGAACTGGTCAACTCGACGGAAATTCAGAAGAAGCTGACAGCAAAAGATGGCTACATCGCAAGGCTTGCGAGCAACGATGAACCTCATGCTGTGAATGTTCGAGAGATCTTCCTGAAGGTGTTTGCTCGTGAGCCGCGTGACGATGAATCTAATGCGGCAACGGAGTTTCTACGTTCTGAGTCGGATCGAGTAGAAGCGTACCGCACTCTGTTGTGGTCGTTGCTCGCGACGAACGAGTTCATGTTTAATCATTGAGTGACGAACCGGGACGCGTCGGAATGCCCCACTTGAATCGACGAAATTTTCTGCAGCTTGGTTCGCCGTTGATGGGACTTGGCTTGGCGGACATTCTGCGGAGCAGGACTCAGGCTGCCGAGGCGGGCCAGGCGACTAATAAAAAGTCGCTGATTGTCTTCTGGACGCACGGCGGCATGAGTCAGCAGGACACGTACGATATGAAACCGGAAGCTCCGGCTGAGTACCGCGGCTTTTACGACACCATCAAGACTTCGGTTCCGGGGATTTCAGTCGGCGAACGATTTCCTGGCCAGGCGAAGGTTATGCACCATATTTCGCAGGTGAGGTCGGTTCATCACGAGAATGGAATTCATGCTCCCTCTGCACACTGGATGCAAACTGGTCGGTTTGGTCCCACGCTGGCGCGAAACGCTGCTCAACATCCATCGTTTGGCTCGGTTGTCTCTCGTGCGAAAGGTGCCGGAACGAGGCACATGCCGGCCTACGTGACGGTCCCGAAATCGGAAGCTTTCGGTTACCAGGGAGCCGTCTACCTGGGAAAGGCGAGTAACCCTTTTGAAGTCGGTGCCGATCCGAACTCCAAGGACTTCAAAGTGCCAAATCTGGCTCTTCCAAAAGGGCTTGAGGTCAAGAGTGTCGAAAACCGCCGCAAACTGTTGAGTCAGTTCGACACGTTGCGGCGAGACATTGATAACTCCGGAGTGCTGGAAGGACTGGACTCGTTTAAGGCTCAGGCGTTGGAAATGGTGACCGGAGATCAGGTTCGTGAAGCATTTGATCTGTCAAAAGAAGACGCCTCACTGCGGGATCGTTACGGGCGACATCAGTACGGCCAAAGTGCTCTGCTGGCTCGTCGACTGGTTGAGGCAGGGACGACCTGCGTCACGATCAACACGGGGTACTGGGATCATCACAACGAAATCGAAAAGGGCCTTGAAGAACATCTTCCGCCACTTGATCAGGCGATCGCCGGGCTAATTCAGGATTTGGAAGAACGCGGCCTGCTGGATGATGTGCTGATTTATTGTGCTGGCGAGTTTGGTCGGACTCCGCTAATCAACGGGCACGCCGGACGCGATCACTGGTCAAATTGCTTCACCGTAATGTTTGCCGGTGGCGGCTTGAAAGGTGGAACCGTCGTTGGAGCCAGCGAGAAGTTCGGTGGCGGCGTGACCGAACGGATGACAATTCCTTTCGACCTTTTCGCCACGATTTATCAGACGTTGGGGATTCCGTTGGACACTCATTACGAAGATGCGTCCGGCCGCCCGACGAGCATCATCGGCGAAGGGCAGCCGATCCACGAATTGCTCTGATTCGGCAAATTGTCAGGGCGTCGATTATTACGGCGTCGAAAAGACCGTTGCTGGCAGTCCGTCTTTGTTGAACAGATTGGCCCAGCGACGGTTGGCGGCGTAGGCGTAGCGGACCTGTGTTGGTGACGCGACTTTGTCGGACCACACGACGACAGTTTCGCCGTCGATCTTTGCGTCGGCCCAGTGCCAGGCTCCGTCTTTGCCTGCAACGGAGAATCCCTGGAGCGTGTCGCTGTGAGCGACCGCCAGGCCTTTGCCGATCTGGTCAAAGCTGACGATCACTCTGTTGCCGTCGACTTTGTACGATCGGTACATCGGACCGTAAGCCTGTGTTCCGGTTTTATAGACTTCGCTGAGCGCGACTTCGGCGGCGCGATTTCCGTAGCCCCATTTGTTGGTAGGGTGAATGGTGGCTCCCAGATCGGAGGCCGGCACCATGAATGCGTTCGGGTTGTCACGCATTAATCTGACGTAGAGAAAGCGTTGCTCGCCTGACATCGCGGCAAGGTTTGCTGCTTGTGGAAGTGCACTGAATGGTTCGCCGTTTCGAGTGATCGGGTCGTCATTCGTGAACGCGTTGCCGCCGCCGCTGGGTTTTTGCACGAAGAGGAATGGGAAGTCGCCCTGGCCCCAGAGTTCCCGCCAGCCGCGGATCAGTTCGCTCATCATGACGTACTGGTCGACGCCCTGGACGCCTGATCGAGCTTCGCCCTGATCCCAGAGTACCCCTTTGATTCGGTAACCGACTGCCGACCGAATGTAACGATCAAAGAGTCCTCCGATTTTTCCGCCGCGAAGTGATTCGCCCGGGCCGACTGCCGGCGTGGGCTTCCGACCTCGCGGTTTCTTTCCTTCGGCTTTAGCTTTTGCGGCGGCCTTTTCCCATGCTTCCAGTTTTGCTTCGTATTGCTTTTGATTTCTCGCCGGATCGAACGTTTTGGTGAACTCGGCAATCGAGGCTTTGCAGTTGTCGCTCGACGCGAAAATCTCTGGCGGAATCCAGGAGCCGGAAGGCGTTCCACCGACGGCTCCCAGAATCAGTCCGATCGGTACGTCGAGTTCTCGCTGCAGACGTTCACCGAATGGGAAGAGCAGAGCGGAAGCTCGGGGAATGGTTGTGCTGGTTGTTTCTACCCACGTTGGCTTCGGCCCGCCGTCCATCAGCCGAATTGTGGGGAATGATCCATGTTTTACGAGAGCGTCGAGAGTCTCATCGCGTTTTGCGTAAGAGGTAGCTCGGCCGGCCATGTTGGACTGACCGGAGCCGATCCAGACATCACCCACGAGAACATTGTTGATCGTGATCGACTTGCCGCCTCCTGCGATGGTCAGTTTCGCCGGCGTCGCAGAGGATTTCAGCGGCTTCAGTGACAACTTCCAGGTGCCGTCGCTGCCGGCTGTCGTTGTAACACTTTGACCGGAAAACTTGACTGTCACTTCAGTGGAAGGATCTGCCGAGCCCCACACCGGAACGGCAGCATCCCGTTGGAGAACCATGTGATCGCTGAAGAGCGACGCGGATTGTAGCGGGGCCGCGAAGGCGGATGCGGACAGAGCAAAGAGCAGGGGAACTGACAGTAGCAGTCGGCGGGCGGAGATTGGCATGTCGAATATTGATCCTTTGGTGAATCGTGCGAAGTCTTTCGAAGGAACGCTTTCTCTACTGCTACTGCTACTGCTACTGCTACTGCTACTGCTACTGCTACTGCTACTGCTACTGCTACTGCTACTGCTACTGCTACTGCTACTGCTACTGCTACTGCTACTGCTGCTGCTACTGCTACTACTACTACTACTACTACTACTACTACTACTACTACTACTACTACTACTACTACTACTACTACTACTACTACTACTACTACTACTACTACTACTACTATTTCTTTTGCACATTCAGGCAAACGATTTCTGCTCCGTCACGAAGGTAAAGATGTCCGTTGGCGAGAGCAGGGGCTGTTCGAGTTGTGTCAATGACTGTGCTGCGGCCGAGTTCTTCGTAGCCAACGGGCGTTGCTTTGATGACGACGAGTTCGCCTTTCATGGTGGTGGCGAAGAGTTTTCCATCGGCGGCGATCATGTTGCCTTTTCCGAAGCGAGTCTTCCGCCAGACCGGTTTGCCAGTTGCCGCTTCAATGCAGACGAGGTGTGTGACCGGGCCGGCACTTCCGACATTGTCAAAGGCATAGAGATAGTCACCGAGATGGATGGCGGTTTGCCACTCATTCCTCATGGCGCTGCCGCCGCCGATCGATGACCAGACTTTGTCCACCTTGAAGTTATCGCTTTTCGAGCCGATCTTCAGCATCGTGCTGCCGTGGTTTTCTCCGGCAGAGACCAGAACGTTGTTTCCGACCAGGATGGGTGATGCGGTGTTGCAGTCGTAGTCGGTTCGGTAGGGGTACTTCCAAAGCGTGTCGCCGGATTTCAGATCGATGCCTGAAACGGACGCTCCTTTGAAAGCGACGATCTGCGACTGGCCGCTGACGGTGAACATGGCGGGTGATGAGTAGCCGGCCGCTTCTCCCCGACCCGATGTCCAGCGAGGCTCGCCCGTTTTGATGTCGCAGGCGACGACCGTTCCGGCGGTTGCTCCGGCCTGAACGACGACCAGATCACTGACGACGAGCGGCGAGCAGGCCATGCCGTAGTCGGCGGCTCGACCGCCATGACGCTTAAGAACGTTGTGCGACCACTCGATCGTTCCGTCAGAAACCTTGAGGCGGGCAAGCGTGCCGTCGCCAGTAAATACAAACACTGACCCGCCGACAAATGCTGGTGTTCCTCGCGGTCCGTCGCCCTGTCCGTTTTCGTACGCGGTCGCGACAGGAGTGCTCCATGTGGTTGCTCCGGTCTTTGCGTTGAGAGCGAGTACTCGCTGTTGCCCACCAGTTTGAATCAACGTGCAGGCGACGTTGCCTCGCACGGCGACACCCGACATGCCGACTCCGCCCTTGACTCGCCAGACCTCTTTGGGGCCTCCCGTCGGCCATGCGTCGATTAAGCCTGTTTCTTCGGAGATGCCGTTTCGATTGGGGCCCAGAAACTGTGACCAATCGGCAGCGTTGGCTGACTGAACGGCGTTGATAGATGTTGCAACGACCAGAAGCGGGCAAGCAACGATTGCTATTGGCAAGAGTCGGAAGGACGGACGCATGGAAGATTACTCCGGAGTGAATGCACGATTGAACTGGCCGTTCACCGAATCGTTGCAGGAGACTCGCCGGCGAGCAATGAAGCGAGCGTCTTCGATCCTGACGAATGAAGCGGGGTCGTCTCGCCACGCGTGAATCGTTCGTTAAACTCTCGTCGCGTAAACTGCCAGCCGCTTATCACGGCTGGCGTTTCAAGAAAATTGACGGCGGGAGAGCTTTACCATATGGATCAGGAAATTTCTCCGAGTGAACGAGCATCGGGCGACTCTCCAGCACAGACCGATCGTCCGGTGCAGCACGTGTCGATGCGTAAGATGCTGCTTCGGCTTGGCGTTTTGCTCGGTGGCGGGCTTCTGCTGGTGATGATCGGGTTGCCGACAATTATCGCGACGACCGGTCTGCACAGTTCGATTCTTGATCGAGTTGCCGAAGGACGAGAACTGTCCGTCTCGGCAGAATCTGCGACACTTGCCTGGTTCGCTCCGGTGACGCTGCGAAATACCGACGCGAAGCGAGATGACGAGTCCTGGCAGGTCTTGGCGGAATCATTCTCGACGGAAAAAACGTTATTGCAGTTTCTGCTGTCGCCCGCGGAGATTGGTACGCTCAATCTCGATCGGCCAACGGTTATCGTCAAGCCTATCAAACGCGACGAGTCCGACGACAACACCGACGTACCTAAGAGCAAGACGGTGTATCCTGAGTTGCGGACAGTCGTTCGCGACGGCACTGTTGAAGTGCGAGGCTCGGCCGGGCTCGAACCAGTGATTTCGGTTGATGGAATTTCCTTCGTCGGACGCACGGAAGTAGAGAACGAGACAAGCCTGCTGATCGTCGAACCGATCAAACTGTTTGACCGCCGTGAACTGACGCCGGAACTGTGCGATCAGGGATTGCAGCTTATCGCGCCGATTCTGTCGGACTCCGCGACGGTGACGGGACGGCTGAGTCTTGAGCTGGACGATTTTCAGATTCCAATCGGCACGGTAACGCAGGAAGAACGAGTTGAGCTGACCAGAATTTCCGGCCGCATGTCGCTGCACCGGGTTGAGACCGGGCTTAAGAATCCGCTTCTGGCAGAGATCGCTTCAGTGCTGTCCGCCGTTTCCGGAGGTCGCTTTGCGGTCGTGCGCGCATCTGAAGAAACCGAGGTACGGTTTCAAGTGGAAGATGGTCGCGTGTATCACGAAGGGCTGACGTTGTTGATCCCCGAACTGGCTAGTGATCTGACCATCAGAACCAGCGGTTGGGTGGACCTCGAAGAGAACATCGATGTGCAGATACTGATTGGCATCTCGGGGCTGGCGTCATCCCGTATCGAAGTGCTCAGCAGCCTGATGCAGGCGCCTTTGGAAATTCGGATGACGGGAACGCTCAAGCATCCAAAAATCAGTCTGCCTGCCGGTCGCAATATGCTGGACCAGTTGGCGGGACGGTTAGGAGGCTTGACCGGGCTCGATGTTGGCACGTCATCAGACACCGAACGCAATTTGCCGGGAGCGATTTCGGACCTCGTCGGAAGCTTGGTGGGCGACGAGAAAGGGAATCCAGACGCGAAGAAAACGGCTCGCGGTATCTTCGATCTGATCGACGCAATTCGTGACAAGCCAGATGGCCAGCGGTGATATGCCTCCCGAAAAGAGCGAGATTGGCCGGATATCCGCAAAAGCGATGACAGAACCGTTTAACTTCATACGGATGTGCCCATAGCTCGATAAAGTGAAATACGTGAACAATGCACAGTGTTTCATTGTTGGGACAATCACTTTGTTGAATTCCTAGTTCAAGCCGGGCCTCGTGATGTTTGAACCTCATTTGCTGGACGATGAGCAGTACCTGAAGATTGTTGGGCCGTTGAATGCGAAGTCGGCACCGAAGCCTTCAGATTTACGACGATTCCCTCGGTTCGCGGTGGCGTTTGTCGTCAAGGGCCAGGGACTGGATGAGGCTTGGTTGCCTGTTGGTGTTCCGTTCAAAGGCGCAACGATGAACATCTCGCGAGGCGGGATTCTGTTCAACACGGACGCGTTGGGTGGTGCTCCATTCATGGCACTGGAGCTTCTGGACGGTCACGACATCCTCGCGGAGCGAACCATCCGAGTCTTTCCCCGAGGGAAGGGCATGATCGCCGGCCAGTTCGTCAAGCGAGCCTGAGTGGTCGTCTTTCCGCGAGCCGCAGCGGGAAGTGTTTGATGTCTTGCTTCCCGCGCGGCTGGTGAACGAATTCGTCCAGTTGGCATTTAGAAGTCGCCGAGTTGTTCTCCGTCGTCGCGAGTTCCCAGGTAGCGGAATGTGTCGTAGGCGATTGTTTCGCTCAGGAAAACGACGTGGCCGTCCGCCAGAAGGAAGTGTGAGCCGCCGACGTGCCGACTCGAAAAGTGCACGATGTGGTTTGTGTTATTGTGCACGTTGTGCATCTGCATCATGCCCATGATGGCCGGCTGGCCTACGTGACCAAGAATCAGTGACGGCGACGCTTCAGTCATCATTGGCATCATCATCATTCCGGCGCTGCGAGCGGCGATGCCCGGGATGGCGGCGTACCATGTCGAGTTGGCGTCAACTTTCATCGACGGATTATTCGAATCGAACTGGTGCTTGCTGGCTCGTTCGCCAGCCATGATCGTGTTTGACGTGCCGTCGGTGATGTCTCGGAACTTGACTTTGCTGTTTCGATAGAGAATGCCGGGGCCGGCCGGGTTGCCCGGAGTCATAGAAAGGCTGCCGTACCCGATGATGCCGACGTAGTTCGATGTTGCGAGCTCCAGTGGATTGCCATTCGAGTCGTTTATCGTTGTGCCGCCGCTGTCGGTCATGGTGAAGCGTTCTCGGGAAGGATCCGACGGGCAGCGAAAGAACGGCAATGTGGTTTGTCCGTTGGCCAGATTTGTCGGCTCGTCCGCGTCCAGCGAAAAATCGAAGCTCTCGTAAAGCGGGGCGAAATCTGCGAATGGGAGGATCATGGTCGCCCACGAGAATCCCTGAGCGGTTTCGGCGGATGCCGGATCAGTCGCGGACACTCCGCGTGAGACATAGCCAGGTGGCAAGGTGCTGTGCGAATCGTGGTAGCTATGCAGAGCGATACCGATTTGCTTCAGTGCGTTTTTGCATTGTGACCGGCGAGCTGCCTCACGAGCCTGCTGAACGGCTGGAAGAAGCAAAGCGACCAGAATCGCGATTATCGCGATGACGACAAGCAGTTCGATGAGTGTGAATCCGCGGCGCGCGCGGATCCGGTGTTGTACCGGGAAAGTCATATCTCAAATCCTGAGTGTGATTGTTGTGAGCGAAATTCGCGCGCACGACGACGGTCATACACAGCGATTTGCCTCGGCTGATCACTAAGATTCGTAGCCGGGCGTCAAGCAAAGCGGAGCTCAGGCACAACACTCAGGTGGTGGCGTCGGTGGCGGCAGTGTCCATCCACAATGTGCAAGTTTCACATCCGGAATGTGTGATTGCGGGCGAACTCGGAGCAGTTCTTCGATTGGACTCAGGACGGCGGGATCGATGCTGGTGATCATTCCGAGGCGATGTTCGCCTCCACAGCCGCAGATTTCGGATTCGATCGACTTGCCGCTGCTGGAAGACCGTTTATCTCGCTGGGCGACTGTCGGTGTCGATGATTTCTTCGTTCCGCACGCGCATCCACAGCTCTTGCCCGTCGCTGGTCCGCAGCAACAACCCGGCCTCGTCGACATCGAGAGGTCAATAACGCAGCAGCCGGCGGTTTCGGATCCATGTCCCGTTGTAGGCAGAGGGCTGATGGGGATTCCCGGAAGGACTGATTGCCCCACCAGACACACCAATACCAGACCACAGATAGCGGATGACTGCCATCGATGTTTGGAAGTTGAGTGTGAGTGGAATCGGGAAGTCATAACGGGGAATTCGAAGCAGCTTGCCGGGGAGACTTGGAGGGAGCTATTGGTGAGGGGACGGATTAGGGATGATTGACGGAGCAGTGTCAAACCTGGAAGCGGCTGAGAGGTTCGTCTTCCAGCAATTGAGAATCGGCAACTTCCGTGCGCGGGCGTGTTGAGACATCGGACGCGGTATTCTGCCGGGACGTGGACTCGCGTCATGTTCTGGCTTGGCCCATACTTCGCCGAAATGTGAATACGCTACGAATTTGCTCAGTCGGAACCAGCGATCTTCGAAATGCACGACAGCTCAATGATTGAAAAGTGTCGCGTGGCTCTCCGAGATGCACTGGGCGACCAGGTCTCAACGGACGATGACGTTCTGCTTGAACACGGAAGGGACTCGGCTCATCACGCACCTCAGCCGCCGGATGTCGTTGTTGAGGCGGCGTCGACAGGTGATGTTCAGCGAGCCGTGCAGATTTGCTCGCAGCATGGAGTACCGATCATCCCATTCGGGACCGGGACTGCAGTCGAAGGCGGCGTCGTAGCGACTCGAGGTGGAGTCTGTATCGACGTTCAAAAAATGAACGCGATTAAGCGGTTGAGCGTGGCCGACATGGATGTCACGGCAGAAGCTGGCGTCACCCGGCTGCAACTGAACGAGTATCTGGCGGAGCAGGGGACCGGTCTGCATTTTCCGATCGACCCTGGGGCCGATGCTTCGCTGGGCGGTATGGCGGCGACTCGGGCGTCAGGGACGGCTGCTGTTAAGTATGGAACGATGCGTGAAAACGTGCTCGGGCTGGAAGTCGTGCTGGCAAGTGGTGAAGTTATCAGAGCAGGAGGACGAGCCCGAAAGTCATCCGCAGGCTACGACCTGACTCATTTGTTTGTGGGCTCAGAGGGAACGCTGGGACTGATTACGGAAGTGACGTTGAAGCTTGCTCCGTTACCTGAAGCCGTATCCGCAGCGGTCTGCAGCTTCGACTCGATTGACGCGGCGGTTGCGTCGGTGATTGATGTGATGTCGGCAGGGATTCCCATCGCGAGGATCGAATTGCTCGATGAAATTCAGATGGACGCAGTTAATCGGTACTCAAGTCTTGATTACGAAGTTACTCCGACACTCTTTTTCGAGTTTCATGGCAGCGAGGCAGCGGTCGTCGAACATGCTGAGCGGACGCGAGCGATTCTCGATCAACATGGCGTGAAGAATTTTCGATGGGCAAGCGGGCAGGGCGAACGCGATCGACTTTGGGAAGCTCGCCACAACGGATACTACGCCGCGATTGGTCTTCGCGAAGGATCGGTTGGCTATGTGACGGACGTTTGTGTCCCGGTCAGCCAACTTGCCGAGTGCATTCGTCGGACAAAAGTCGATCTGGCAGACTGCTCTGTCCCGGCGCCGCTGTTTGGTCATGTCGGAGACGGAAACTTCCACGTCGTCTTCCCAATCATGCCGGGCAGTGATGCGGAGCTTGCCGAGGTCAAGGCGTTGGGCACGAAGATGGTCGACCACGCCCTGGCTCTCGGTGGAACCTGCACCGGCGAGCACGGGATCGGAATTGGAAAGATCGACGCTCTTCAGAAGGAACACGGCTCAGCCGTCAACACAATGCGGTCGATTAAGGCTGCATTGGATCCGAACAACTTAATGAACCCAGGGAAATTGTTCGGTTGATCGTAGGGTTCGTTACGTCACTACTTCTTGCACAAGGCCGTCGGGGATTCCACTGGCTTGAATTGCCAGGTATCCTGCATGAGTCAATGAAGCGGCCAGTTTCAAGGAGTCACCCGAAATGCCCGAGCAGTTGTTTGATCGTTTGCGAGAGCTGCGACAACGGGTTCGGTACGTGCTGTGGGTTTACGGGTTCTGCTGCCTGACGGTGACGCTTTTCTTGACGACGTTGGTCGCCGGCAGTCTTGACTGGCTGTGGCATCTGGATGAAGCCGGGACTCGGGTGTTGCTGGGATTAGGAGTTCTGGGCGCGTCGGGCTGGGTCGGCTGGCGGTTTCTCTGGGTGCCGTTGACGACGGAGTTCTCCAATGTCGAGCTGGCTTCACGGATCGAGAAGCAGAACCCGACGTTTCAGGACAGCCTGTCGAGCACCGTCCAGTTTCTGGAATCTGATCAGGACGAACTGATCGGCTCGCCGAAACTTCAGGAGCAGGTGATTACTCAGACGCTTCGACGACTTGAACAGGTCAACGTTGACGGGCTGATCGAAACTCGCCCGGTCCAGCGAGTGGCGACATGGGCCGTGGCGACGTGTGTGTTGGTGGCGGCGATCGTCGGTTTCAATCAGGCCGCCGCCGCGACTGCGATGAATCGATTGCTGTTTCCTTTTTCGTCGACTCCCTGGCCGCGAGACGTGGAGCTTCGATTTGTTGATCAGGACCTGCGACCATTGTCCGCAAGTGTGAATGGTGGCTTAACGATCGTGCAGGGCGAGACTCTGGAGCTGTACGTTGAGAATCAGCGTGGAGCATTGCCAGAGGACCTGACTTTTATTCACAGGCGGGCGAACGGAAAGGTCGTTCGTGAGCCGATGCGGCAGTCAACGCTGTGGGACAGCGACGGGGCTGCTCGTGACATCGGCGGGGCGAGTCTGCACGTAACCAACGGGCCACTGTTCTTCTGGGCTCGGGGGGGCGATGGCGAGACTGTCCCTTTGCAGGTTGACGTTGTGCCTCCACCGAGAATCGACGCCTTGCGAGTTTCGGTGTTTTCACCACCGTACACCGGGCGAGGGAACGAGTCTTTGTCCGAAGGAGTCGGGCATGTCGAAGGTGTTGTTGGCACGCGAGTTGAAATTAACGCTCGCAGTAATAAACCCTTGAAGTCAGTTACGCTTCATCGGAAAGCCGCCTCGCCGGCACTGCTGTCTGTTTCGTCGGACGGGCTGACTGTTGCGGGCGAGTTTGTCGTTAATAAACCGGTTACTGGTTCGTGGTGGCTTGTGCTGAAGGATCGGCAGGGTTTCGAGAATCCGGACGCCACTCGGTATGACCTGAGGATTTCAGCAGACAACGTTCCCGACGTGACGATTGAAAAACCGGCGGAAGACATGCTGGTGACCGCCGTCGCGAAAGTTCCATTTCGAGTCCTTGTTCGAGACGACATCGGTATCAAAGCGGCGTGGCTGACGTACCAGGCGACTCACCCGGATTCACGACTGCCGAAATTTATTGACGGCATGATTGTCCGATCTGAGCAGGGTGACGAGGTGATGACTGAAATCATACTCGATCCAAATGATGGACCGATTGAACAAGGCTTTGTGGATATTCGGCTTGCGGTGCTTCGACGTCTGTCGCTGTATGATTCTGAAGATCGGCCCGATCAAATCCGTCCGGAACTTGTGTGGGATCTTGCTCCGCACGAGTATTTGGTGGGAACTCAAGTTGTCATCCATGCCCAGGCATCGGATTGGTATGACTTGGCAGACGAGCATGTTGGGACGAGCAACCCTCGCACGCTGATTATTGTCAGTGAGGAAGAAAAACGAGCGGAGCTGACGGATCGTCAGGCGGCGTTGCTGTTGGATCTCGAACGCGCAGCGACGAGCCTGGAGTCCGCTCACCAGAACACGAACGAGCTGAAAGTTCAGCTTGATGAGGCTGGCAGTTTGCGTCCGGAAGATCTCGATGTGCTGAAGCGTGTCGAGCTTGATCAGCGACAGGTTTCATCACGTTTGACCGGTGGAAGTGGCAGTCTGCGAGACGAAGCGATCGCCATTCAGCAAGAGCGGTCTGACAATGCGGTTGAGGACGCAGAGTCTGAATCGTTGCTTGATTCGCTTGTGGGCGAGTTGGATTTCTTTCGCAACGATGCCTTTCCGCAGATCGAGCAGAAGCTGACCGAAGCTCGCAAGTTGAGCAACTCCGGTAAGAAGTCGGACTCTCGTCAAAAGACACAGTTGAAGGATGCGTTGGATTCAGTCAGTGACGATCAGAAGGAGGCGATCCGGAGTCTTCGAGGGATGTTGAGCGATCTTTCGCAATGGCGGAACGAGCGGAATCTTAATGCTGATCTACGTGGACTGACCGGCGATCAGCAGGCGTTGTCGACGGCAACGGCTGAAGTCGGACAAAAAACGCTCACTCGATCTCAAGCTGAGTTGACTGATCAGGAACGAGCGGACTTGGCAAAGCTGGCCTCGAGGCAGCAGCAGGTCGCCGACGATGTTGACGCTTTTCGGGAACGTTTGAAAGAGACTGTCGACGAAGCGGCAACGTCTCAGCCGGATGTCGCTGAAGCATTTCAGAAGGCATTGGAAGCGATCGAAGAATCCGGGCTTGCCGGCGAGATGAGGCAGGCGGCCAACAATCTGAGTCGAAATCGAATTGGTGACGCGGTCAGTGCTCAACAGAAGTTTGTTGAGACGATGCGGAAGATTCAGGACGAACTTGATCAGCGAGAAGTTACTGACACAGAGACACTGGTTAAGAAACTCAACGAAAGTCGACAGGATCTTGCTGCCGCTCGAAGCCTGCAGGAAACTCTGCAAAAGAAGGCTGAAGCGGTCAGCAATATGGAAGAATCTACCGAACGTGACGCGCAACTCGAACAGCTTCGTCGTGAGCAGCAGAAGCTTCGAGAAGGATTGGAAGAAGCGTTGCGGCGACTTCAGCGTTTGCAGAGTTCGGCGTCGGAACCAGCCAGTCGTGCCGCGCAGCAGATGAACAATGCGGAGTCCGATCTGGCGAATGGTGATCCTGAAGAAGCCCAGGAGCGAATGAACGAAACGCTCGACGATCTGGAACAGGCAGAGCGAGAGTTGGCCGCCGATCAGAAAGCTGTCGAGGAGCAGCTTGCCCGCGAGCAGATGGAGAAACTCGCTGACCAGTTGAAATCTTTGCTGGCTCGACAACAGGCGACTATTGGAGAAACAGAGCGTTTACAACTTGAGTTTGAAGCGGCGGGAAAGTGGTCGCGGGCACGGCTGAAATCGCTGCGAAACTTGACCGAAACGCAGCAAAACCTGTTGACTGAAACGAACGATGCGGCGGAAAACGTCGGCTCGATTGAGATCATCGCGTTAAGTCTTCGCGGGGCCATTCGCTACATGCAGCGGGCGATCGATCTGCTCGACAAACGCGAAACAGGCGACGCGACGGTCGCCGCTCAGCAGTTGGCTGTTCAACGACTGGAAGGCTTGTTGCAAGCATTCGCGGAGGACGACGCAGCCGGTCAGGAGAATCAACCACCAGGTGAGAACGGCGAAGGTCAACAACCTGGGCCAGGCGGCGACATCGTGACGCTGATTACTCAACTGCAGGTAATTCGTAGCCTGCAGCTCGATCTTGCTGAGAGATATCGCGAGGTAAGAGGCCGAGCTGGTTCAGACGCTGAACTGACGGAGACGGATCAGGCAGAATTGCGATCAATCTCGGAAGAGCAGGAGCTGATCGCGGACCTCGTTCGCGAAATGACGTCCGCATTCGGCGACGCAGAATCGGAACCTGATACTGAAGATCCACTTTCAGAGCCGGGAGGCTTGTTGGATGAAGATTGAACATTTGCGAAAAATTGTATTCGCGCTGACGGTTATCGTTGTTGTGGCTGCGGGCGAGGTTGTTCAAGCCGTCGCTCCACCTGAGCCAACCAATCCTTCGACGATTTTGTCAGCCGAAGGAACCGAGAACGCGAAGCCTCAGGAGCCGCAGAAGAAGTCAATTGGTGCTGACAAGCGGGAGAAAAGCGACGACCTTGATCGGCAGCTTCTTCGTGATCTTCTTCCAGACTTGCCACTCGATCTTGACCCGTCGGGTAAGAAGCAGGATGCCGAAAACACAACACCTGCCGGACCGCAAAGCCGACTACCTTTTGCAGACGAACTCGACGAGGCTGTGACGACCATGCGAGAGGTCAGTCAGCGTCTGGATCAGCTCAATCTTTCGGACGATACCGAGCAGTTGCAGGCGGGAATCGTCAGCAACATCGATGCATTGATCGAGAAGCTGAAGAATCTTCCACCGCCGTCATCGTCGAACTCGTCTGATGATTCGGATCAGGATCAGTCAGACTCGGATGCGACATCTCAAGGCCAGAAGAAGGGAGCGCAGAGCAAGCCTCAACGAGCTCCGCAGCAAACGGCCGGCGCTGATTCAACGACAGGATCGGACCCTAAACCTCAGACTGGTAAAGCTGGTGAGTCGACCGAGCAGAATCTTCGTCAGGCACGTGAGCGTGCGGCGGCACTTGCTCGTCGACGAGCTTTGATCGACGAGGTCTGGGGGCATCTACCGCCTGCAATGAGAGAGCGATTGTTGAACGTGGGCAGCGAGAAATTGCTACCGAAGTACGAAGACCAGATTCGTCGTTACTACGAGGCTCTTGCCGAACCGGACAAGCCCGGTTTGCGCCGCTGAGAATGCGGTGCGAAGGGATCGATTCACCTAATTTCAGCGGCAGATGGATCGTCAAAGTTGGATGGGAAGTCTGTGGTCAGCACGGATTTGACCTCATTCCATTGCTGGCCCACGACTCGTATACTCCCGAACTGTCCACGATTTTCGGTTGGATTGCGCGCCTGAATACTCTCACAGAAGCTTCGCTGACATGGCCACCGCTGGCAAAAACAAGAAGTCCGACAAAGTGCGTTTACAGGTTCTATTGGCTCGTTGTGGGCTGGGATCTCGGCGGGCGTGTGAGGATTTTATCACGACCGGTCGGGTGACGATCGATGGTGAGCCGGTTACGGAACTCGGCGCAAAGGTCGATGCCGCAACGCAGAAGGTCGAGGTCGATGGAGAATCGATTCGCCCTGACCGTTCTGTCTGTTACATGGTGAACAAGCCGAAGGGAATGCTGTGTACCAACAGCGACCCGTCCGGCCGGGCTCGAGTGATCGACCTCTTTCCGACAAGCGCTGGCCGGCTGTTCCCGATCGGCCGGCTCGACGAAAACTCCGTTGGTCTTCTGCTTGTCACGAATGACGGAGACCTCGGGCATAGTCTGGCGCATCCTCGATTCAAAGTCCCGAAGATTTACGAGGTACAGGTTGCCGGTCGACCGACTCGCGAAATCATGCAGCAGCTCCGGCAGGGGATGTATTTCAGCGACGGACGATTCAAGGTCGACAACGCAAGGATCACAGGGAGTCGCGGCAAAAGCACGATTCTCGAAGTAACTCTGAGTGAGGGCCGCAATCGCGAGATTCGGCGGCTATTTTCTCGCGTCGGCCACAAAGTGATGAAGCTGGAAAGGGTTGCTTTTGGGCCGCTGCGGCTCAGAGGCGTCACTGTTGGCAAGTTTCGCCAGCTTTCACGCGAAGAAATGAAGTTGCTGCACGAGTACATCGAAAACGGCGAGCGACGGCCAAAGCCGTCTGAAGAATCGTCCAAGGCGAGTCCGCGGAAACGCGCACCGAAGTCGAGTAGACCGCGGAAAGGCCCGGAAAGACGCATCGTCGAGATCGGCCCCGTCAGTAAAACCGGCGGTCGCGACATGACAGGGCGAAAGAGAACGGTGAGGCAGCCGTCTGGCAAGCAGTTGGGACAGAAGCTGATCGACGACGATGATGACTCCGTGGACGTCTCGGCGCATCCGGCGATCGTTGCGAAGAAGAAGGCAAGTGACGGAGCATCAAAGAAGCCACGTAAACGCAAGACCGCGGTGCGGCGGCCGGTAACGGTTGTCTTTGATGCGGGGGCCGAATCAGAAGGTCGTGCATCGGGGGCTGGTCGTTCGAAAACTTCCAAGCGAACTAAAGAAGTGAATGCCGACGTCGGCAAGGCGTCCGGGAAGCGGCCAACCAGCCGCAAGAAGGAAGCGAAGGCGAAAAACTCCAGCAAGCGGCGGAAGCGGCGGTGACCAACACACTTTGAACGCTACTTATTTCGAGGTCGAATGCGTGTGGCGTATTTGCATGAACTCTGTGGTTTCACATCTACCCGGAACTGATTCGATATAGGTGAGATATGGATGCTGGCTGTTCACCCCATGATCTGGCAGGTTTTGTTCCGTCGGCATCTGAGTGCCAGGGCCAAATCGTAGAGAATCGGTGTGTTGCCAAAGATACTTGGATCATGCGCCTGTCATGTCCGGAACTGGCTCGAAAGATCACTCCCGGGCAGTTCTTCATGGTCCGCGATCCTCGCGTCACTGACCCGATGCTGGGGCGCCCGTTCGCGTTACTGGATGTCTGGAAAGATGACGAAGGAAACGTTGCGGGAGTTGATTTTGGCTACGTTGTCGTCGGGAAAATGACCAGGCTCATGACGACTTGGCGTGCCGACGACGCCTGCGTGCTGTGGGGACCGCTTGGAAATGGCTTTCCAGTTTCCGATGTCGACCGACTTTGCCTCGTGGCGGGAGGAATTGGTGTGACGCCGTTTCTGGCGGTGACAAACGAGGCATTGGGGGCTCATCAGTATGGTGGATCAGACAGAATTACGACAAATTTGGTGAAATCAGTGTCGCTGTGTTACGGCGCTCGTTCAGAAGAGCATCTGGCGTGCGTCGATCAATTTCGTGATGCTGGCGCAAGTGTGAATATTTCAACGGATGATGGCAGTTTCGGTCGGCGCGGATTTGTCACAGACACGCTTCGCGAGCTGATTGCTGGGGATAATTGCCCGCAAGCCATTTATTGTTGCGGTCCGGAGCCGATGATGGAGGCCGTTGCCGAAATCGCTGCCGAGAGCCAGATTCCTTGCTGGTTGTCGCTGGAAACTCCAATGGCGTGTGGTTTCGGAATCTGTTTCAGTTGTGTGACTCGAGTTCGCATGGACGATGGCACCACGGACTACCGAAGAACATGTGTAGAAGGCCCCGTGTTTCGAGCTGAGAAACTCTGTTTTTCCTAGCATTTTCAGCAGAACATCCGGGTAACTTCTACAGTTAGTTATGAGGAATCAGAGTTGTGGACTCTGAATGCGTGCTGTAACCTAACCTGTTTGTTGGAATGGGTTTGACGTTCCGGCTGATTTGAAAGTTGCCTCATATTCAGAGTTGGATGTGATCTCAGGATGAGCTTCCTCAACTCTTCTGGTAGCACTTGCCATCCTTTTACGACGACAAAAAGGAGCCCGCTGTGAGTGATTTCACAAGCGACAGCTATCGCCACACAACTGATGATGCCGCCTCGGCGTCTGTTTCTGGCACTCGCGAAATTCCAGCCTGGGCGGTCAGTCTGGCGGTTCATGTCGTCGTACTGCTCGCGCTTCGCAGCATCATCTACGTGACTGCCGGGCCAGAGACGGATAATTTGATTACCAGCGTTGTCGATGAATTCGACGAACGCGATTACAAGTTCGATGTCACTGTCCAGGACTTGGTTGGCAACGCGAGCGAAGCAAACACGTTGACTTCCTCTCAAGCCGCTGCTCAGGTTGTGAATCAAAACCAGCAGGATCAGATCAAGCGAGAGCTTGAAGAAGACCTGCTTGAGATTGAGGCTCCGCCAATCAACGAGGTGACGCAGCCGCCGGCCGCCGATCTCACCAGCGTCGTTGAGACCACTGGCACGTCTGAGAAGACAGGTGGCGTTGAAGGTTCAATCGACAGGATGACATACGAAGTCATCAACTCGCTGAAAGAGCGCGAGACACTCGTCGTCTGGCTTTTCGACGAGTCAGGCTCCTTGGCGATTCGACGAAATGAAATCGCTGACCGTTTTGAAAATATTTATGGTCAGCTCGACAGTTTGAAGGCCGAACGGAACTCGCCATTGAAGACTGCCATTGTCGGATTCGGCGAGGGGATTCACTTCTACACTCCAGAACCAATTTCGGATATCGGCAAAGCAGTAAACCTGGTTCGAGGAATCAAAGACGACGATTCCGGCAAAGAGATGGCATTCACGGCGGTTGGTCAGATCGTCAACAAGTGGAAGAAGTTTCGCTCAGCTCGCAACAAGCACAACTGCATGATAGTGATGGTCACCGACGAGCGTGGCGATGATTTTCAGCATCTCGAGTCCGTAGCGGCTATGTGCTCCAAGACAGGATTTCGAGTTTACTGCATCGGGAATTCGTCACCGTTTGGACGCGAAAAGGGCTACGTTCGCTACAAATACTCAGATGGCTTTGAAGACGACATTCCTGTCGACCAGGGGCCAGAGTCTGTCCGCATGGAAGTTCTCGATCTTCCCTACTGGGGGTCGCGCGGAGTCGATTCCGGCCGAATTTCATCGGGACTCGGCCCCTACGCATTGACGCGTCTCTGTGCGGAAACCGGTGGCCTGTATCTAATCGCTCAGGATTCACGTGGTAAGCAGTTTGACGTCACGTTGATGAAAGAATATTTGCCTGATTATCGTCCAATGCGATTCTACGAACAGGATGTCACGAAGAACGCGGCGAAGATGGCATTATTGAGAGCTGCAGAAGGAACTCGTCTGACACGCGTTGCCGCTCCTACGACACGGTTTCGGGCCGACACTGATAACGCGATTCGAACGGAAGCCACAACCGCTCAGGAGAGAGTAGTGCTGCTTGGCCATCGAGTAACGGAAATCGTGACTCAATTGGAAGCTGGCGAAAAAAGATCGCGAAAAACTGAGCGAGCCTCGTTGGCAGGCTGCTTACGATTTGGCGATGGGCAGAGCACTGGCCCTGCAGGCTCGCGCGATGGGGTACAACATGATGATGGCCCAGGTGAAAGTTGCGCCTAAAACGTTTGAGAAGGAAGGCAACAACACATGGACGATCGTTGCATCCGGCGAAGTTCAGACAGGACCGGTAATTAGGAAGATCGTTGCCCGCTCGACCGAGTATTTGAGCCGGGTCGTCGATGATCATCAGGGAACCCCCTGGGCCTATCTGGCGGAGCTCGAACTTGAGCGTCAGATGGGATGGGCGTGGCGGGAGTCGTATACGAATTACGCTGCAACGGGTCGGATGAACGGTAACAACGAACCGCAAAAGGGTGTGCTCTTCCTTGAGGAAGTTGATCCGAAGACTGGTAAGAAGAAGTTGGTTCCTCGTAAGAGACCGAATCTATAAACTATCCCGCCACCTATTCTGGCGGCTGCTATTCGGGCGTTAAATGCGTCTGTTTTTCTGGAGTATTTCGCTCATGAACCGCTCTGCAAGTTTTTCAGCGCTCGGCACTTCGATGGTGGCGCATGTTGTCCTGCTAGGTGGCTTGACGTTTATTCATTTTGAACTGAACGACAAGCTGCCTGAAATCGTGCTCGAAACTGTGTTTGACGATGAACGTCAACAGGAAGAGTTCACGAAGCCTCTCGAAACTGAAACTGAAATTGCCGAGACACAAAACGTCATCGCTGGCGGAGCTGTCTCGACTGCCGTCGGTGGTTCAGGTGCACCAGCGGTGGCTCAGCAGAAGGTTGAAACTTCTGAGTCACTTCAGGAAGTCGACTTCAACGTCAATCCCAGTTCGATCGATCTCCCCGGCGAGAACATGATTGGACAGGATCTAGGCGTCGGCGAAGTGAACGGCGAGGTCGGTGCCATGGTCGAAGGTTACGGTGCTGCTCTCTCTCGCATGACGCAGGAACTGATCCGCATGATGCGGTCAGAGAAGGTTATGGCGGTGTGGCTGTTTGACGAGTCGAACAGCATGAAAGATGACCAGCAGGAGATCGCACAGAAGTTTCATAAGATCTATGAAGAACTAGGCATTCAAAGCCGAAAAGACGCCGGTTTGAAAAATCGAGATGAAGTTCTGATGACTTCCATCTGCAGCTTCGGCAAATCAGTTAGAGAATTGACTAAGAAGTCGACGACGAATGTGAATGAAATTCGAACGGCCATCGACAAGATTCCAGTCGACGAAAGTGGCGACGAGAACATGTATGGCGCAGTTCTTGACGTGATCAAAGAGTTCGGACCAAAAGCTCGCAGCCAGCGTCGCCGTTTGGTTGTGATCATTGTGAGTGATGAATCACCTTCAGATGCGGGCGACACAAACCTCAACGACTATGGGCAGATAGAGCAGGCGATACAGGCGTGTGAGAAGGCAAAGGCGCCTGTTTACTGTATGGGCCGTGAATCTATTTTTGGATATCCGCTTGCAAGGATTCGTTGGAAGGACCCTGTCTATCAATTGAATCATTGGGTATGGATCAATCGTGGTCCCGAAACAGCCTATCCTGAGGCGCTCCAGTGGGACGGCTTGCATGCTCGACATGACAGTTCACCCAGCGGGTTTGGCCCGTACTCACAGGTTCGTCTTTGCAAAGAAACCGGTGGCGTCTTCTTTATGCTTCCAGGTGAGGAAGAAAATCTCGTCGGGAAGCCTGCCGCCATCGAGGCTCGTAAGTTCCAGGCGTTGGCGATGAAAGAGTACGAGCCGCTTTTGTTATCTCGTCGCGATTATGAGGAACAACGTGCTCGAAGTGATTTTAGAACGGGCGTGTGGGAAGTTATTAAAAATCTGAACCCTCACTGGGACAAAAAACTCAATTTGCGTTCGTGGCATTTTTCTGTTGAGGCCGAGGAGTTTCAGACTCAAGGTGGCCAGGAATTTGAAAAGGCGTCCTACGCAATGGGACAGCTCAACAAGGCAATCGGGTTGATTGACAAAATTCGGCCGCTCCGAGCCAAAGAGGACTCGCAGCGGTGGCGTGCAGCCTATGACCTAATCAACTCACAATGTCTCGCGTATCGTGTGAGGCTCTTTCAATATCTTTTGACTTTGGATGACCACGCTGCAAGTGGTCGAAAACCAAAAGATCCGAAGCACAATCGATGGGATATTCGGTACAACGGAAAATACATGGAGCCGTCAGATGAACAGTTTGCCCGGATCAAGAAAGGCTTCAAGATAAAAGAATCAAAGTCTGAGTACCTCGCCCTTCTGCAAACTGAGATGCAGAAAGCTGACGAGGCATTTGATGCAGTTGCGCGAGAACACGCAGGCACACCTTGGGCAGGTCGAGCTAAGTGGGATAAGGGCCGCCGCTACGGGTTTCGATTCGATTCGTTGTTCTGGGATCCGAGATATGCTGAGGTTGGCAAACGAATCAAAGTCCCGAAATTCTAAGTCTTACATCGCACAAATACGCGTGATCATAAAAGGCCCGGTAGCTCTCTGCTGGGTCTTTTGGCTTATGCGAACGCATCACTGTTCGTATGCGGAAGCTGCCAGAGGGCGAACGACTTTTATGGAAAGAGCAACATGAGTGTGAGGGGCGTAGCGACCGGGGACTGGAATAGGCTGATGCGATAGTTGTTAGTTTACAGGCCGTATGCTTGCCCCTGGTCGGTCTCTCGTCGGTTGAGTCGATTATGTTGGTGCAGGGCGTCGAGAATGAAACCTGCGACGGAGACCTCGACAGCGACTCGAAAGGACTCGGTTGGCAGTTCAGTTTCCAGTTGTGCCACGAGATCTGCCAGTTGCGAGCCGAGGGCAGGGAGAGCTTCCAGGGCACTACTTGTGTCGGCAAGATTACTCCTGTCTCCGATGGTGATGGCCTCAGATGATTCAAAGTGTTCGACCAGACTTCGAAACTGCTTCGGCTTGAATGATTCGTCAAATACATTCTTTATTGCTTCTGCTAGTAGACGATGTACAAGTCGGTCTTCCTCACCAGGTTCGTCGGACATGGCGAGTTCCATCTTGCCTCGAGAACTTGGAGCGACATGCACAAGGTCATGGACTGTGACGACCACGTGCGATTCGCCAAGCATCAGACCTCTTCGTTCGGCGTTGGATACTGCGTTCTCCAAATTCGCGATCGACATTCGAACGCTGACTCCAGACGCTTGATTGACGTGTGGACTCGTTCGTGCAAGCCGAGAGGTTTCTTCGAGAATTGACCGAATGAATGTCGGAATGAAAACAGCGATGTCGGTGTTGCGGTCGGTCCACGCGTTGTCTTTTGTAATGGTGACGCCGAGGTCTCGTGTCGCTGGATAATGAGTTCTTACTACCGAACCAATTCGATCCTTCAACGGTGTCACTATTCGGCCACGGTTTGTGTAGTCTTCCGGATTGGCTGAAAAGACCAGGCACAGGTCGAGTGGCAGCCGGACGGTGAATCCTCTGATCTGTATGTCGCGTTCTTCGAGAACGTTGAAGAGTCCGACCTGAATCTTCGGACTGAGGTCCGGCAGCTCGTTCATGCAGAAGATTCCTCGGTGGCTGCGGGGAATCAACCCGAAATGCATGACGTCTTCGCTGGAAAGATGGCGTCCTTCGGCGTGCTTAATCAGGTCGACCTCGCCGATCAGGTCAGCAATCGTTACGTCCGGTGTTGCCAGTTTTTCGTGATACCGATCACTGCGTCCTACCCATTCGATTGGGCAAGTGTCCCCCTCGGCGTCGACACGCTCACGAGCGAATCTTGAGAGCGGACTCAGTGGGTCATCATTGACTTCGGAGCCAGCGACGATCGGAATAGCGTCGTCAAGGAAGTTGATCAGCATTCGGAGCATGCGCGTCTTTCCCTGCCCACGGAGGCCAAGGAACAACACGTCATGCTTTGACAGGATTGCGTTTGTAATCTGCGGAACGACGGTGTCGTCATAGCCGACAATGCCAGGGAACAGTTCGTGATTCGTCTTCAGTTTTTGAATGAGGTTGCGCCGCATTTCGTCCTTGACGCTCTCGGGTGAGTATCCGCTTTCTCGAAGTTCTCCAAGAGTCCTGGGACGGTCTGGCATGTTCTGGATTCCGATTCAGGGCGTGTGTGGTTGTGGCGAACTGAGGATAAGTACGGCTAGGTTAGTGTTTTCGTCGAGGCGGTCATGTCCTTAGGTGCGAGTTCGCTAGAATGTCGGCTTTCGATAGGGCCAAGCATCAGAGGAAGCAGAAAGAGATTTCCAGCGAGGCCGCCCAGCATGGCAACGCTCACGAGAATCCCGAAGTAGACCAACGGGATGAATTGCGACATGGTGAGTACCGATAAGCCAGCGATTAATGCGACGTTCGCGAAAACGAGCGACCGTCCCACTTGGGTTTGCGTTTTTTCGATAGCTTCGTGAATCGATGCTCCTGCTTGCCGTTCCCGTCGGTAAGCCGAGAGGTAATGCACGCTGTTGTCAACGGTCAGACCCATTGAAACACTGGCAATCATTGCGGAAGCAATGTTAATCGGCACGCCGAACCAACCCATTGTGCCCAGGACAAGTACGATCGGAAACACATTTGGGATGAGTGCTATCAGGCCAATCGTCAAGCTGCGAAACGCGATGGCCATCATTGCTCCGATTCCAACCGCAGCGATGCCGAAGCTGACTAATTGATCTCGAAGGAGGCTTTCAATCAGAAATGTCAGCAGAACAAACATGCCCGTAGTTTCGACTGGGCGGGGTTCTGCGTCAGCTCGTACTGGTGTCGTTCCTTCACTTCCAGGCCGGTCGTCTTGATCTGTTCGGCTCGGCGGGATCTGAAGAACCTCGCGTGCGATTTCGTCAACCTTGTCGATAAGTCTCAGTTTCGCTTCTGACTTCTGCCGCTCGAGACCTCGCAGAGCAAGCCGCATTCGACCGTTTTCTGGGTCGTACAGCCCTTCGACAACTTCGTCTTGCATATTCGATAGCAGGGCAAGTCGCTCTTCAAGCGACAGAGATTTGGATAGAAATCCAACGCCGACTTTTTTTGGCACAAGGTCCAGTCCGTCTGTCAGGCTGACAACTTTTGTCAGTCGGCCGGTAGCAGACTCGGCAGTCTGCGAAGTGGTGAGCAAATCCTGCCTTAACCTTGCGGCAAGGTTGCGGATGGTATCCAGGTACTCTTCTGTAAGTGGACTGGGGGCTGGGAAGTTTACTTCCCACGTGCCAGCACCACCCAACCGTGTTTCGACAAAGTTCAGCGATTGAACGAGTTCACTTTCCTCACGGAAGTTGCGGCTGAAGTCTGTTTCGACTCGAAGGCGAGTCATTCCGATGGTCGCAAGAAGGACAATTGACATCGCCGCGACTGTGACCAGGCCGGGTCTGCGTTCAACGAATCGGGAAACTCCTTGCAGAATCGACACGAGATGTCGTTCGGCCGAGGCGGGAACTGGGTCACCAGCGATCATGTGCAACCAGTTGTTGATGCGAGTTGAATCACGTCGCATTCCATCTGTCGGGTGAAACCAGCGAGCCATGCCCCCTGGCGCGACTAGAACGACAACAATGAATATCAACAGGGTTGCCAGTGCCATCATCAGGCCGAAGCTGCGGACTGGGGTGATGCTACTGGAAAGCAAAGCGGCAAACCCGACGGCAGTGGTTGCGCACGTCCAGAATATTGGTGGGACAAGTTCGGCCAAGGCACGGATTAGTGCCGGTCTGCGTTCCATTGTTCTGGCGTACTCTCGGAACCGCATCGCCAAGTGAGTGGATGTTGCCACTCCAACGATGGTCACAAGTGAGTTCATCATTGAGCTGACCATGCTTAACTGAGCGCCCGCCAGTACCAGAATTGCTTCAGTCCAACGAATTGTGAATACAACGACGACGATTGGCAGGACGACCCATCGCAGCGTGCGGAACAATAAAAAGAGTACGCAGGCGAGCAGCACGAGTGAAAACTGGAACAACTCGTGCCCGTCTTCTTCTACGTAGCGGAACATATCGTGTATCTGGACAGGCTCGCCGACCACGTAGGCCATCGGCTGATGCGTTCTGGCCAGGTGCCGAATCTGTTCCAGGGACTCAGCTCTGGGGACGGTGGACAAAGACTCAGGGAGAAGTCGAACAACGACGGCCGTCGTTTTGTGGTCCTCGCCAATGAGCATACCTTCGATCAGCTTCGTGACCCGGTCGCGTTTATAGGGGAAGGCCAGAGCCTGAACCGCGTGCTGAACACTTTCACGTTCAACGCCTGGTACTGCCGACAACTTTTCTGCAAGCGCCTGGATTCGCTTTTGACTGGAGGGAGAGATTGATGTCGAATTTGCCGCCAGTAGTTCCGGTTCGTCCCACGCGACAATGGCGAACTCATCACCTCCAAAGTGCTGTTTGCTTCGAGCGTAGGCCGCGAAATGTGGGTCGTCTGACGCGTAAAGCGACTCGATCGACTGGTCGAAGCGTAGTTGAGTTGCGATAGGCCAAGCACAAGCAGTGAGCGCGACAGCAACCAGTAGAATTGGGAGCCGCCAGTGGATCACGGCAGCGGCAGTCTTCTCAAGGAAGTTCGGCAGAGACGTTAATCTCCTGAGAGGAGAGTCGGGTTTGGCTGGCTGCATTGGGCCGAATTCGAGCGATTGTATTCTGAAGAGATTTGTCAGTCCGTGACTATCGGTTAAGAATAGTCCTGATGAGATCGACGTGCTACTCGCTGCCGTGCTATTGCAGGGCTCAACGCAAGGCTGCTTTGCGGTCTCACAGCCAGGTTGTCAACGTTCGCCACCTGCATTTTGCCTCGGAGTTTCGCTTCAGCGTTCCTGGAAGAAGCGAACTTGTTGGCGGGATTTCTGAGGGGAATGCGATTCCGCAGATGTTTAGACTTAGGGATTGAGCTGTCGTTCCACTGCTGAGAGGAAACCACTGTGGCTGTTCGGGGGGCGGACATTACCAGCGAAGAGAATGATGAGTCTGTTGCGATGGGGCTTCCGGCCGCCGTCCGGGGCATTCTATTGCTGGCTTGTTTGCTGAGGATTTTCGCAGTCCTGTTGCGTTTTGAAAATATCCATGTCGATCGCGATGCGTATCTTGCGATCGCGGAGAATCTCCTTGGCGGCCACGGATTCTGCTCGACGATTGGACAGCCAACCGCCTTTCGGCCGCCGCTCTATCCTATTATGGTTGCTACTTGCCTTCGAATCGGCGGATTCGCCGCATTGGCAATCGCTCAGGTTGTCCTGGGGACAGCCACTGTCTGGCTGACATGGCGACTGGCTGGCCTGTGTCGTTTATCCTGGCAAGTGGGGGCTGTTGCCACTTTTCTTGTCGCCGTCGATCCGCTGCTGATCGAATATACGACTCAGGCGATGACCGAAACCTTATCGACCTTTCTGGTGACGTTGCTGCTCTGGAGGACGTTGAAGGGCAGTCCTTCAGTTCCGAAAAGCATGGCTGTCGGAGCAATCTTCGGCCTGGCAGCTTTGTGTCGACCTTCAGTCTGGGCATTCGGTGGCCTTGCATCCGCGATCTGGATGATTACGACGCTGGTCGGCAAGTCGTCGGCGAGTTCTGCGGATAGACGCTCTCGTTCTGTTTCGTTTGCCTTTGCCTGTGCAATTTCGACATTACTTGTCGTTTCCCCGTGGGTGATACGGAACGTGACTCAGTTTGGACGGCCGATTTTCATGACCACTCACGGTGGGTACACGTTGCTGCTCGGAAATAACGACAGTTTCTATGACGAAGTTGTTTCAGAAGGGCGAGGAGCGACTTGGAGTGCCTCAGACTTGGCGGAATGGCAGGCCGAAAATGAGCGGCGGCTATCAGTGTTGGGGATTTCGCGTCTCGATGAACCGGCTCGCGACGGTCACTTGGGGATGTTCGCTCGAGAGTGGATCACAAGTAACCCTCTCAAGTTTGTTCAGAGCAGCATTTTGCGATTTCAACGTTTTTGGGCATTGAGACCGTCAACTTCCAGCTCAGGAGTGCCAACGTGGCTCGTTCAGTTAGTTGGTGCCTATTATCTGGGCGTCTTTACGCTGGCATTGGTCGGCCTATTGCGTTGGCGGAACAGAATTCTTCATTTCTGGACGGTGCCGGCGATGGTACTTTCACTAACCGTCGTCCATTTTGTGTATTGGTCCAACGCTCGAATGCGGTCTGCCGTAGTGCCTGCCGTCTCCCTTGTATCCGCTGCGGCGTTTCAGCGTATGAGAGACAACAATCGTCGTCGTGCGGCCGCTCTTGAAGAGATGAGATGATTTGTTTACTTTGCGACAGGCTGAGTGTGCAGTCGTGGGCAACGTCTTGTATCGGTGGCCTCAAGATCATTCGAAGTTTTCCTGAATTAGCCCATTTTCGCTCAAATAAGAGAAATAGTTCGAAGGAATTGCACTCGCCGAATGTTATATACTCGTGGATGCTTGGCGGTTTTGTGTCACACAACATGACTGGACTTAACGTCTTAAACCAGATCCAGTTACGATGCCGATGACTGCCGGATATTTAAACGACTAAAACGCCCGTGATTTGCTGGCATGAGAACGATCATGATGACTCAAACTAACACAGTATTCGCGACCCAACTTGTCGGTCAGACTTTGGTGGTCACGCCTCAGGGGGACTCGACAGGGTTTCGTTACAACGATATTCATGCCGAAACGAATGCGGTAATTACTGCAATCGATCGTCAGAACGCCCAGAATCTTGTCATCAATTTCAACAGTGTTGAAATTGTCGGGTCGATCATGATTAGCGCCATCATCAAGCTGGCTCGCAAGATCACATCGAAGAAAGGGCAGGCCGCATTCTGTAGCGCTTCCGAGACGATGGAAGAAGTGATGCAGTCGATGAATCTGACCCGCTTGTGGCCGTGTTTTGAGTCGCAGGAAGAGGCGATCAAGTCGTTTGAATCTGCTGATTGATTGCTTTTGCGTCGTTGCAGTTCGTTGAAATCAAAAAAAGCCTAGGCAGCGTTTGAGTCGTTGCCTGGGCTTTTTCTGTTCCGCTGGTTGAGCTCTATAGCGCACCGCTGCCGGTCAGAACGACTCGAATTGTTCTGAACAGGATCTTGATGTCGTTCCAGAGGCAGCAGTTCTGGAGGTACAACAGGTCGAGAGCCACCTTCCGGCGGAAACTCTCGATGTTGTTGTCGTATCCGTTGATGACCTGAGCAGGGCCAGTCAATCCGGGCTTAAGCCCAAGTCGATCGAGGTAGTTTGGGATTTCGTCCGACAACTCTTCCATAAATTCCGGCCGTTCCGGTCGAGGTCCAACAAGTGTCATTTCACCCTTCAGAACGTTCCATAGCTGAGGCAGTTCGTCCAGTCGCGTTTTCCGAAGAAAGCGACCGATCGAAGTTACGCGCGGGTCGCCCTTTGTTGCGAACTGTGCTCCGTCTTTTTCGGCGTCAGTCCGCATTGTTCGGAACTTGTAAAGCGTGAATGGCTTTCCGTAGTTGGCTTTGGCTCGACGATCGATTCCCTGACGCCGGTCACCTGTTTCTGGAATTGCAGTCGCCGATTCCTGCCGCCGGTCTTTTTTCGTTTCCTTGCCGCCACGAAGGTTTAGTCCGACACGCTGTTGTCGGAAAACGACTGGTCCTGGTGATGTGATCCGAACAGCCAGCGCCGTAAACACGAGCACTGGTGCCAGCACGACGATCATTACGAGCGAGACGACGACATCGAGCGAGCGTTTCAGAAACCGAGTGCCGACGCTCAGGCAAAGTACGTCCCGCCGTGGTCTGACCAGATTCAGGCGAGTGACCCAGTCAGCCGGTGGCAAGTACTCAGCGACGGCATAGATGTCGACGAGATCCGATAACTCGGAAATTGGACGCTCGTCAGGTGTGCACGCGGTGGTGCTTGGCTTTACGTCAGGCTTTGGTTCGACCGTTTCTTCATTCAGGAGTGACGCGCTCATGTTGTCAGATGCCTGTCATTTGCTGAACAGCGGTGTGGATCATTGTGCCTTCTACTTTGGCAATGTCTTGCCGAAGTAGACCGTGAAGTGTGCGAACTCTTCATTGAAGAGCGCAAACTTTGAGGACAGTCAACTAAGCATATAATCCACAGACGAAGGAGCCGCTTTCACGTGGACAATCACGAGCGATCTATCTGTTGGCAAACCGAACATGGCGATGATTCCGGTTTGTACTACGCATGCTTGTGTTGCTTTTTTGCAACACTTAGGCAGAAGCAGATGAATCGTCTGAGTCACCGCGTTCCAGAATGTAGAACAGACTTTCGGCTCGTACATTTGGAAGCCACGCTCGGCGTCGAGATCGGCCTGCGATAATCGGAATTTCGTGAACTATGCGAACGTTCAGACGCCCTGCAAGCTCACGAAAGTCTGCCATCGACATAAAATGGAGGTTGGGTGTGTTGTACCACGAGTAGGGCAAAGATTGCGTGACAGGCGTGCGACCGCTGACTACGACCTGTTGTCTGATTCGCCAGTGTGCAAAGTTTGGAACTACAACCAGCGCGCGGCGAGAGATTCGCAGCATCTCAGACAGAACCGCGGCTGGATGTCGGACCTGCTGTAGAGTCTGGCTTAGCACGGCGATGTCGAAAGCGTCATCGGGGACCGTCGACAACCCCTGGTCGAGGTCCATAAAAATTGCTGGCACGCCGCGCCCAATGCAAGTGTGAATCTCACTTAGATCCACCTCAACGCCCTGAACCGAGCAACCATGATCATCGCGTAGTTTTTCGAGGAGCCGACCGTCGCCGCAACCGAGGTCGATGACCCGACTGTCTCGGTCGATGTGCTGCATCAATAGTTCATCGGTGATGGCAGCCTGCGGGTCGGGCATGCAGTAGCGTTTTTTACCCATCGTGTTTGTCTCCGCTGGAGCCGGCAGCCTTCTGTTGACGTTGTGCTGCCATCTCCAATCGCGTTCTTTCCAGCAAAGGCCGGACAAGCTGCTCCAGTGGTTCAATTTCAAGCAAGAATGCATCGTGCCCTTTGGAACTCGTCAGTTCAACAAACGAGACGTTGCGTTTTCCTTTTACGAGCTCCGAGACGAGCTCCAGACTTTGAGCGGTCGTGAAGAGCCAGTCACTGGTGTATGACGCCAGGAGAAAGTTCGCGTTGGATTTTTCGAGAGCCGCTCGAATCGAACCGTGCTCTTCGGCCAGATCAAAATAGTCCATTGCATGTGTCAGGCAAAGGTAGCTGTTTGCGTCGAATCGCTCGACAAATCGCTTGCCTTGATAGTGGAGGTAACTCCCGACCTGGAACTCAGTTTCCTGGTCAAGGTTGTACTCGAAGTGGCTGCTGTTCTGGAGCCGCCGACCGAACTTGTCTTCAATCGAAACGTCGGACAAGTAGGTGATGTGAGCGACCATGCGTGCCAGCGCAAGCCCAAATCGCGGGCCTTCAGGCTCGTCATAGTATTCTCCACCATTGAAGTTTGGGTCGGTGAAGATGGCTCGACGCCCGACAACGTTAAAGGCGATTCCTTGCGCTGAGAGTTTTGCAGCGGCCGCCAGGCAGACGACGGCTGCCATCTGATCAGGAAATCGTGCGGCCCAATCAAGTGCCTGCATGCCGCCAAGGCTTCCACCAATAACCGCAAGCAGCTTTTTGATTCCGAGATGCTCCACCAGTGCCGAGTGAACTTTGACAATGTCACCGACGGTGATGAACGGGAAATGTAATCCGTATTGTTTTCCCGTTTTGGGGTCGATACTGCTGGGGCCTGTTGTCCCTGTGCAGCCACTAAGGACGTTAGCGCAGATTACGAAATACTTGTTCGTGTCGAGACCTTTGCCGGGACCAACAAAGTCATTCCACCAGCCGGGCTTCTTTGTTTCTCCGTCATGCCAGCCGGCGACGTGAGCATCTCCAGTTAACGCGTGGCAAACGAAAATAGCGTTGTCTTTTTCTGGCGACAGCGTGCCGTAAGTTTCGTAGGCGACGTCGATCGGGCCAAAACGAACTCCACTTTCGAGGCAGAGTTCGTTCGGCGCTTCAAACAGTGTTACCTGCTGCGTTTCGACAAACCCAATGGAATCATCATCGGGTATGAATTCGGAATCGTCGTTCGCCATAAATCTATCTTGAGAGACGTGAGTCTCAGGAAGCCGCCTGCTGACTGTTGAAGCTGTGTCCGCGAATGCCACAGGATACTCATCGTGGCTTCATTAGGCGACAGACCGGCTGGACCAGAGCGACCGCGCCTCATCGACATGGCATGAGTTCGGCATTACTACTTGCACAATTGATAGTGTCACTTGCTGTCCGCGGCCGGGTGCAGGAGTACCTGCACTCCTTTGAAATTCGTCGTGGCAATGATATTCATGATTCGCTGAGCCTTTGGCTCAACGTCTGCTCCGCGAATTTCCACGCTCACCGAGATGTCGTTCTCGGATGTCGGCCTGCGGCCAATTACTTTGGCAGTGTCGATGCTGCCTTTGCGGTTTCCGAGTGCCAGAATTCGAAATGGCCCGATAATCTCCGCGGCCGGTTCTGAACCATCTACGCCGACGGCAGTTGATGGAGCACGTCCGCCATGTGCGGGGGGGATGCGAAACGAGACCATGTCACCAGGGCTAACGTGTTGTGGATTGAATGATCTTGGATCGACGGGCAGGACGATGATCCTTTCGTTTGGACCGATCTTCTTGTTGAGTTTTTCCTGCGGTGCTGTCTTAAGATCATCTTGAAGGATGAGTTGGTCTCGGACGAAATCTTTGACGGCGGGGAGCCCGACTACGGCGTCGAGGTCCTGCCAGTGGACGGCGATTTTTTCGAGGTTTCCCAGGTTGTTTTTCGGGATGTCGACCTTGTCAAAATCTTCCCTCTTAAATTTGTCGCCTGCTCGAATTTGATCGACACGGACGACTACGAAGCTTTCGCGTTCGTAGCGGTCGGCCTGCCTGGCTATGTACAGCCAGTTGCAGATTCCGCCAGCGATAGCCAAAGCGGCGGCGATAATGAGACCAGGGATGCCCTTCATGATTTATTCTGTCTGTCCAGGGGGGCGTGAGGTGGAGTTGCGTCCGGCGGAATCAGTTCCAATCTTGGAACTGCGAATACGTTTGACGTGCCCGTGAGTTTTCCGGCTGCAGATAATGAGATGGTAAGTTCGAGTGCAAGTTGCGATTGTTGCTTGTCAGGGACGGTGCGTTCGAATCGTGCTGCTGCTGAGTTTGCGGATTGTTGCCATGCGCGAGTCTCGTGCCAACCGGCGGCGGTCAGTTGGCTGCTGACGTCCTGAGACCACCGGCTTATATCCGGCGCCGCCGCGTCGACTCGTTGGAATACTGTCAGCTCGTCATGTGAGTTGGTTCGCAACGAAATCAGCAAACGGCCGTCTGCCGGTACTGGAGTGGCGGGGTGGTTGCGTTCTTCATCGGCGTTGGCCTGAGTCAGCACAAATGATGTCCATTGTGTGGGGCCGCTGGGAGTAGCGATCGCCCAGGCGGCAAGGGACTCCTGCTTTTCGTGTTCCACTGTGACGCGTGTCGCAATCAGAAAACTGCCAGGTACTGGGTTTTCAGCTTGGTCAAGTCGGTAGAGGTTCCATTGGCCGTTCTTACTCTCAAACGGGGCGAGGTTTTTAAGTAACTTGATTAGCCGCTCTTCCTGTCGGGCGAATGTCGCATCCGCTGCTGTTTCGCTTGAGTTGCTGCTGTCGATTGCAGGCCTGGTGCGTGAAGACTGTGATTCTGCGATTGCAACCAGGCGATCTCTCACGATTCCATCAACTCGGTCCTGATCTCCCAGGAGGACACGACGCTCCATTTGGACTGCGTGTTCGCCCGCGAGAACGCTCACTGCAGATTCATCAACTCCCCATCGAACTGGCGAGCCAGCCGAAATTGCGGCGGACGCGGACGGCGAGGCAATTGGTGTAGGCTCCGTGTGCCACCATTCCGTGAGCCGTCCGCTGACCGTTAAGACGCCGATCGTGACAATCGCGATCGCGATCAGATCAGTCGTTCTCTTCGAGATCTGGCGTGCCGTCTTATGGAGAGCGGACTCGTTGCTTTTCGTCGCCTCAGCAGCATCGGCTGCAACGTCGCTTTCCCTGTTGTTTTGAGTTTTATCCACGGCTTCCGCTCCGTCTGTAACTAGAGCGACTGCTGAAATGATTCGAGTTGTTCGATGCGCTGTTCAAGGTCGGGGCGGTCTCGATTCATTGCTGGAACAAACGGCGCGATTTGCGCCCGTGTTTGGGGTGGAGTCTGCGGGTTCTCGTAAATCGCCATGAGTCTGTCGATGTGTGCGAGATGTCCACGGTACATACGCAGGAAGTCTCGCGCTAATCGATCTGGAACTCGTCTGGTTTCTCGGACGAGCGGACCGATGACTGTTTGTGACAGCTCGTCCCGACTGGTTGAACAGACTCGGTCTGGATTCAGTATCAGTCCACGCGGCGAGCGTTCCGGAACGTGGTAGTCGGGAGTTCGACCAATTCCATAGGGCGGGCTGTATGTCAGGCCGGATGGAACCGGGTTTCGAAGTTCGTCATCGTTGTCGAGTGTTTCAAGGATGGGGTTGAGCGGGTTCTGGACGATAGCCAGTGCCGCTTCGTGATACCGTTGCACGTATTGACTCAATGAGCGTCCGTAGTCAGCCGGGTAGAGAAAAAGAATCCGACGTTGAGCATTTGATCGAAGCTCCATCTCACGAAACTGCCAGTCGCCGGAAAGTAGTGGATGCTCTCGGTACAAGTGGATTTGTCGCGGCGGCATATTGCCCATGACTGGAAATGGTCGTTCAAGTTCAGTCACGCCGTTGGTCAGTCCGGCCTGCATATCGAACAGAGACTCGCGTACTTGAAGCTGTTCTCCGGACGGTGCGCTTAACGGCTGACCTCGGACCACCTCGTGCGTGTCGTACGGATCGTCATCAATCGGCGTGCTGCCTTCTTCCGAGTCCATTCGCGCGTTTGTCGGCCACCCTCGGCTATGTGGGTCGTCATCGCCGTCTCGCGGGTCGATCGTTCTCCAGACAGCCTGACGTGAGTTTGTAACCGCACGAATTTTCCAGGACGCTGTCGTTCCGACGATGATCATCAGCCCCATAACGAACAGCATGATTGGCAGGCTGAGTGTCAGCTCAAGCGGAGCCAGACCGGCGCGAGTTGACGCAAATCCGTTTCGCGAAGTTGCCGGGTTTCTGGAGCCACGGTAGGAACGGCCAGACACGAACGAGGAACGGGCGTATTGCCGCTGCAGTGTTTCTCGTGCCTTTCCATATCTATCGTGGCTGTGCATGTTGTTTGTCTCAAATGCGATGAGGCAGAGTCAGTGCGTATTCACTCGTTTCAGCATGTTGCTTTCCGATTCGCCGTAGTTCGGAAGCCTGACATCTGCGAAGTCACCGCCGGGATTTGTCTGCAGGATCTCGGGAAGACGTTCGGCGGTCGCCGGGACAAGTTGGACCATCCAGTTCTGATTCAACAGGTCCCAGTGTGTCGGGTAATTTTCGAGTAGCCATCGTTCGCGAAGCACTCGCTCCAATGAGTCTTCAGGTGGGAGGGCGGCCGGTGGCCGGTTTCTTGGTACTTCGAGTTCGCTTGTGAATCCGAATGTTCCGCCAAGGCTGACTTCGTCGATGCCGTCCCCGTCGTCAGGAGCTGGCTCTCCTTCATGAATCAGAATTTTGCGAGGCCGCGGAATGAACAGAGAAATCTGAGAAAACGTCTGCGCATCAGAGTCTGACTTCAGCGGGTTCGTAAACAATCCAGGTCCAAGTTCGGTGCGGTGCCCTCGGTACGTTACTCCGACAAAATGGAAGTTTTCTTCGATGTAGCCGTCCAGATCGACCAGTCCTCGGAGATTATTCATGACCCAGGGGAAGTGGTCGTCACGCCGCCTCGTGAGTCGCGTGTTCTCATCCGGATTCTCTGCCTGACGGATCAGGCGTTCCATAGGCTCGTCAACGTTTGTAAATCGTAAGAGCATCGGGACGTTAGTGACGGGGTATTCGATATTGAGCAGTCGCTCCAGTTGCCCACACGTGGCGATTCGCCAGAGATGGAAGTATGCAGACATTTTGGCGTCGAGGTTGAAGAGCCGAAGTCTGTCGAAATTCCAATCGTTGAGGAATTTGCGTGCGACGTTTCGACGCTGTCGTAGTGCAATTTCAAGATAGACATCGGCATCGAGCAACTGCGGATAGTCGTTCTGAAATGGATCCGGGTCGACAACTGGTAGAGTCCGGAGTAGCGGATCAGATTCATCGCCGAGAGCGACTGGCAGCACGCTGGTTCGCCAGAGAACGGCCCGCTGACTGCCACGGTTCAGTTCGTAATCGGCTTGAAGTGTGGATGTTCCTTCCTGGCTGCTCGGGCCGAGTAACCCGTGTCGACGAGACACTTCGTTGGAGACTGACTGGGCTAACTCCGGCACGGTCTGCAACAGGCTGCGTTGGAATTCGCCGATGAGTTGCTCTTCGAGGATGTGCTCGAAAACGGGAAGGCTCAGCTCGGACGCGGCGGCGGTGAGTTCTCCGTACGCCGTGACGGCTTCCTGCTCCTTAGGAACTTTGTCGACAATCGCCGGGCCGAGTTCAGCGAACTTCGGGAACTGCGATCGGGCAAGTGTCTCACCAGCAAACGTCCACGCATCCAGAACTGGTGGGACGAGGCTTTCAGCGTTTCGGTCTCGCCCCTCACGCAGGAAGGCAGTCATTGCAAAGACGTCGGAAATCAGATGATTGGAAAACGCCAATCCGTTCATTCCACGAGCGAGAACGACACCACCGGAATACGTTGCGGCGTCGGACGCGTTCTGCATCTTCAGCTTGTCATCTATGTGCGTGCCGACGTTTACGATCATCACCAGAATCATTGTGAACATCAACAGCGTAAACACCGTCACGATGCTGATCGAACCACGCTCGTCGTTGTGTACTCGACGAGGTAAGTCAGTCAGGCATCGCGAGGCAGTCCGCGCCAGTCGCTGCATGATGTCAGTCAATGTTCTGTTCATAGGGCAGTAGCGGTTTGAAACCTTCGTTGGTCAGTGTTGCCGAGGCGGAAATTGGAACTGTGTAGGCTGGTCGAGTCCACGGGACGTCATCGCCTGCGCCCCCACGGACTTCGACACGTGATGAGACTCGGTCGGATTGTCCGTCGGCTCTTACGATAAACTTCGCGAGAAAACGCCCCGGACCAGGAAGCAGAGCGAAGTCGTGTGTGACGGTAAGCCTGAGAGGATCCTGCCAGCCGACTTCGTGCGGAACCCAGTCGCGAATCCATTCACCCTCGTCGTTGCGTTGAGGGAGCCCGTCAAACAGAACGAGTTCTCGCGGGTTATATGTTGGGCCTTCCTGCGTGTCCTTGTCGAAGAATGCCAATTCAACTCGTGTGTTCCAGTAGGCGTAAGATAGTTTGTTGAGCAGTCTCTGTGAGATTTTTGAACTGTTCTGTGTCGATGAGACAAGTTGCTGGTACATCGCTTGAAATGCCCATACCTGGACACCGCATTGCGAGCAATTGATCGGATCAACCATTTGCCGTGATGGGCTGACCGGAGCCGTTGCCATCGCGGCTGCGCCGAGGATTTTTTCAAGCTTGTATGACGTATAACCACCCGCGCCTTCGAAATCCGTCCCCGATCCCGTGAACGTCAGGTTGATCGGCGTCTCTGTGCGGAGTGGTGGATGAAGCTCGTTCTCGATCTCTTCGACTTCGCCCAGCGTGTTGCCGACAATTCGAGCGGGTGTCCAGACAATGGCGGCTCGTGCCGCGGCGAACGTGGCGTAGTGCACGCCCATGATGCCGATCATCAACTGGCTGACCTGCACGATAAACATGACGATCATGATGAAGAGCGGTAGCGTCAGCACAAAACTCAGCGACTGAACCGCCCCTTCTTCAGAACGATGCAACTTGCGGAGCCGAGTAATCTGTAGCCGCGCACCGCTCACTCCGACCACGATTCGCAACAGAATAAATGCTGCGGAAAGGGCTGCTAAAGCTGGCAGTAAACTTTGAAGAACTGCTCGGTGCAAAGACAACACTCCGACACACGTCTGAACAATGAACGGACGGCGAAACGCATCTTCTGGTGATACGCAGGGCTGTCCAGTCAATCAACGAAAAATTGCCAGAAATCGTGACTTCGTCACGAGATACGCATGCTTCATCCTATAAAGAAGTGGCTGCGTCCAATTGCCGATTGTCGGCCGGTAGACAGGACGATGGCCCGTCACGTGTGTAGCCACGCCTCGTGCTGAATTCTACGATCCAACTTCTGCCTGGTGAGTGCTAAAGTCCACCGACTAGCGAAGCTCATGGGCCAACATAAGATCAGAAATAGCAAAATGGATGAGGACTTGATGTCGGCCGAAAACAAAATAACTCTCGAAGTCTTTTCAGATTACGTCTGACCGTGGTGCTATCTCAGTACGGTCCGTATTGAACGACTCAAGGCTGCCTACGATATCGACGTCAGATTTCGGCACTTTCCGCTGCACCCGGAAACTCCCGACGAAGGCCTCACGCTGGAACAACTCTTTGCCGGTCGAAACATCGACATCCCCGCCGCTCAACAGCGGATGACTGGGCTGATGGCGGAAGAAGGACTTCCCTACGGAAAGCGAACTCACACTTACAACAGTCGCCTCGCTCAGGAACTGGCCGCGTGGGCGGATACTCAGCCGGACGGCGAGTCCATTCACGATGCTCTGTTTCAGGCATACTTCGTCGATGGTCAGAATATTGGCTCGAAAGACGTGTTGCTGGCCGTGGTCAGCAAACTTGGTCTGTCTGTCGAAGAAGCTGAGGTCGTTCTGGATGATCGACAGTTTCGCGAGCAGGTGGATTACGATTGGGCACTCTCCCGCGAGTATCAAATTACTGGAGTGCCAACGTTCGTTGCTGACGGCCGAGGAGTCAGCGGTGCTCAGCCTTACGAAACTCTGGAGCAGCTTGTCATCGCTGCGGGTGCGACTGCGAAATGAACGTTCTTGTCAATTGCAGCTAAACGGGTGCGGGCGTGACCGATTGCGAATCCAACGGTGATGTGGATGCCTCAGTCGTTCGTCGCCAACGCCGCATGGCCAACCAGAAGACGCAGCCGGCGGAGGCGATCATGATGACGTGATACTTCAGCTTGTCAGTTTTCATTTCCCCGATGAGGGCTCCGAATCCGTAGGCCGTTGCCAGGACGATGAAGATCGTGACCGATAACCAGGCCAAACCGTATCGAGGTATCAGGATCCAGAATCGCAGGTTGCGGTTTCGCAGGACATAAGCGATGACCGTGCCGTAGAAGATTGGCAGAGCCAGCAGCCAGCTCATGAATCCTATCAGCACCAGAGATCGCGGCCCCAGTGCCACCTGATCGCTAAAGATTCGATCAGCCAGTACTTTGGCTCTGATTTCTTCGGGCACTTGGTCCAGGCCTTTGAACAGTTCATTCGCTGCGATTCGCGTTTTCTCCGGAGTCGCGCCTTCCTTCATCCAGAGTGCCTCGCCCAGCACTCGAATGCGCTTGCTGGAATAATCAGCCGTCATCAGCACGACCACCAACCACCCCGTCGCCGCTACAATGATTCCTGCACAAACCAGCGATGTTAGTCCGCCGAGTCTGGCAGCGTGGCGAATCGACTTAGGTCGAGTGACGAGCGCATTCCATAAACCGAGCGACGGCCAGATCAGTAGGACGAGACTCACAATCGAAACTTCGGGCGTCCAGTGAGGTAGCGCCTCGATGGCCATGAACCAGGGCGGGTCCGCCTCAGGGAAATGCTCGTAGACTTTTCCGATGCTGGAATCGTCGCCAAAAATGATCGTCGCGGATGGAACAATCAGGACCACGCCGAGCAGCATGGCAAACAGGCTGTAGGCGAATTTTCGATTATGTTTCATCCATTGCACAGTGGCCGCGCCGAGTGATGGATGCTTAACGCTGATGGCATCGCCGCTCAGCCAGTTTTCGAGATCATTCGCAAGGGCCGCGGCAGATGAATAACGCTCGTCCGGATCTCGCTCGATACACTTTAAACAGATGAGTTCGAGTTCTGAGTCCACTTGCGGATTGAGTTTCCGAGGAGTCGGCGGCGTGTTGTTGCGAACGCTCATGACCGTTTCAAATGCCGTCGCACCTTTGTGAGGCGGCTGACCGGTCAGAAGCTCGTACATGATCGCGCCGAGCGCGTAGATGTCCGCCGCGGTGGTGACGGATTCCGTACTTTGAGCCTGCTCCGGTGACATGTAACTTGGTGTGCCGAGTACTGCTCCGGTTTTGGTCAGCTCACTGTCTCCGGCCGTTGTCTTGGCCAGACCAAGGTCGGTAATTAGCGGCTGGCCGGTTTCATCAATGAGAATGTTGGCTGGTTTGAGGTCTCGATGCAGAACCCCTCGTTGATGCGCGTGACTGACGGCTTTTGCGACGGAAGCCAGCATCTGAACGGCAGCTTTCGGGGCAGCGCGAAAGCGATCAACGTTCTGCGCGAGCGATCCGCCATCGATATACTTCATCGCGAAGAACGCCTGGCCGTCGTGCTCGCCGATTTCGTAAACCGGGACGATCCCTGAGTGATCCAGTCCGGCTGCGGCCTTGGCCTCGATGTGAAATCGCTGGACATCATCCTGCGACGAGAACCGTCCTCCAAGAATCATCTTCAGGGCCGCCACTCGGTTCAGCTTTTTATGCCGAGCTTTATAAACGACCCCCATGCCTCCACGAGCGACCTCTTCCAGCAACTCGTAGTCACCGAACTGCTGCATGCTGTCGTTTGGCTGGGCAACGTCAGCGGCTGTCTGTTCGGTCAATTCCGAACTCATCATAAACGTCGGAGCTGTGGCGTCCGTTGACGATCCGTCCAGGTTGGCGTCGGCGACAAGGCACTGCGAGCATTGTCCATCGTCCGAAAGTTGCGATCCACATTTCTCGCAGGTATTCGGAGCTGGCATGGAGTGAGGTCACTTTTTAAAGGTGCGGCGTAGTGGGCGACGGATGCCAGTATATCGACAGTTGCCGCCGGCACGACACTCGCTTTTTCTGGCGGGGCGCCGGAAGTCCAAATCGTCCGCGAACTACGAAGTGGAAGATTCGGCGAACTCCAACTGCCGCCATGCCTCGGCCACGAGTGGTCCGTCGGAAGCGCACCTGACGATAGACGGGTCGCAAGGAATCTCGGCAGCCTCAACTGGCGCGAGGTAAGCAGCCAGCTCGTCTGGGACTCGAACAGCGTTCGGATGCGAGCCGGCAAATGCCGGGAGTTCGTTGCCGAAAAGACTGTCGCTGGACTCGGCGGCTTCGATAAAGTCGAGCAGCTTCTCGCCAATGAGGTAGTTGAGAGCCTGTTGGGTGCCGAAGGCGTTGCGAATTCCGGTGGTGGCGTCGCACTGCTCCGTCCACATTCTGTGCAGTTCCATCAGACTCGAGGATTCCTAATTCATTAAGTCGAGGCTGAGGGATCGTAGGCTGGAACACAGCTCCGCGCAGTTCCGGCGTGAGCAACAGCACGTGCTCGGTAGACGTGGCTAGCTCAAAACTTCGTCGATCGGCGTGGGATCGCTGACGAGGTGTGCCGGTCGGCCGAGAGGTGAGTAGTAGACCGTGTCCGGGTCGATGCCGAGTTTCGTGTACACCGTCGAAACGAAATTCTCCGGTGAAAGGACTCGCTCGACGGCGGAGTAGCCACTCTTGTCGGTGGCTCCCACGACGACTCCACCGGGAGTCCCGCCGCCAGCCATCAGCACGCTCATCGCATTGGACCAGTGATCGCGCCCGCCGCGCGAATTCACTTTCGGTGTTCGGCCGAACTCGCCCAGAGCGATAACGAGAGTCGTGTCGAGCAGACCTCGTTCATCGAGATCTGTAATGAGGGCGGCGACCGAATTGTCCCAGGACGGGAGTCGCTTTCTGCAGACCGGGAAGATCGTTCGGTGGTGGTCCCAGCCGCCGTCGTAGACCGTCGTGAAGGGCACGCCGGCTTCGACGAGACGCCGTGCCAGCAGACAACGCTGGCCAAAGGAGTCTCGACCGAAGTTGTTCCGGACTTCGTCGGATTCTTCGTGAATGTTGAAAGCCGCCTGCGCCGCGGGAGAGGTGATCAGGCTGTAGCCCTGCTCGTAGAACTCGTCGAGCGACAACACCGGATCAGCGGCGGCTTTGTCCGTGATGCGCGGCAGCTTGTCGACGAGACGTCGCAGGTCGGTGCGGTTCTGAAAGCCGTCCTCGGTGAGGCCTTTGGGCAGGGCAACGTCACGAACGCGGAAGGCTGAGGAGTTGGGATCGTCGGCGACGACAAACGGAGCGTACTTCGCTCCGAGAAAGTTCGGGCCACCGGAACGGGACATGCGAGCCAGCGAGAAGTAAGACGGCAGCCCGTCGTTGCGGCCGAGTTCTTTGGCAGCGACCGAACCCATGCTTGGATGAAAGCTGACGAACGCGCCGCAGCCGACGGGGATTCGCGGAGGAGCACCGGTCATCATGTAGTGATTGCCGGCACCGTGATTTCCCTGGTTGTGGCGGATCGACCGGATCAGCGAGAAGCTGATCGTTGATCGCCGCGAGCTTCTGCATGTGCTCGGAAAACTGAACGCCGGGAAGCTGAGTCGAGATCGGTTCGAACTCGCCGCGAATTTCGGAAGGGGCGCTCGGTTTTGGATCGAACATCTCGTAGTGAGTCGGTCCGCCGTCCTGCCAGATCAGGATGCAACTTTCGGCGGCGGGAGCGATGGCTTTTCGCGTTTCAGCGGTCAGAGCCCCGCATCCGGAGGACGTCGATCATCGACGCGCCGAACATCCCGCCCAGCCCCAGTTTGAGGCAGTCGCGGCGGGTAGTTCCTTCGCAGTTGGTAGAGATGCTCATCAAGCAGCCTTGGGATTCAGTGGGCAATTCAGTTTTGGCGAATTCGCAGCGATTCAGTTTGGGGCAGCACGGATTTCGTCGCAAGGTCGAAGCTCGCTGGCAGCAAGTCTCCGATCATCATCATTGTGACGTTTCCACGCAGAAATGCTTCCGCATTTATCGGCATTTTCCCGCCGACGATACACCTCCGGACGTCAGCGTTGGGCTGCCTGGCCCTCAAGCCGTTCCGATTCCGCCATCCAGAGCGTCGTCAGCTTTCCGAGCTGCTTAGGGTTGGTTTGGGCGAGGTTGTTGAGTTCGAGCGGGTCGGCGTCGAGGTTGTAGAGCTCCCATCGCTGACTTCCCTTGGAGTTCTTCCCGCTCGTCGGACCGCGAGACCAGTTTCCAGCCATCGTGCCGCAAGGCTTTTCCTTTGTTGTGGTGAAAGAACAGCGTCTCGTGTCCCTTGTAAGGATCGGCTTTGAACGCCGCAGCGAGCGACTCGCCATCGCGGCCGATAGTCGGCTTGCCGTTCAGAGTTGCAGGGGCTTTTGAGTCGGTCAGTTCCAGAACCGTCGGCATGATGTCGACCAGGTGGTTGACGGATTTCACGAGCCGACCGTTGTCCTTAATGCCGGCTGGCCAGTGAGCGATCATCGGCGTGCGGATGCCGCCTTCGTGATCGTACTGCTTGAAGAGTCGATACGGCGTGTTCGACAGGTTTGCCCAGCCGTGGCCGTAGCTTTGGTAAGTGTCTTCCGGACCGGGCATGATCTCCGGAAGGTTGCCGGGTTGCATCTTTCGGCCGTCACGCGTCTTCTGAGGAAGGAAAGGACCTTTGCGATCCGGTCCGTACTCGACGTGGCACCCGCCGTTGTCGATCGTGAAGAAAATGAGCGTGTTCTCCAGCCGTCCAGACTGCCTTAGCGCTTCCACGATTCGACCGATGCCGCGATCCATCATCGTGACTTGAGCGGCGTAAACTTCCATGCGGCGTTCCTGCCATTCTTGATCGGGCGTTTCTTCCCACGCAGTCACATTGGGGTGACGCGGCGAAGTCGGGACATCGTCTGCGAGAATGCCGAGCTTCTTCATCCGAGCCAGTCGCTTTTCACGGAGTACATCCCATCCTTCAGAGAAGTGCCCTTTGTATTCGGCGATGTCTTTCTCGGGAGCGTGCAGCGGCCAGTGAGCGGCGGTGTACGCGACGTAAAGAAACATCGGATCGTCAGCGTTGGCCGCTTCGACCATGCGTACGGCTTCGTCGCTGATGGCGTTGGTGAAGTAGTAATCGAGATTGTCTCTGGCCTCGTCCTCAACGTTCCGACGATTGCGACTCAGACTGTGGGGAGCAAAGAAGCTCGCCGCTCCACCAAGGATTCCGTAGAAGTTTTGAAAGCCACGATCCATCGGGTAGGTCGCATCTTTCCTTCCAGCGAGATGCCACTTACCGGACATCCGCGTCTGGTAGCCCCGCTGCTTGAGCACTTCTGGCAGAGTCACACACCGAGGATGCAACCCCTTGTCCACCATCGACGTCCGATGATAAATTCCTGTCAACAAAGCCGCACGAGAAACCCAGCACATGTTCTCGCTATAAAAATTCGTAAAGCGCAGCCCCTTAGTTGCGAGCCGATCCAGATTCGGAGTCTGAATCTCCCCACCAAAACACCCCAGATCCGAATACCCCATGTCGTCTGCCATGATCACAACAATGTTGGGATGGTTGGTCGTCGATTTGACGGAAGCCGATTTGTGCTGGTCGGTTCGACCTGGGCGACATGGCAATAATGCGCACGTCGTTGACATCATCAGTATGGCCATCTGCCAGGGTCGATAGTGTTCACGCATCGTCGGATTCTCATTTCGTTGTTGAAGGTTGATGAGCTTCAGCAGAAAAGTGTCCGCTCAAGGTAGTACTGTCAAAGCCTCGGCTGTCACGTTTTGAAGTGGAGCTTTATCGTGGCCCGCACATCCGGTAGATGACCGCCTAGTTTACCACGCATCTGGTGAGTCCGAGAGTTACAGCCAATGCGATTCGTATGCATGGACCTATTACAGATAAGCCGGATTAACAGATCTAGTTTTGCTACAATCCCGGAATGAGCGACGTCACAAGAATTCTGGCATCAATCGACGATGATCCTCAGGCTGCCGATGAGTTGCTGCCGCTGGTGTATCAGGAGCTGCGGAAGCTTGCTGCGGCGAAGCTGTCTCACGAGAAACCCGGACAAACCATTCAGGCGACGGTGCTGGTCCATGAAGCGTATCTTCGGTTGGTCGGTCCGGATGTCGATGTGCAGTGGAACGGACGAGGGCACTTCTTTGGTGCGGCGGCGCGAGCGATGCAGCGAATTCTGGTTGAGAACGCGCGGCGAAAGAAAAGCCTGAAAGCCGGGGGCGAGTATGATCGTGTCGAGCTTTCTCAGATCGCGGCTGAAGTTCGAGGACGTGCGGTAGACGTTCTCGACATCGACGAAGCCCTGCAGAAACTGGAAGCTCAGGATCGTCGTAAAGCAGAACTGGTCCGGTTGAGATTCTTCGCTGGACTGACTCTTGCCGAGGCCGCCAGCGCACTGGGGATATCGCCTTCAACCGCGGACAATGACTGGGCTTACGCAAAAACATGGCTCAAAGTGGAGATGGCTGAAGCGGATTAGAGCCTTGGCCACCATTGCGAAGCGAGCCTTGAGCATTCCGTAGCCGCATTCGGCAGAATGCGGGCTTCCCTGGAGAATTGGAAAATTCCGCAAAAAGGTCTGGGTGTTTCCTCGCTGGATTTCGCACTGGTTTCTGGAAACCCTCGAAAATCCGCTGAAATGGTGAGACATGTCCGAAGAAAGTTCCAACGAAGCAACGATTTTTAACACTGCTCGACAGATTGAAACGCCCGAGGGACGTGATGAGTTTCTCAGCGAAGTCTGCGGAGACGACTCAGAGCTGCGTGGACGGATCGAGAAGCTGTTGGCGGCCTACGCCGAGGAATCGCAGTTTCTGGAACAGCCAGCGGCTGATCTGGAAGCGACATTTCTGACGGATGGTGATGGCAGAAATCTGGCTGCTTCGCTGAATGCGGGACTGGCGGCTTCGTTTGATCAGGAAGAGGCGGTTGTTGTCGGGAACGCTGGGCACAGTGTGTTGCGGGTGCTGGGGCAGACGGTCGATATGCCTCGCGTCGCGTTGCGGGAATCGCAGGCCGAGGGTGACGACCCAATCACGCGACCGAAGTCTGCCGAGATGCCGGAGCGGGATTCGGACAGTCGCTACCGACTCGATGGCGAGATCGCTCGCGGCGGGATGGGAGCGATTATCAAGGGACGGGATACTGATCTCGGTCGTGATCTGGCGATCAAGGTCCTGCTGGATTCGCACAAGGACAAGCCGGAGGTGATTCAGCGGTTTGTCGAGGAAGCTCAGATCGGCGGGCAGCTGCAGCATCCGGGGATCGCTCCGATTTACGAACTGGGACAATTCGCAGATCAGCGACCTTTCTTTGCCATGAAGCTGGTCAAGGGACAGACGCTGTCCCGGCTGCTGGCCGATCGCGAAGATCCAACCGAAGATCGTGGTCGGCTCATCGGCATCTTCGAACAAATCTGCCAGACGATGGCTTACGCGCACAGCCGCGGCGTGATCCATCGCGATTTGAAGCCGGCCAATATCATGGTCGGCGCGTTTGGCGAAGTGCAGGTGATGGACTGGGGCCTGGCCAAAGTGATTCCGGCCGGTGGCGTGGCAGACGAGAAGAAGGCTTACAACCAGCAGCAGGGCCACAGCATCATCCAGACACTGCGGAGCGGAGTGGGCAGCGACACTCCGGCGGCGTTTGGCAGTGTTGGCTCGGAAACGCAGATGGGCAGCGTGATGGGCACCCCGGCCTACATGCCGCCCGAGCAGGCACTTGGCGAGATCGACAACATGGATGAGCGGGCCGATGTGTTCGGTCTGGGCGCGATCCTATGTGAAATCCTGACCGGCCAACCGCCTTATGTCGCGGACGATGGCACGCGTGTTTTCCGCATGGCCAGTCGTGGCAAGCTGGACGATGCCTTCTCGCGACTGGCCGACTGCGGCGCCGACGAGGATCTGGTCACACTGACAAAGGGCTGTCTGGAACTGGAACCAGCGGATCGACCGCGCGATGCCGGTGTGCTGGCCCAGCGGGTCACCACCTATCTGGAATCCGTCGAGACGAAACTGCGCGAGGCGGAAGTTCAACGAGCGGCCGAAGCAGCCCGCGCCGACGAATCCCGCCAGCGGGTCCGCGTCACGATAGCACTGGCGGCGACCGTGCTGCTGGCGGTGGGGGGCGGCGGTGTCGGCTGGAGGTGGATGGAACTGCAGCGAATCGAGCATCAGGCGGCAGTGACCAGCAACGTTAACGACCGGCTGGGCGGCGCGCGACTGCATCGCGGGTTGGCCGACGGCGTTGACGTCAGCGACGAGGCCGGCCTGCAGGAGCGAATCCGTGAACTGAACGTCGCGCTGGAAAGTGTGCGCGAAGCCGTCGACCTGGCCTCGGCCGACGAAATGCCGCCAGCACTGCGAGACGCCTCGGGGAAACTGCTGGCCACACTCGAAACCGATCTGACGAGTGCCCGGCAGGCTGCGGATCGTGCGGCGGCCGATCGTGCCCTGGTACTGGAACTCGAATCGATCCGGGCCAGTCGAACGAGCGTTGGTGAAGTGGCGAGCAGTGAAGTGGCGGCAGCAGTCGGCGAAACGGACGGCCTGCAGTTTTCTGCAGCCATCCCGGTTGAGGAAGAAGTCGAACAGGTATCTCAGTCAGAGAGATACCAAACCGCTTTTCGAAACGCTGGTCTCGACCTGGCCACCAACAGCCGTGAAGTCGCCGCCGAGTGGATTCGGAACTCGCCCATCCGCGAGACACTGATCGCCGCGCTGGACGACTGGAGCAGGGTCGAGGTCAGCGGCGGGAACGGAATTCCGTCCGAGCTGCAATCGATCTCGTGGTCCGTGCTGGAACTGCGGAAACTGAAATCCGCTGCTGCCACGCTGACGCCAAAGCCCGACGGTTCGATCCTGGCCGGTCCTGCGTCTCCCGAGGACGATCATTACACGATCATCGTCCAGCCGCAGCCGGGGGTGGTGTCTGCTCTGCGTCTGGAAGTGCTGCCTGACGAGTCGATCCCCAACAACGGACTTGGCTACCACGAGTCAGGAAACCCCCACCTCTGTGAAATTCGTGTCTTCGCGAATTCGAAGGACGCGCCCTTGCCGTTCACAGACGCGGTCGCCTCCTATGCGTGGGCCGGTCGTCCGATCTCGCGAGCGATTGACGACAACCTGGTCACGGAATGGCACGTTTGGCGGCAAAGTCGGCAGCCACAACAGGCCATCTTTCTGCTGGAATCCCCCGTCAATGTCACTGCCGGGCAGACCCTCGTTATCGAACTTTACCAGAAGCCCGACAAACCTCTGGGGCGATTTCGTCTTTCCTGTGCAGCAGAATCCAGCGAGCTACGTGACTGGCGAAAGACGTCCCGCAAACAGCTCCTTGCTCTGGCCAACGCCGCTGATCACAGCGAGTGGCGCAGGCAACTGCGATCGGCACTGGCAGCGAACGACGTTGAGAAACTAATAGCAATGGCTACCGACGAGGAAGCTTCCTCTCAGTCTCCAGCCATGCTGGCCTGGCTGGGGGCAGGCCTGCGGCAGACTAGTGCAATAAAGACGTCGCTGAAGCTGCTGCGTGACGCGTGCGACCGGTATCCGAGTGATATCTGGTTGAATTATGAACTCGGTATGACGCTCGCGAGGCCGGGGGTTGCAGGTGTTCCGAAAAAGGAACAGGCAGAAGGGAGAAGTTACCTGCGGACGGCTGTCGCACTCAGCCCCCGGAGCCTCATTCCTTTAGTCGCATTACGGAACAGTCTGAAGTGGTGGATTCACGGAGATTCGACGACGACATCCGCCGAGGATGTGGCGGAATTCGTTGCGGTCGTTCGACAGATCCACGAGATCGCACCGAACGATGAGGGAATCGACCGGGACTTGGAGGTGGCCGATGTTTATTTCCGTCGCAAGCAGGAATGGGTCGAAGTGGTTGGCATCTGCCGGACGCGGGTGGAACTCAAACCGGAGTCTGCGCGGGGCTCACTTCCGGCTTGGCTATTCCCTGTATCAGCAGGGAAAACTGGATGATGCAACCGCGGCTTATCGAAAGGCGACCGAACTTGATCCGAAACACTACGTCGCTTACGGCAACATCGGGAGCAATCTCACGAGACAGGGCAAATGGAATGAAGCGCTAGCAGCTTACTGCAACGCGCTCGACATCAATCCGACTTACGAGTTTGCTCACAAGCGTCTCGGTGCCACCCTTGTCCTGCAGGACAACCTCGGCGAAGCAAACGCCGAATGCCAGCGTGTAATTGCCCTGTACGACTCGTTGATCAATGACGAGACCGACAACGCGACATGGCTCACAAACCGGGCGCTGGCTCACATGGCGGTTCAGCAAACGGAACCAGCGCAAGCGGACTGGTCGCGAGCGATTGCACTCGATCCGAATCAGCTTCAGCGGGCGTTCAGGGCTTACCGTCAGGCCGAACAGTTGCCGGAGGCGGTAACGTACGGACAGCAGTACATCGACGCAAACCCCGACGACGCACTCGGCTGGCTGGAAGTCGCCACGATCCTTGTTCTCGCGGGAGAGGCCGAGCAATACGCCGCCTTCTGCGATCGAGCGGTCGGACAGTTCGCTGACACCACAAAGCCCATGGATTCGGAAAGAATCACAAAATCAACGCTACTGCTGCCGGATGCCATCAACCTCGCCACGCTGCCAACCCAGCCATTCGTCGACTTACTCGAAAACGGGACAGCGACCGAGGGCCAGCAACCATGGTTCTGGGCCACTCGAGCCCTACTGGCGTACCGCAGCGGCGACGCCGAAGCGGCCATCAAATACGCAACCCGTTCCGAAGAACACAGCCCGGCCGAAGTCACCCGCGCGCTGACGCTCTCCGTCCTCGCCCTCGCCCAGCACCAGCAAGGCAACACCGACAAAGCCACGACGGCATTTCAAGAGGCCACGCAACTCCTCGAAAAACTCCAACAGAACCCACCAGGCAGCTTCCTCCCCGACCTGCAGATCGCCAAAATCCTCCACCGCGAAGCCGAAGCCACCATCAACGGCAAGCCGTCATCAACAGACGAGAAGGCGGATTCTCCTGCCGAGACCGACAATCCGCCGTCCGAGGATCCATCGGAAGCGGATTTGGAAACTGCGAATCAGGAAAACAACTGAAGGCGCCCGTTCGCTGAATGAGCCTTTCGGCTCACGCCGTCGCTACCACAATCCGTTGCCACACCTCGGGTTCGAGCGATTGCAGCCCCGTTGAGTTCCTGCGAAAAAGTTCTAACCGTGTCTGGTTGCCCCGACTACAGCCGAGGCTGTTTTTATGCCGTGGTCAGCGGATGCAGCGCGAACGTTCCACAACCTCGGCCGCCACCTTGATCAGACGCATTCGCCAGGTCGCCGGGTGGCCTTCGCCCAGCGGGTCGGTGCGGCGACGCAGGTTCGCAAACTGTTTGCGGGTGCGGCCTGTGAGCGCTTCGGTCGGCACCGGTTCGATCGGCAGGTCGGGATCGAGATCGTGCTGCAGAAGCTCCGTCGGCGGCGCGGCGATCTCGCGGCGAATGCGGACCAGCAGATTGTGAGCCTGCACGTGCAGGAACAGGCGGAACAGGTTTGCCATGTAGCGATGATCGCTCAAGCGGTCCGTCTTCAGGCCGCACTTGAGTTCCTTGTTGCGATGCTCACTCTCACCTCGGTCGACGTATTCGTCGTACGTCGCGGCGGGCAGCAGGCTTGCTTCGTCACGATGGCTCGCCGGTTGGTGCCGATCGCGTTGATTTCGCACTTCACGATGGTCCGTCGCGGGTGCGGCCATGAGCGCGACTGACTATTCGAAGCTCGTGAAGCGACGTTGTGTTCGCCGGTGTCATCGAACGCGGTCACGACCTCTCCAGCAGGTCCTGGCTGTTGCGTCTGAGTACGGCGTTCATGCCGAATCCGATGGAATACCAGAGCCGCTCGCATTCCTCGAACATCTCCGGCAAGAACGATTTCGTGGATGAGACATCGACGCCGTCCGAAACCCCTACCACAACGTCAGGCGAAGAACTGTCGAAAACGAATTGAGAAGAAACGGAGAATGGTGACGACAACTGAGTGACGCAGGTCTCGGCGTTATGGGCTGAGTGAGATGGATGGCAAGCCTGCGGGGTGTCGGGCGTTCCTGTTGTTGCCGACTAGTCGGCTTTCAGGTAGCCGACACCCAGGTCGCGGGGCAGGGGAGTGACATGATTGGCCGCTCCCCATTTGTCCCAGGCAGCAGCCATTCGTTTAACGCGTTGGGGGTGGTTGTCTGCCAGATCGTTCATCTCAACTCGATCGACGCTGAAGTCGTAGAGTTCCCAGGGTTGATCGTCGAGAGCGACCAGTTTCCACTTGCCCGATCGGACAGCTCGGTTGCCCTGATGTTCGAAGAAGAGCATTCGCTCCTTTCCGCCATTTTCGAGCTGATTCACAAGGTCGATGCCTGGTAACGACAGCTTTCCCTGGTACTTCGCATCAGCCACGGAGACAGCCGTCGGCAAGAGATCGATGATGTGTGCGGGTTGGTGATTGATGGAGCCGGCCTTTGCTTTCAGGCCATTTGGCCAGTGGACGATTCCGGGCGAGGCGATTCCTCCTTCGTGATTGAAGTGTTTGTAGAGTCGCCACGGAGTGTTAGAAGAATTTGCCCAGCCCGATCCCACGCTGTGAAACGTTCCGGCTTTTCCCATCTCGTCGAGCATGTCGCCCTTGTGCAGGATGTTCTGATTGCTTGAGACGATGTCGAAGCCGAACGGGTCCCACTCAAAGCACGCGCCGTTGTCTGACGTGAAGACGATCAGCGTGTTTTCATACTCACCGGCCGCCTTGAGGTCTGAGATGACCCGCCCAAGCTGCTGATCAAGTCGGTCGATCATTGCCGCATAAATCGCCATGCGGCGAGCAAGATCGAGCCGGCGGCCTTTCGGCAACGTCTCCCATGCCGGATTCACTCCGATTTTTGTCTCGCCGTAGTTTCGCCAGTGAGACCGTTTACTCAGTTGAGTATGCTCGGGAACGATGCCTAGCTCTTTCATACGGACAAGCCGTGAAGCTCTGAGCTTGTCCCAGCCACCGTGATAGCGGTCTTTGTATTTTGCGATCTCTTCCGGTGGAGCGTGCAGTGGGAAATGCGGGGCGTTATACGCGAGGTAAAGAAACCAAGGCTTTTCAGGTGTCTCTCTGGCGAGTTTCAGAAAGTCGAGAGCGTGATCAGTGACTGCGTCAGTCGCGTAGAATTCTCCGTCGGCGTATTGGCGGGCTTTTCGGCCTTCAGGCATTCGAATCAGATGCTCCTGGTCGAAGAATCGTTTCGCGCTGACCAGCGTTCCATAGAATTCTTCAAAGCCATGCTGCGTCGGATCAGGCGTGCCTAGATGCCACTTGCCAGACATGAATGATCGATAGCCGGCAGATGTGAGTACCTGGGCAATTGTTTGAGCCTCGCTGGAGACCACACCGCGATATCCCGGTTGACCGAGATCATTGGTCGTCATGTGTCCGAGCCCGACTCGATGCGGGTATTGCCCCGTCAGAATCGCCGCTCGCGACGGGCAACATCGTCCGGTGTTGTAGAACTGCGTGAGTCGCACACCGCCGGCAGCCAACGAATCCAGAACTGGAGTGTTGATGTCGCCTCCGTAGCAGCCGAGATCGCTGAAACCAAGATCATCCGCAAGGATGTAGAGGATGTTTGGCTTCTCGGCGGCGTGAACCAGATGAGGCCCACCGAAGATGATCACACAAAGGAACGAGAAGACACGTTGCATGGTTGTTTGCCTATCGGAAAGAGACGGCTCGATCAGCCGGGAAAGTATCCGAAACCGCGATGAACTGACTTTGCACTAGGATTCACGAAGGATGCTGGCTCACGCTGTTCAGATCAAACGTTCTATCTGAATTGCAAAGATCAGTTGGTCTTTACGGATGGCTTTGTCTACCAGCCGCGAATGGTCGCCTGGGGACTCAACGGTGCATCACCGAACCGCGGCCGACGCTGCGACGACAAGCACGGAAAAGGAGATCACTTCTTCGTCTTTTTCTTTGACCGGTTCTTCTTTTTTGAATAGACCAGAGATGGTCGCGGGACGTTTTCGGTGGGACCTCGGAAGACATACGGAGCCCATGCCTTGCGAGCTTTCTGCCACTCGCTCAGCGAGCGAGTCGGGTACCACGACGGCCAGCCAGTCTTGTTGAAGTCGTAGGTCTCGAGGTTTGCCTGGACCCAGTCATCAACATTGCCGTCCGGACGCGTCCCAGAGAATGCTGCTTGCGCACGAAATTCGTTGGAAACGCCCTGGTCATTGATCACGTTCTCACGCCAGTTGTTCAGCTCGGCCAGCAGAGTCGCTTTGATTTCGGCGTAGTCAGGATCGTCAGCAACGTTGTTGACTTCGTGCGGGTCGCGTCGAAGGTCGAATAGTTCGATTTTCGGCTTGTTCGGTGTGAAGAAGGCCGCTTGCTGTGGTGTGAGTTTTCCCTGGAGATTCAGCACGTTCATCTCGGCCAGAACGGGGTAAGCTCCTTCTTTGTATCGATTGAACTGGCACCACGGACGCTCAGGCATCAGGTTCAGAATCAGCTTGTGAGTTTTCGAACGCACCGTCCGCATGGCGTCGTGTGTTTCGTCCATCTTGTCTCGTGCCGCGAAGACGTATCGACGCTCACCGACAGTCCTGCGAAGCAGGCTTTCGCCGTGCAGAGGGACGGGTGGAGTGATTCCAGCCGCTTCGAGGACGGTCGCGCAAATGTCGATCGACATGACCAGATCGTTACTGACTTGTGCCGGTGCGACCTCGCCCGGCCACCGCATGATCATGGGGATTCTAATGCCGCCGTCATAAAGAAACTGCTTGCCGCGGATATGGCATCGGCCGTGATCTCCGATGAAAAAGACGATGGTGTTGTCAGTGAGGCCTTCGTCATCCAGCCGTTTCAGCAAGGCTCCGACTTCGCGATCCACCAGTTGCATTTGCTCGAGACCGTTGGCCCAGTCGCGACGAACGAACGGAGTGTCCGCGTAGTACGGCGGGAGTTCGACGTCGTCGATTGAAATGGGTCGCTGGGGATCGCGTTTCCACGATCGGTGCGTTCCGCCGAAGGTAATACGAGCAAAGAATGGCTGCCCCGACTTTCGCTCGTTCCAGTCTTTGCCCATGAAGAGTTCAGACTTTGTGTTCGGCGTAAAGTTGCAGTCGGTCTTCCAACTCATCAGTGCTGTGAAGTATCCCGCTTCTGCGAATAGACGAGGAATCGGCTTAATGCCATGCGGCAGCGGTTGTTTGTCATGCTCGCGATGCTGGTTTGCTCTGATGTAGTTCTGATGAAATCCAGTCATCATCGCCGACCGTGACGTCGAGCAGACTGGCGATGTTGTGAACGCTGTCTCGTAGCGAATTCCTTGCGACGCCAACTTGTCAACATGCGGCGTGTGAATTCCTTTCGTTCCGTAGCACGAAAGGTCCGGTGACCAGTCCTCGATGGCGATCCACAAGATGTTTGGTCTCGCCTCCTCAGTGGTTTTTTCCCGACTGGATTTCTGGTCGGCACGGGCGGCTGTACCAAGAGGCACGAAGCTCAAAACGAGTATGAATTTCACGGTTTGATTCATATCTAAATGCTTTGGAAACAGAGGGTTATTCTTCTCGGAAAAGTGGGCTGTCGATCACCGCGGCAATTGTGTCGACGATTCGGTATTCGTGGGCCGCCGATGTTCGGACGATCTTCTCCACTTCGGGGAAGTTGTCAGGCTCAACTCCGTTGGCGTATGTGAGCAGCTTCGTAATGAAACATCGGACGAAGCGGTCGCGGTTTGCTTCAGTCAGCATCAGCTTTCGGAATTCTGTAATGTCGCGGTAATGTGTTCCGTTGCGGAAGCTGGATGATGCGTCGATTGGGATGCCCTGAGGCTTTTCTTTACTTCGTCCCTTTGCCGTGGCGGCAGGCCGAGACAAGCGTGTCGAGTAGTTATCGCGCCAGGCACCCATTGGGTCGAAGTTTTCGAAGGCGTACCCGAACGGGTCGATCGCCTCGTGGCAGGACGCGCAGGTCTTGTCAGCTTTGTGCGCTTCGAGAACCTCTTTGATTGTTTTTGCAGCTCGCACATCCGGTTCGGCGATCTTGACATCGGGCGGCGGCGGAGACGGATGAATGCCGAGGAAGTTTTCCATCACATAGACGGCTCGATGAATCGGTGATGTGCCAAGACTGTCTGCGGTGATGGTCAGAAAAGCGGCCATGCCGAGCAGGCCACCTCGTCGTCCGTCAGTGAATGTGTACTTGCGAAGTATCGAATCGTCAGGGACGTCAGCGACACCGTAAACCTTCGCCAGATCAGCATTGATAAAGCTGTAGTCGGCCGACAGGAACTCGGTCACCGGGATGTTTTCGTTGATCGCGTGGCTAAAGAAATGCAACGCCTCGTCAACCATGTCTTCGCTGACCCGTTTGCGATGGTAATGGTGGTAGTAGTCGGGGTCGGGGGCCATAAAATTAATGTCGTTCAGTTTCAGCCACGCGAACGGGAACGCTCGCAGGAACGGCTTCCCTTCGGACTGATTGATGACTCGCTTAACTTCCTCGCGAACCCCGTCGAATGAGTTCAGCCTACCGTTGGCGACTGCTTCTCGCAGTCCAGTATCTGGAATCGTGCTTTTAAGAAAGTAGTTGAATTTCGTAGCGAAACGATCAGTTGAGGTGACATCCTCAGTGTTTAGAAGTATGAATGGCGGCGACGTCAGAATCGCGACGATTCCTTCCTTGAGTGCCTCGACGTCTCCGAGTTGGTCCGCCCTGGACTGCACGAGACGAACGACTTGATCGAGTTCCTCTGAACGGATTTCGCGGCGCCATGCTCGTTCAGCAATCGGTTTCAGAATTGCTGCGGCGTTGTCCGCATCAGGATTGCTGCCGAGCAGAGCAACCTGCCGCCTGGGCGGCCACGATTCGTAGAATGGGCCTTCCACGACAGCACTGAAGACACGAGGCCGAGGGCCTTGCCAGTATTTGACCCAGTTCTGCCACGACTCGGGCCGTCGAGCATTTCTCGACTTCGGTGACTTCATGTTTGCCACGACTTTTGCATACAGCGGCGGATCGTGTTCCTTCAGGTATTGGCCGGCGATCGCGTTCTGGAATTTAAAGTTGCCATTGCTGCGCATTCGCAAACCATCAGTCGGATGCTGCATTCTGAGTCGCGAGCCGGCAGCGACCCACTCGTTCAACTTGATCTCCATGACCTCTTCGTCCGGGAGATCAAAGGTGCGTTCGCGGTTGCCCAACCGGATTGTCATGCGAATTGGATCGTCGTCATAAACACCGGTTTCGTTGGAATCGTATCGGCCTCGATCCTTGCCGGTGCACCTGATTGAGATCCTGTACCAGCCAGTTTGGGGAGCAGTCTTGAACTCCTCGAAATAGGCAAGTTGTTTCGGGTCGAGGAAGTCGAATCCGTCTGACTTACCTCGACGTTCCGGTCGCTTTGTGTTCTGACTGGTGTGAGCGGCGAAGATCTCGTCACCGTCTATTTCGTAACGGTGCGACCGTGGTTGGTCGCCAGACAGAATGGTGGCGTCGACGATTCTTCGTACGGCATCGATGTACTGTTCGAGATGAAACTTACTGAATCCCAGAGTGTCGCCGTGCGTGTCAAATCCTTCATGCAGAGCGTCACCGATCAGATTATCGGTCGGCTGATGCGTTCCCACATCTTCGATGAGCAGCACATCCCTCACACTGTTTTCAAACTCACGATTATTGAGCCGGCGAGGTTTGATCCGTTTCGACCTGGTTGTCAGTCTGCTGTGAAATCGCAATTTCTCTTCTAGGAAGCGGATGAGTCGCTGGCGATCTGACTTGGATAATCGACTCTGTTTGGCTGGCGGCATTTCTTCAGCCTTAACGTAGTCGAGGCTGGTTTCCCAAAGTTCAGCGCTGTCGTTGCCTGGATCGGTTTCGAGTGAGCGCAGATCGAAGTCGCCCTTCGGTTTTGGTCCACTGTGGCACTTCGAGCAGTGCGTCATGAGTAACGCTTCATCGGCGTGGATTGTTGAAATACTCGACAAGCCGACGACAAGCGCCGCCAGGCTTGTAATAAGCCGTGGCGTAGCTGGATGATCGGTGGGGGGTACTGGGAAACGCTGATTTCGAGGACATTCGCATTTCTCACGCTGGGTTGCTTGTTTGGTTCTGCTGTGGGGCGGGCTCAGGCTTCACGTTGAGGCACTACCCATGCTGTAGATCAAAGCGTCCCGTGCTTGTATTGAACTTGTCACGCTCGATGCCGAATCTCTGCATTAATGCAACGTACAGATTGCACAGCGGCATGTTCTTGCCACTGGTGTCGCGAGCGTCGACGTGGCCGCCGTGCTTAAAGCCGCCTCCGGCGACCATGATCGGCAGGTTTCGATTCGAGTGAGTTCCGCCGTAACCCATGCCGCTGCCAAACAGCACGATGGTATGATCCAGCATCGTGCCGTCAGAGTTTGGCTCCTTGATCGAGTCCAGCTTCTTCAGGCATCTGGAGAGTCGGGAAACCTGGAAGGACTCGATTGCTACCAGTTCGGCGACGGTGTCGTCAGCCTTGCCGTTATGTGTGCAGCCGTGGTAGCTCCGGTTGACTCCATCGATGTCCGTGTATTTGAGCTCTGATGGAAACTCGATGCTCGCAACGCGTGTCAGGCCCGTTTCGAAGGCGTAGGCAATCATGTCAAAGATTGCATCGTATCGATTGGCAATTGTCATTTCCGACTCAGCGAAGTGGCCAGAGATGTCGAACGATGGCTTGTCGCGGTCGAGCCAGGTCTTGCGGTCAGCCAGCGAGTGTTCCAGCTCACGGATTGATGTCTGGAACTGGTCGATACGGTCCCGGTCTGTTTTGCTGGAGTTGTTCAGGAGCCCCGAGAACTGGCTGCCGACGGTGTCGAGAATGCTGCCGTTTCGATCGAGCATGTCTCGTCGAACAGACTTTTGCTCCGGAGACAGATTGAGGAATAGGTGATTGAAGAGTTTCTGCGGATCGGTGATCGGAAGTTTCTCGACACCATTAGCAGTCCAGCTCATGCGGATGCCTGCTTCGAGTGCCGCTCCGACCGATGAGTACCGAACCTGACTGCCGACATGCCGCGCGAACAGTTGATCGATCGACATATTCTTCTCAGGAAATGCCTGCGCATCGGTCGGCAGCACGCCGCTGAGAAACGAAATCTCTCGGCCATGTCCACTGACCATTCCGTGATCGGTATGAGAAATGACCGTCATCCGGTCTTTCAGCCAGTCAAGCGACTGAAGCGTCGGCGAGATGGTGAAGTCCTTCCCGAAGTCAGTCGGAAAGAAATGTTCCGGATGCGCCCCGAACGGATTTCCGACGACCAGAAAACGTATCGGCACTTCTGCATCGGAAGGGGCTGCGAAAGAAAGTGATTCCAGCAGAGGGAGCGTCAAAACGCCTCCAACGCCCTTAAGCAGCGAACGACGAGTCGTATTCATCCGAGGATTCCTCGTGGTGGTTCAATCAGATTTTTCGTGAGCAATGGTTTCAGGGGAGCTCTACGATGACATCATCGCCGTCGATCTCAACGTCAAATGACTGCTGACAGATTTGTGGGGTCAAACAGTGGACGCCAGTGTCGACATCGTATTGCCAGCCGTGCCACGGGCAGGTGACGACCGTTCCGTCGATCGCTCCTTTGCCGACCGGTCCGCCAGCGTGGGCGCAGATTCCGTCGATGGCGCGTACACCTTCAGCAGTTTTGAACAGAGCGATGACTCTGCCGCCAGCGGTTACCTCAAGGCCGGTTTCGGTAGGGATTTCACTGAGAGATGCGACACGGTGTTTCTGGGGCATGATGATTTACTGGTGAACGCTGTGCGGGGGTTGTGAAACGAGCGAATTCTCTGCTTGTCTGTGTCCAGAAGCGTATCGCAACGATCAGCCTTGCGAACAGTCTGCGGTACCTTCGGTTTTGCGAGTGCGAATGACTGTTCGACTGCGTCCGCGAGTCAGTTAGGATACTCACGCGAATGGAATCTCAGACGTAATCCAGGCTGTGAGCGAACGTGGACGGAATACCCCAAATGACTGAAACAACGGCACCTGCAACGAAAGTCGTCAGAGCGATCGGCCCGCGGCTACGCCGTCTGTTGTATGTAGTGTTTGCTCTGTTGGCCCTGGTCGGTGCGAATTCGGGATACCTGGCCAGCGTGACGGCTCTGGAATGGTTCACCGGCGAAACCTACCAGAACTACTTCTACTTTCTGATGTTCCTCGGACATCTGGTCCTTGGGCTGTTGATCATCGTTCCGTTCGTCGTGTTCGGCGTGATTCACATGCTGAATACGTGGAAACGCCGAAATCGCCGCGCTGTCCGAGTCGGGTACGCTTTGTTTGCCGTCTGTATTGGTGTGCTGGTTACCGGACTGATGCTCGTCCGGATTTCGGGCGTGTTTGATCTTAAGAACCCCGCGGCACGATCCATCGTTTACTGGCTGCATGTCGGAACGCCTGTTGTTGGAGCGTGGCTTTACTGGCTGCATCGTCTGGTCGGGCCGAAGATTCGCTGGAAGGTCGGCATGGCGTACGGGGGAGTCGTGGCTGCAACCGTCGCGGCAATGGTAGGACTGCACTCGACCGATCCGCGCGGTTGGAATGTCAAAGGTCCGGCGACAGGCGACAAATATTTCGAGCCGTCACTCGCCCGGACTGCCAAGCGGCAAGTTCATTCATGCCGACGCATTGTCGAACGACGAATACTGCCGCCGCTGTCACGAGGGACGTGCATACCGACTGGCAGAAGAGTGCTCACCGAGGAAGCTCGTTCAACAATCCGGCGTACCTTTCGTCGGTGCGGGAGACACGCGAAGTTTTGATGGCTCGCGACGGGAATATTCAGGCGTCGCGATGGTGTGCTGGGTGTCACGATCCGGTGCCGTTCTTCAGTGGCGCGTTCGACAAGCCTGATTTCGACGACGTGCAGGATCCGGACAGCTCACGCTGGGATTACATGCACCGTTTGCCATGCAATAACGAATATCAATTCGAACAAAGGCAACGGTGATTACACGATCGAAGAGCCGCTGCATTACCCGTTTGCCTCAAGCGACAGCCCGATTCTGCAGTGGGGTGAACGAGCAGCTAGTGAAGGCGAAGCCGGCGTTTCACAAGAAGACGTTCCTGAAAGATTTTCATTCAGAGGCTGAATTCTGTTCGGTCTGCCACAAGGTGAGTCTGCCGTACGAGCTGAACCACTACAAAGAATTCCTTCGCGGGCAGAATCACTACGATTCGTATCTGCTTAGCGGAGTGGTCCGGGCATGGAGCCCGCAGTTTTTACTACCCCGACGTTCGCTCAGGAAGACTGCAACGGTTGTCACATGCCTGCTCGCGAGTCTGATGACTTCGGTGCGAAAGTTTCTCGACGATTCGGGCAAGCTGAAAGTCCCACGATCATTTGTTTCCGGGCGGCAACACAGCGGTTGCGTGGTGGAACGGTCACGCCGATGCCATGAAACGTCAGCAGGCGATTCTTGAGGGAAGCTGCCGAGTCGAACATCTTCGGACTGCGAGCTGACGCTCAGATTGATGGCGAGTTAACAGCTCCACTGCGACCCGTCGTTCCCGCATTGAAACCAGGGGGCGTCGTACTTGCTGGAAACGGTCATTCGCACGTTGAAGCTTGGTCATCACCTGACCCAGGGAACGTCCGACTCGAACGAGCTGTGGCTGCAATTAACCGTTTCCAGCGGTGACCGAGTCCATCGGGCAAAGCGGACAGATCGATCAGCGTGGCGATGTCGATAAGTCTGCGCACCGAGTCAACTCGTTCGTGCTCGACAAGGACGGAAACCGCATCAATCGCCGGAAACGCTCAGGACATCTTTACGCCGCTGTACAATCACCAGATCCCGCCTGGAGCCGGGCAGACCGTTCACTATGAACTTGTTCTGCCCGATGATTTGAACGCACCAGTGAAAGTCGAGCTGAAACTTCTTTATCGAAAGTTCGACCGTGAGTACGTCGAAGAGTTCATTGCTGGACGTCGTAAGCAAGGTGATCTTCCGCTGCGTGGATTCGATCCGGAAAAGCCGTACGGAAACCCGTTGCCGATCACCATCCTTGCGTCCGATACGCTGGAGTTTCCGGTCGAAGGTATCGACTTCTCCGAGGCTGTTGCTGCGGAAGATCGAGGAATTCCCGAATGGCAACGCTGGAACGACTACGGCATCGGCCTTTTACTTAAAGGGGAAGGGCGAGCTTCGTCAGGCTGCCGACGCTTTCCGGCGAGCCGAAGAGCTGAACCGCTACGACGGTCCGTTGAACCTCGCGCGGGTGCTGCAGTCTGAAGGCCGTATCAATGAAGCGATCCTGGCCGTCGGGCGAGCGTCCAAACACACCGAACCACCTGCCCCGCCGTGGACCGTCGCCTGGCTCGGCGGAATGTTGAACCGCCAGCAGAATCGCCTGGCGGATGCCGAGGAAGGTTTACGAGCGGCGCTCGAAATGCGGACGGAAGAAACGATTCGGCGCAAGTTTGACTTCAGTCTCGACTACGTCGTGCGAAATCAACTGGCGTCGTTGTTGTATGACCGCGCCCGCCAGGTCCGACTCCCGGCGAAACCTGTCGCCGACGAATCCTCACCAGAAGAAGTCGCCCGCTACGAAGAGCGAAAGGCCTTGCAGACTCAATTCCTGACTTCAGCCGTCACAGAACTGCATCGCACCTTGGAAGTCGACAGCGAAAACGCCACGGCCCACTACCTGCTCCGTCAGATCTACGACGAGCTGGGCGAGACAGAACTCGCCGAAAAGCACAAACAACTCCACGATCGCTACCGCCCCGACGACAACGCCCAGGGCCAGGCCGTCCGCATCGCCCGCGAACAATACCCCGAAGCCGGCAAAGCGGCCGAAGCTGTCGTCATCTACCCACTCTCCGCCCCGTCGGAGTAATCATCGTCAGATTTCGGCGGTGTTTTGCTGTCCGGGATGGATCGGCTGAGTTTTTCTGTTTTGGACAGCCGGATCACGGCGTGCGTGTGGTCAGGGATGTTTACGAAGCTCACTCGCTTTGCCTTTGTCGGCTCCAATTGATGATTGAGGACGCCGAGCGGGACTTTCTTTGGGTGATCAAGGTCCTGCAGGTTTTGTCGACGATGGCACGAGACGGTGACGAACTGAACGTACTTCTGATCGTCGGCAATCGTTCGTTTGAGCTTCTCATTGATCATCGGGTGGCCGTGTTTGCTTGCAAACAGGGTCGTGTAACGACAGGAGTCAGTTGGTCTGGATTCGGCATCTCACTTGAAACCGGCCTCTTGTGCTTCGCACACAGATTGGCAAGCAATCTGTGCCACCCACTCATTCTGAAATCAATCGGGGTCACTCGTGTTTGATTCTTACAAGGGTGGGCCGTCCACTTGTGGTCGGGTGCCGAAGGCACAGGAAGCCTCATCCTCAGCAGGCAATAACAATTGGACAAGTGATCCATATTTGAGAACGCATGGTGAGGCTTCTTGTCGCTCCGCGACCCGGCCAATCTGGCCGGGCTACCCTGCTCGTAACACGACAGGAGTCCGCTGGTCTGGATTTGGCATCTTATCCTGAAACTGGACTCTTGTGCTTCGCACACGGGTTGGCAAGCAACCCATGCCACCGAAGTCTGATGGAAATCAACCGGTGCCACCCTGCGGGGCACAAGAAAGGGAACCTACGAATTCCTTGAATGAGTTGGAAACGAACGTCGTGAAGTCATCGTAGTTTAATACGGAATCGCCGTTCTGATACGAATCTTCACTCACGGCTTCCGCAGCTTGTTCGAAATTACACAGCACAATCGACTGTGGCATCGTTGACCGGTCGAAGCAAAGAGCATCATTGGCATCTAAGTCGAAGTCTTCCCACTGAAGCGTCACTGGTGGGTGGACATCATCATAAAGCGAGGCAAATGGGATAAGGCGTTCGCCACCGCCGAACAAGTTAAATGGAGTTGCGATTATGTCGGGGAGAGACCGTTCATATACGCGGGCGTCGGTCCCGCCTGAATCGAGCAGCGACGATATATGTGGTTCTGGCAGCTCGCTTTCCTCATCAACAAAACCAACAAACCATCCAATTCGTCTTGCGGTCCCACCTGGCAAGGGGAACCATGGTTTAGTTGGAATCCGACCGGCAATCTCAGGTACAAGCGTTACGAAATTCAGATCGAAGTCTAGTGCATAGAATCCGCCCGGATCCTGCAACCAAGTTAGGACGCGCGGATCAAACAAGAGCTGGGACGAAGGATCGCATTCAATCTTCATGGCAACTTCCTGGCAGAATTCTAGTATCGCCAATCCGCAAGACCGCGATGGCCGCCGAATATCTTGTGCAGCCCCATGTCAACGAATTGAACATGACCGGCACCACCCATATGGTGCATTGTGCCAGGGCCGACGCGCACTTCAGGGGGGTCTGCAAAAGGCAGGTCGACTTGCGCTCGTGCGTGAATTCTACTACTGATGTGCTTTCCGAGACGAGACTGTCGACCGGTTATGGAGAGCCATCAATGCAGGTAGTAACACACGACGATGCTGTTTCGATTCTGGAGTATTTCGATGATCTGGAGGATCCTCGCAGCTCGATCAATCGGCACCATCTGCTGTCAGACCTGATTGTCATCAGCGTGTGCGGAGTGCTCGCAGGCGCGGATGGTCCGAAAGCGATTGGAGTGTGGGCGCGGGCGCACGCGGCGTGGTTGAAGAAGTACCTCGAACTTCCCCACGGCATCCCGTCTCACGACACGATTGGCCGACTGCTGGCGGCGCTGCGGCCAGCCGCCTTTCAAGCATGCTTCGAGCAATGGATTGCAAGTTTGCGTCAACGGGACGCTGGTGGCCTCACTGATGAGGTGATCGCGATTGATGGTAAAGCTTTGCGGCGTTCGCATGACCGGAAAAAAAGTCTCGGACCGTTGTTTCTTGTGAGCGCCTGGTCCGTGCAGCGAGGAATCAGTCTGGGACAGTTGGCGACCGAGGAGAAATCCAACGAAATCACGGCGATTCCCGAGCTGATTGATCAAATCGAGCTGAACAACGCGATCGTGACCATCGATGCGGCGGGCTGCCAGAAGAACATTGCCGCAAAGATTGTTGACAAAGGTGGAGACTACCTGCTGGCTCTGAAAGGAAACCAGGGCACGCTGTATCAGGGGGCGATGGACTGGGTGATCGAGCAAATGGAAAACGACTTTTCCACAACCACCGTTGAGCGGTATGTAGAAACGACGAAAGGTCACGGTCGCGAAGACACGGTGGAGTACTTCCATCTGCCCGTCCCAAAGACGCTGCCTGGTGCGTCACTGTGGAAGGAGTTGAAGACGATTGGCGTGGCCGTTCGAACGAGTCTACAAGGCGGAAAAGAAACCACTGACATTCGCTTCTTTATCTCGTCGCTGAGCTTGGGAGTACGTCGTTTCGCAGCAGCAGGTCGTGGTCACTGGGGAATCGAAAACAGTCTGCACTGGTGCCTGGACGTGACGTTTCGAGAGGATGACAGTCGAGTCCGTGACCGCTTTGCCGCCGACAACCTGGCATGGTTGAAACGTTTCGCGATCAGCCTCCTGAAGCAGCAGAACGACAAGGAAAGCATCGCCATGAGACGACGAATGGCCGGATGGAACGTCGACTACCTGATGCAAGTCCTTGCTATCAAACCCATTTAGTTTGCGTTTACCCTGTGCATTGTGCGCCCTTGAAGAAAGGCGCCGTCTAAACCGTATTTCTGAACGATATGCGTTTGATGCAATGTGTGTATTGCCGCTCGCCGTTTCTTCGGATCAGCAATATGTGCCACTTGTGCATCCATCCTCTTGAGATCTTTAACTCGAATTTTGAAGGCGGATTCACATCTGAAGTGCAAAGCCGGCTTTTGTGAGAACTTCGAGTGGAGTGAGATAGTTGAGTCTCTTTCGAGGTCGATTGTTGAGCCGGTTCGTGACGTGTGCAAGGGCGTTGTGTGAGATGTCTCGGAAGTCGGTCTTCTTCGGGAAGTACTGACGCAGCAGGCCGTTGGTGTTTTCGTTTGTTGCTCGCTCGTTCGAGGAGTAGGCGTGTGCAAAGTAGATGGCGATCTGCAGACGCTTGCTCAGTTGTTCATGGCCGGAGAATTCCTTGCCGTTGTCGACGGTCAGTGTCTGACGCAGCGTTGGCGGGATGATGCGGAACGCTCGTTCTTTGGCAGCGTTCAGCCGGGCGCTGGTGCCGTTTTTCATCTTTGCTGTGATCAAAAATCCGCTCTTGCGTTCCACACAGGTCATGATCATGCCGGAGTGATCTGCACCGTGAACCGTGTCGCCCTCCCAGTCACCGAAGCGGCGGCGTGAATCGACTTTTGCCGGACGCTGCTCGATGCTGACGCGGTTTCTGATGCGGCCTCGTCCGTCAATGCCCCGACGTTTGCGATAACGACCGTGACGCAGGAACGAGCGGAAATGGCTGCGGTATTCGCAGGTCTCCAGCCAGCGGTAGATCGTCTGATACGACACTCGTCTCGATTGTGTCCGGCGGTAATCTCGCTTCATCCGGCCAGCGATTTCTTCCGGTGACCACTCCTGAGACAATCCGCTACGGACTGACTCGTTGATGAAAGGATCGTCCATCTTCCGGATGAGCGGACGCTCGCGACGACGTCGGGCAGTTCGTTCCTGAGCGGCCACGGCTCGATAGCCTTCCGAATCCCTGTTGCGAGACAGTTCGCGACTGATGGTCGACGGAGAACGATTCAAGTGCTGAGCGATCTTTGTCGGACCAGTGCCCGAATAATGTAACTGAGAGATGACTTCGCGTTCTTCAAGAGTAAGCTGGTGGTACGGCATCGCAGGTTCTCCGTTGAATAGTGCATTGTTCGCACAACTATCCAACTCCCTGCGGTGTTCACTTTCCAGCAGTAAACCGCCTCGAAGCCCATCCCGTCCGAACCAGAGCTGAGTTCTGATCCGTTGCACTTCAGATGTGAATCCGCCGAATCTATGATTGCCTCCCAGTCCTGAATCTGCCCAACCACCAAAATCAATTGCATCGCCCGTTTTATGTCCCGGAAGAACTTTTTGGCGAAGATGACCTCGAACCGCGCTAATTTGTTGTGGAGATAGTCGTGAACCATGAACTGCAGTGAGCGCATCCGCCACCTCATGTGCTCGATATTTTCTTCCTGCGATTGTATTGAGCATTACGTCAGCATATTCATCTAGTTGGTCTCCAGAAAGATAGTTGCGGCTGTTATGAACCAGCAGTCCGTCTTCGCCGACAAAATACACGTGTTCGGCGTGGACTTCGAGGTTGTAGACGGGTTGGGGGCCGGGGCGGGGGAGTTTTCCGACGATGCGTTTGGTGTCGCCGGAGAAGGTGAGGACTCGTTCGCCCACGTCGAGCTGGCCGGCCTGCACGTACTCCTGACGATCGACGCTCCAGAACGGGTGATTGCTCGTCGTGCCGATGGTCTCTTTAGAAGGATGAGGGCGGAAGGATGAAGGCTGAAAAACGCCCTCGTCTTCTACCATCAGGTCGATCACGTCGCCGCTGGAGTGGTGGAACGTTGCCGTCACCACGGAACCGCCCGCCGAACGACCACTGTCGCGGCTTTCGATTTCCGGGCAGTCGGCGATGTCTGTGACCCAGGCCAGATCCGTCAGCCCCAGCTCCGGCAGATCCATCTCGACCACCAGGCCAACCGGCTGAAAGTCAAGGGGCAAGGGCTGAGGGACGAGGGAGGTCCCGTTGCCTGTGGCTGGCCTCTGGGAGGTCGGCTGGCGGTTCGACGTTACCGGAGCTGTGTCAGTGACCTGTTCCGGTCGCGGCTCAGAAAGTCGGGCGACAGCGGCGTCATTCCCTTGTCCCTCAGCCCTCGACTCTCGTCCCTCCGGCGGTCCCGGATGAGCGATGACTTCCCGAGTCTCGACCACCAGAGCCGCCTGAGAATCCAGCCACTCCTGCGGCCGCAGCATTTCGATCTCCAAGAGGCTGCCGTCGGGCTTGGGCATTTCGAGCCGCACCAACTGCCACTGACTCCAGTCCGGCTCGTCCCAGCTTTCACGCTCCGTCGCGGAAACCTCAGGATTGTGCGCCTGCACCCGCTGCCCGACTCGAATGTCCTGAATCGGCGTCGTGTTCAGACTGACGTCGCCGGTCTCTGACACTGCCTGAGGAGCCTGCACCGCCGCCTGAGCATCCGCCACCACCGCCTGTCGAGCGTCGTCAGCCAGCCTGTCCGGAAGACCGTTCCAGAAACAGACCCCCGCGACCAGTAGAAGCAGCAGACTGAGCGAGCGACGAATCCACCCGATCTTCGTGCCCGGCAGTGCCGCCTGGTCATCGCCTCGGTTGATGCTGGATTCAAAAAATTCGTTGGTATTATGAGTTGAGTTTGACATTTCAGAGTTCCTGTTGGATGTGAGTAAGAAAAGCGTTCAGGCCGAAATTCCGTCGACCATCAGGAACCCGGGTCCGCGTTGCGGCCCGCCCTCTGAAACATGCCCCTTGTTGACTGATTTGTATCAATCTAATATTGGCGAGCGTTGATGCGTTGTTCGATGCCTTGCGGGATTTGGAAGAGTAACCGTGCCGAATCAATGTTTTTGTCATGCCGTCTGTCTGATTGTCATGCTGAGCAGCCTGGCGACTGGCGAGGTATTTGCTCAGTTGGATGTGTATCCGGCGAAGGTTGTGCTGGACGGGCCGGATTCTCGGTGGCAGTTGCTGGTTTCGCACGATGATGGCGGGCTGTCTTTTGACTCGACTCGGAACGCTGAGTACCGATCGGCCAATGCGAGCGTGGCATCGGTTTCTCCGGACGGCGTGGTGCGCGGGATTTCTGATGGCGAGACGGTGATTGAGATCTTCGCCGAAGGGCAAAAGCAGTCAGTGCCGGTGAGCGTTCGTGGAGCGACAGCGAAACGTCAGGTGCATTTTGAGAATGACGTTTTGCCTGTGTTGAGCCGGTTCGGCTGTAACAGTTCCGGATGTCACGGCAAGGCGGAAGGACAGAACGGTTTCAAGCTGTCGATCTTCGGCTTTGACCCGGCAGCCGATTTGGCCGCGTTGACTCAGGAAGGCCGAGGGCGGCGCACCGACCGCATCATTCCAGGCAACAGCCTTCTTCTATTGAAAGCTTCCGGGGGAATGCCTCACGGTGGCGGAATTCGGATACGCAGAAACTCGGGCGAGTACCGTGTCCTGCACGACTGGATTCTTGCCGGAGCAACAGCAGGGGATGCTGAGGCTGCGGAACTGCAGTCGATACAGGTTACGCCGTACGACAGCCGCATGGCGATGGAGGCGACTCGGCAGTTGCAGGTGACGGCTCGGTTCAGCGATGGTCGAGAAATCGACGTTACTCATCTGGCCAAGTTTCAGTCGAATTCAGAACCGCTTGCAACGGTCGACGAATTCGGTCTGGTGACAACTGGAGACAGCCCCGGCGAAGCGGCCATTATGGCCAGCTACCTCGGTCAGGTGGACGTGTTCCGGGCGATCGTTCCTCAGCCGCAACCAGAGCGTGGTTCGGAGTTTCCACAGCAACCCGTCCTGAACTTCGTCGACGAACTTGTGGACGCGAAGCTGCGCAAGCTGAATATTCATCCGGTCGGGCTGTGTTCTGATGCGGATTTTCTGCGCCGAGTTTATCTCGATATCATCGGTACGTTGCCGACGGCGGCAGAGGCTCGCGAGTTTCTGGGAGATGTGTCCACGGACAAACGAAACAGACTCGTCGACAGCCTGCTGGTTCGAAAAGAGTATGCCGACTTTCAGGCGTTAAAATGGTCGGACGTGCTGCGAGTCGACCGGTTGGCCTTGGGGCACAAGCAGGCTTACGTTTATTACCGTTGGATCCGTGACGCCTTTGCCCGCAATCGCCCATTCGACGACGTCGCGCGGGAAATTATCACGGCCACGGGACCTCTGTCTAAGCATCCGGCCGGCAATCTGTTCAAAGTGGCGAAGAAGCCAGGCGAAGTCGCGGCAACGGTGTCGCAGGTTTTCATGGGTATCCGCATCGAGTGTGCTCAGTGTCACCATCACCCGTTCGATCAATGGTCGCAGCGCGATTACTACGGGATGGAAGCGTTCTTCACGCAGGTGAATTTCAAATCGACACCTGCCGGGCAGGTACTGCTTCCGAATAAGAAAAGCACGACGAAACATCCTCGCACGCGAGACGTCGTGCAGGCTCATGCTTTGCTGCAGGACGAGCCGGACGAAACTCCGGAAGGCGACCGGCGACGGTTGTTCGCCGACTGGCTGACCGCCGACGACAACCGCTGGTTTGCTCGCAACATCGTGAATCGTGTGTGGGCTCAGTTGGTGGGGCGAGGGATTGTTACACCCGTTGACGACTTTCGACTGACAAACCCGCCGACCAATCCGGAACTGCTGGATGCACTCGCGAAGAGTTTTGTCGAGTCGGGATTCGATCTGCACGCGCTCATTCGGACGATCACTTCGTCACGCACCTACCAGATGGTGACGACGCCTTCGGGGATGAACGAACGGGACGAGCAGAATTATTCTCGTGCGTTGTTCAAGCGTCTCGACGCAGAAGTTCGTTTCGACATGATTTGCCAGGTGACAGGTTCGTCGGAGAAATTCAAAGGAGTGCCGGCAGGATCGCGAGCGATCGAACTATGGGACAGTCAGGTTCCGCATTACTTCCTGAGCCTCTTCGGGCGGCCGGTCAGAGCGACGGCTTGCGAGTGCGAACGGGCGAATCAGCCGAGCGTTGCTCAGGTGTTGCACGTTTTGAATTCGCCTCAGATTCAGGAAAAGTTGAGCAGCGACGCCGGTCAACTGGCCATGCTGGAAGGATCGATCGGCGATGACGAGCAGCTCGTTGAAGAGATTTACCTCATGTTCTACAGCCGGTTTCCGACGACGGATGAGCAGGTGTCGGTCAGCCGGTACCTTGCAAAAGCCGATAATCGTCGGAAGGCTGTTGAGGATGTCGCGTGGAGCCTGATGAACACGGTCGAGTTTCTGTTCAATCATTGACCGGGTTTTCTGATAAAGAGGGGCCTGACGAACTGGCGGAGTCAGCGTTGGAGAATGCTATGAGTAAACAGCGATCGTACTGCGACGGGATGAGTCGTCGAAACATGCTGCAGGTTGGGCTGGGAGCCTCGGCTGCCGGAGCGATGGGGCTGGCACCGGCTTTGGCTGCTAACCCTGGAAACGCGAAATCAGGTGTCGATGTCATGAGAGACGACGTGTCTCTTATTATCCTGTTTCTGCAGGGCGGTCTGAGCACTATTGATACGCTCGACTTAAAACCGCATGCACCTGCGGAATTCCGCGGTGAGTTCGACCCGATCGACACCGTCGTGCCTGGCATGCAGGTGTGCGAACATTTGCCCGGCGTCGCGAAAGTTGCCGACCGATTTTCTCTGCTGCGGAACTTTACGCATCACGATTCCGGGCACGGTCCTGCCGACCATTTCATGCTGACTGGCTACGCTCCCAGGGCGGGGTTCAACGGAAGCCTGAAGCCGAACAATCACTATCCGTCGCACGGATCGGTGATTTCGAAAAAGCTGGGGCCGCGAGGTTCGGTGCCGCCCTATGTCTGCCTGCCGAAGATGCATCGCTCGGGTGGTGCCGCTTATCTTGGAGCGTCGCATGCTCCGTTCGAAGTCGAGGCTGATCCCAACGCTCCGGATTTCGCCGTGCCGGATCTGACACCACCGCTGGCCATTAACGCGAACCGTTTTGATGCTCGACGCGAGCTGATGAAGACGGTCGATCGGTACAAGGAGAAGGCCGAAATTTCAGCGAACAGTGGCACGCGAGCACTGACGACGTTTCAGAGGAAGGCGTTCGATCTGATTTCGTCGCCGGCCACTCGGATCGCGTTTGACATTCACTCGGAAACTGAAGCGATGCGTGAGGAGTACGGACGAAACTCTCTCGGGCAGTCATGCTTGATGGCTCGGCGGCTGGTCGAAGCTGGAGTTCGGTGTGTCACGATTGACCATACAAACTGGGACACTCACTACAACAACTTCGACGTGCTGAAGAACGACCTGCTTCCACATCTGGATACCGGATTGCCGATGCTGCTTCGCGATCTTGAGCAACGAGGCATGCTCGATACGACGATGGTGTGTGTGATGGGCGAATTTGGTCGAACCCCGCGAGTCAATAAGTACGCGGGCCGCGATCACTGGGGACCGTCCAACACGATTCTGATGGCTGGTGGCGGGGTTCAAGGCGGGCGAGTAATCGGCGCCACGAATGCTCGCGGCGAGCGGCCGGAATCAGATCCGGTTGGTCCGGCAGACTTGTCGGCCACGATCTTCCACAGCCTGGGCATCAACGGCGACGACGAGTTTCACACTCCTGAAGGCCGCCCCGTCAAGATCGTGAACGACGGGCGAGTGCTGCGAGAGTTGCTGTAATTCTCGTTCGGTCAGGAGTGCCAGGAATCTATTGACCGCAGTCCTGTTGGATTTGTTATCGGGATCAGCAGCGTGAATCTACGCTGCCTTCTGATGACTATGATTATCCGGTTCTGACGGGATCGTTGCGGGAGCTGACTGGTCCGAATCTGTGTTTGGCTTCTTCAGGAAGCGTTCTTCGCCCAGCAGGACCACGGCGACGGTTTTGATGATGATCGCCACGTCTTTCAGGAACGACAGGCGGTCGACGTATTGAGCATCGTAGAACCAGCGGTCGGGCCAACTCAGATAGATGTTGCCGCTGACCTGGGAGAGCCCAGTCAGTCCTGGGCGTTCGAGCAGACGTTTCAGACCGGCTTCGTTGTACTCATTAATGTGATCGGGCAGGGCAGGGCGAGGGCCGACAAGTGACATGTCGCCGTTCACGATGTTTAGAAGCTGTGGCATCTCGTCGATTTTGAATCTTCGCAGCCAGTGGCCGACGCGAGTGACTTCGCTATGGCCGGGCAGAATCTCGTCAGTGGCCTCACGTTTACGGTGAGTCATCGTCCGGAATTTGTACGTGAGAAATGTTTCACCGTACCGTCCAAGTCGTTCCTGGTTGAAGAAGACTGGGCCGCGTGAGTCCAGTTTGATCAGCACGGCTGCAAACAGCAGCACGGGTGAGATCGCCATAAAGATCGGCAGGATGACGGCCAGGTCGAATAAACGTTTTCCCAACAGACGGTACGCCGACCATCGTGGTTGGAAGGTGAGGCCGTGCTGTTGCAGGTAGTTGCTCTTCGCAGACATCGCTACGCCGCCCGTTTGGTTTGGGATTGGTCTGGCAGTGGAGCCGGTCGCCGATCTTCCGGAAGCATCGAAGTGTAGAGGTTGCACATCGCATCCCAAATAACTTCGTTGGGGAATTCGGTGCTGGCACGTTCGAATCCGGCTCGTCCGTGCTGAAAACGTATGAGATCATTGCTGAGGTATTCCGAGATCGCGTCGGCCAGGCCGGTGACATCACCGAGTGGGACGAGCGTGCCGGTTTCGCCATTCACGACGGCGTCGACGGTACCGGTGGCTGCAAAGCCGACGACTGGAATACTGGCGGCTGCGGCTTCGAGCGGGACGTTCGGAAATCCTTCGCGGTACGACGGGAAGGCGAGCAGATCCATGACGCTGTAGAAATCGGACGGGTCTTTCGAGAATCCCGCGACGCAGACAGCCGGATTGCTGCGGAGCCAGTCGATTGTATCTTGCGGCACTGGGTCGCCGGACTCGAATTCTCCGATAAGCAGCAGGCGAGCATCGGAATGAGATTGTTGAACTGTCCGAAACGCTTCAGCAAGTTCGACAATGCCCTTGTCTCGGGTGAGTCGCCCAACAAACCCGACAACGGGGGCGTCGAGTGGGATGTCCAGCTTGCGGCGGATGCCGCGCGCGGTCTGGAAGCGCTCGTCAGTCTTTTCGAACCGTGAAACGTCAATCCCGTTAGACGAGCCAGGGCCAGGGATCATGCACTTCCACGCCGGAGCCAGTTTCTGTTCGACGTAAACCTGCCGCATACTCTCGCTGACGCAGACAACCTGTTGAGCACATGCGGATGCGATACGTTCTGTCGTTTTCAGCAGGAGCCGTTTCAGGCCGGACGTTGTTTCCAGTCGCAAGCCTCGAAGTACGTAAATGCGAGCCGGGATGTTCGCAATTCTCGCGGCGATCATTCCAAGCAGGCCTGCTTTGGGCGTTCCCGCGTTGACGATGTCCGGCCGAACTTGCTTCATCACTCGGACAAGCCGGTAAAGTGCCACGAGATCCTGCAAGGGCGTAATTTCCCGATTCATCGGGACGCCGATTGTCGGGACACCTTCGCGTTCGGTGACTTCGTCGAGTTCCCACGACGGCGACGCGGCCACGGTTACGTCGAAGCCACGTTGCCGGACGGTGGCCAGTTGGCCTCGCATCAGGCCAAGGGCGGCTTTGCCGTGAGTCGTGATGTAAAGCAGCCGGGGCCGCTGAGGTTTCGAGTCCATTCGAAGTCTTTGGTGGGTTAGGATGCTTGCGTAGGTTAGGTGTTGCGTGTTTATTGTCGTTGGGACCTGAACCTTTTAGTGAATCCTTAAGAATATCGGCAATGTGAGTTTCGAACCTTTCGCCTCGTGACGATGGTCTGCCGAGTTCTCTCAGGTCAAAATTTGCCTGCTCTGCGAACGCCGGGTTCGTCTTGAGTGATCGCGACCGATCGTTCAATCAGAACGTCTACGACGCAGAAGTTCGAAGGGGTCATTCAGGCCAATCAGCTTTGCAGTGAGCAGGAATGCCACGGCACCGGCTCCCAACGGCAGGGCCAGGGCAACGATTTTCCCTACGAACGGCGATGCGATGTCAGTTTGAATAGACGCTGCGAGGCATGCCGCAGTCATTACTGTGGACGCGAGAATTGTTCTAAGAAGAGTGTGGCCGATTGATTTCCACGGAAAGGCGTCGAGGCGTCGCGTCAGAATCCAGCAGGCAACGAGTGACTGAAACGTCGCCGTAATTGACGTGCCGAGGGCCAGGCCGGGCCCGGCCAGAACCCAAACGAGCGTCAAATTGGCGACAAGATTTACGAGTACGGCGACGAGGCCAATTCGTAGCGGAGTCTGTCGGTCTCCAAGGGCGTAGAAGGCTCGCGAGACGATCAGTAAGCCGCACGCAGCCCATGCTCCCAGGGCATAGGCCGAGATCATAGCTGACGTTCGAACTGTGTCGTTCGCGGTGAATTCATCACGCTCAAAGATCAATCGCGTCAGCGGCGTCGAGATCAGAATCAGCCCCACGCTCGCTGGGATGCCAATGGCAATGACCATGCGAATGCCCTTGGCCAGGTCTTCGCGAAACAAGTCAGTCTGGCCACGTTCGGCATGTGCGGTCAGCAGCGGGTAAATGACGGTTCCCAGGGCAACGCCGAAGACTCCAATTGGAAACTGATAAAGCCTCTGTCCGAGATACATCGCTGTGGCCGTGCCCTCGGTCAGCGGGTACGAGTTCAGCCAGCGACTGGCGTTGGGATCAGTTGGAGCAGTCAGGCCCCAGGCGATCAGGCTGTCGCACAGCGTGTTGAGCTGTGTGATGGAAAGTCCAAGCAGGACTGGAAGCATTGTCGCGAAGACGACTTTGACTCGCGAGCGGCCGGTTGCCCAGTTCCAGTCAAATCGAAATCCGAGTTGCCGCAGTGTCGGGATGCACAGCCCGAGCTGCACAAGTCCTACGCCTACGATACCGGCTGCGATGAAGTAGATTCTCGTTTCTGCCGTCGCGACGAATCGGTCAAGCGACCAGGCCCCGGCGATCCATAGAGCGTTCAGCAGAACCGGAAAAAGTGCGGGGATGCCAAAAATGTGCATCCCGTGAAACACGGCGCACGCCTGAGCAAGCACGCAGATCAGAAGCAGGTAGGGAGCGAGCAGTGCTGTCAGATTCAGGAGCAGGCTGGCTTCGTACGACAACGGAGAAAAGACGCTTATGCCAAGCAGGACAATTTCGATGGCGGCGACGATCGCGAACAGGCCGATTGTCGTTACGGCCAGAATGGCTGTCGCGGTTTGAAAGGCCGCCTGTTTTCCGTTCTGCTCCATGTCCTGGATGAAGACGGGGAGGAACGCGGTGGAAAGAGCTCCTTCGCCGAAAATCTGACGAGCCATGTTCGGCACACGAAACGCGACGGTGAAAGCGTCCATGATGACGCCGTTGCCAAAGCTGGCGACCATCACGGCATCGCGAAACAGTCCGAGAATTCGGCTGAGCAGTGTTAGCAGCCCGACGATTCGAACGCGTTGAAAGAGGCGTCCGCGGTGCGAGTCTTCCTGACTGTCTTCAGGCGAGTCATCCATGCTGCCGAGTGTCGTTCAAAGAAGGCGTTGCTGGAACGCTGAGTTCGGAGGTTGCTGTGTAGCTCCGATCGGTGATCGGAAAACAAAGAAAGCCGGTGAGAAACTCACCGGCTTTCTGGAACATCTGAATTTCAGCAATTCAGGCAGGCGTCACGTTCTCAGCTCGCGGCCCTTTTGGTCCCTGTCCAGCGGTGTAAGTAACTCGCTGTCCTTCTGTCAGTTCTTCGAAAGTGACTCCTTCCAGAGCCGACAAGTGGAAGAAGATATCGTTACCGTCTCCGATGTCGATGAATCCAAAGCCCTTGTCTGTCAGCCGCTTGATCGTGCCTTCTGCCATCTCATCTGCTTTCTCAAAAAAAATAGTCGAACGTGGTGATGGTCGGGCAAACCTGTTCTGGCGACCACGCCACCGATCAAAAGAGTAACCAAACAGGTCCGTCCGTCAACTCCAGAAAGGACTAATCCGGGTCTCAGATAAACTCTTGCGAATTTGTTTTATTTTGGAAATCGAACCGGTTTCTAGGTCAGCCTGCCTCTTGAGGGGTGATCAAAGGCTGCATTGGGATGATCGAGGGGGCGTTTTCTGCGGCTGCCGAGTCGTTTTCCGGAGCGACCGCAGGGGCTACTGGCTCCATCATCATGAATGGAACAGGCGTGAATCCGATCGGGACGAAGGCCAGCGTGAGCCAGGCAAGGATCGTGCGAAAGCCGCCGATCGGGACAGAATCATCAGACGATGGCGGGTGCCGAAGTCCGAAACCGCAAAGCAGAAGGATCATCAGCATGAATGTTGGATTCTTTGTGGCGACCATCCAGGAGACTGCTCCGATGATGATTCCATAGGCCACCCAGTGAGCTTTGCGGCCGATCAGTGTGTAGAGGATGTGCCCGCCGTCGAGTTGCCCAACCGGCACCAGATTGACGGCCGTAATGAAAATGCCAACCCAGCCTGCGTGCAGCAGGGGATTGAGAATCACTTCCTGGTTCGGGGCGAGCACGCCGTGTCGAAGTTCGTACATCCATTCGAGGATCAGCGGGTCTCCGAAGATCATGGCCGCCTGGTTGGGCGCAATCGTCATGACGGTGGAATCCCGAAGTCCCCACCAGACCACCGGCAGAGCGACAACTAATCCGGCAAGTGGGCCGCTGATTGCAATGTCGAATAGGACTTTTCGATTGGCGAATCCGGCCCCCTGCAGGATCACCGCGCCCATAGTGCCCAGAGGCGGAAGGGGCATCGGGATGAACATTGGCGGCGATGCCGGAACGCCGTACCGCAATGCCTGAAGGTAGTGGCCGAGTTCATGGGCGAGCAGAATTCCCATCACGGCAGCCGAATAGGTCAGTCCGGCCGTGTTGTCGAACTCGGTTGCGGTCTGTCCTCCGATGTACCATGTGGAGGCACACGCTGCGAAAAACAAGATCACCGACCACGGGTACATTCGACGGATTTTTCGGTCCAGGTACGCTCGGTACTCAGCCGCCGTCATCCGACGTTGTTTTTTGGGGGGCGGCGTATCCGGTGATTCGGCGGACTGATCGTCTGTAGTGGCGCTGGACTCTGCTGCTTGAGAAGCGGTTTCTTCACTGGAACTCTCAAACGGAGCTTCTGGGTTGTTGTCTTCGGCTGGTCGGTGCTCGTTTGGCTCCACGCGAAATCCTGCTTCCCTGCATGACGGCTGAACGGCTCGCTGACGGCGAAACCGATCTCAGTTGTTGCGTTTCCAGACGAATCCTAGAATCTGCGACCGATTGCGAAAATACGACATTTGCTGAGAGTTTATCGACACCAGTCGCTAGTTAGAACGGGCGAGTGGGTGATCCTTAGTCAGTCGTTGGTGTGTTCCGGAAGGGCCACGAGCAACTTCCTGACGAAATGGAGTCGCCGCTCTTAACTGAAATACTGCATGAAACGGATCGCCGTCCTCGGATCGACAGGATCGATCGGAACGAGTTGCCTGGAGGTGCTCGACGGACTCCGGGACCAAATGGTTCCGGTGGGAGTCTCCGCGCACAGCCGGTGGCAGGATCTGGCAGCTCAGACGCAGGACTTCGATCCACGCTGGGCCGTGCTCAGCGATCCTAAACTGGCGGAAAGTGTCGTAGCAGACCAGTTCGCAGCAGATACAGAGTTGGTTTACGGAGCGGACGAGCTTTCGAAACTCGCGGCACACGACGATGTCGACGTGGTTGTGGCAGCCATCGTCGGTGCAGCCGGTCTGCAGAGCACGGTCGCCGCGGTCGAGGCCGGCAAAACCGTCGCCATAGCGAATAAAGAGACGCTCGTCGTCGCGGGGCCACAGGTTGTCGAACTGGCTCAGAAGACTGGAGCAAAACTGCTGCCGGTCGACAGTGAACACAGTGCTGTTTTTCAGGCAATGCAGTCGGGATCGGAGAAAGAGGTCAAAAGGATCGTGCTGACTTCCAGCGGCGGTCCGTTCCGCGGAGCAACTCAGGAGCAACTCGACGCAGTGACGCCGGACACGGCACTCCGACACCCGACCTGGGAAATGGGGCCGAAGATCACGGTCGACTCCGCGACGCTGATGAACAAGGCTCTGGAAGTCATCGAGGCGAAATGGCTCTTCGATTTGGAACCAGAGCAAATTGAGGTCGTCGTCCACCCGCAATCCGTCATACACTCTTTCGTCGAGTTCGTTGATGGTTCCTGTATTGCCCAGCTTTCGCCACCAGACATGAAGCTCCCGATCCAGTACGCTTTGACGTGGCCGGATCGGGTTGAGTGTCCGGGGCCAAAAATGGACTGGTCCACAGCGTGGTCACTCGATTTTCACCCGCCGGATCGAGAACTCTTTCCGGCGCTTGATTTAGGTTTTGAAGTCGCTCGTAACGGCGGCACTTGTGGAGCGGTTTTGAATGCGGCAAACGAAGTCGCTGTTGACCGGTTTCTGCAAGGTGAATTGAATTTTGTCGATATTCCGCGTGTTTGCCGCGCGGTTCTCGATGCGCATAATTTTGATCCGAGTCCTTCGCTGTCGGAACTTGTCCGACTGGACGTCTGGGCTCGAGAGGAGACGACACGGTGGAAATCCTCGCGTTCGATATGAGCGTGCTGCTTACTAAAGCCCTGCACATTCTTTACGTGGCACTCGGACTTGGCCTCGTAATCTTCTTCCACGAACTCGGCCACTTCGCTGTCGCGAAGTGGTGTGGAGTCTTCGTCGAAAGATTCAGCATCGGCTTCGGCCCGATCCTTTGCAGCTTCAAAAAAGGCGATACCGAATACGCACTCTCGCTGATCCCGTTCGGCGGCTACGTCAAAATGCTCGGCCAGGACGACATGGATCCCAGCCAGTTGACGACAGAAGAAATCGCCCAGGACCCGCGAGCTTACTCTTCGAAGAACGTCCCGCAGCGGATGGGCATCATTTCAGCCGGCGTAATCATGAACGTGATTACCGGCATGCTGTTCTTCGGCCTAGCCTTTCGCTTTGGAGTTGAATCGTCGCCGGCTCAAGTTGGGCATGCAGTCGTTGGTAAACCAGCTTGGGAAAAAGGAATCCGTTCAGGAGACACGTTCACTCGGATCAACGGGCGTGACACGAAGTCCTTCCAGGACATTCTTCGAGGCACAACGCTGTCTCGTGGCGACATCGAAATCGAGGGTTACCACGCGGACGGAGAGACCTTTAAAGTCACGATCGAGCCGGATTCCAGCGGCCTACGGAGGATGATTGGAGTCTCAGACGCTCGTTCATTGAAGGTGGCGGAAATCGGTACCGACATTAAGACGACCGTCGTTCCGGGCTCGCCGGCCGAGAAGGTTAAGGAGAGCTTTCGGGACGACGACGAGATCGTATCTATTAACGGCGACAAGGTAGAAAGCCATGCTCAACTGCAGACGTTGCTCGGAAGGTACCGCGCTTCGAGTATCGAGGTGGGCATCAAGCGTGACGACAAGATCGAGACTGTTACGCTTGAACCGGCCCGGTTCCGCGAAGTTGGGCTTTGGATGGACATCGAACAGATTTCGGCAGTCCAGGAAAATTCACCAGCGGCTAAAGCCGATCTGAAGGTTGGCGACAAGATTACCTCTGTGAACGGTGTGGATGTTGGAAAAGACATCAATCCGTTGCACCTAGCCGAACACCTCGAAATGTTTGCTGGCGAAGAAGTCGAGATTCGCGTCAAGCGAACGGTTGAGGGCTCGCCGGAACTTGAAGAAGTCACCGTAACGCTGACTCCGGATGATACGCCGGCTTGGATTGAGTACCCATTTTCAGATGGCACGCCGCTGGGAATTCCGTCGATTGGTGTCGCCTATTATTTGACCTCGAATGTTTTGAAAGTTGTCCCGGACAGTCCTGCCGCCAAAGCAGGAGTTCCTGAAGGGGGAGTCCTTGAGTCGGTCGTGATCGAGACTGAAAACGAGATACTGAAAAAGATCTCGCCAGATTCTTCGACCGAACTGAAGTTCGTCGACACGACTAAGAAGAGTATGGCTTACGCCTTCTGGCAGCTTCAGGAAGTTCCCGATGCAAAGGTGACGCTGAAGTTTCAAGGCGACGACAAAACGTACACGCTTGAGCCCGTGCCAACGAAGGAAGAATGGTACATCTCGCAACGCGGGATTTTTCTGCAGCCTCAGAGTCAGAAGTTGATGGCTGCCACGTGGGGCGATGCTTTCAGGATGGGGATTCATCAGACGCAGAATACAGGGTTCGACATCTACCTCACTCTTCGCAACCTCGTGTCGGGCGATCTGTCGCCAAAGAATCTGTCTGGCCCCGTCGGTATCGCCAAGGTTGCCTATGCAGTATCCAAGCAAGGGATTCAACAGCTTCTGATGTTCCTCGGCTTTCTGAGCATTAACCTGGCGATTCTGAACTTTCTACCAATACCAGTCCTCGACGGAGGGCACATGGTGTTCCTGATTTGGGAAGGCGTGACGAGGCGGAAGCCAAGTGAAAAAGTGCTGATTGCTGCGAGTTATGTCGGGATGGCCTTTGTGTTGGGACTAATGGTCTTCGTTATCTACCTCGACATCTTTGTGCATGGACGTCCGGGTTAAGTTGCCTGTTATGGACGCTCTTTCCGTTCTTAATAAACGCTTCGGCCACACCGCATTTCGAGGTCAGCAGGAAGCCGTCATTGACCGCACGATGGCTGGCGGCCATTCGCTGGTGATCATGCCGACTGGCGGTGGAAAGTCGCTGTGCTTTCAGGTGCCAGCGTTGCTGCACGCTGCAACGGCTGATCGAGCCACCACTCATAAGCCGTTGACACTCGTGCTTTCTCCCTTGATTGCGTTGATGAAGGACCAGGTAGACTCGCTGCAGGACAAAGGGATCCGAGCGGCGTTTATCAACTCGTCGTTAAACAGACAGGAACGCGAGACCCGATACGAGCAGGTGGCGAATGGTCGCTTCGATCTGCTTTACGTCACTCCCGAGCGGTTTCGGAAATTAGACTTCATCGACGTGCTGGCTAAGCGGGATATCAAACTGCTGGCCGTCGACGAGGCTCACTGCATTAGCGAGTGGGGCCACGACTTCCGGCCAGACTACACTCGGCTGAGAGAGTTTCGAAAGCTGGTCGGTGATCCCACAACAATCGCGCTCACGGCGACGGCGACGCCGGACGTTCAGCAAGACATCGTCCGGCAACTCGGGATAGAGGCCGGCGACGTTGCGATGTTTCACGAAGGGATTGACCGCCCGAACCTGGCACTCTCGGTTGAGGAAGTCTGGGGCAACGATGAGAAGTTCGAGCAAATTCTCGACATCGTTAAAAAGTACGAAGAGTCCGACGGAAACGGCATTGTCTATTTCACTCTGATCAAGACGCTGGACATGTTCAGCGAGATGTTGAGGAAGAAAAAGGTTCCGCATTTCTGTTACCACGGACAATTGGAACGGCGAGACCGACGTCGCGTTCAGAGCGACTTCATGAAATCGCAGAGTTCATTCGTGCTGGCGACAAACGCTTTCGGAATGGGCATCGACAAAGAAGACATTCGATTCGTGATGCACGCGGAAATGCCCGGTTCGATGGAGTCGTGGTATCAGGAGATTGGTCGTGCCGGACGAGACGGATTGCCATCAGACTGCGTGCTCCTTTATGAAGAAGCTGATCTCACAACGCAGATGGAGTTCCTGCAGTGGAGCAATCCGACGGCAGAATATTACGCCCGGGTTCATGACCTGCTGCTTCATCGCGAGGAAGAAGCTGAGTCGTTCGGGATGGAATGGGTTCGTGACACGTTGCACCCAAAGAAACGACACGATCACCGGCTGGATACGGCATTGCAGATGTTCGACCGACACGGCGTGATCGAACGGGGGCGTGAACGTGGCACGCCGAAAATTCTGTGCGACTTGCCGGCGATGTTGCAGGACGAAGACCGACTGGAAGAAAAACTTCGCCGCGATCAGCAAAAGCTTTACGCTCTCGTTCAGTTGATTCGCCACGAAGGCGACCGCAAGGCGTTCATTCACGAATACTTCGGTATCCCGTACAACGAGGCGTCGTAGGTTTCACGCCGAGTCACTTTCGTCGCTGATCAGGACCAGTTGTATTGATGGCCAATTTTTGCGACCTCACTGAACATGCAAAGCAGATTTGGCAGGCCGGAGTTGACGCGGTCGATTCTGGGAAGCTGGTTAAAGATGTTGTCTCCGTGTCTGGTCATCGTCTGACAATCGATGGGGTGAGTGTCGATCTCCGACAATTATCACGGATTGTGGTGGTGGGAGCCGGAAAGGCCGGCGCTGGCATGGCCGAGGCACTGGAAGAAATCCTTTCGGTTGAAGTTCTGAGGAGTGCCGATGCAACTTGTAAATTTCTCGGGTGGGTGAACGTTCCTGCTGACTGTGTCCGGCCGCTATCGAGGATACGTTTGCATGCAGCTCGCCCCGCTGGCGTGAATGAACCGACCGGAGAAGGCGTTGAAGGCTCCCAGAGAATCCTTGAGCTGGTTCAGAGCCTTGAAGAATCGGATCTCTGCCTGGTTGTGTTATCGGGCGGAGGAAGCGCCTTACTGCCAGCACCCGTGGATGGGATCTCTTTGCAGGACAAGCAGACCATCACGCAATTGCTGATGCGCGGCGGGGCGACCATCAACGAACTGAACTGTGTGAGGAAACAGCTTTCACAGATCAAGGGCGGTGGATTGGCACGTGCCGGTCATGCTGGCCGCATGGTGACTCTGGTCATTTCCGACGTCATCGGCGATCCGCTCGACGTAATTGCGTCCGGACCGACCGTGGATGATTCGTCGACTTCGGCAGAAGCCTTGGAGATTGTTAGCCGCATTGTCCGCAACACCGCCGACGTGCCGCCGAGTATTCTGCACTGGCTGCGTCGCGATGTTCCCGAAGCAGGTCGGCAGCCTCGCATCGACAGCGAACAGGTGCGTAATCTTGTGATTGGGAATAATGAGGTTGCTGTACGCGCTGCTGCTGCCAAGGCGGGCGAGCTTGGCTATCGCGTCGTCAATCAAGGATGTGGCATGGCCGGTGTTGCTGCGAAAGTTGGGCGTGATCTCGCTGATTCGTGTCTGGCGATTCGGAAGGACGAAGTTGCTGAGAGGCCCGTTTGTGTGATCAGCGGCGGCGAGCCGGTCGTTCAGCTTGCGGAGACGAATCTTGCACGGAAAGGTGGCCGGAATCAGGAGCTGGTTCTTGCTGCCTGCCAGAGACTTTGGGAAGACGGGGCCGACAATTTGGCGATTCTGTCCGGCGGGACTGACGGTGAAGACGGCCCCACCGATGCTGCGGGTGCGTTTCTCAACTCGTTTGTGATCGATGAAGCGCGGCGGATTGGTCTGCAGCCTGCCGACTTCCTGGCGATCAATAATTCGTACGAGTTTTTTGATCAGGCGGGCGGGCTCCTGAAAACCGGCCCGACTCATACGAACGTCATGGACCTTCGTGTCGCGGTCGTCGGAAGCTGAGTCACGTGGTTGTGATGGCTACTTCGAATGGTCATCATCGCGGCCACAAGCTGACCAGCTCGAACCCACACATTGACACGCGAAGATGTCCGACGACGACGAACTACTACCACCTGACCTTGAAAGCTCGCCTTGCCTGCAGGGTGAAAAGGTAGCTTTTACAGGGATTCTTGCGTCGATGACCCACCGTCAGGCGTATGACCTTGTTGAGGAAAATGGTGGAGCGTCGGCTGTTCACGTGAGCGGCCAGGTGACGATGCTCGTCGTTGGCGAAGAAGGCTGGCCACTGGACGAGGAAGGCAAGGCTTCGGTCAAGGTCGAACAAGCTGTGGACCTGATCAACTCAGGCGTGCCGTTGCAGATTCTGAAGGAGTCTGAGTGGCTACGGTTGCTCGGGCTTGAACATCGCGAGCGGGACGTGCATCGCCTGTTTACGCCAGCGATGCTTCAGCAAAAACTTGATATTCCGGTTGGGGTTGTGCGTCGCTGGGAACGGTTGGGCCTCATCGAGCCTGTGCAGCGAGTTTACCGGCTACCGTATTTTGATTTTCAGGAAGTCGCGGCCGTTCGGCGTTTGCAGGAGATGCTCAAGTCGGGAATCCCGCGGGACCGGATCGAGCAAAGCCTCAGCGGGTTGAGGCAGCTCTTGCCGTCGGTCGATCGCCCGTTGGCCCAGTTGGAGATTCTCGCTCGTGATTCGCGAGTCGTTTTTCGAGACGGCAATGGTCTGGTGGAAGCTCGGACGGGGCAACGAGTGCTGGACTTTGATCCGGAGCCGATGGACGGATTGGCCAGCTCTTCCGATTCTGACAGTGAAGAATCTGCCCAATCAGGTGGGAGTGAGGCTCCAGGCACGATCCCGATTCCGACTTTCGGTGTCGTCTCAGAGACGACGCCTGCGAACTGGAATGCGGAAGAATGGTTTGACCACGGCTGCGGCCTGCTGGGTGATGATGAAACTGCGGAAGCGGTCGAGGCATTTCGGATGGCCTTGATGCTTTGCCCGGACGACGCGGAGATTCATTTTTATCTCGCCTCGGCACTCTACCGAAGAGGAAACGTCGGCGGGGCGATGGAGAGGTATCATGTCGCGGTCGAACTGGATCACGAATACATCGAGGCGTGGACCCAACTGGGCTGTTTGCGGTTTGAAACTGGAGATTCACAAGCCGCGATCGAAGCATTCGACATCGCACTGACCTGCCACGCGGATTATCCCGACGCGGTCTATCACAAGGCGACTGTGTTGTCGGAACTCAGCCGAAACGATGAGGCCGTTGTGCTGTGGAAGCAGTATCTGGATTTTGATCAGGACGGTCCGTGGGCGGCCGCCGTCATGGAGCGGTTGGAAGCTGTCAGTGCTGCGTCATCGGAAGTCGTCGATCAGGTTACACACAGTGAAGACGAGTTTGTCTGACGATGGCTGAATGTGGCTGGCAACGAGGAGCGGATTGAAGTGACGATTTCACAGCGAGACTTTGCCGAGCAGGTCGTGCGGCAACTGACTGATGCTGGATTTACGGCGCTGTGGGCCGGTGGCTGCGTGCGCGATTTACTGGTCGGGCGAGAGCCCAAGGACTACGACGTCGCCACCAGTGCTCGACCTGAGCAGGTTCGCGAAGTGTTCGGGAAACGCAGAACGCTCAGTGTCGGTGAGAGCTTTGGAGTCATTGTTGTTCTCGGCCCTAAGTCTGCTGGTCAAGTAGAAGTGGCCACGTTCCGAACAGACGGCAATTATCTCGACGGCCGCCGTCCAGAATCTGTGGTGTTCAGTTCGCCCGAGGAAGATGCCCAGAGACGCGACTTCACGATCAACGGAATGTTCTATGACCCACTCAAGAAAGAGGTGATGGATTTCGTCGGTGGCGAGCAGGATCTCGCGGCTGGCGTTTTGCGGGCAATCGGCGACCCACACGCACGTATGGAAGAAGACAAACTTCGGATGTTGCGTGCTGTCCGGTTTGCGGCGACGTTTGACTTCGAGTTGGACGTCGCCACCGCCGATGCCGTTCGATCAATGTCCGATCAGATTTCAGTCGTGAGTGCCGAGCGGGTCGCTCAAGAGTTGCGTCGAATGCTGGTCGATTCGCATCGCAGCCGAGCGATCGAACTTTGCCACGATGTGGGTCTGCTACTGCGAATCATTCCCGAACTGGAAGCGGTAGTCAGTGATCGAGACAGTTGGACTCGACTTCAGAACGGCCTCGCTTCATTGGTCAAACCGGACTTTGCACTCGCGTTTGGACTGCTTCTTGATTCAGTAATTGGAGCGGCAAAGGAGGCGGGAACGAATGATTTTAGGCTGGCAGAAGTCGTTGGGCGCAGGCTGAAACTTTCGAATCACGAAATTGATGCCACGGCCTGGTTATTGAGTCAGCGACGATCGCTGGATAACGCCGCGGACCTGCCGCTGTCTCGCCTGAAACGAATTCTGGCGAACACGCGTGCTCCGGATTTGATCGCATTAGTTCGTGCGCGGACGTTGGCAGAAAGCGAACCCCCTGCGGACGCTGACTTCTGCGAGCAGTATCTGAAAAACACCGATCGAGAGGTACTTGACCCTTCACCGCTGATCTCTGGTGACGACCTGATCAAAGCTGGTTTTCGCCCAGGTCCAAAATTCAAAGAGCTGCTTGATCGTGTGCGAGACGCTCAGTTGGATCTGCAGATTTCAGAGGCCGCCGAGGCGATGGAGTTGGCAGCTCAGCTCGTTCATGACGATAAGTGAGCAGCGTTTGGGATGGCGCCCGTCACGTTGCGGTCGCAAACGTGGCGCGGAATAATCCCAGTTTGATTGTTAGTGGCCATAGATTCTTGTGACTCTCCGAATGGATTTTTAAATGAGCGACCAGGCTGCAGCTGATTCCAGAAATGGAGTGAATCTCAATGCGATGGCTTTTGAGCAGTTGCATCGCGAGCAGAGCTCAAGTCGCTTTGAGCATCTTGGCGTTTCCGAAGCTGTGTTGCCGTCAGGCGCTCGTGTTTTGGATTTTGGCGTCGAGGTTTGCGGAAGTCTTCAGGCCGGAACTCTGCTGGCGAAGTTGTGCATGGCAGGGCTTGGCGACGTTTCGTTGGTTCCAGGGGAAGTTGACGGCATCGGAGTGCCGACTGTGCAGGTGCAAACTGACCGTCCAGTCGAGGCGTGCCTGCTGAGTCAGTATGCGGGATGGCGAGTTTCGGTCGACGATTACTTTGGGATGGGGTCAGGGCCGATGCGCGCGGCGGCGGCTCGAGAAGAGTTGTTTGAGAAACTGCGGTGGAATGAGTTGCCCGACGCTGTTGCTGGAGTTCTGGAAGCTTCGTCTTTGCCGGGCGACTCAGTGGTTGAGTATCTCGCAGAGCGTTGCTGCGTGGAGCCAGGTGGTGTGACATTGGCAGTGGCGCCGACGGCTAGCCTGGCCGGAACGCTGCAGGTTGTCGCGCGGTCGGTTGAAACTTCATTGCATAAATTGTTCGAACTTGGGTTTGATGTCCGACGAATCGTCAGCGGGTTCGGGGCGGCACCGTTGCCTCCCGTTGCAAAAGATGACCTTGCTGGAATTGGTCGAACGAACGACGCAATCCTGTACGGCGGAAGAGTCACGCTTTGGGTGACCGGCGATGATGCATCGCTTGAGGAAATCGGTCCCAAAGTTCCGTCTTCCTCGGCCGGTGGGTACGGCAAGCCGTTCATTGATATTTTTCGGGAAGCCGACCACGACTTCTACAAGATCGATCCAATGCTCTTCAGTCCGGCCGAGATCGCTTTTCACAACATCGAGACCGGCAGCATGTTTTGCTTTGGTGAAATTGCACCGCCGATTCTGCGAAAGTCGTTCGGTGTTTGATACGGGCCAGTTGGCATTGCCAGTGGTTGGTCCTGTCGGGAGTTGCGTCGCGTGAAAATTGGAATCCTGGGCAACGAAGGAAGCTGGTACGGAGCTGACCTTGCTCGTGCTGCCGCTGAACGAGGACGTGAATGCGTTCGTGTAGATTTTCCGTTGGTCGCCGCGTCGTGTGGCGAGTTGGCATCCTCGGGGCGGACGATTGTTTCGAGTGCTGAGTATGACCTGAGCAGTTTCGATGCGGTCATTGTCAGGACAATGCCGCCCGGTTCGCTGGAACAGGTGGTCTTTCGCATGGACGCGCTAGCTCGTCTGGCTGCTGCGGGCGTGGAAGTGGTGAACTCGCCGCGATCGATGGAGTGCGCTGTCGACAAGTTTCTGACGACGACGAAACTCGAAGCTGTTGGCTTACCGGTGCCAGCTACCGTTACCTGTCAGGATTCTGAAACCGCAATGGAAGCCTTTGAACGGCTAGGTAGCGACGTTGTTGTTAAGCCGTTGTTCGGGGCTGAAGGGCGAGGGATTTGCCGAGTCACTGATCCAGATCTTGCTTTTCGTACTTTTCGAACATTGGAGCGAACCGGTGCGGTGCTTTATCTCCAGAAGTTCATTCGGCATCCCGGTTTCGATGTCCGCATTCTGGTTCTTGACGGTGAAGTCCTGGGAGCGATGAAGCGGTTTTCTGAGAACGATTTTCGAACGAACGTCTCACGTTCCGCGCAAACGGCAACACACCAGGCGACCGATGCCGAGGTCGAAATGGCTTTGCAGGCGACTGAGGCTGTCGGCGCGAAGATCGCAGGCGTCGATCTTTTGTATGACGACTCGGGGCGATGCTACGTCATCGAGGTAAACGCCGTGCCGGGCTGGCGGGCATTTTCGCGCACAAACAATATCGACGTGGCAGGCCGTCTGCTCGACAGCCTGCAGGCATCCTGATCGAGGATGGTCAGTCTCTGTAATTCTTGACGTTAGGCGTCGGTGTTAAAGGTCGACGATGGATCCGCCGTCTTGTGACGATGTAACCAGTGCATCGAGCACCTGCTGTGTCTTCAGAGCGATGTCGCCCCAGTGCGCATCGGTCGTGCCGCTGAGTACCTGGGCGGAGAATGTGCGAAACAGATTCGTCTCCTGTGCAGTTGGATGGTTGTTCGCGTACTCGCTGACGGCGACTCGGCTGGTGTGCCGCTCCATATTGAAGTGGCATTCGTTGATGTCGAAGTGATGGTTCGAGACGTCGAAGGCAACTTCAGGCCCCATGAACGGCAGGACGAAGTCGTTGACGTGAAGATGCCCCTTCGAGCCGCTGACGTGAGCCCATTGCTGATGCTCGGTGAGGAACGAACAGTAGAAGCTGGCCGAGACTCCGCCATCAAAGAACAGCTCGCCCGAGAATTCAGTCGGCGTTGGAGCCGCGCTGCCGTCACTTTGAATACTGGAGAGAAGTCGGCCGCTGACGGATGTAGGCATCGTGTAGTTCATTACCCAGAGCGTGAATCGGACGTTGTACCAGCCGAGATCTCCGAGGCAGCCCATTGGTTCGAGCTGGCTGCTGACGCGGATGTTGCCTTCCAGGAACTCGTCAGGTGCGCAGAAGCTGAAACCTGTTGCGATACGACGAAGGTCGCCGACGCTTGTTCCGTCGTTGAGTGCTTCACGGATTGCGAGTAGCCGGTGGCTGTGCATAAACATGACGCCGTCCATGAACTGGACGTCGTTCTGACTGCATGCGTCGAGAATCTTCTGCACTTCGGCTGCGTCCAATCCGCAAGGTTTCTCGCAGACAACGTGCTTGCCGGCTTCGGCGGCTCGAATCACCCACTCTGCACGCATCCCGGTCGGTAGTGGGATGTAAACGGCGTCGATGTCGTCCGCGGCGAGCATCTCTTCGTAGGTGCCAATTGCTCGCGGGGCTGGCGAATGCGAAACGTCACTCTGACACTCGTCGATGTACTGTTGGGCGCGTTCGGCGCTTCGACTGGCGACGGCGACCAGCGCGGCGTTTTCGCAGTTGCGTATCGAGTGCCAGTTTTTTCGGGCGATGCCGGCAGTTCCAAGGATTCCCCAGCGGCAGATCTGATCGCTCATCGGTGTCGGTCCTGTGCGGTGTTTGAGTTGTCGCGGTTGCGTGACGACTCATTTACGCGTGGACCGGCCAGGTTTCAAGCGATTGGCTACTGTTTCTGACGACGCGCGGCTCGTTGGGCGTTAGCGAGTTGTTTCGCGGCTGCGAGTCGATTCGGGTCGCTGTCCAGTCCGGAGATATACTCACGATACTGCCGGCTGAGTTCGTCGTAAGAAACGCCGGTGAAGTAGTCCATCCCGCCAATTCGGGGACCGGGAGCGATCGGGCGATACAAAGCGGCAAAGTGGTCGATCAGAGCATCGCGGTACACGCCGTCCCTGTAGTGCATGTAGAAGTGGACAACTCCTGACGCCTGGCTGTACCGCTCACTGATGTCCACGGCATGTTGAAACGCGTTCTTGCTCAAACTGGCGAATCGATCGAGCGGTACAAAGAATCCATCTTTGATCAGAATATCTTTGGCGAAGTAGAAGCGAACATAGTCTGGATTGCCGATCGAAACTCCCGACTCCAATGGCCGGAAGGATTCGATGTAGCAGGCGAATCCTTCGACAATCCAGAAGTGCTCATTATTAGCGATCCGCCGTGGTTTAGGATCCAACTCGTAGAGAATCTGATGCGTTGCTTCGTGGTAGGTCGTCGACTCAATGTCGCTGTCTGGGTCGACGAAAAAATGCGAGATCCGTTCGTCTGGAGTATAGATTCCGTTTGACATGGCGATCTGCGGATTCTTGCCGATCAGCCGTCGGACGTACTCGTCTTTGTTTCGGTAATAGTGAATGACGAACGGTTTGCGTTTCGCTCTTCGCGGTCGGGCAGCAGCACCGAACAGAAGTTTCAGTTGAGCCGGCGTGTTGAAAAATGCCGGATACGCTCGCTGAAACCAGTCATGGAAAACTTCGAGTTTCTTTGCCAGGGCAACGCCCTCTTCGAGGCCGACATTGGTTTTCAGAAGGTAGTTGTCAGTTTCGATTTGCCATGCGTTCGCCCACTGACGCCGCAGGTTCTGTTCCTGTTGAGCGGTTCGCCAGCGATTGCGGAAGAAGCGATCGCCGCTTTCGTATCGCTCAACATGGGCCGTTGGCAGCCAGCCGAATCGGTCATGCCAGACAAAACGCTCACGTTGCTTCTTCGCCGCAAAAGGGGTAACCCAATCACCGCCAAACTGCTCATATCCGAGGAGTGTGCGTGCTCGCCCGTAGTCCGAGTCGTACCAGAGAACTTCGTGGATCAGTCGCCATGCCGCGTGAGGATTTCCGGCGTTAAGGACGCGTCTGGAAAGTAAGTAGAGATTCTTCGCCATATCCTGTCGCAATGTCTGAAATTCGAGTCGCCAGAGCCGTTCGTCTTGAGGAAGGGAGAGCGGTATTTCTGGCTGGACCGACGGCGGCAGAGTTCGGTCGCTTAGCGATGCCACATCAACGGGTGCCTGCCACGGGAGCAGCTCATCAACCGCGTTCTGAAGGTTTTTCGCCTGACAGTCTTTGATGAGACTCGCGAGCGATTTTTGAAATGCCATGACATACTGATCGTGCTGAGTGGCGTAGCGGTTTGCCCCCAGATTCGCCGGTTGCGCGATTGTCTGCGACCAATCGGTAGCGGACAGAGAACAGGTCAGGCAAATCGAAATCAGCAGCGAGCGTTTCAAGGATGACGGGTTTTCGATCAAGTCTGCGATCCCAATTCCGTGCATGTGTGGCTCAGCCCGCCGAACAAATTTGCCCGGACGGATTTCCCGATCAACGCATTAAGTCGCCTCAAGGCATTCCTGAGACATCGGCCTCGTCAATACATACTTGAGCCAATAGTTGATCGTGGTGGGGAACCATCGATTGTACGCCGGTTCTAAATCTGTCGGAAGATGATATCTCGACAGGACTCATTGATGATGTCTAAACATGCTCGCTGAGACACTGTAAACTCACCCGAAACAGCTATTTGGCGATCTGGATGGCCCGGACGTCTGATCTCTATTGAGTTAATTGAGCAGGGACAACGTGAAACTTCTCCAACAGACCTTCTCGCACGACGATACATGTATTCTGGATCTGACGGCGTCCGGAATCGACGATCTGATTCCGCAGATCGTCGAGAATCTGGTAGACAAAGGCCGAATCGAGCAGGAGCAGCGCGAGGCAGTAACTTCTGCGTTTCTTGAGCGGGAACGGATCGTCTCGACCGCGATCGGAAACTCGGTTGCTGTTCCGCACTGCTATCTTGACGTGTTGACGGAACCGCAAATCGTTTTCGTGCGGTTGCGACACGCGATCAATCTAGGGGCGCCGGACGGGATTCCGACGCGATTCTTTTTCTTTCTGCTGGGGCCAACTGGCCGAGCCGCTGAGCATCTCGACACGCTGGCGATGATCGCTCGTCTGATGTCGGACAACGAGTTCCGCTTTGAACTCGGTTGGGCCAAGGAATGCAGCGATCTGGCACTAGCGCTTGAGCGAGCGGCGGTCAGATCTTCTCCAACTGAGCCAGAACCTTCCGCGGAAACTGACGGCCTGGCGTGGAGTGGTCGGTTCTGCGGCGGGGTGATCAATGACATAAAGAGACGCTTCCCGCACTACGCAGCGGACATCAAGGACGGACTGCATCCGAAGACGATCGCGTCGGTGATGTTTCTTTTCTTCGCCTGTCTGGCACCGGCCGTCACATTTGGCGGCGTGATGTCGATTCAGACTGGCGGAGAAATCGGAGCGGTCGAGATGATCGCCGTTTCGGCGGCCTGCGGAATCGTTTACGCGCTGATTTCCGGCCAGCCGCTGATCATTCTCGGTGGGACCGGTCCGGTTTTGATTTTCACGGCTCTGCTCTGTCAGAATTGTGCCGACTTGGAGATTCCGTTTCTGCCGACCTACGCGTGGGTCGGTTTCTGGACGGCCTTGATTGTCGTGATCATGTCGGTAACCGATTCCAGTTGTCTGATGCGCTATTTCACTCGGTTTACGGACGAGATCTTCGCGGCCCTGATTTCTCTGCTCTTTATTTATGAAGCCGTGCGGGCTCTCGCTTTGATCTTGAATAATCCGGAAAACGGTCATGACACCGGCTTACTTTCGATCCTGCTTGCTCTGGGGACGTTTTACGTCGGCGGCCAGTTGCAGCGAATTCGTAAGAGTCGGTATCTGCTGCCGTGGATGCGCGAGTTCATTTCCGACTTTGGGCCGACGATCGCTCTCGTGATCATGACGATCGTCGCCTTCCAGTTTTCTGATGTTTTTCTGGACGCTCTGCCGGCTCCCGATTCTTTCGGAACGACGACCGGTCGGCCGTGGCTTGTCGATCCGTTTGAAGCTCCAATGTGGGTGCGTTTTGCGGCGATCGGGCCGGCGATTTTCTCAGCATTGCTGGTATTTCTTGAGCAGAATATCACCGCACGGATCGTCAACAGTCCCGACCACAAGATGCAGCGAGGTGAAACTTACCACCTCGACCTGGGCATCGTCGGGATTCTCATTGGCATCTCGTCGATGTTCGGACTGCCGTGGCTGAGAGCCGCGACCGTGCGATCGTTGAATCATGTTCGGAGTCTGGCGACGTCCGAAGAGGCTGTCGGCAGCGACGGAGAGCGTCACGACCGGATCATTCACGTCCGCGAAAACCGGATCAGCGCCCTGGCGATTCACATCATGCTAGGGCTGTCGCTCTGTCTGCTTGCCGTACTGAAAATGGTGCCGATGGCCGTTCTTTACGGACTATTCCTATTCATGGGCGTTGTCTCGATGAAAGGGAATCAGTTGTTTGAGCGGCTCAGCTTGTGGGCGATGGACTCTGATCTCTACCCGCCGACTCACTACATTCGCCGAGTCCCTAACCGACAGATTCACATTTTCACGGCCATTCAGTTGCTGTGTCTGGTGATCCTTTGGGTGACCAAAGCCAGCGCGATTGGCATTCTGTTTCCGCTGTTCATCGCGCTGCTTGTGCCGGTCAGATTTCTACTCAATCGATTCTTTGAACAGCGTTACCTGCTCGCTCTGGATGCGGACGAAATTCCGGAAGACGAGGAAACTCAGTGGTCGTAAAATCGAGTCTTTGCTGATTTTGAGAAGTTCTCGACGCGAAGGCTGGTCGGTATTTTCGTTACCTGATTCGTTCGACGGTCATTCGAATCCTCTTTCCGCGTGCCAGGTACGCTGCATTTCTGCATGAACGAACCAAGCGAAGACGACGCTTTCGAGCCTGAACTCGATGGATTCCCGACGGATATCGATCCGCGGCGGGTGCGGTCGCGTGTGCAGATCGAGGTGCTGGCCAGTGAGTACGCTGATAAGGCTCGGCAGGGGCAAAACCCGTCGATCGAGAGCTACATCGAGCGGTACCCGGACATGGCCGCCGAGATTCGCGAGTTGTTTCCGATGGTCGCGGCTTTGGAGCAATGGAAGTCAGACCGTGAGAACGAAGTGCTACGTGCTCAGCTTCCGGATCAGTTCAAACTGAAGCAACTGGGCGATTGCCGTATCGTTCGCGAAATTGGTCGCGGCGGGATGGGAGTCGTCTTTGAGGCCCTCGAAGGGAGTATCGAGCGTCGCGTGGCTGTGAAGCTGCTGCCGTGGCGGATTTCGATGGTGCCGCACCGGCAGGAAAGGTTCGAGCGTGAAGCCCAGACGATTGCGAAGCTTCGTCATTCAAACATCGTGCCGATTTTTCGTTTCGGCAGGCACGAAGACTACGCCTACTACGTGATGCAATATGTCGAGAGTGTGAATCTCGGGCACATAATCGGGGCGTTAAGTGAACGGCAGCAGGTTTCGCCGGCGCAGGAGATCCGAGACGAGGTCGGCGACTCGGCCAGTAACGACCAGTCAACGCCCAAATCTGCAGACCGAAAAGGTCTGAAGCAGGACTCGTGGAAAGCATTTGCGAGGATTGGTCTGCAGGTAGCCCAGGCTCTTCGGCATGCTCATCGCAAGGGGGTGTTGCACAATGATGTGAAGCCAGGAAATCTTCTGATCGACGCTTCGGGAAAGGTTTTTGTTACCGACTTTGGCCTCGCCGAACCGCTGAATCCCGACTCATCTGAAGTCGACGAGTCGGTCAACGGAACGCTGCGATACATGGCTCCGGAGCGATTTGCAGGCGTTTGTGATGAAACCAGCGACGTCTATTCGTTGGGAATCACGCTTTTCGAGCTCGTGACCCAACAATCGGCATTCGACACGGACAGTCGAGTCGGGCTGATTACCGCGATCGCGGCCGGCGAAGTCCGCTCCGTTGCGGAAACAGGAAACGATTTACCGCCGGATCTGGCTGCGGTCATTGCCAAGGCAATTTCACGAGAGCCAAACGATCGTTATCAGTCCGCTGGAGAATTCGCGTCCGACCTGCTGCGGTTTATCAACGGAGAACGGGTCTCCGCGAAGTTACCGGGGGGCATATTTCGGTGGCTAAAGCGTCAGAAGAAATAGGCCAACAATTGCTGCCGATCCCTGCTTCACGACCAGGTGCCCGTCGCCACTGACTGCAAGGACTCTCGATCAGGCCGATTTTCGCACGGTAATGCTGGCCATCAGAGCCTCGTACAGGTCCGAGGGAATCCGAATTTCGTCCTGAGCGAAGTCTTCGATAAACGCTCGCTGCGAATGGTAGGCTTCAGCAAGGGGCTCAAGAATCTCGCCCAGCTTCAGCGTAACTGTTGTGGGCTCTGGGCTTTGAACAGACTCATCAGCCGGGAAAATTCGCAGACGATTTCGCATCCTGAAGTCCTTCCATGGAGTTACTGACTGAGTCGTCAGTGAAATCTCAAAGTGCGTCGCTTACGCAATTCAAGATCGGCTGGAAGGGTGTGCGGCCTTCAGTGGAAATGCTGAAGTTTTCAGGTTTGCGTGCCGACGCTCGCGTTTGAGGGGCCTGATCCTCGATCAACGGGCGTGGCGTAAGCCGAAATGGCTCAGGCTTCGGTCAAGCGAGACTGATAAAGGCGTTGGATGTCTTCGACCGTGATCGTAATTTCACGTGCGAATCCAGTGTGGGCCCGCTGGTACTCAATTTTCGTGGCCAACTCGGGAGCGTTGTGAATTGCTTTTGACAGCCACTTTCGGTCAGCGTCTTCGAGTTTTCCGACAGTCGGATCCCACGCAGTTCGAGTTTCGACTACGAGTTGTTCAAGACGTTCGTCGTATTTTTTGAGTCCAGCCATCCAGCCATCCGCCTTTTTGAGTAAAAATTCGTCTGTTTGCCGCTCACGATTGTGCGAGTTTCCACTCTGCATCGACAGAGTTTCCAACTCGGTCAGCCAGAGTGAAGAGCATAGCGAATACTATAGCGGCCGTGAGGACTAGCGGTAGCGGTCCGCTGCCTTAATCGAGAGCTGAAGATTGGGGCGAATTTCAGCACTACAGACGGCCTTACGGCCTGCTTCGGAGGTTTTAAGCGAAGGTTCGTTCGGTAGTTGGTGTCTCAGGTCCCCGTAAATGCTGAACACCGGGGATATGACAGGCACCGGGAAGCGACGTGCGAGTCAGGCCAGCAGGTCGTTGATGACGTGGCCGTGGACGTCGGTCAGGCGGCGTTGAATTCCGTTGTGGTAGTAGCTGAGGCGTTCGTGGTTCAGACCAAGCAAGTGCAATGCCGTGGCGTGAAGGTCGTAGCTGTACGTGGGGTTCTCGGCGGCTTTGTAACCCAGGTCGTCGGTTGCTCCGAATCCAACTCCCCCTTTGATGCCGCCGCCGGCGAGCCATGCGGTGAATGCGCCGCCATTATGGTCTCGTCCCGCAGCCCGGTTTCCTTGTGCAGCAGGCTGCCGCCCGAATTCTGTTGTGCACATGACGAGCGTTTCGTCGAGCAGGCCTCGGGACTTCAAGTCTTTAAGCAATGCAGACGCTCCGGTGTCGAGGACGCGTCCCCAGTAGCCGTGGTCTCGTGGCAGGTCTTCGTGCGAGTCCCAGTTCGGTCGAATCTTCTGAGCTGTCGTGTTTTCCGCTCCGCAGTAAATCTGCACGAATCGGACACCTCGCTCAACCAGTCGCCGAGCGAGGATGCACTGTCGCCCGAATGGGCCAACGTCGGGATCGTCAACCTGGAAGTCACGCTGCGTTGCCAGAGTCTCGTTGGTCGTATCAGCGACCTCGGGAGCGCTGAGCTGCAGTCGTGCGGCGAGTTCGTAGGCGGCGATCCGTGCTTCGAGGTCTGTGTTGCCTTCCCGTTTCGCCAGATGGCGGCGGTTAAGCTGCTGAAGAAAACTGAGCTCGCTGGTTTTCGGCGTCTTCTGGAACGCTGGGCTTTCTCCTGAGGGAAACAGGTCGACAATCGGATTCTGCGGATCGGTTGCGTCGAGAGTTGTTGCTTGGTGGACGGCAGGCAGAAAGCCGGCTCCCCAGTTGATGATTCCGCCCGGTGGAAGCCCTCGCGGATCAGGCAGCACAACAAACGATGGCAGATCGCGATTCTCGCTGCCCAGGCCGTACGTCACCCATGAGCCCATGCTGGGAAATCCAGGCAGCGTGAATCCCGTGTTCATCATGAAGCAGGCTGGGCCGTGCAGAGCGGTTTTGCTGTGCATTGAATAAACGAACGCCATGTCGTCGATGCACGTAGCCAGTTTCGGAAACAGGTCAGACATCCACAGGCCCGACTCACCATGCTGGCGGAACTTCCAGAACCCTGGCTGACAATTGCCCGGCTTTGATGCAAAAAACTGCAACTTGCCGTCGGAGTCAAATGGCTTTCCCGCTCGCTTCGCTAGTTCCGGTTTATGATCGAACGTGTCGACCTGGCTCATTCCTCCGGGGCAAAATATCTGAATAACAGACTTTGCTTTCGGTGTGTGGTGAGCTGGCTGTTCTGCCTGCAGCATTGCTGACAGCGCGAGGCTGCCGAAGCCACCACCGGTGAGCTTAAGAGCTGACCGGCGGCTGATGGCGGGCTGTGCTGAAGTTATGGGATGATGAAACATGGAAGTTCTGAATTCTCAGTCGATATAGATAAATTCGTTGGCATTGAAAATGGCTCGGCAGAATTGCCACAGGCCGTGTTGATTGATCGCCTCTCGCGCCAGTTCTCTTTCCGTCGGATCGGGAGTTCGGGCGAACGCCAGTTGGAATGCCAGCTTGATTTGCTTGTCAACGTTTGGACCACATTCCTGCGTTAGCCTTTCGGCGAAGTAGCGAGATTGTTTGAGCATGAACTCGTTGTTGTACATCGCGAGCGATTGCTGCGCGGTTGTGGTGACGTTTCGCTGTGGAGTGAGATTGGCCGGGTCCGGGCAGTCAAGGGCGGTCATGAATTGCTGCGGCGTTGTTCGCACGATGAATCGGTAAACGCTGCGTCGCCAAAGCGGCGGACTGTCGGCCGTCTGGTAGGTGTAGATCGGAGCGTAGGCCTCTTTGTAATTGAAGTCACGGTACCCCGGACCGAACATGGCGTTGTTCAGTTTCCCAGTCACCACGAGAACTGAATCTCGCACCGCTTCGGCTTCGAGGCGGTGAGGATTCATTCGCCAGAGCAGGCGGTTGTCTGAATCCACTTTCGTTGCCATCGAAGATTGCTCGATTACGGTCGCTGTGCTTTGCTGTTGGTAAGTCTGCGACGTCACGATCAATCGGTGAATGTGTTTGAGTCTCCAGTCTGAACGCATCAGCTCACCGGTCAGCCAGTCCAGCAGTTCGGGATGTGAGGGTTTGCCACCTCCGTATCCAAAATCGCTTGGCGTATCGACGAGACCTGCTCCAAAGTGCCAGTGCCACAGCCGGTTAACAATGACTCGGCGAGTTAACGGGTTGTCCGGCGCCGTGATCCAATCAGCAAGGGCGAGACGTCGTTCGCGGTCGGTCAATTCCGGCGAACCGAATCTGACGTCGGAACTGCCAAAGCCAAGACTGCCTGGCACGACGGTGTCGCCTGGAGCTTCGGGATTTCCTCGCGTCAGGATGTGCATGGCGGGTGGAGTTTCGCTGACGACTCCAAAGAACTCGGGCGGCTCACCGAGTGATTTCAACTCAATCTCAAGAAGCTCCTTCTTCTGCTTAAGCTGAGCAAGTTGCTCGACTCGTTCATCCGTAAGTGCGGTTGGCGTCGTGTCGAGCAAACGTGGATCGCCAAAGCTGATCTGGTCGTGACCGTACCCGTTTCCGCCATCGGTTGAGATCAGCGTGAGGAACCGGGCTTTCGCTGGAACGTTCAGTGAGATCTTCGCCGTGTCGTTACGGCCAAGTCTGCCGGTTTCCTTGAGTTTGCCATCCAGGTAGACGCGAAACTCAGCACTCGGCTCAACAGTCCGGCCTCCGTAACCAGCGACGGTGGAGAACTCGTACTCTGCGAGTGACGAGTCTTTGTCAGTCAGCCGGTCTGAATTGCTCGAAGGCTTTGCGCTGGCTTCAGGACGTCCGGCATCGCGGATAGCGGCAAGGTCGAATGTGATGCCGGCGTTCGCGTGCAGGCCGAGCATCGAGTGCCCAGCGGAATTGTAATCGATGGTGCCGAGCGTTGTTGAGTATTGGCTCGAAACAGGACCGTTCCGAATCATGTCCCAGGCTTTGCCACTGTTTGCGGGCAAGTCGTCGGCCATTAGGCCTGTTGAGCTGATTGCTGTCTGGCCATTGGCCGGAACGAACACGCCATCAACGAAAGTCGAATCAGACGACGCGTAGTTTCCCGGTTTGACGTTTCCGAGATCTCCAAATGGCCTCTCCTGGACTTTACCGGTGCGAGCGTCGAGCCCGAGCCCCTTCGTTCCGCTACCGAATCCGTTTCCGCCACCAACGATGTCTGCCAGGTCGACTCCTTTGGATTCAAACTGGCCGATCTGTGCGGCAATCTGGCTGATCGATTCTTTGATTCGGGCCTTGCTGTCGTTGTACTGTTTTCGTCGTTCTGGATTGATGTCTCGATTCTCGCGGCGAACTCCCGCGAAGACGGCAGCAAGCTGGTAGTACTCACGCTGCGTGATCGGGTCGAGCTTGTGGTCGTGGCACCGCGCGCAGTTGACGGTCATGGCGACGGTGGACGTCATGACCTGAGTGAGCATGTCGTCGAGATCTAATGCACGGGCGGATCGCCGAAGGATTGGGCTTCTTGTTTCGACCTGCCCGACGAAATCCCACGGTCCGGCGGCGAGAAATCCTGTGGCGATCGTTGATTCGTCGGTTGCTGACTCGTTCGTCGACGCTTCGAGTGCGTCGCCAGCGATCTGCTCAAGCAGAAACTGATCGTAAGGTTTGTCGTTGTTGAACGAGCGTATGACGTAATCGCGGTATCGCCAGGCGTTGTCGCGGCGTTTGTCACGTTCGAAGCCGTGAGTGTCGGCGTAATGGGCAATGTCGAGCCAGTGCCTCGCCCAGCGTTCTCCGAAATGTTTCGAATCGAGCAGCTCGTCCACGAGCAGTTGGTAAGCACCTGGGTTGGAATCAGCAACGAATTCGGCTACCGCTTCGGGTGACGGAGGAAGGCCGAGCAGATCAAAGTACAGACGCCGGATGAGCGTTCGGCGGTCGGCTTTCGGTGAGGGGCTTAGCCCCTTTTCGTTCAGCTTAGCACGAACAAAGTGGTCGATCGTGTTTCGACTGGTCGAGTCAGTCTTCGGTGGAGTTTGCGTTGTAACCGACTGAAGTGACCACCACGTTGAGTCGGCCTTTGCTCTTGTCTTGAGACTGACATCCTCCGGCCAGTCGGCGCCAGCTTCGATCCACCGCCGAAGTACGGCAACTTCCGAGGAAGTTAATGGCTTGCCCTCTTTCGGCATCGCCGGTGGCTTGTCGCCTTCCGGCTGAACGACGGTCAGCAGATGGCTTGCTTGCGGCTTGCCTGACACGACGATCCCAGCCTCACGCAATCCGGTTGTGTTGTTTAATGAGACGTCGCCCTCCGGGGAGTCTGGCCCGTGACATCGTAGACAGTTGGCTACGAGAATCGGTGCAACATCACGCTCGAAGACGATTGAGTTTGGTGTCTCGGCGGCGGTCGCCGAGGATTGAACGGTAGCAAACACAAGTGACGTCGCCGCTGCAGCAACGATGAGACTTCGACTTCTGAATCCGTGTCGAACAGGTGGGCGACGATGGGAAACTTCTACCATTTCACAACCCAGTCTTTGAGCGGTGTCAAATTTTTGAAGTCAGGATCGAAGGTGATACCGAAGCCTGGCTTCTGCAACGAGTCGCAGCGGACTTGGCCATTTCGAATGTTGAGGAACAGGCCGCCGTGTCTCTCGACATAGAGATCTGAGTGAAGCCGTTTTGTTAGTTGTCGCTCAGTATCAGATAGATGCTCCAGCCCGAAGCTGTAGTGGTGGCCGTTTCTTTCACAGTGGTCGATACCGAGCACGCCAAGTGCGGCGAAGTCTTGATGCAGCGGGACCAGCGGCATGTTCGAAAGGTCTTCGCCCGTCTGAAATGCGACTCGACCATGATTGATTTCGAAATGGCGCGTCAGGCAGAAGTTCAGCAGTGATTTGAAGAAGCCCTTGCAGTTCTTGTGCGATGTCCCGGAATAGCCGATCCGGAATGCGTCATGAAACGAGTTCAATGTCCCGTCGGCCTCATCGATGACCAGCGGCTTCTTCTCAGAAATAGCAGCGACGGTTTTCGCAGTGGCTGGATCGTGAGTTAACGCTCTGGTCAGAGGCTGTTCGATAAACGCAGTGTGCTGGAAGAGGCCAAGTTGCTTTTCTTCAAAGTCTGCAACGAAACGGGCGAACGCGTCGATGTCCTGGTAACTTTCGTTTCCGTCCAGCGTGATGACTGGTTGATTGGTTCGAGAGACTACGTCCCAGATCTTTCCCAGGCGGGCAAGATCAGCCTCTGGTTCACCGGAGATCTTGACCTTCAGGTAACGCAGTCCGTCTCGCGCTACGTATTCTTCGAGAGTCTCGGGTTCACCGTCATTGAGACGTTTGGATTCGGGAAGGTCGCTTTTGGTGAGAGGATCGGCGAGTCCCACTGTGTGTCGGATGTTGAACGTCGTAAGTGGACGCAGTGGAAGAAAGTGCTCCAGACGAAAATTTCGCAATTCACGAAATGCTGTATGAGGAGTGAAGCCTAGCTTGTTCTGCCGCACTGCTTCGAAGATCGAAAGCTTTTGAATTCGACACACGGCGTCGATCATTGCCCGTTCGAACAGTGCCGATGCGAAACTACAGGACAGGTCCTCGTGATCAGCGTCACGGCCGATTTTGGAAACCTCTGCGGCGTTGCTCAACGACTGCTGAAACGGCGATTCAAATCGAGAATGCTTCAGGTAGACGTTCCGTGCCGAGTCGACGAGTGTCAGTAGTCTCTGAAGTTTCTGTTCCGGTGGATAATCGGGGCGTTTGTCGAGCCAGCCGAACGACGGACGGTCGCCTGATACTCCGCACGACCTGTTGCCTTTGTCGTCCGCCAGTTCAAGCCGTACGGCCAGGAAACCGCGCGGTCGACGTTTTTTGGGCGGCGCAGGAGGAGCCCCGGACTTCTGCCGGCCGATGACGAACGAGCCGCGGTCGGGTGGTAACTCGCGAACGAAGACGTTGATTGATTCAATATGCCACACAATGATGCCTTCGTCCGGTGACGGTTGTTTGGTCGCGGGCTGATTTCGTCAAGGATTACTCGATATCGAATCAGGTCTATGTCGCAGACGCAACTTCACATCAGACAAATGACGCTCGGCGATATTGATCTCGCCATGAACCTGAAGGATCAGGTTGGGTGGAATCAGACTCCCGATGACATTCGGCGATTGATTGAGTACGAGCCCGACGGATGTTTCATTGCCGAATTCGACGGTGTTCCGGTGGGGACTGTGTCGACCACTTCTTATGGGACGAAACTCGGGTGGATCGGCATGATGCTCGTTCTGCCGGAATATCGACGCCGAGGAATCGCCAGAAAGTTAATGGAAACGAGCATCGACTATCTGCGTGGCCGAGGCGTGACGTGCATCAAACTCGATGCGACGCCACTCGGGCAACCGCTTTACGAACAGTTGGGATTTCACGCGGAGTGGGGCTTTCAACGTTGGGAACGCGAAGGTGAGAATGCTCCGGAGTTTTCTTTGGGCGGCGATCTGTCAGCTCAGATGGTGGCGACGGATGCAGTCGCCTTTGGTGCTGACCGCTCCTGCTGGTTGACCAGTGTGGGGGCCGGTTGTCGCGTCTTCACGACACCGTCGACCGTTGGGATGTTGAGGCCCGGCAGCGTGGCCACTTATCTAGGGCCAGTGGTTTCGGAAGATTCGTCGGAAGTTGCATCGATGGTCGGCGAGATGTTGTCGACCGTGGAAGGGCGAATTTTCTGGGACATTCCTTCAGGCAATGAAGTCTCGGAACAGTTGGCATCGACGCACGGTTTTCAGCCGGTTCGCCAGCTATTACGCATGTGGCGAGGTGATTCGAATGTTGCCGGGCGGCCGGAATTACAGTTCGCACTGCTGGATCCAACGACGGGATGAGTGGACTAAAATCGTTGTTCGCTTCGAATTGTGACGTCAATCTTTTACTGTCCTCGTGACAGTTGATGAGTGGTTTGCGGACGAGAATGCTCCGCGAGATATTTCAGACACCGAATGAATTACAGGCCAGTCTCCCATGAAAAACACACCGATGTCGAGAGTCTTGATGCTGCTGACGATGTCCACATTGCTGACCTCGCTGGTCAATGCTCAGGACGCGAAACCTGAACCGAAACCGGACGCGAATGTCGAAGCGGGGACGTCAACGCTGGCGATTCTCGATCAAACCGCGGCGTGGAATGAACTGTTTAACGGCAAAGACTTGACCGGTTGGACGGGCGATACCAAAGGGTACTTCGCGAAGGATGGGAACCTTGTCTGTGAGGCTGGCGGGAAGAACCTGTTTACGGAGAAGGAATACAGCGACTTTGCTTTCCGATTCGAGTTCAAACTGCAGGAAAGTGGCAACAACGGGATCGGTATTCGTGTTCCGGAAGGCGGTCATGCATCGGGTTCCGGAATGGAGATTCAGGTTCTCGATCACAACGGGGCGAAGTATTCCGGCGTTGCGGATATGGGCGGCGGAAAGACAAGAAAACTCAGTTGGCTCAAGCCCTGGCAGTACCACGGCTCTATCTACGGCATCGTTCCGTCGAGAACGGGATATCTGAAGCCGGTTGGTGAATGGAACTCTGAAACGATCATCGCCATCGAAGATCACATCATGGTCATTCTTAATGGCGCGGTGATCGTTGATGCCCACCTGGATGACGTCACGCCGGTTGATGGACACGCTCATCCCGGAATGAAGAATAAGAAAGGACACATTTCACTGGCGGGGCACAGCGATCATGTCGAGTTTCGAAACCTGTCTGTTGCCGATTACGCAGCGTCTCCAACGTCTCCGGATTCGAGTGTCGATAACACACCACCAGCGGGTTTCGCTGCCATGTTCAATGGCAAAGACCTGACTGGCTGGAAAGGGCTCGCTCACAAGAATGCCAACAGTCGTCGAGCACTAGCCGGTGACGATCTGGCGGCGGCGCAGGAAACCGCTGACGGAGTCATGAACGAGCACTGGAGCGTGGTCGAGGGGATTTTGACCTACGATGGCAAAGGTCAGAGCCTTTGCACGGCGAAGGATTACGGCGACTTCGAGTTCTATTGCGATTGGAAGATCCCTCCGGGAGCTGATTCCGGGATCTACTTGCGGGGGACTCCGCAGGTACAGATTTGGGACCCTTGGGATCCTCGCGTTAAAGAAGGTGCAGAGCCTCCATCGAACGCCGAGGAATGGGTTACTCAGTATCGCAACGGTCGAAATCTTGGATCGGGCGGTCTCTGGAATAACAGACGCTGGAGAAATGCCCCGACGACTCTCGCCGACAAGAAGCCGGGAGAGTGGAACACGTTCCTGATCCGAATGGTCGGTGACAAAGTCACGATCTGGCTCAACGGTAAGCTGATTGTAGATCGAGTGGCTTTGGAGAATTACTGGGACCGGACCGGCGTTGTTCCCCTGGTTCGTGCGGACCAGATTGAGTTGCAGCATCACGGGAGTGAGCTGTTCTTCAAGAATCTTTACATCCGCGAGTTACCGTATTGATGATGGTTGACGAATTGCAGGCTGGTGACGGTTGCCCTCACCCGGGCCTGAGAGCCCGACCTCTCCCACAAGTGGGAGAGGTGGCGTCGTGTGGGCGTGACATTTGTGGCGTAGTACCCGCGGACGTCGGTTTTCAAAGGAGCAGTCTTTGTGCGACTGAATCTGTTTTCGATCAGTTACGCCGGACTTTGGGGGCAGGACACTCTGCCGCTCGACGACTTCATCGGCAAGGCTGCGGCTCTTGGGTATGACGGTGTGATGCTGGCAGGAAAGAGGCCTCACTTATCGGTACTTGACACGGACGAACGACGTATTGGGGAACTGCGTGCTCAGCTGGAAAAGCACAAAGTCAGGTGCGACGTCATCGGTGCATACACCGATTTTTCAATGGCGAGTTCAGAGCTGCCGTCGACTGAACTGCAGATTCACTATCTGGAAGAGTTGGCACAAATTGCAAAGCAGTTGGGTGCCGGCATCATTCGGGTTTTCACTGCGTACGAAAGAGCAGGGGAGGCTCCGCTGGCTTCGTGGCGCAGGCTGACTGGCATCTTCCAGGAGTGTTGCGATCGCGTCGGCAATTATGGAATCACGCTCGCAATCCAGAATCATCATGACATCGCCATCGCGACTCCGGCGCTGATCGAGCTTCTGGCGGACATCGACAGGCCGAACTGCAAGCTCGGATTCGATGCCTGGTCGCCTGCATTGCGAGGCGAAGACTTGTATGAAGCTGCTCGTTTGGCTGCACCACATACGGCCATCACGACCAACGCGGACTATGTCCGGTTTCCGCAGTTTCAGTATCGTCCCGAACTGGTCAATTACTCGCAGAACGATGTCGACATGGTTCGAGCCGTTCCGTTTGGCGACGGGTTCATCGATTTCAAGGCGTACTTTGCTGGCCTGATCGAGGGTGGATTTGACGGAATTTCGACATACGAAATGTGCTCACCGTTGCGCGGCGGCGGGACCATCGAGAATCTGGACCGATGCGCGGCTCGTTTCCTGAGTTGGATGGCGGAGCACGAAATCGCAGGGGCAAAGTGAGCGTTTCGGACGACCGTGGCCGGGACAAACGAGTGAAGGGTGACTCTTATGTGGTGTCTGAAGATTCAAACGGCGCTGACGGTCAACGGGATACTGTTCGCCCTGACGCTGCTTGCGGGGAGCAAGTACGCGATTGCGGATGATGAAACCTCGAAGAGTGAGCGAGTATCTGTCGCACTTCGTAAAGCCATTCCTTTGCTTGAGTCAGCCGCTGCGGGCTCGGCACAGGAAAAGCGATGCTTCACGTGTCATAGCCAGGCGTTGCCTGTCTTTGCTCTGACGGAAGCTCGGGCACGCGGATTCAAGATTGACCAGGAAGTTCTGGCGTCACAGGTGAAGCACACGGTTGCTCACTTGAAGCGAGGCCTCAAGGGGTATCGTCAGGGACGAGGGCAGGGTGGACGAGTAATGACCGCCGGCTACGCATTGTGGACCCTCGAAGCCGGTGAATGGGAGCCGGATGAAACCACTGATGCCGTGTCTCATTATCTGCTGGAGTTTCAGAAGGACGATAAACGATGGCATCAGGCAAGCTCACGGCCGCCGTCGGCAGGAAGCGACTTCGCAAATACTTACCTGGCACTACGGGCACTGCGACATTTTGCTACCGAGGATCAGCAGACTGCGAAAGAAGCCCGGTTCTCAGACGTCGGTGGCTGGCTGTTGGCCACTAAGGCAAAGGACACCGAAGATCGAGTATTTCGGTATCGCGCGTTGTCATACATCGATGCGGCGCAGGTTAAGATTGCGGCTGAACGAAAAGAGTTGATTTCGCAGCAGCGGGAAGACGGCGGCTGGTCGCAGAAATCTGACATGGCCAGCGATGCGTATGCGACAGGCACTGTGTTGGCTGCTTTGTTACGTGACGGTGCGAAGGCAAGCGACATGGTCGTCGAACGTGGAGTTGCCTATTTGCTCGACACTCAACTTGCTGACGGATCCTGGCATGTTGTCACGCGGGCCAAGCCGTTTCAGCCGTACTTTGAGACTGGCTTTCCGCATGAGAAGGATCAGTTTATTTCGACGGCCGCGACAGGCTGGGCGACGATAGCGTTAGCGTTGACTCTTCCGCAAGTAGAGCCAGAAACGTCGGGCGTTGAGTGAAGGATCGTTGGGCTTGCAGACCGTGCTGCTTTTGCCGGTCAGCGTTGGTCGTTGATTAACGAGACGGCGTTGTCGTGAAACAGTGCTTCGATCTGCTTGTCTGTCAGGCCTGCGGCACGGGATGCGCGTTTCATGGCTCGCAACTGTTCGAATCTTGTAAAAGTCATCCGGCCATCGCAGTGAGTGAGGTTCAAGTTGTGGTTCTGCTCGGACAGATATGCCCAGCCATAGCCGAATGCGATGTATTTTCCTCGCAACACGCCGACAGGTACATCGTCGCTTCCGTACATGACTCGCTCAATGCCGGCAGTACGGATCAAGGCTTCGATTGCGTCGGACTCGCAGACGGAAGAAGTGTCGAACCATGTGTTCGGCATGTCTCGCAGTCGATTGCCGGCACGTTCGATCGGCCATGACGAGTAAGCACGGGCGCAATGAGCAAGAATCCAACGGGCACCCGGGTACTTTGTGGTTAGAGATTCTAGGTCGTCTAGATTTTGTGGGTCGCTGATACCGTCTGGTTTTGACAGGTGCATCATGATCAGCAGGCCGAGTCGATCAGCTGCTGCGATCTGATGTTCGGGTAGAAAGTCCGTAATGCGGCAGTGCACGTAGTCGCCTGTCGCCGAGAAGAAACGGTAGGGTTTGAGTCCGAGAAAACCATGTTGCTCGACGGCGGCTTCAATGTCATCAGCGATCATTCCGGGATGCACGAGCATCAATGCGCCAGACTCAGGGTGGCTCTTCACTTCTCCCGCGATGAATTCGTTGGAACCTTCAAAGTCGCAGCCGTTTGAATACGGAAATGGAAAGGACAGTCGCTCCACCTTGCGACCTGGCATCAGAATCTTGTCGCACTCGTCGAGTAAGTCCCACCCTGCATCCTCAAATGCCGGTTGTACAAAATTGCGGAGTGGGCCGGAGTCTTTGTTGGGATCTGTGTTGTATGCCCAACGGAAAATGTGAGTATGGGCGTCAAAGATTTTATCGGGAACGAAGTCGTCCAATTCGTCGTTCCAGATTCGCCGATCGAGGTCGTTCAGTTCAAGTACGGGCATTCTATGGCTCATTTAAGATGGATGTTGGCGGCTGCAGACTCGTGTCACTTAACCAGTCGATGGAACAGGTCTTCCTGCTGACTCGCCTCGACAAACTGATCAACGTTTCCTTGATCCAACGCTTGAGCAATGAGCGAAAGCGTTTTGCGAGCTGCATTCGCCGTTTGTTCGACTTCGGCGTCACCTTGAGCTGCGTTGAGGTAGTAAGACGTGTATCCGTGGCAGCCTTGCTTTGCCATTTCCTGAACGTAGAGCGTTGTCACCTGGGCGGTAAGCGATGCATCGACGTCAAACTCGAGCCGTGGATGAGTGTCGATGCCGACGCACGAAACCGGGCATCCAGTTTCGGCAGCAACCTCATTGAGGGATGTCTTTAGATGGCGACCGAGTTTCTGCAGTTTCGCGGGAACATCCCGTTGTCGGACTTCACGAAGGGTGGTCAATGCGGCACGCAGACCGATGGTATCGCTCCAGTAAGTGCTGGAAACGAACATCCTGGCAGCAGGTTCCATGACGTCCTGTTTCCCAACGACTGCTCCCATCGCGTATCCGTTTGAAATTGACTTTGCGAAGACCGCCATGTCCGGGATGGTTCCGACGACCGGTTGCACTCCGGCGGCGGACATACGGAATCCGGTCGAGACTTCGTCGAAGATCAGCAAAACGTTGTGTTTTGTCGCCAGGCGACGAACCTGTTCGAGGTAACCTTCGGGTGGCATATCTGACCGGAGTGGCTCCATCATGATTGCCGCAACTTCACCGGAATGAAGGTCAAGCAGTTGTTCCAGTGCGGCAGCATCTCCATAGGGAAATGGGATTGCGGAACCTTCGAGGCACTGCGGAACTCCCGTCGGCTCGATTTGTGGAAACAGGTGAGAATCCAGGCTGCCGGGTGATAGATTTGCTGCCAGGTACCAGTCGTGCCAGCCGTGATATCCACAGAAGAGGACTTTATCGCGTTCGGTTGTACCGCGAGCAATGCGAACGGCGATGGCGCACGCGTCACCGCCGCCTTTGGCATATCGAACCATTTCTGCACAGGGAATTGTCGCAACGAGTTCTTCGGCCAGTTCGACTTCCAGTTCGTGGTTGATCGAATAGATGGTGCCTGACCCGATTTGTTTCTTAACGGCGGCGTCCACTACCGGGTCGCAGTAGCCAAGAATGATGGCGCCGATTCCGCTGACCCAGTCGATGTAGGTGTTTCCGTCGAGGTCGGTGATGTACGCACCTTGCGCGCTGGTTGCGTAGACGGGTGAGATGCCAGCAGCGAATCGAGACGGGCGACGACTGATGAGCTGCGTGCCGCCCGGAATGAGTTCGCAGGCCCGCTCGTACAGCTTCATTTGCTGATCGACATTGTGCTTTCGCGAGTCTGTCGGCATGTCGATATTTCACCTGAATGTTGGTGGGAGCGGACGCAGCTTCGTAACAATGCGAGCCATCACCGACGAGGGCTAGTCGTTGGAAGTGAATACGGGAGCGATGATGCGCGAAGCGTACTTACTGTTGTGGTGGATTGTGTTTGTCGCTTTCTGAGCATCGGCTGGGAACTCGATCGTCAGCGGTTTCCCATTTTGTGGATTCGGTTCGTAGAGAGGGGCTCCTGTACTGGCAACAGTGACTCGAATTCGGTGGCCTTTGTTGAAACTCTGGCTGATCCAGCCGACCGGGAACGCCACCTTGTGGACTTTGCCAGGTGTCAAGAGGACCTCTTTGTCGAAGCCTTCGCGATAGCGGGCTCGCAGCGGGTAGTCGATAATCAAAATTGATCGGCCGTCAGGATAGACGTCACTCACCCGAACAATGAAGTCTGTGTCGAGGGCTGTTGAGGACACGTAAAGCTCGGCATGAACTCGGCCGGTCCACTCGACTGGGGATTCAAGTGGTGCTGTCGTGAACGTGCGAACTTCAGACTGCTTTTCGAAATTGCGAGCGTCTCGGGCTCCAGGGAACGATCGGCCCGGAATCTGCATCGGGCGTAGTGGATCGCTGACGTAACTCGTCGAACTACTTTCGGATGCCTGTTTGAGTGTCGAGAGACCACCGCCGCTGTGAAGGAACATCGAAGTTTCGGCCGTCTTAGGCGGAAAGTCTTCGGACGTGCGCCAGACGTTGCCTGGAGCATCGGGTTCGTCGACGGCTCCCATCACGTAGTAACGCACGTTGGCGTCGTGATTGGCTCCGTTCTTTTCACCTTTCAGGTGGTGATCGAACCAGCGAACCATGTGTGAACTTACGTCGAACGCGGCGTTTTCGGGATAGACCATCTCGCCAATGCGGTTGCTCTTGCTGCGTCCGCCGTGCAGCCACGGGCCGATGATCAACTGCTGCTGGTTCTTTGAGTTCTTCCCTCCGTGATGCTGTCGTCCCTGAAAGCTTGCCACGGAACCTTGATTCATAAAGTCGTACCAGCTTCCGATGGTGAAGCAGGGAACGTTCATTTTGTCGAAATGCAGCGTGCAGTCTTCGGCTTTCCAGTAGTCATCGTAAGTTGGATGCCGGAACCATTCCGCGACCAGACGCTGGTTGTCTTCCGGGTTCCTGGCGACAGCGTCCATCCCTTTGAATCGTTCGGGACGAGTCGTTCCGCCAATTCGGTAGCCTTCCTGGAAGAGACTCAGACCGGTGTCCCGCATGTACTGACACACGAGATGAGGAGGATGCGTCACTGCAAGATAGTTCTGAGCGTAGCCGCCCTGTGATCCGCCGAACGTTCCGATCTTCCCGGTGCACCATTTCTGCTTTGCGAGCCATTCGCATGTGTCATAGCCGTCGGACAGTTCGCCCCACTGCAGCGCCCGATAGCCAACCCAGGCCCCCTCAGATTTCTGAGCACCTCGAAAGTTCACGAGGGCGACGACATAGCCGGCCTTCGCAATCTCGGCCGCTGCCCGACGCGTCGAAGCGGCTCGCAGGCTTGCATAACGTTGTTCGAAGACTGCCGGCCAAGGTCCGTCGCCAGTCGGCACGTAAAGGTATGCCGACAGGCGGACGCCGTCGCGCATCGGAATCATTTCGTGTCGCTCCGTGACGTCTCCGAAGTCGAGATCGCTTTGAGCATCGGCAGGAACCGTAAACGCCGCGAAGACAGCGGCCGCAATGAGAAGGCGGAGCATGGCGAGGTCTCTTGAGAGGTGCAGGGAACCAGTAGTCGATAGACCGCACACGATAGAGATATGGGTGACTCTCCGGCTACCATCCGAGGGGAACTTACTTGTCAACTCGGATGTCGGCTTGTCGAATTCTTCAACGACGAATTGGAGTGCCCATGAGAGCTCACGGCTTGCATTCAGACGATGAGGCCACGGCACGCCGCTACGGCGTACACGGATTCTTTCTGGGCCGAGCCGTCGGTGCGGCGTGTTGGGTGACCCTCGTATTGATGATTCTTTCGGCATCGGAGTTGTGCACTGCGGTGCATGCTGCGGATGTGGCCAGCGGATTTACTATCGAACGATTTCCGTCGACCACTGTTGATGGCACATTAATCGCTGTCCGAGTTCGGAATGCGTCGCTTGCACATACGACGCAGCTTTTTCCCACAGTGACCGACTCCAATGATGCGGCGGGCCAGATTTCGTCGTTACTGGATCGGCTGCAGGCGGTTCTTCGAAAGGGTGGAGCGACTCCGAAAGAACTCGTAAAGCTGAACGTCTACGTTCGAGACTCCAGCGTGCGAACGGCCTTTTTGAAAGCGTTGTCGAGTTGGGCGTCTGATGCTCAGCCCGCGGTTGCCTTCGTCGCGACGCCGCTTCCGAAAGAGAACGCCGTGGTCGCATTAGACGCTGTTTTTGTAACGCCGCTTGTTTCGAAGACGGAAGGGCCGTATTTCGTTGCTGATGAGAAACAAGAAGGCGAGGATACTTCCGCACGGAGTCGCGTTCTTCCGCCAGGCGATGTCATTTATGTGTCGGGGCAGGCGGCTGCCGGCGAGTTGGCCGAAGCAACGACAGAGACGTTGGACGGGCTGCTCAAAACGATCGAAGCACTGGGGCTCGATCGGTCGCACATCGTACAGGTCAAGACATTCATGAAGCCGATGTCTGAGGCCGACGTCGTGAACTATCAGATCGCCGAGTTCTTCAGTGAGATTCGAGTTCCACCGGTCTCGCATGTTGAGTGGCTGTCCGGTTCTCGCCCAATAGAAATTGAAATCGTGGTGTGGGCGCCTCCGAATGCGGCGGACGAGACGGTTAGCTATTTCACACCGGACTGGATGAAGTCATCACCGGTGTTCAGTCGAGTCGCTCGAATCCACGGAAATGATCGCGTCTATGTTTCCGGCCTCGAAGCCGAGTCGCCGGGTGATGGCGAGAGTCAAGTGCGTTCGCTGTTCCAGACACTCCAGAGAACGCTCACGGCAGCAGGATCAGATCTTCGCCATCTGGCGAAGGCGACTTACTACGTGTCCGACGCTGATGCGAGCGGCCAGCTCAATGCATTGCGGCCTTCCTACTATGATCCCGCCCGACCGCCGGCCGCTTCGAAAGCGATGGTTGCCGATGTCGGAATGGCGGAGCGGACGATTTCCGTCGACATGGTCGCAGCGCCGGCTAAGCCGACTCGGGATGAGCCGAAACACGCTGATGTGAAGAAGCAGACAGATGCGAACGACTCGCGAACCTGGCTGCGAGTCGCTACGGAAGTTGATTTCGGAACCGATCGCGGGCAGAGTTTTGGATCGCTCTTTGAAATCCGGAATGGTGAGGGGCGAGTCGTTGCGGGGGCTGGCTTCGCCGATGTGTACAACACTCGTTTCCGCACGGGGCGACGGACGTTGCAGTTTTTTGTTCGACCAGAGCGTGATGAGGCGAGTTTTGAAGTTGAGCGATTGCCTCACCCGGATCTCGACTGCGGCGTGTATCTGTGTGAATTCGACCAGGAAATGTATGCCTGGTCGTCCGTCCGAGGGAACTCAGTCCGAAAGTGGAATGCGAAGTCTCGATCATGGATCAAAGAGTTGCCTCCGGGCATGAAGGCTCTGAGGTCCGGTGATGGATTGATGCGACTCGGGCAGGGGCGTCTTGTCTTTTCTGACAATGAGGCTTGGTTCAACGATCGGCAGATACTGTCTCCACCGGAAGTCGGAGGCTATTTCAACTTCTACTACGCCGATGGGAATCTCTTTTTCTATCATCGAAATAATGCTGATGCTGGGCCTTTCACCCGGATCATGGCCTGCCCGTGGACTCCGGAATCCGAAGGCGCAATCGATTTATCGTCCGCCGTCGTTCTGAAGACGAAGTATGAGTTGGAGACGCCGTTTGCCTGGGGGCAGTTCGGTGGGCAGGTGCTGACTGTTTCGAATCGCGGTGGCATATACGTCTTTGAAGACGGAAAGTGGCGGACAACACTCGCCGCGGACAACCGCTTCAGCTATCAGGTTTACTCCGCGTTGCACTGGCACGATCGGCTGCTGCTGGCTCAGTATCCGACTGGCAATTTGTTCGAGTATCACGGACAGGAAGCGGTTCACCTGACAGATTGGCCTCCCGTAATGGCAGGGGTGTCGTCCAGCGCTCGGGAGTGTCAGACGCTTGGCGTCTACAGAGGCGACTTGCTGGCGGGAGTCTGGCCGTGGGCGGAACTGTGGCGTCGTGATCGAGACGCGAAGCAGTGGGATTTTGCTGCGAGGATGTTTTCTCATCCAGAGCTGACTGACCAGAAGACTCATCCGTACGAAGCTGCGGCTGACCAATTCAAGCTGGTGAGAAATCACTGGGGGCAGCGAGTGACCAGTCTGGTTCCCTGGCAGGATTCGTTGCTCCTTTCGACTTCGTCCAAGGGCACCTACGAGTGGGACGATCGATACGAATTCCTGTCGGAATCTCAACGGCGTGAATACGGCGCGGTGCTTCGGCTTCGGATGCCGGGAAATCTCGCGGTCCAACCAGCGTGGAAGAATGGGCCAACGAAGCTTGGGTTTAACTTTGACGGCCGAAAACTGACTGTCACACAGGACGGTCGGCTATTGGGAGAAAGTTCTGTTGATCAGTCATTCACTGTCGACCTGTCGGACGTGACGGTGAACTGGTCACGTGGAGTTTTTGGCCCTCAGCGTGCTCGGCTGATTCGCGGCGACATCCAGGAAGCAGGAACGCTGCAATGAAGTCCACAGATTTTGCCGCGTCTTATCTGACGTTCCGAATTGATACGGACAAAAAGCCCCCGGCGACTGTCAGTCACAAGCCTCCGTACAGTCTTAACAACGCAAGGATTCAGCTTGAATGTTGTTGTGAAGTCACAGAAAAGGCGACTGGCTGGTCCGACAAGTTTGTGCTTGGGGCGAGCTGTAAGACTGAACGAGTTGGCGTGAAGAGTGACATCTGGACGAAGCCGAATGCCGATTTTGCTCCGATCTTTTCCGCTTCTGGATTTCTCAATCTGAAAACGTATGCCCAAGCCGGAGAGGATGTGGACCTCTACCCACCCGGCTCCGGCAAGCAGTCCGATCGGCAGACGGGGACGCACGAAGACGTTTTCGATTCCGCGAAAATCGACATTGCTGAGCGACAAGGAGAAATCCTTGAATCGCCACGGGACATCGTCACTGCGACGCTGGCAAATGCTCCGTTGATCGCTCGAACCCGAATCGAGTCGGATCGATATCTCGCTGTGATCGAGTACCCCGTCAAAACGATGAATGCCAATGAGCGAGACGATATTTTCCAAACGGATACCGGGCCGATTCTGTATCCGGACTTAACCACTGAGCCGCATGATATGCTCAGCCGATTCGAACTCGCCTTCTGTGCCTTCAATTGTTTCGAGTGGCTCGAGTTTCTGGTCCGAGCAGAAACAGAGATCGCTGATGGCGTTTGCGTTTACCATTACTCCCGACCTGTGCGGCACGTATCACATAACGAGATCATCCGACTTTTGTAATCTCGTACAAACGCACTGCCACGAAATCAGCGTTCATCACTCAGGAGACGACGTGTCAGACGAACCTTCCTTACCGAAACCTCGCGTCGGCCGAGTTGTGCTGGCGAGTTTTGTCGGCACGATGATCGAGTGGTACGACTTTTTTCTCTACGGCACAGCGGCGGCACTGGTCTTTGATCGGCTGTTCTTTCCGTTGGATGACAAATTCGTCAGCCAAATGGCTGCCTTCGGATCGTTCGCTCTGGGGTTCTTCATGCGGCCACTCGGTGGTGTAATTTTCGGGCACTTTGGTGACCGAATCGGCCGCAAGGCGATGCTCGTCACGACTCTGTTGATGATGGGAATGGCGACGTTTCTCATCGGAGTTCTTCCAACTTACGAGACAATCGGCGTCGCGGCTCCATGCCTGTTGATTCTTCTTCGACTCGTGCAGGGGTTGGGAGTTGGTGGTGAGTGGGGTGGGGCAGTCCTGATGGCCGTCGAGCATGGGCACGCCGGAAAGCGAGGTTTCTATGGAAGCTGCGTTCAGATGGGCGTGCCGGCGGGATTGCTTCTTGCAACGGGTGTGTTTTCGATCTTCTCGTCGCTACCTGAGGAACAGTTTCTCAGTTGGGGGTGGCGAGTTCCCTTTCTGCTGGGAATCGTCTTGCTGGCCGTCGGAATGTTTATCCGGTTTCAGGTGTTCGAAAGCCCGCTCTTCGCTGAATCACAAAAGAAGAACGACGTCAGCCCGTTGCCGATTCTTGAAGTGTTCAGCAAGTATCGACGCAGCGTGGTGCTGGCAATGGGGGCTCGCTTTGCAGAAAACGTCTGCTTCTACATCTTCACCGTTTTCTCACTGACCTATGCCACGGATTATCTCAGTTTGCCGAAGCAGACAATTCTTAACGGAGTCTGGATCGCGGCCGCCGTCCAGCTTATCGCCATTCCGTTCGCAGGCATCGCCTCTGACAGAATTGGCCGGCGTCCCGTTTACCTGGCTGGTGCTGCCTTCATGATGCTGTTTGCATTTCCGTTCTTCTGGCTGATCGAAACCCAGCAGACGTTGATGATTTCCCTGGCGATCGTACTGGGGCTGATCGGGCATGCGATGATGTATGGTCCGCAGGCCGCGTTCTTTTCAGAACTCTTTGGAACAAGAGTCCGTTACAGTGGAGCATCCGTCGGCTACCAACTGGCCTCGCCGCTGGCCGGAGGCATTGCACCATTGATTGCGGCAGCGCTTGTTAAGTGGTCCGACGGGGCATCGTGGCCAGTATCGATCTATATGATGATGGCCGCTGCGATCACGCTGCTGGCAATCATGCTTGCGACAGAAACCGCCCACTCGGATATCTCGGACGTAGACCACACTGAAAGAGGAACTGGCGTCGAGAAATGACGTGCCGACTGACCAGCTTTATCAACTCTGGTCAGATTGTCCGTCCGGTTTCTTATAGAACTGGTTCAGGTCGATTCCGCCTTTGAGTTCCTGCTCCATGACAGAAATTCTCTTTTCGATCAAATCGAAGCGTTGTTCGACCAGCGGGTGGAACACTTTGTCTTCGTCTTTGGGAGTTGGTCTGGGAATCTCCGGGTAGCCGAGTTGTCGTTCCAGTGCCGCAAACATGTAGAGCGGGTCTTTGCCGCGATTGGCTTTGGCGATGCGGCCTTCTCGAACTCCGAAGAGCATGGGCTTGGGTGGCTGCCAGTCGGGATCACCGAGTGCTCGACGTTTTTCCTCGACAGCGAAATCGGAACGGAGATACAGGAACTCGCAGAACTCTGATGCACCGAGTTGGTTCCTAAGCCACATGATCCAGTCGTGCCATGTTTCGTCGAAGTAAGGATCGGTAGCGACCGCCTGCATTCCGAAATCGTAGCCGAGACGGTTTCGGGCGATGCATTCGAACTGAAATATAAAGAGGCCCTGCGGCGATAAACGGTCGTCCGCTCGGTATTGGGCTTCGGCTTTCAGGATTGCCAGAGCGATCAGCAGGTCGAATCGTGTCTTCTCGTCTTCCGCCTTTGACATGATGAAAGCTTGAAACGGCGAGAAGTAGTGATTCATCTGCGACATGCCGTCGCTGATTCGCCCGCGGTGTCGGATTTCGCCGACCAGAAAATGCAGAGCCATCGGCAGCTTGGTCGTCGCGAGAATTTCGTCCTGCACCTGAAGAATGATCTCCTGCGCGGGGACTCCGTCGCCCATTCGCTCGAGAAATATTTCCCAGAAATAAGCCTGCTCGATGTATTCTTCGCGGTCGAGTTGTGGCATTGATGAAGCGGTTCAATTGTGGTCAGGTTGTGTGAGCGAATTTATACGTTTGTGGATGTCGATTGAGGATTCGTTATTCGCCTCGCAAAGCGCTGACGATCTTCGTTTTCGAGGCTTCCCGGACGGCGAACAGCGACGACACCATACCGACAATGAAAACGGTGGTCAGCAGGAGTCCTCCGTTCGTCCACGGCGTGTCCGCTCCGGTGCTCATCAGGTGAGGAAGCATCGCCAGCAATGCGCAGACTGTTCCTGACGCGAGACCCCAGACAAGCAGCATGGCATTTTCCGCAAGCACCATCACGGACAGGCTGCTTGATTGAAAACCTACGGCGCGAAGCAGAGCCAGTTCAGATCGACGTTCGACGACGTTTCTCAACATGACAGTGGCCAGACCGAGCGTTCCCAGTAAAAGTCCGAGCCCGCCGAGTGATTGAAACGTCGAGAGGTAAGTGTTCTGAACAATCAAAAAAGCCGCGATGCGATCGGAAACTCGTTCGGCATCAAAACCGTACGGAGTCAGCGATCCTTCCAGCAGAGTTGTCAGTCGACCGACTTCTTCGTCAGTAAAGTGTCCGGAAGTGGCGACGCGTTCTTCGTTCGCGCCGATCAGGAAGTACCGAAAGCCGGTCTGCTTCGGAAACAGCTGGCGGAAGTTTGAGTCAGACATCAGGAGCACTCCCTGCAGCACGCTGCCGTCGAGCATTCCAGAAACGGCAAGCTCTGACACTGAGTCAGGCACTGGAATCGAAGCGCCCGGCGACTTATGCAAGCTGAACATCAGCGTGTTCATGTCGCCCAGCACGGGGATGCGTCCGTCATCTCGCGGAGTTGTCAGGAGTTTCCAGTAGTCCGCTTTCCGTTGGTCGACAAAGCGAAATCCGCCACGTTCGAGTAGTTCGTCCGGGACGCCCAGGATGGTGGGAAGTGTGGTCTGGTAAAGGTTAAGGCAACTTGCATTCTCACCCGGCCGGACGCGGAACGAGTACGCCTGCATTTCGTTCAGCAGGCGAGCGTCGGCCGAATCTGCCTCCGGAGAAATGTCGAGTTTGATTCGGCCTTCGCTTGTCTGCAGAGAGTCGAGGATCGGTGCGGTCGATTCAGCAACGAGAGAGAAGCCACCGTTTCCAGAATTGAAATCGGGCGTTTCGACCGCTGGGTTTCGTTGCCCGGCAGCAACAGCCACGATGACAAACGTGGCTGAGGCAATCAGCCCTGTCGAAAGAACGCTGCGAGATCGATGCCGGGCGGCGTTACGAAAACCAAGCCGCGATGCTCCGCCGAGGCCACTGCCGCGAACGGCGGTTCGACGATCACCTGCGAGCCACGCGGAAAGCTGTAGCATCGCGGAAGTCAGACTGACGATTCCGACTACAAAGAAGGCAACCATCGGCCATGAGAGTCCGGAAAAGGCTTCGCTCGATGGTACAATTCCCAGCACGCCTGCGGCCAGAACGACGAGTGAAAAGATCGCTCCATTTTTCGCCCATTTGGATCTGCGGGCGGCGTTCGCCTGTTGAGCAGCATCGCTCATTGCGGCGTCTGTGTCGCCGGCAAGGAGTTGTCTTGTTGAGATATCCCGCAGGCCTCGCAGCGCGAAATAGAGCGCGAGCAACGCGACGATGATCGAGATCACGAAGCCGGCGGCAATGCTGACAGGTTTTGGATAGACAAAGAGGAACTGAGTTCCGATCGCTCCACCCCACCAGTCAGGCTCCTTCAGGGCGAAGATCATGAGTTTGGCATATCCGACCGCACATACGGAGCCGACGATTCCGCCGAGACACGCGACAACGAGGCCTTCTTTCAGAATGAGTTTACGAACCATGCGACGGTCGAAGCCGATGGCCTGGAGTAAGCCGATGCTGGCCGTCCGCTTTTCGACGCCGAGGCGGAAGAGCAGGCTGATCAGAATCATGGCCGACGCGATCACAAAGAAACTGAATCCGGCAAACAACCCGGTAAAGTCAGTCGTTCCGCTGGCAGCCTTGAGTCCGTTGTGCTTGACCGGCTGGAACACCAGGCCGGTGTTCCGTGGCTTCAACTGCTTGAGAAACTCGGTGGTGAATTCTGTCTTTGCTTCTTCGAGTTGTTCAGCATTGCCGGCTGCTGAAGAGGCGGCGACGCGTATGGATGTCAGACTTCCGTAGCGACTGGTCCAAAGTGACTTAGCGAGGTCGAGTGAAACAAAGGCTTTGGGGAGCGCCTTGTAGATCTCCCAGTAGTCTTCGTCTCGATCGCTTGGACGGTCCAGGTCCATTGGAAATGGCTGTTTCCAGCTGTTAAAGGTTTTTGCGTCGGTAATCCCTTTAACTTCAGGTGTGAGGCCGCGATCGCTGGCGGTGATCGAAGTTTCAAGCGGAACGATCGCTCGGACTTTGAGTGTGAGAACCTCTTCAGGCAGTTCGCCGTGCGACCCGACCGGGTGATACTTGATCGTTATTGAGTCGCCTGACGAAACGTTTAAGTCGGTCGCGAGCCAGTCTGCAAGGATGATTTCGTCATCGTTCAGAGTCTCGACATCTTCACCAATCAACAGTGGGCCAAACGGAGCGTGGCTGACTTCAGCGAGGTTGACACCAGCGATCGTCGAGTACGCTGAGTAGGCGTCCGGGTTGGTGGCGTTGCTCAGTTCGTTGACGAGGTAAATCATGTTTCGAGCAACGGACTGAGCAGACACCCCTGCTGCCTGCTGTGCCGCGGTAGCGAAAGCGTCTTCGAGAATCATCTGCTCGCTCTCAAGAGCCAGGTAGCCTCGATCGTTTTCGATGACTCTTAGACTGAGATCTTCAAGAGTGAGTGATTCACCAAGACGTTGCGTCGCCCGGGTTGCTGTTTCCGCTGCTTCAGGCGACTCGGCCAGTTCGCGTGAATTCAGCGAGACGAACATCGCGTTTACACGCGCGGGTTTACCGTCGGGGAAATCGCGGGATCGCCGCACGGCTTCAAGGCCGACTGACTCCTGTAGATTCTCAAGCGAAACGAAAACGGTGAGTGGCAACTGCTGCGCCGGAGTGAGGTCGAAGCGGCCAGTCCCCGATGTTTCCGGGAAGATTGCCGACACAGTGAGCGGGACACTTTGCGTATCCTGATCCTCGATGCCGCCGAGCTGACTTTCGCGAGGAATTGTGGCCGGCATTTCAACCCACAGCGTCAGTTCATCTCCGACTTTGGCGTTGAGTTGTCGGGCGACTCGGTCGCTCAGGATGAGTTCGTCGCCATCGGGGAGTGACTCGTCGTCGAATTCGCTCATGCGGACAAAGCGGTCGTCGATACCGAAAACGCGGATGCCTCCAGCTCGATCGCTGACCGTGCCGTCGTCACTTTCTCGAACCAACGCACCGTCCATGATCAATGCCGGCGCGACGCTGCTGAGAACGTCCTGCAACTCGGGAGTTTCATAGAGGATGTCCGCAGTTTCTTCGCGAATGAAACGCGGTGAGTGAAGAGCGAGGTCCACGCCACCCAGCCGAGCAAGGCTCATTGCCTTGAGGCTTTCCCGCACTGAGTCGCCCACAATCAGAGCACCGCTGATTACGGCAGTTCCGGCGACGACTCCCAGAAACACAGCGACATGAATTCGCCAGTAATGCATCAGGCTGCGCAGGATCAGCGTCGATGTCTTCATGATGGGTGCGTTCCAGAGGGCATTGGCCTGTAGTCGTCGACTCTGCTTCCAACCAACGGAGTATGCCGAAAGTCTTATCGGAGAGTCCGAATGGTACGCGCAATCAGCCGTTTGAGAAGTGATCGCGGCTCATCAACATGGTTGGCCGAGTCAGGGATCGACGACTTCGGAAAACCGATTCGTGTCCGGAGCGGCTGACGTTGGCGGCAACAGGTCACCAGGAGCCAGCAGGTGAACTCCGCGAAGATCCGCCGCTCGCCTGGCCTCGGCTCGCTGCCGTTTGAATCCGAGCGGGCGACTTCCGGTGCTGGGCCCAATTGACTCGTCTGGATAGGGGTCGTGGTATTCAGCAGCGCGGTGTTCGGTGGCTGGATGACGAGGCATTAACTGCGGCATCTGCACAAATCGTGTATCGAGCAGGCAGCCAGAGCCTGTAGCGGCCAGAATCAGCGCAACGGAAAGTTTCCTGATGACGTTCTGAATTTTGACCATTGAATTACCGAGAAACTCCACGAGATTCAGAACGCAATCGTTTTCCAGAACCTGAATACGAACCCGTCCGGTGGCTGCAGGCGACCGGTGTGCCACCTGAGCAGCGACGTGATTATATTGCGTTGTTGAATTTGCCCCTAGATCGGTTTGGAACGGCTCAAATGCCTGAGAACTCGGACTTCGCACTGCCGGAACCACCTCTTCGACCGGCGGCTGGTCACAAAGGCACATTTGGTAGAACGCTAATTCTGGCGGGAAGTCGTGGGATGAGCGGCGCAGCCTGCCTGGCTGGCACGGCAGCACTTCGCGGAGGAGCTGGGCTTGTTTCTGTCGCGTGTCCGCAGGGGATTCAGGCTGTCGTGGCGGGATACGAACCAGGCTACATGACGATTGGTTTGCCAGATGACGCCGATGGGCAACTTTGGATCGACGCCGTCACAGATGTTCCTCGCATGGTGGACGGAAAGGACTCGGTTGGGATTGGTCCCGGACTTGGAACTTCTACCGACGTGACGGAAGTGGTTCGCCGCTTATGCACAGTCGCGGCCTGTCCAGTCGTACTGGATGCCGACGGCTTGAATTCACTGGCGGCGACTATTCGAAGCGGTGGTTGGGAAGGATTGGAACACCTCGGGCCACGAGTATTGACGCCGCACCCCGGCGAGTTCTCTCGGCTGTCTGGTCTGGCCATGTCAGAAATTGAGAACGATCGATCGGGCTCAGCAAGAGAATTCGCGTGTAGAAACAAAGTGATCCTGGTCCTGAAGGGAGCAGGAACGGTCGTGACCGATGGCGACCGGACATCGATTAACCCGACGGGTAATTCGGGAATGGCAACCGGCGGGTCAGGCGACGTACTGACGGGCCTGACTGCAGCGTTGCTGGCGAGCGGCGGCGAGCCATTCGAGATGACCAGGCTGGCGGTTTACCTCCACGGTTTGGCCGGTGATCTGGCAGCCGCGTCTTTGTCGCAACCGGCGCTGATCGCATCGGACCTGCCACGATTTCTAGGCGATGCGTGGAAGCAGTTGTTTACACAAGGCGAGACAGAAGGAGCTACTCACTGATCGCGATCCTGCTCGATCAGTCAGTGTCGGTGGCTCAACCGCTGACAGCATCGGGAAAAGCGAATTTTCGCAGAAGTTGCCTGTGAAATTTTGCGAGACTTCTGAGCTCGACGTAGATCTGAATTGGTCGATTCACGTAGTGGCTCTGTGTTGCTGACTTCGTCGCTTGTTGGGACAGCCGTGTCTTGACTTACGATTAACAGGTCGCAGAAAAGCAATTCCGGAAAATTGAAGGGTGTAGATGATGTGGTTTTTTGATCCGCTGTACCTGCTGTTTATGTCGCCAGCTTTGCTGTTGATGCTGTGGGCTCAGGCGAAGGTCAAGTCCAGCTACGGGCAAGGTATGAAGGTGGACGCCAGATTGACGGGGGCCGCTGCCGCTCGTTACGTGCTCGATCGAGCCGGTCTCAACGACGTCGGAATCGAGGAAGCACGCGGCTTCCTGAGTGACCATTACGATCCCTCTCACCGCGTGTTGCGGTTAAGTCACGAGGTCTATCACACTCGAACTGCGACGGCGGTCGGGATCGCCGCTCACGAAGCGGGACACGCGATTCAGCACGCCCGCGGATACATTCCTTTGGTGGTTCGTAACGCAGCCGTGCCCGCAGCACGCTTTGGGCCAACACTATTCGTCGCACTGTTCATTGCCGGTGCGATCTTTGGTTCAATGCAGTTGATGGTCCTTGGACTTGCAGCTTTTTTCGGACTTCTGTTCTTCCAGGTGGTGAACTTGCCTGTCGAATTTGATGCAAGCAACCGAGCGAAGGCCCTTTTGACCGAGTACAACATCGTGGACGGAGACGGCGCCGTCGCCGTTCGACGAGTTCTGAACGCGGCAGGGTGGACTTATGTAGCAGCCACTCTGCAGACGTTGCTTCAATTTCTGTACTACGCGTTCCAGATTCTCGGAGCCAGTAGCGACGATTGAGGTCTGTCGAAGTCGAGCAGAGTTTGGTTGATTTCGCTGTGAATCATTCTTCACCGTGTGACAAGCCGAGCAATTCGTCAATCCGCTGATCGGGATTGTCGAGCGGAATGGGTTCTGAAGTTCCGGCGACATTGCCAGCACGATCGATGTGGAAGACGGCCTGTCGAGGCGAACCTGATTCTTCGTCGAAACACGCCGAACCCCATTCCCTGTGGACCTTCCAGATCGGGGCAGGGTCGGTTAGCAAGTGGAACAACGGTGGGAATTCTGTCTTTCGATTCTGTTGGGGAAGGGCTGAACTGATCGCGATGACGTGGTAATCCGCCGCCTTCAGTTCCGCCGAGTGTCGTTTCAGGTGTTGCAGCGTCTTGTCGGCACCCGCTCCTGAATCGCCGTCGAAAAACACAACGAGCAGGTTGTGTCGGCCAAGAAACGACTTCAACCGAGTCATTGAATTTTCCGCGTCGATGGCCTCGATGGATGGAGCCTGAATTCGTGCAATCTGTCCATTGGTCGTTTCAGGACTGCGCCTGTGATCCTGTTGAAGCTTGTGCCAGACCAGGCCTGCAATTACCGCAGCGGCAAGGGGCAGTACGAGAATCCGCAATCGCATCGTTATTCTTTCTTAATCGCTGAAGCCGCGGCTGTGGAGAAGCCGTAAAGATGATCATTTGCTTGTCAGAGGCGGCTTCCAATGTCGCGAAACTCTAAGCTTTCGCTTTGACGGATCACTATTAGTCGGTTTCGACGTGCATCTGCGCCTGGAGTTTTTTCAGAGCCCTCATCCAGAGCATTTGAGTTGCCGGGCGGGAGCGTCCCATTCGTTCGGCAACTTCGTCAAACGGAAGCCGCTGTAGATTTCGCAGGACGATGACTTCCTGGTAGCTTTCCGGGAGTGTCGACAGGGCTTCGGAAATCTGAATTTCCTGTTCGCGTCGAACCATGACCTGGCTGGGAGATTCGCCCCCCGAAGACAATTCAGGTGCTGCCCGGAAGTAAGTCGAATCGTTTCCTGTTGAGATGGCGATTTCCAATGTGGCTCGGCGTTTGGCGGCTCCGAATCGTCTGACATAATCCGTCGCGTTGTGTTTGAGGATCTGTTTCAGCCAGGCGATCCACTCGCCCTCAGTATGCCCATTGAATTTCGGGAATGCCTGGTGAGCTTCCATCAGCGTTTGCTGAATGAGATCTGAAGAATCAACCTTGGCCTGGATCCAGCTTTCTACATGAGAACGAGCCAGGAAGCCGACGTACGCTCGGCAGGTATCGAACAACTCATTCGTAGCGTCGCGATCGCCGTCGCGCGCTCGCTGTAATAATGACTCAAGGCCCTTACGTGACGGTTCTGACAAGATTATTCTCCGGAGCAATTTCAGGAAAACAGAGTCATTAAATCCGAGGGCAGACCGGTGCCTGAACAGTGTGGCTTCAGAATAACACACCAGACCGTCGGCCGGACCATGTCCGCCGTTGAAATTACGCCCTTCTGCAACTTCCTCCAAGAATCGTGTCTGAATTTATGTTGTTTTCGTCGCGGGATGAGGCAATCGCCTGGCTTTATGGCAGAATCGATTTCGAGAAGATGTCGCCGTCCTTGACGGCGTCGGACTTCAAACTCGACAGAATGCGGAATCTGCTTGAGCATCTTGGAAATCCTCAGGACGAAGTTCCCGTCGTTCACATTGCCGGAACAAAGGGAAAAGGTTCGACCGCCGCGGTAGTCACATCGATTCTGCGGGCTTCGAATTACCAAGTCGGTCTCTTTACTTCACCGCATATCGACCAGTTCGAAGAACGGATTCAGGTTTCAGGAGAACTGATTTCTGAAAGTGGACTAACTCGTCTCGTTGGGCGACTGGCGGACATTGCTCAACAGATCGACTCGACGGGGCAGGGCATGAGCCCAACGTTCTTTGAGCTGACGACGGCTCTGGCCTGGCTCTGGTTCCGCGAATGCAAAGTTGATGTCGCAGTTGTTGAAGTCGGACTTGGAGGACGTCTGGACTCGACGAATATCTGCAACCCGGAAGTTTCCATCATCACGACGATCAGTCGAGATCACACGCACATTCTCGGAACACGTCTTAGCGAGATCGCGAGAGAAAAGGCAGGGATCATCAAGGATGGCATTCCGGTTGTGACTGGCGTCGCGAACTCAGAAGCACTCGGTGAAATTTCCAGGATCGCTGCCGAGCACCATGCTCCGCTCGAGACAGTCACCGTTCCTTCAGAATCTGGACGAGCGGGTGAATCAAGGCAGGAAGATTGGCGAGGCCAAAGCAATCATCAACGGCACAACGTGAACGTCGCTCTGGCTGCCGTGGGCCAACTCTCGCATAGAGGCTGGACGATTTTGTCGACGGCGGTCGATCAGGAACGCGACTCAAACAGTCCGGTTAGGATCGAGCGGCTGAGTGAGAATCCGACGGTGATCGTTGACGCGGCTCACAACTGGATCTCTGCAGGAGCATTGGTCGATACGATTCAGGGTTTGCCAATTCACGGTAAGCGAGTGCTGATCTTCGGGACCAGCCAGGACAAAGATGTGGCCGGCTTATGCCGTCGACTTTTTCCAAAGTTTGATGTTGTGATCGTGACACGATACTCAACAAATCAACGAGGAATCGCAGCAGACGCTCTGACTGCTCTGGCGATGCGAATTTCGACACGACAGGTGCACATCGCAAAAGACCCGGCGGACGCATGGCAGACTGCTCTTAAGGTTTGCCCAGAAGAAGGTCTTGTATGCGTTGCCGGGTCATTTTTTCTTGCAGCAGAGATTCGCCGAATCGCCGTCAGCCTTAGACGAAGTATCTGAAGAGCAATCAGACATCCCTTAAATCAAAGCTCTAGTATTCACCTTCTCCAGAGCCACCGTACATCATCATCTGGGCATTCCGTTTCGTTGAGCTACGACGTTTGGGGTTTGACGGTTTGCCTCCGCCCATTCCTGGGTACCCTCCGCCCATACCCGGGTATCCCTCCTCCATTCCTGCTTCCATCATTAATTCGTCGATACCACCACTTCCAGCAGCAGGTGTGGCACGTTTAAGGTGTGACCACAGTTCATCCTGTTGTGTCATTCGACGTTTGGCACTCTCGTGAGCCGCAGCGTTTTCTACGGTGTCCAAGCGGATCAGATCACCGAAACGATTCACAACAACGATTTCCTGGAAGCTGTTTGGAAGCTTTTTAGTTGCCAGTTCCAAATCTGGATGCTCGTTCGGATCCAGAAGTGTGTCACGGTTATAATCGACTAAAGTATTCGGTGTCACAAAATCAATTTGTTCTTCCATGAACGTGTTTGCTGACGGACGAAGCACTTCTGTTGTGACTCCGCCTTGGGTCTCGGGTTCGGCACCACGCCTTCGGCTTTTTACTTCGCGGGTCCAACTGGCGATCCGATCCCCGCGTTGGAGTCCTTCAAACGGGCCGTGGACGTATGTGCCCGTTTCGCTCATCCACTGAAAAGCGTCAACCGAAACTCCTCGGCGTTGATCGACCTTTGCCACGTAGACTTCATTTTCATCCTGAATCAGTGCTGGCGTGCTGACCTCAGACCAAGGCGTAAATCGGTATTTTCCTTCACGTGATGCGAAGTCCTGAAGTTCGCCAGGATCGCGATCGAAGTTTGGATTCAACAGCTTCAAGCGTACGCGGTACCGGTAAGCATTTCCGGGAACGACGCTGAAATCCAGAAAACGGAAGAGCATCAGTTCTGGAGTTGCAAAAACATCCATTCGTCCCATTGCTCCACCAGGATAGCCGCTCGGATATCCCGAACTCTCGCTGTCGTACTCCGGATCCGATTCCATTGCCAACTCGTTATAGGAGTCGGTGTAGGCACTCATTGCTTCAGAATTACCCATCATGCTGCCACGCATGCTGCGAGTGTTAACTTGCACGCGCTGGAACCCTCCTCCGCCGGATTCCTTGATCTTCTTTTCTCGCTCGGCGGCTTTGAGCAGTGCTTTAGTCCGAGTTTCCTGCTCAATCTGTTCTTTATCACTGAGCAGCCGTTTGATTTGGGGATGAGATGCCAGAATTCCGTTTGGCCCAGCTGCGGTCGACCAACTGCCGGTTACACGATAGGGAAGAGGCATTGTGAAGACCGCGTCACGGTATTGTTCGTCGACCACGTCCACGTCGAATTCAATTCTTTCAAGCAGTTTGACGGCGACGTCAATATCGACATCTTCCCAGTCGTTGCCCCAAGGGTCCGGACCGGCGACAGCGGTCTGTCGCTGCAATTCAAAATCCCAGAATCGAACCTGTGTGTACGCTTCCTGCGCAGTATCAAGACGCAGTGCTCGTTTTACCTTCTCAATCTGTTGTTTCATTTTGTAGATGCCACGAATTGCAGCGAACCTTGTTCCACGTGCCTCAACGTTTCTCGTAGAACCACCGTATTCACCACTTCCAGGGTAACCCTCTTCCATAGACTCCTCGCCGTAGCCAGGGTCTTCGCCGCCGTATGTATCATCTTCCTCGGGAGCACCTCCCGGATATCCCGCATTGCCGCCTGGACGAGGGCCTTCTGGACGTGGACCTTGAATCTTAGGCCTGTCGATCTTGCTGTCGGCAACCTCGTCTGCTGACGCAATTCTGATGGCTGGCGAAGTGCCTTTGGCAAGTTGGCCCTCTTCTTCTTCTTCAGGCGTCAACTCAATCAGAATCCGTCCGGGGTCTGCGACCAGGTTTTCAATTGCCATGTACTCAGGCTCGGCGACCTTTTCGCGCGCCTTGGTGATTCTGTGTACCCACTTTACGAGATACTCGTATTTCTGACCTGAAGGAATTCCTCCAAGAAGGATTGCAACTTCCTCACCGGGGTCTATCGCGACGAAAGTTTCTTTTTCGCTTTCAGGCCAAGTGGAACGAGCGAATTCAGCTTTGCCTGCCTTAATTTTATCCGCGAACTCTTCAGGTTTTTTTTCGTAAGTTGACCACTGCGTGGTGCCGATTCCAATCAGCACAAACACACCGGCGAGACCGAGAATAAACTTCTCGCCGTGTTCGATGGCCAATTCTTTAAATCCTAGTTTTGAGCCGGAACTACTCATGGCTACCTCCCTTTAGTTGCTTTAAGAGCGAACGGGATCCTGAGGTGTCGTAACTGAGAATTGAGTTCAATATGGCTGCCCGAAACGGCAACCCCTGACAGTGTCATTTTTCAAGGCGTTTGAGAGTCGGCTGCTGGCGCAGCAGCAGGGGGGCTTGACTCAGTAGCGGGACCTCCTTCTGGTAGGGCCTCTACTGGTGTCGTTTCAGGAGTTGACACGGTTGGTGCCGGCTGATTTGGCGGAGTGGCTGTATTGGCAGCCGGTTCGGTTCCGCCAGTCACTGCTGCCGAAACAGTATCGGTTGCTTCATCAGGCAGTGTTGGTGTTGTTTGCGTAGAGTCGGCATCAGCAGGCGGCGGTGTGGGGGGAATGTCTGTGGCACCGACGGAAACAGCAGGTCCATCAACATCGGCGATCGGAGTTTCTGCAGTGGTTGAGACGTTGGCTGCATCAGCTATTTGCTCAGACTCGTTGGCGGCCGGTGGGTTGTAGATATAGATCTCTCCGATCACGACAAGTTCCACGAGGTCACGATCTTCAAGGGCAGCCTTGACATTGGCAATCGCGGGAATGGCATAGGCTGTGCCAGTCAGGCCTCCAGAACCTTCACCTTCGCCTTCAAAACCATCGCTGTCATCAGAAGACGAATATTCTTCGAGCGACCCACCTTCGTCCGAATACCCGCCGTCTTCCCCATCTCCTGGATAGTCGTTCGTCATACCAGCCAGCGCGCCGCCAGGGTAACCCGAACGATTTGCTGCCGCAGGTTTTCCAGGCTCTTCGGGGTTCATCGCAGACTGCTGAAATCGGATGATTTCAATTGGGTACTGTGAATTCAGCAGTTCTCGAATCAGGGTCGGAACCTGCATCTGGTCAACGGCAACCTTCAATTTGAAACCACGTGTCCGGTAGGCATCTTCTGCCTGAACATAACGGCTCTCGTCACTGTTCAGGTCGATAGCCGCCGACGCGCTTGGCGCCCCGCTTTCTGGCATGTAGTTGGCCGCGCCGCGTCCTCCGGCGTTCGTGACTTCATACTCTTCGCTGATTGCGAACTCAGCAGGTTTTGAAAGGGCTGTGGCGCCAGCCCGTCCAGGCCGGCTACCTGGCATCATTCCAGGATATCCAGGGGACATTCCTGGGATGCCAGAAGTTGCAGCAGTACTGCCTGATGATGATGTTGCAGCTGAACGTTTTCCACCAAACAACTCCACTTGGAGAATCTGTTTGACATAGGAATCGGTTATTGAAGACGTGCTGTCATTCGTTCTCCGAACGGCAGAAAGCACTTCACTGAGCAACCACAGGTCTTCCTGTGTATTCCAGATTTCCTGCCAGGTTGGCGGCAGCGCGGACCACTTTGCGGCATCTATCCTAGGTAATGATTGATACGGAAACACGACTTTCTGTTTCAGCTCCGGGTCAACTCGTGTCTTTCCGTCATCGATTGGTTCTGGAATCAGCCAGACCCGCCTCACTGCGAGCTCATAATCGCCACGGTAGATGTTCGGCAAATTCTGTCTGACTCGTACGTCGTCGATTTCGCCCCGATACGGACACACATCCATCCACTTGGCGACGTTCGGAGGCCACACCATCAGGTCGGTCTGAGCTTTCCAGAGGCGGTCCAGAGCAAGCCGGTTCGCTTCTGTGCGAATTGAAATCAGATCCTTGACGCCGCTTGTCCAATCCTCGTTGGCAGCGTTTTGGCCGTTCTTGATGTCACCGAACGTACTGTCGAGCGACGAAGTTCGGTCGCTGATTTCTGCAGCAAGTTCACCCGTCGTCATCCACCACGCAGCTGGCGGAAGTGCCAGGGCAATTAGGAATACGATCCAGAAGTGATGTTTGATGATTGGCTGTAGCTTATCCATGGCCATGCCTCGTCGTTTTGAAGGAGATGTGAAGCTACTCTTGACGGTGACGACTTCTTTAGATTGACAACTACTGTCCGAGTGTCGGCGTATTGCCGGGAAGGACTGATCCAGGGATCGCCGGACTTGCAGCCCCTGGAACTATTCCCGGTGCAGCAACTGAGCCAGGCGTTTCGGGTGTTCCCACCGTCGCAGGGATACCTGCACCAGGTGCCGGCTCTGCTGCTTCCGGCATTACACGGTCTTTGACTAATGTGGGCTTCCAGGCGAATTGCAATGTGAAGGTCGTACGATCAATCAGTTTGAACTGCCCCACTGCGGTTGACGGCCCTGCGCCCGGTTGCCTGGGCACTCCCGGCCTCGGGAAGCCGGGTCTAACGCCTGGCTTGAAGCCTCGCGGTGGTGTGTCGCCAGTTTTCGGCGCCCCATTTTCATAAAGCTCAACTTTTACGGGAGGTGGGTTGTCTGTAATAACGGGGTGCGAAATTCCCAGGATGGAGACCGGAACAGGTCCTTGGAAGTTGTCCCCTTGCTGGATAAACGGCTTCCGGAGGTTTTGGAGGAGCGTACTATTTACAAAGATCACGCCACCGCCCAGTCGATCTTCTGGCGTGTAGTAGTGTTCGCACATCAGAGTCAGAACGTAACCTTCGCCGGTCGGCCCTTTCGCTTTCTCGTCCTCAGTGAGGAAATTCTTGTCCTGCTCACGAAGGCCGTCGAACCATGTCTTGAGGTCGGCGTATCGCTGAGCGGTCACACTTCGGACGTTGACTCTTGGGATTTTGGTCAGATCTTCTTCGTCGAGTTGCAATCCAACAGCCCGTGGCAGAGCTTCATTAACTCCTCGAAACAGCTCTGCCCAAAGTTCGCGTTTATCCAGGTAACTGACCAGATGAGTGCCCTTTTCGACAAGCCCATCATGAGTGCCACGAGCACTGTCGTACGCGCTTTGCCCACTGGCTAATGCACTCTTGAATGTCTCAGCAGCACCTTCGACTTCGCCAAACCGCTCCGTGTTCACCTTAGCGGCAGCATTCGCATAGCCAGCGACGGAAGTCGCCAAACCACAAAGCAACGTGGCGGCGGTGGCGACGGCCCACGGCTTCTTGTGACGAATCTTTCTGGCAACTGCGATTTCCTTCGGCAGCAGAGTTGTCCGAAGTTTGGTGAGCTGGAGTGTTTGCAGCGCCAAGCCATAAGGCACTGCGAAGGTCATGATGTTTTCCTGGAAAACTGGAGCGTTCAATACGGTGTCGCCAACAACGGCGTCGAACGCTTCGACTCTTTCGACGTCGTACTGCAGGTTCTGCTGGAGGAACTTTTGCAGACCAGCCAGTTTGAATCCGTTGCCAACTCCGACAATCTTTGAGATCTTCGCTTCGCGGTTCACGCTCGAGAAGTAGCCAATCGATCGCTGAATTTCAGAGACGTAGTCATTGAAGACTGGACGTAATGCCTGGAAGACTGCTCGGGGGTCTGGAGACTTTGTCGCGTTACATTTGAGATGTTCTGCCTTCGCAAACGTCAGCTTCATCTCTTTGGTAAGCGCTCGCGTGAAGTGGTTTCCGCCGACGGGGACGTTGCGGATCCAAATCTTCTCGCCGTTTGAAACCATCAGCGTGGTATTGTCAGTCCCCATGTCGAGCATGATCGTGTGCTCATCCGGGGCGACGAATTCGTCCTCAGTACTGCGACGGACTCCCAACGTGTCGTAACAGTGGAAGTTGTAGAGTGCCAACGGCGCAATCTGCACCACTTCGACTTCAACTTTGGCTTCGGTGAATGGTCGAAGGGCTTCGTAAACCTGTTCGGTCTTCATGGCGAACAGACCGACTTCGGCCCCCAGCATGAAGCCGCTTTCCTCGATGCCGCCGCCGAGAGTCTGGAAGTCCCAGATCACATCTTCCAAAGCGAACGGAATCTGCTGACGGGCTTCATACTTGACGACGTCCGCGACCTTGCTGCTTTCGACAGGCGGCAGTTGGATGAACCGCGCCAGAGCCGAATGTCCCGGAAGACTGATCGCGACCAGATCGCCAGTAATGTCGTTACGTTCGAGAAACGTATCGAGTGCCTGCTTAATCAACTCGCGAGGAATCGCGTCAGGCTGGCTGAGAATCTTTGGGTGAGGGATGTAGTCGTACGCGACCGCGAGCACCTGCTCAGCCTGAGCGGCGTACTTCAGGCGAACTGCTTTCAGTCCTGCCTGCCCAATATCAATTCCCCAGACCGCTCTGTTTTCTGCCATGACGGACCGTTTCCTGAAGATATGCCAGACGATGCACCGGGATCAGGTGACTCTCAGAGAGAATTCTCTGCGAAGGTGTGTACCTGAAAGGACGTGATTTATCTTGTTGTTTCCCCAAGCGACCAATTCGTGGTCGAGTCAGAGATCGTTCGCATCAGACGGTGACACAATGATGTGAAATGAGATGAAAGAGTTTACCGAACTGATGCTGTCGCAGGAGTTTAGCAGTCGTTAACAATAAAGAAACCAGACAATGATTGTCGATTCTGACGTCTGTAGCGTCCGCCGGTTTCTGACACCCGCAAGACAAACTGGCACAGCCAGAATTTCACATTCAACATGACCTTCGAATGGTCACAACGCCAGATTTCCAGGAACCGAGGTCAAAATGAATCGTCAATGGACGAGTAAGTTGTGGCCAGAATCGATGCGACGCCTGTCGTCTGTCGCTTTTATTTCAGAACAGAACTCACTCACCAGACGGAACAAAGCACTGAGAGGGGTTCCCGCGGAGATTAGTTCCAGAAAGTTCTTGAAATTCCTGAAAGAACTTCGAGAAATGAAAGTTGACGTCCCTAAGTCACTACGAGAAAGTTAGTTAGGGGATGTCGTAGGATTTGTGAATTCTCCAGGAACTGGTGCCCGTGCCATGTGAGCGATGCAGATTCTAAGTCGGTTAGGTCTTCGGCGATGCCGGTTTGCCGCTGCGGAGTCCATCGTCACACCAATGTTGCGAAGCGCAGCCCGCGGCAGTTTCAAGGTGAGCTAAGTGCCGAATTCTGGATAGCAATGCCGCTGATCGGTTGCGTTCCCAAGGCCTGAATCAGTCAAATCCACTTTGCGTCGCAGCTGCAGTCGATTGCTTGTCCGATATGCAGATTTTATGCGGACGTAGAAAAGCTGAAATGTGAAAATATTGTCTCGTATTGACATTAAGTGATTGCAATGTCTTATCAGAAGGTCGTCGTTCTAATTCCAAGTCACAGTCTTGAAGACTTTCCGACAGAATTAGGAGACAAGCAGGCCGAGAGCTTGCTCAACGCTTTCTCCGTCGCTTTCCATCCGAAACTTGTCGTGGCAACGGGTCTGATGCCCGGCTGGCATCGAGCTGACGAACCAACCACCGACGTAGATGGTTCTCTCATTATTGTGCCGACTGCTTGTGACGATCAGCTTCCTGCGGGCTGGGTGGAGCTTGCGAGAGAGCAGGGGGCCGTCGTGGTCTCGGGACTGCATGACCGATGCGACATGGTCGGTGTAGCTTTGGCTGGGCTGAAAGACAGCCCGGTTGCCGGTGATGAGGCAGACTCGGAAACATCGCCCGATGGCGCTGCGTCTCACGCGGACGACGACTCGGTAGCTCCCGATACGGACAGCTCAGATGTCGACATCGCGACTGCCGATCTCTCTGAAGAGATTGTCGCAGACTTTCATGCGCTGGGGACGTGTTGGATTCTGCTTGAATTGCTGACTCGGCACATGCACCACTTCAATAGTTATGACGAGGTCTTTTTCGAAAAGACGCTAGTCGCTGCGGCGAGAGATGCCGTCAAGGGTGATGCAGATGGTGTCGAGGTCTCATTGCGAGCCTCGTACGAACTCCTGCTTGAAGCACGCGAACGATTCTTTCCAGTTGACTGCTACCTGCTGGATTTTTGTCTGTTGGCCCCCGACATGGCCGGAGAAAAACTCGACGAACTGCTTCGTCAGGATGCACCGGTTAACTACCTGCTTCGCGCACTGGATGCGAAGGAGATGGCCGAAAGTCATCCTGAAACCGTCGAGTTATTAAAGAAGGCTTGGGACGAAGGTCGCGCGGATGTCGCTGGTGGCGATCTTCAGGAACTGGCTGCTCCGCTGGTGCCACTCGAGTCGGCCATCCTTGATCTTCAGCGTGGTCGGGCGACGTTTCGAGAAATCTTTCAGCGGGAGCCGACAACTTGGGGACGTCGGCGCTACGGCCTCTCACCGATGCTGCCCCAATTGTTGCAGAAATTCGGCTTTCATTCCGGGCTGCATTTTCTGCTCGACGACGGCATCTATCCTGACAATGAGCAGAGTCGCATGCGGTGGGAAGCATGCGACAGTAGCTCGGTGGATGCGTACTCACGAATTCCGCTCGCGGCAGATTCAGCGACGACGTGGCTACGATTTCCGGAACGCATGGCTGAGACAATGGAGTCTGACCAGGTGGCTGCGCTCGCCCTGGCTCGCTGGCCTGAGACCAAGTGCCCATTTTTCCAGGACCTGCGCCAGATCCAGAAATACGCGCCTGTGCTCGGAAGATTTGTAACCTTCGAAGAGTTTTTTCTGCACACCGACGATCACGGTGGCGGCTGGCATCACAATACGAAGCAGTACCTTTCTCCGTTTTTTGTTCAAGCGGTCGCCCGGCGTGAGGCCCGTCCCATTACGCGGTTCCGTGATCATCTTCAGCGAGTTGCCCGTTTCGAATCAGCAGCGTGGCAGTCGGGACTGGCCGACGCATTGATGGGGCGACCGGTCAATGATCAAGCAGCATCGGATCTTCTTGCTGAACTTGAGAAGGCGGGCCCTGACGTCTACGAATCCGATGATGAGGAGTCGAGCAAAGTCGTTACGGAGGCCGAGCAGACGCTTAGCGAGTTTCAGTTAAAGTCAGGCGAGAATCTGAGCCGTATCATCATGCACGGTGCGGAGTCGCGGTCGGGCTGGCTGTGTATCAACACTCTGTCGTTTCCACGAAGAGTCGTCGTCGACCTTGAATCGGGAGAAACGGAGTCGACAGAAACAGCAGGGCGAGGGAACGTGCCGGCGATCAGCGGCCCCGTAAAGTCGTTGCAGTTTGACGCGACCAGAAAGCAGGCTCTGGTCGAAATTCCTGCGGCCGGCTTTGCTTGGATTCCGGACGAAGAAAATTCAACAGACTCTTCCAAGGGACTGCTGGCGGAAGGGCTGCGTTTGCAGAATGAGTTTTTCGAGGTTTACGTCAACGAGACCACAGGCGGCTTGCAGCGTCTGAAGAATCACGGTCGAAGTCCAAACCGACTGAGTCAGCAACTGGCGTTTCGGTTTTCGCGTGAACTGACGATTCAACGGCAAGGCGACGGCGACGAGATAATTGAAGAAAAGACATTCTATTCGGAGATGCGGTGCAAGACTGTTGACGTGACGTGCTCCGGGCCGTCTTGTGGCGAAATTGTCACGACAGGTGAGATCGTCGACCCGTCGAATCAGGCGGTATTATCCGGTTTCAGACAGACGTTTCGTGTGTGGCGAGGTCGGCCTCTCCTTGAATTGGAGATCGAACTGGTTGACGTGCAGAAGAAGCCGGAAGGTGACCCGTGGGGATGCTTTTACGGTTCGCGTTTCGCGTGGAACGATGGAACGGCTGCGATTTCACACTCGGTTTGCGGAGCTGCTCAACCGATCGAAATGGAGCGAATCGAAACGCTCGACTATGTCGAAATTGCTTCTGAGGAAGCTCGCACGACGATCCTGCCAATGGGCCTCCCGTTTCACCGGAAGACTGGCCCGAGAATGATCGACTCGTTGCTGGCCTCGGAAGGGGAGACGGAGTTCAAGTTCAAGTTCGCGATTGCGGTCGATCAGAATTATCCGTTGCAGTCTGCTCGCGATGTGCTTACCCCGGTCGTGCCCATCCGAACGCAAAACGGCCCACCTCGTGCCGGGCAGACCGGCTGGTTCTATCACATCGATTCTCGATGCGTGCAGGTGTCGAGGATTCTCGGGCTGATGGCTGAGCCGATCACAGTCGAATCGGAAGATGACGGCATGTCCGGAGAGTCCGAAGGCGACAGCCGACGGCCGATTGAGCTGACTCAGGCCGAAGTTCCCGATGGCGCCGGCTTTGCGTTGAGGTTGCAGGAGACCGAAGGGCAATACTCGAACGTGAACGTGGAATTCTTTCGAGCTCCATCATCAGCTCGGCTGCGAGACTTCCGCGGACAGACGATTGTGACGCTGCCAATCGAAGGCGACGGAGTTCGCGTTGATCTAAGCCCGTTTACGATCGCCGACCTGGAAGTCCGGTTTGATTAACCGTGCAAGTCGACTTCATCGATAATCGATAAGCGTTGCCGAAGTGCCGCACGTCGATGGTGACTATTGAGTCTTCCAGAACGACGGCATGAACAGGACCAGGATCGCGAACAGCTCCAGCCGTCCGACAAGCATCAGCAGTGAAAGCAGCAGCTTGCTTTGTGGTGCGAAGAGTGAAAAGTTCATGGTCGGTCCGACCGCTCCGAGACCAGGGCCGATGTTGTTCAGCGTGGCGGCGACGGCGCTGGCGCAATCGATCAATTCGATGTTGTGCCCGTCCGTCTGGCCCCACGGTCCGCCGGGTTCGATCGCGACGAGCAGCATGAAACTCGACACAAAGATCAGCAACATAAAGCTGAAGTAGACGATGACTTCATGGCGGAGCGTCTTGTCGAGGTTGACTCCGGCGATTCTTAGCGGCCGAACGACGTTGGGCCGGAAAGACTGTTCGGCCTCCAGTTTGAGGATTCTTGCGAACAGCAGAAATCGGACGACTTTGATCCCGCCACCCGTCGAGCCGGCACACCCTCCGACAAACATCAGTCCAAACAGCAACGCCCGACTGAAACTGCTCCACTGGTCGAAGTCTTCTGTTCCGAATCCGGTTGTGGTCGTGATGGAAACCGACATGAATGCCGCGTGCCGGATGGTTTCACTTAACGATCCGTATCGCTGTTCGGCCCAAAGACCGAATGCCAGCAGGAAGGTCGCGATCGAGAGAATGGAAAGGTAAAGCCGAAATTCAGGATCGCGGTAAAATGGAGCGAACCATCGAAGCAGCGGATTCTGGCCAGGCTTTTTCTCCTGCGAGATCGCCATGTAGTAGAGGTTGAAGTTCGTCCCGGCCAGCAGCATGAACGCGATGAGGGTCCATTCGATGGTCGAACTTTGGAAATGTCCGACGCTGGCGTTCCACGTGCTGAAGCCTCCGGTCGCCATTGTTCCGAAGGTATGGCACAAGGCATCGAAGACGGACATTCCTTCTGCGTAAAGGATGCCCGCCAGCACGACGCTCAGGCCCACATAGATCGCCCACATTGTGAGCGCAGTTTCGCGGACTCGCGGTCTCACAGCTTCCGAAATCGGACCGGGAACTTCGCGGCGCATCATAGCCTTGCCGCCGGCACCGAGTTGCCCGAGCACCGCGACAAACAGCACGATGATGCCCATGCCTCCCAGCCAGTGGGTAAAACATCGCCAGAACAGGACGCAGCGAGGGATCAGTTTTTCCAGATGTTGGTCAGGGGCCGCTCCGGCGGGGGGAGCTTCGAGGTGAGTCAGGACGGACGCTCCCGTTGTGGTGAAACCGGAAACCGATTCAAAAATGGCATCGGCAATCGTGATTGGCACAATCTGATCGCCCTGGTGATGCCGCACGCCAGAAAGCAGGAACGGCAGACTTCCCAGAAGCCCGGAAAGGATCCATCCGAGTCCCACTATGGCAAGCGCTTCCTTACGGAGAACGGTGCCCGTCTCGCGTCGCCCAATCAGGAACAGTCCGCCGCCGATGACCAGACAAAGTACCAAAGACGAAACGATTCCCTGGAAACCCTCGGCTTCGAATGTGTCAGTCTCACCCAGCAGCGGAAAGGCCCACGGCAGGCTGAATACCATCGACCCGCCGACTAGCATTCCCAGTAGGCCGAGCATGCGGCACAGCAGCAGCCAGTTCATGAAATCCGTTTCTGAGACTCAATGTCGACGTGTCGTCGAGCTGGATGTTTCGCCCGAACCGTGCAGGGGTGATACAGTCCCGAATTGCACCGTTGGGAAGACAAGAATTGACAATAGACTACTCGCCCGCGAACAGATTGCCACACACCGGCTGAATCGGTTCCGGGCTTCGATAAATGCAGGATTGTTTCACGCATGCCGCAGCCACGAGATTCTCAGGAATGGCGGGACGCCGTTTCGCAGAAACAGTTTCTGGAAGTCATCAGTCGCGACGAAGCGACTCAAAGATTTCGCCAGCACCTGGATTCAAAGCCGAAGAATCGCGAGTCGGTCTCGCTGCCAGAATCACTTGGGCGAGTGCTCGCGGTCGATGTCGTTTCTGAGATCGACGTCCCGGCTTTTGACCGATCGAATGTTGACGGCTTTGCGGTTCAGGCGGCAGATACCGCCGGAGCAATGGAAGAATCGCCAGCGAAGTTACCGTTGAATTCAGAAGTGCTGTCGCCCGGGACTGCTCCCACGTTGGAAGTTCAGTCAGGAACGGCCACCCCGATCGCGACGGGCGGTATGTTGCCGAGAGGCGCGGATGCGGTCGTCATGATCGAGCATACTGACACCGTCGCCCCGTCGGATGTCGGAGCGGCAGACGACGCTGCCATGCTGCACGTTTTCCATTCGGCGGCTTCCGGTCAGGCCGTTACGTTTGCTGGAACGGACATCGCTCGCGGCGAAACGGTGTTGAGATTCGGTCAAGTGATCACCTCGCGAGAGATCGGCGTTCTGGCCGCACTTGGGCTGACATCCGCCGAAGTGTGGAAGAAGCCTCGCGTGGCAATCGTGTCGACGGGTAACGAGATCGTTGCTCCAGGGGAATCGTTGCCGACTGGGTCGGTTTATGACTCCAACGCGGCAATTCTGTCGGCCGCGGTGGAAGAACTCGGTTGTCAGGCCGTCGCGTTGGGAACAGTTCGCGACGACGTTGAGCGGCTGCGAGAAATTATTCGGTCCGCCGATGACTGTGATGCGATTGTGCTTTCGGGCGGAACGTCGAAAGGGGCAGGGGACCTTTCCTATCAGGTTGTCAGCGAGTTTACCGACCCCGGAATCGTCGCTCATGGAGTTGCATTGAAACCGGGAAAACCGATCTGTCTGGCCGTGAACGCTGGTCGTCCAGTGGTTGTACTTCCCGGCTTTCCGACGTCAGCCGTTTTCACGTTTCACGAGTTCGTTGCTCCGGTCCTGCGAGAGATGGCGGGCCTGGCTCCAGAAAATCGACAGACAGTGGAAGCGACATTGCCGATTCGAATGAACTCGGATCGTGGCCGAACCGAGTATTCTCTGGTCAGCCTCGTGCGCGGTGAGTCTGGTCTTTCCGCCTGGCCGATGGGCAAAGGCTCGGGCTCAGTCACAACGTTCAGCCTGGCTGATGGCTTCATCACAATTAATCAACACACCGAGATGCTTGATGCTGGCTCGCCCGTGCCGGTGACGCTGCTCGGTCGTGAACTGACGCCTGCCGATCTGGTCGTCATCGGCAGTCACTGTGTTGGTCTGGATTTTCTGCTCGGGAGAATGCGTCAACGCGGATTCACGTCGCGTGTTTTGCACGTGGGAAGCATGGGAGGCGTGGCCGCCGCGAAACGTGGCGAGTGTGACATTGCCGGCGTTCATCTGATGAACCCAGCTACCGACGAATACAACCGTCACTTACTGACGGAGACGCTCGACCTGATGACGGGGTATCGGCGATGCCAGGGAGTCGTGTTTCGTAAAGGCGACGATCGATTCGAGGGACAAGCGGCTGATCAGGCTGTTTCGGCTGCAATCGGCGAAACTGGCTGCACGATGATTAATCGGAATCCGGGCAGCGGAACTCGCGTTTTGATTGATCGATTGCTCGGCGATGAACGCCCCGCTGGCTACAACGTCCAAACGAAGTCTCACAACGCTGTTGCGACAGCAGTCGTTCAGCAGCGAGCGGACTGGGGCGTCGCCATCGACACGGTTGCCTCGACATACGGGTTGGGGTTTCTGCCGATTCGGGACGAGCACTACGACTTCATTATTCCGAAGTCGCGACAGAATCATGTGCCGGTATTGGAATTCCGGAAACTGCTTCGCGAACCGGAAGTGCAGGATGCATTGGCAGAGATGGGGTTCTCGATAACGCAGAGCTAAGCGAGATTGACCTTCAGGACGCTTAGCTGCGGCCGAAGACGATATACCCAACAACGCCTAGAGCGATTGCGGCTCCGGCGACCATCCCAATGATCTTAAACTTGCGCGCCGCTTCTTTCTCACGGAGTTCGCGGTTTGCCAGCTTATTCTGGACGTAGTCTCCGTCGATGGTTGTCTCGTCAGCTAGCGATCCATCATCGCGATGTTCCGCCTGAGATGTTTCTGCGGTCCTGTCGCCAGCATCCGCTTCAGTCACCGACTCTGTAGCTGACATCTCTTCTGCAGGCGCATTCAGGTCGAACGCCTGGACCGATGCCATTTCCGTTCCGTCCGGGCCGATCTGTCGCATTTTGTGAGACTCGTCAGCGTCGTCTTCGCCAGCGACGGCTGCGAAGTCGACATCTTCTTCATCAAGGTCGACCTGCCCATCGAGTGCGTCTACGTCGTCGCGTTTTCCGAATGCCGGAGCAGCCGAGTCATCATCCGACTGCTCGTTGGCGTCGACAAGATGAGCACCTGCCGGAGCATCTGGATCAGCGAACTCTTCCGCATTGGCAGCAGCAGCGGCTTCGTCTTCGCTGAAGAGTTCTTCAAGCGACTCTCCTTCGTCGCTTCGTTTTGCGATAAGTTTCGTGAACTCATCGTCGACTTCTGGTGAATCTTCACTGCTGTCGTGCTTCGTGAGGCCTTCGCCGAGGTGCTGCTGAATCGTCTCAACCAGTTCTCCCATCGTCTGAAACCGGTCGCGGGCCTTCTTCGCCAGCATCTTTTGAAATATGGCCCCCAACCACCCAGGAGCGTCGGAACGCTTCTTGCAAAGGTCAGGGATTGGCGCGCTGACGTGTGCCATCAAAGTATGGGCAACCGTTTCGCCTGAGTACGGCGCCTTCGACCTCATCAGGAAGTAGAGCGTACATCCAAGCGAGTAAACGTCAGACCGAACGTCGGCTTTGCGCGCGTCTTCAACTTGTTCCGGAGACATGAAGCGGGCCGTGCCAAGCATCTGGCCTGGCATCGTTAGTCGGATCTCGTCCTCATCCGGTTCGTCGACTCGCGCAAGCCCCATGTCGAGGACCTTGACGCGACCAGTCAACTTGTCACGAAGCAGATTCGACGGCTTGATATCTCGATGGATGACGCCTTTCTGATGGGCATAGTCCAGACCGCGTGCGGCTTCAAGGACGCTTCGAACACACTCGTCAACAGACAGTGGTCCCTTTCGCTTGACCCGAGCAAGCATGTTCTCACCCTCGACATATTCCATGACGAGGTATCGGATGCGATTAATTTTACCCGCTTCGTAAGCGCGGACGATATTTGGGTGTTTCAGCCGGGCGACGGCTCTCGCTTCTTTTTTAAACCGTTCGATCAAGCGACGATTCTTGACGGCATCAGCGGACAGCACTTTGACTGCGACCAGTTTGCCGGTTGGGCGATGGCATGCTTTGAAAACCTGCCCCATGCCTCCAGAGCCGATTTTCTCCATGACGACATACTCGCCGAACACGAGATTCTTCGTCTTACCCTTTAAGACGGCTCCGGCTTGAAGCTTCGTCAGATGATTCTGACGCACAAGCTCGCGTGCGAACCCCTCAGCCGACTTGACGTCCGGACGAGCACCGATCGAATCGTGGATCGTGCTGATCTCTTCGTCTGACAGGAGATTGCTCTCCGTCAGATTCTTGAGAAGCTCCTTGATGCTGATGCTCATGAGTGACGATCAGGTCGACGGGCGTATCGGAAAATTCTGAAGCGCATAGAACGCTTTGTGCAGCCAGCTGATGGGCTGCGAGAACAGAAAAACTCAGTCTAACTCCAACTATTGTATTTCGCACGACGCGAAATCATTTTCGAGCATGACTCGGAAACTCAGCGGCCCGCAATCGTCAATAGAACTACACCTTACCGCATGTTTGCGTGGTTACTTAGGCTGCGACTGTCAGGTTTACGTGGCAAACTGGCGATGCTGGTTAGACTTCTCACTTTAGCCTGCCTTTTCAGGTTCGTCGACGGGTTTCTATCGTTCATCGTTCGATGAGCAGATGCGTGGCGAATTGTCGGGTCCGTAGAGCTGGTCGGTTTACATCGATTTCGCGTTGATTGCAGACTTTGCGGATCAGGACACAGGAAAGTTGTTGATTGAGGAGCAACCATTACCCAGTCTTCGATAGATAGATTGGGATGATGATTACCCGGAGATGGAAACATCTTGATCGGATGCGAACGTCGAATGAAAACTGTCATTGTGAAAGTAGGCGGTAGCCTCTTGACGCTCCCTGATCTAGCCATGCGTTTACGCAAGATGTTTGCCACGTTGGATTCAGATCGGATTTTTCTGATTGCCGGCGGTGGTGAAGCCACGGATGTTGTCCGTAATTGGAACTTGACGCATCGACTTGACGAGAAAGTGGCACACTGGCTGGCGATCGATTCGATGTCTCTTACGGGATCGCTTCTGGCGAAGCTTCTTCCTGACGCAGCACTGGTAGTTGATCATCGATCGGCTGAGAACAACGCGCCAAAAGGGGGCGTCGCGATTCTTGTTGCTCGATCAATTCTGGATGAGCTGCATGACGGATCGCGGGAACCGCTTCCTATCGGGTGGGATTGTACTTCCGATTCGATTGCCGGCTGGATCGCTACGCAATGGAAAGTGGACTCGATAGTTCTCGCCAAGTCAGTCGATGTTCCAAACGAATGTGCGATTCAGTCAGGGCCGGAGTCGGCCGCGGTAGACGCTCACTTCGACTCGGTCATTAACGGCCAGATGCCAGTTTACTGGTGTAACGTGCGAACGAATCCCGAGTCGGTTGAGTTATGGAAACCGGCTTCACGCACAACTGCTGACGATTGCTGAGTCTTCCGTCGTTGTGAGTCAAGTCAGCTAAGGCACGACCGCGATTACCGCGACGGCGACATCACTCGCTCCTGCTTTGCGAATCACTTTTGCTAGTTCGTTGGACGTTGTTCCGGTCGTCAGAATGTCGTCAACAATGAGAACTCGCTGACCCTTCAGCTTGTGTTTTGGCGCCACAGCATAAACCTGCTTGAGATTTGTGAGTCGTTTTGCCCGAGGCAGACTGGACTGATCGATCGTCCGTCGTGTTTTGCGAACCAGACGCTCGTCGCACGGACAGTTCAAACGCTCGCCCAGCACCTCAGCCATTGTGAGGGCCTGGTGGTGAGGGCGGGTAAACCAGTGCCGCCAGAATTGTGGAACCGGTACGACGACGTCCGGAGCAAAGTCATCCAGTTCCTGATGTTGCTTTTTCCAGAGTAACGACGCCATGCCTGCGGCGAGCGCCTCAGCGCCTCGTGATTTGCCGCGAATGCAAGCGGTTCGCAACGTGTCTTCGTAGACACCGAGTCGGATCACTCGATTAAATCGAAAGTCACGACGAGTACATTCGGGACAGCCATCTCGAGTGTCGACATGCGGACCGACGGGCATGCCGCAATTGAAACACGGTGATCGTTCGTCGCTGGTGAAATTTTTGCGACAGCGACCACACAACGCTATTCCATCGACTGTGGCTTCGAAATCATTCTGCAGGTCGCGAGTGCAGAACGCGCAGGCGGGCGGCAACGCGAAATCGACAATCGACGAGACTGCGAGTCGCAAGCTCGTCTGAGTGCTCGGTCGTGACTCTGTAACTTGGGTGGCTGGTTGCGGCATTGCGATTCTGCGTCAGGATGAAATTGGGGCATCTTCGGTCAACGTGTCGACGCACTCCTGAATGAGGTTCTCGATCCGGATGCCGTCGGCCAGTCCGTCATAGTTCAGGAGAACCCGGTGCTGAAGCACTTCGGCGGCGAAGTGCCGGATATCTTCAAACGCTACGTGAGCACGGCCGTTTGTGAGTGCTCTCACGCGGGCTGCTTTGATGAGTGCCTGAGCTGCCCGTGGACTCGCTCCCCAGCGTACAAATTGCCGAACTGGCGCCGTTGCGACTTCCGATTCTGGGTGCGTCGCCAGGACCAACCGCACCGCATAGTCGCGGACAGCGTCTGCCACGACGACCTTGCCCAGACACTCCCGAAGTTGCAACAGAGCTTCCGCATTGATGACGCTTGAAAGCTCGTCGCGTTGCTGAAGGATGGTTCGTTCAACAACCTGATTCAGATCGGTTCGGTTGGGATAGGGCACAACGATCTTGAAGAGAAATCGGTCGAGCTGTGCTTCCGGCAGAGGAAACGTGCCTTCCTGTTCGATGGGATTCTGCGTGGCCAACACAAAGAAGGGTTGTTCTAACGTCCTCATTGTTCCGGCGACGGTCACTGTCCCCTCCTGCATGGTCTCCAGGAGGGCTGACTGAGTTTTGGGAGTTGCTCGGTTGATCTCGTCGGCAAGTAGAAGCTGGGTAAAGATCGGACCTTCGCGGAACTCGACTTTGTACCGACCTTGATCATCGGTCGACATTACGTTCGTGCCGAGAATGTCTGCCGGCATAAGGTCAGGAGTGAATTGAATTCTTCGGAATTCAAGATCGAGTACCTGCGATACGGCTTTGGCAAGCTCCGTTTTTCCGAGTCCGGGAACGCCTTCCAGCAACACGTTACCGCCGCAGATCAACGCGGTCAGCGTTGCCTCGATGACGTGATCCTGTCCAACGATCGCTCGAGCAATTGAGTCGCGCAGGCGGTCGAACGTATCACGAAAGTTTTTTGTTTCGGTCAGTTGCTCTTCGTGGCTCGTCATTCAGAGTTTTCCATAAGCGGCATCATTCGATGCTTGAAACTGGCAGTATGGGATGGGCGATTGGGCAGCTCTGCAGGTTGGAACAAGCTTCGTTGTTATTTTGCGTCGGACTCTGATTCGTCATCGGCGTCATCATTCTGTTGACGTTTGATGGCGAGCAATCTGGCGAGTGTTGTATCGGGTTGTGCTGCCTTGGTTGAAGTGGCTTCAGATGTTTCAGGCTGAGCGGGCGACTGTTGAGCAGGGGGCGCGTTTTGTGACTGGTTTGCGGACGCTTTTTCGATGTACGGTTGAGTCGCCGCTCGCGACGCGTCGAGTTGCGCATCCGTTTGTTGTTTCGTTTCGAGAAGCGAGCCAAGCGTGGTTTGTAGGTTCTGGTCGTCGCGATTTCGAAGCAGCATCCTACGAATAATTGACCAGTCGATGTGGATTCGCCGCACGGCGACGTCAATCGGCAGCAGAATGGCCAGCGAAATCAGCAACCAGTCGAATATTGGCCGAGTGGAGGACCGAGGGAGTCGCTCGCCAAAGACTGACTCAGATGGGCTATCGCTTTGTAGAAGCATTCCTTCCGTTCGGTCCAGAATTGTTTTGAGCATGATCGGGTTGGATCGGAACCGGAGATACTCCGCAGAGTACGACACGATGAACCCACCCGTCACCGATTCGGTTCGCTCGTTGCCGGTTCCCTGCACGATGACCTGGTACTTTCCCTGGTTCGGGAGTGGTAGACGAACTTCGTAACGGCGAGGTGCAACTTGCTGGAGACGCAGTGTTTCGGAGAAGTCATCCGGGCCGTTTACGATTGCGGATAGTTCGGCAAAGCCTCCGGTGACGTTCTGGGATTCGTCGGCGAAGTCCTCAGCGACGATGACTGCTTCGCTGCCGGCGAAGTGTGTCCAGAGGCGTAGCTGCGCGGGCTTTCTGACACGGGACAGGCTTGTCAGTAGTTGCGAGACGACTGAATCGAAGTTCTCCCACTTCAGCCAATCACGCCCCCATCTCGTTGTGAGGTCGGATGTAAATGCCGATGTCGTCCCGAGTCCGTACTTCCACCTTGCCAATAGTGGAGCCGGTGGAGTGTCTGAAGGTGCTTCGTCAGGCTCAGCGATTGGTGCAAGCAGCACGGACTCCGCACGAGGCTTCAGCGATGTGAGAATATGACCATGAAGCGGTGGTGAATTCTGCAAGGCGGTCAGCAGTGATGATGGAGTCCCAGGCTGCGGATCGATAGTTCCTTCCTGAATCATCGAACGCTTCAGAGTCCTTGCTTCTTTGACGAAGATGGACGGCAACTCAGCCGGGTTGTCCGGTGTGTAGGCCGTCCCCCCAGTGGCATCGGCGATGCGCTTCATCGACGTTCGGTCGGAGTCTCCGTGCGGCGAAACGGTGACTGTCGACACTGTAATTTTTTCCTGCTGAAACTTTTCAAGAAGTTCGTCCGTCGGGGCTGAAGGATCCCCATCGGAAATTATTACCATTCGCCGGATTGTCGCATCGCATTGGGCCAGTCCAGCCAGCCCCATTTCCATCGTCGTCGCAAACGTTGGCATGTCACCGATACGGGCACGGTTCACGAGCGTCACCAGACGAGGGAAGTTGGCGGCAGGCGTCAACCGAAACAGCCACTGCTCAACGTCCAGCTCTTTGTCATAAAGAAGCACGCCGACTTCATCGTGTCCCGAGAGGACTCGAATGGCCTGATTGGTAATCCTTTTGCCCCACGTGTTGCCGTCGGCGAATTCGCACGTGTGAAGAATGATGACCAACGCTCCCTTTTGAAGAACGTCCTGTTGTGCGATGTCCATCGAAACCGGCAGGATTTCTTCGACTGAGCTGCGGTGGTAGCCGCCTGGGCCAAAGCTGTCGGGGCCACCAACCATCAGAAAGCCGATCCCTACGTCGCGGACCGCGTTTTGCAATGCTCGCAGTTGAGCCGGCACGAAGGCGTTCACTGGGACATTAACAAAGACGATGCTGTCGTACGGCATCAACGCCAGCGTGCTGTCTGGAAAACCGTACGCGTCTTTTTGCTCGACCATCCGTCCGTCTCGTTCGATCGAGTCGAACAGCGGTTGCCATTCGCGGGTATCGCCACCCGGAGCCGTCACGATCAAAATTCGTCCTGTTCCTTCGACAAAAAGGAAGTTCTCGGCAGCGTTGTTCTGAGAAAGATTGTCTTCGCCGTCAGGGAGTTCGATGGCTGCCTGGTACTCGTAGTAGCCCGGCTCGTCGACTCGGATCGGCAGCGAGAACTGATTCAGTCCCGGTTTCAGGTTCACGGCGCTGCTGACAAGGATTCTGCCATTTTCACGTAGAACGAGCGTGCCGACGGCTTCGCCAAGCGAAGACACCATCACTGACGCTTCATAATCCTGTTCAAGCTTGACCTGTTGAGGGAGCTCCAGTCGCTCAACCCATACTTCGTTTTCGTACTGGTAGTTGATTGGCAGAACATCGACGACAATCCCTCGCGCACGCAATTCGTCGAGACGTTTTGCGACATTTCCTTCGGTCGATGTCCCGTCAGAAATGAGAACGATCCGCCCGTTGTTTTCAGCAGGGATCATCGCGGCCGATAGCGAGAGCGCTTCCGCCAGGTCTGTCGCGTCGCGGCGTACCTGAGAAGTAACAACGCCGTCGAAGGGAAACGTGATGCGCGGCGGTAACTCGACGACAGCCTCGGCTCCGAAAAGAACGAGCCCGGCTTCGTCCATTGCCGGCTTCTCCGAGACTTGCCTCGCAACGAATGCCAACGCTGAATCAACAGCCTGTTGCCCGACCGAGTCTGACACGTCGACTGCGTAGACGACCGATAGGATCTCGCTGGTCCGAACCGCTCTCGGTTCAGCGAGGGTGACGATGAAGCCTGCCGCCATCACGAAGCGAATCCATAACGCCGTCTGTGCTCGCGCTGGAGAAAGCCCGGTCGCGCCTGCCAGAGATAACCACCACAACCACAGGGTGACAGCCGTCAGAATAAAGGCTTCGGGCCGGACGAACAGAACTTTGTCCAGGATATCTAACAGGAAACAACCGCCGCCGAAAATCGTCAGAAACAGCACCAGCGACAGCGCGTCGAGTGCGCGAACTGGCTGGCGTGGCGTTGGAAATATGGCGCGAAGGACGTCGGAGACTCTCAACGTTCCAGCTCCACAAGACGCCGGTTTCCAGTATCGGCCACGACAACTCGGCCACTTCGATCCACGGCAAGCCCCCACGGTGTTGAGAACTGCCCAACGTCGTGGCCGGTCGCCCCGAATGTCCCGAGCGTTTTGCCGTGAACGTCCAGTCGTGTCACTCGATTGCCGCCATACTCGATTGCAAACAGATCATTTTCGAGGCCACCAACCAGGTCATAAGGATAGTGCAGTCGCGGGCGGCCAGCTTCTTCGCCGAGGATACTGACGAAGCGTCCGTCATCGTGGAAAACCTGAATGCGATTGTTAATCGCATCGGCCACGTATATCAGACCGTCCCTCGAGACGATTCCCATAGGCCGCTGAAACTGACCGTCGTCCGTGCCGAAGCCGCCGAATTTCGCGAGCCAATTGCCATCAACGTCGAACTTCTGAACACGATCGTTTCCGCCGTATTCACAGACGTAGTAGTTTCCTGCTTTGTCCTGAGTAAGCGACGAAAGGTAAATGAACTGACCGGATTTTGACCCATGCTCGCCGTGCATTGAAAGAACTTTACCTTCCCGATCAAAGAAGATGATTCGGTGATAATGTGTATCGGCCACCGCGATTCGACCGTCGTGAAAAAGGCAGATGCCCTCGGGCTTGCCGACTTCGTACTCGGGCATGAACCAGTGACGTTTCAGCTTACCCTCAATATTGAAGACAAGAATCCTCCCAGCATCGTCGAGTACAAAGAGATCGCCGTTTGTGTCGAACGCTAATCCTCGTGGTGCGGGTATCTTCGCGCCGGCCGCCGGCATCGCCCAGTGCTTGACCTGTTCGACACGCAGCGACGGCGATGTCGGAGCGGTTGCGTCGCATCCTAAAGCAGCCATTAAGAGGCTCAACGCACACAGCGTGAGCAGTGAACAAGGATGATGCCCAGGCTGCGGCATTTCGGGTCGGTATCTCCGCCGGAACTGAATGATACGAAATTTACTTCGATGGAAGGCGGCGAGGTTAGCGCTTCACAGCGAGGATTCAAACCGTCCCGAGCCATTGAAGGCCGCGTGTCATCCTGGGAGCTTCTGAATTGTGCACCGGCTCATTAGAGTTCTCGTGATTGTTACCCATTTCGACGCGATCAATTAACGATGACGAAGGTTCCAGAACGCCATGAATCCTACTGATTTCCCATCAGACATAGAGCGACGCGAATTCCTGAAATTGTCGGCTGCTGCTGCGTTGCTGGCAGTTGGTGGCGATTCGACTGCTGCTGATATTGTCGCCTCAGAGATGACGATCGTCGATGACTTTGCGAGGGACGACTCGTTGTACCACGGCGACGATTGGGAATCGCTGAATCCAGGTTACTGGCAAATCAAGGATGGATCGCTGCGTCGACGACTGTCGAATTACGGCGACCGTGCAAGGCGGACGGGATTCCCGTTTCACTACGAGACGCACAAAAAGACGACGATGCCGGTCGAATACGATCCGTCGCTTCCGCCGGGAGTCATTTATCGCCGCGATTGGAGTCTGACAGGCAACTATGCGGTTCTGATTTCGGCAACGGTGAGAGATGTTGCAGGAGTGCCGGAGAATGGCGATGACGCTAATTGGAAGATGTTCCAGCCCGGCGACGGTCAGATGGGAATTGCGTTCGGCGCGAAGACTCAGTTCGACAGTTATGGAGTTGGCAACAAGGCTTGGAAAGCTGTCTGGAGCAACAATGGACAACTCAGCATCCAGCCCCCCGCGAGGCGAGGAAAGGGGGGCGCTGCGGCGAACGGCCCCAAAAAGGTCAGTCGCGCGGCTCAAAAGTTGGCGGCGGGGGATCGCGTAACTTTGTTGTTGCGGGTTTCCGGGAAGGATCCCAAGTCGGCGACGGTGACGGTTTCTCTGGTCAGCGACAACGGTCAAACCATCAGCAGCGTTTCGACGGAGCGAGTTCCTCGAAACCAGATCGAAGGATGGTTCGGCATTGTTGGAAGGGGGCTGCTCGACTTTGAGGTGAACTCTGTCCTGTTGAGTCCTGAAAAGAACTCACCAAAGACTGCGCCGCAGAACGAATGCCTGAACTGCTATGCGATCGGCTCGACGCTAAAACAGAAAGCCGGAAAGTGGCAAGTTCGATTTGTTGGCCTGTTCCGCAACGATGGACAGACGGCCGAGATTCGTGTTGCCGACTCACCTGAACCGCAAGGCGGATGGAGCAACGTTCCAGTTGCCGGGTCGGCCAGCATTGTGAACAACGAATTTCGACGAAACACGGCATCGATTAACGTCACACTGCCGAAGTCACCAGCTGAAACGACGTTGTATTACACCGTATGGAAAGACGGAGTCGACGTCACTGCGGACAGCAGAGTTGGTACTGATTCGACGGGACCGGGGACAGGACTGGTCGGCGATGTTCCGTCGAGCGGGAAGTACGTTGGGCGTTTGCCTCAGTTGACCGCTCCGTATCGTCTTTGCGGATTAAGCTGCCACGCCATCAACCGCGGCGTTGCCGATCCGTCTGGAAAGAATCGGCCGACAGGCAAAGACGGTTCCTTCGAGGTTCGTGATCAGCCGACGTACGACGCCTACAAACATCTGGACGACTACGAATTTCAGGTCATGGTTTGGGAAGACGACGTCTGGTACCTGGAGTTGCTGATCTATCCGCCGAGCACGGACGACGCTTACAAGATCATTAACACCTCAATCAGCGGTCCGACATCTCGGTGGCAGATGATGCGGCACTGGAACGTGCTCAATCCTGGCGACCACGACTACGGCATGGACGACGTTAAAGGTCCCGAGCAGATCGTCCTTCGAATGCGCGATGGCCTCGGCCAGGACCGCGATTACATGCGGCGCAATTTTCAGATCGTCCAGCACCTGATCAGCGGCGAGGAAGAAGTCGATCCGACGGCGAATCCGAAGAAGTGGCGGCAGTGGCGAATGCCCAATCGGGATTTTTCATTGCTCGTGCTCGACTCGCGACTTTGGCGAACGAGTCAGGACACGAAGATGTGGGACGACGAAGGGTGGGGGCACATCAACACGTTGTACGATCGAGCGGACCCGACTCGAGCATTGCTCGGTGAAGAACAATTTGCCTGGCTGCAGGAAGTCATCCGGACCGATTCCTCACCGCTGATCTGCCTGACAGGAATCAATGGTCTGCACACGGTGTGGACTGGCGGCAAGAAATACAGCAACACGGAAGGCGACTTTCCGCAGCGCGACCGAGTTGCAGCCGACTACGCAGGTTGGGTCGCAGCAGGTTCGGATCGAGTGATCGATCTTCTTGGTTCACGCGACGGAGTCGTCAGCGTTTATGGTGACGTTCACAACGGATCCATTCTGAAGAACACGAAACATCGGCTTTACGAATGCTCGTTCGGCCCCATCGGCAGGACGGGGGGACGAGCGGTGATCTCGGACTTTGGGCCGGAGATGAAGGACTACGACGGCCGCGATGTGTCGGTGAAAGCGCTTTACCACATGGCGTACGAAACGCCGGATCTGCAACCTCGAACCGGGCCGATGTACTGGAACTTTCTGGAAATGGAGTTCGATCCGCGAAAATTAGATCCGGAGATCGGTCTAAGAATCCGCAACATCCTCGATGAGCCGTCTGAAAAGCCGCGCGGCGGCGGCTTCGTGACCGACACGGCATCCAAGACGGGCCGACAACCGTCCAGTCGACTTCCGAATTTGAAGCTCCTGCCCAATGCCGATGTTCGAATTGCGCTGGCCAACGGTCATCCGTTGCGAGGCACTCGGACTAATGCCGTTGGGATGCCGATTCAAACAACGCTGGTCGGAGTGGCGCCAGATACCCTGGTACTTGTCGCCGCTCATAACGGCAACGACGCCGATGCGAAGTTGGTTCGAACCACGCCTGTGTGATCATGCAATTCGCTTCACGAGTTCGACAGAAGAAGTTTCTGGGCCATACGCGATACTTCGCCATGACATGATCTGGCCAAGTGTCGGGCTCTGCAGCTTCGTGACGAACCAGGGCACTTGATGACGAAAACAGTCCCCCGCGGGATTTCAGCTGAACCTGCCGAATCGATTGACACTTATGAAATACCCCACACGATTTGCGCTGCTCATTCTCTTGTCCGTTTTCGGGCGTCATGTAGCCTCTGCCGAACGGCCTCCCAACATTGTTTTCATTTTTGTCGATGATCAGGGCTACTACGACCTTGGCTGCTACGGAGCAACGGAGGTCGAAACCCCGAGGATCGATGCTCTGGCCCAGGCGGGGACGCGGTTTACGGACTACTACGCAGCGGCTCCCATTTGCAGTCCGTCTCGTGCGGGATTGTTGACGGGGTGCTATCCGCGGCGAGTTGGCAACCACATCTGGGTTCATCGCGCCGATTCACAATCGGGTATTCATCCGGATGAGCTGACCATTGCAGAGTTACTCAAGACGGGCGGCTACGCAACGGCGTGTATCGGTAAATGGCATCTAGGCTTTGAAGAGCCATTTTTACCGCGTAGTCAAGGTTTCGATCACTATTTCGGACTGCTGCACAATCTTGATCCTGTCGAGGTTGTCTACTTCGAAGAGGCAGGCGGCGTACCCTTGATGCGGAATGGCGACGTCGTCAAACGCCCGGCGGATCCCGCGGAACTGACAAAGCTCTATACGGATGAGGCAATTCGATTCATCGAGCGGAACAGAGAAGGTCCGTTTTTCCTCTACCTGCCGCACACCATGCTGCACAATCCGTTGGGAGTGAGTGACAAGTTCAAAGGTAGTTCGGAGTGGGGCGAATACGGCGACGCGATTCAGGAACTCGACCACAACGTTGGCCGTATTGTTGATTCGTTGAACGACTTAGAGATAGACGACAATACGATTGTCGTCTACGCCTCAGACAATGGCCGCGGTCCGGGACGAACCTCAGACCAGAAGATTCGAGGACGCAAGCTTTCCACATTTGAAGGCGGCATTCGCGTACCGGCGATTGCGTGGGGGCCAGGTTTGGGTTTGCAGACGAACGCGGAATCGTCGGCAGTTGTGCGGGCAATGGACTGGTATCCGACGCTTGCTACGTTCGCGGGAATTGAGATTCCCAAAGGCCGTGTCGTTGACGGACGTGATATCAGCCCATTGTTGAAGGGCGAAACTAAAGTCGTGCCTTATCCAGGGATGAAGAAATCACTTAACGCATCCGTTCCGCTCAGGCGTCGATGGAATCCCCCCGGCGAGTGGGCATCAATCATCAATCGAGCCGAGTACAACGATGCCTTTTTCTATCACGGAAGTCAGGGCGCTCTTGCCGCCGTGCGATGGCGCCACTGGAAGCTTCATTTGAATCCGAGTCCTCAACTATACGATCTCGTGAAAGACCCTGGAGAATCGAAACTTGTACGCAACGGTGAGATCATCCGCAAACTCCGTGGAATGGCGATTCTCTTTCAGGACGAAATGCGTCTCGACGCTCGCCCAGCGGGACAGACCCATCCAAAGCCTCGTGCTGACGGACGGACCGAAATTCCTCAGTCGATGCTGGCTGGACTGGATGCGAAGCTCGACGTGACCTACGCGACGTACGGCAATCGAAGTCTGGAAATGGATATTTACCGGCCAAAGAAATCATGGGGACAGTTGCCCGCCGTGGTTTGTATTCATGGTGGCGGATGGGCGAACGGTTCTCGTGCCAATCACAGATACGTCGCTCAAGCACTGGCGGCTCGTGGGTATGTCGCGGCGACGATCTCGTACCGGTTGAGCGGTGAATCGCCATTCCCCTCGCAAATCAACGATTGCAAAGCTGCCGTCAGATTTCTTCGAGCCAACGCAAAACAATTCGGAATTGACTCCGAAAACATCGGCGCGATCGGGCTTTCCGCTGGCGGTCACTTGACAGCGCTGCTGGCTGCTTCCGGTGACGTGGCCGAACTGGAAGGCAACGGCGGGAATGCCGAGTTCAGTAGCACGATTCAGGCTGCCGTTCCGATGGGCGCCCAGACCGACTTTCTGTCGGCGCGTACAAAGGAAATTTCTGCGAGCGCAGAACGCGGCAGGATCTGGAGGCAGTTTCTCGGCGGCTCGCAGGAGGACAAGCCAGCAACTTACCGCCTCGCGTCACCTCTTCATCACCTCGATGAGAACGATCCACCATGCTGGTTCATCACCGGCGAGACGGACGACCCAAGCACGCACGCGGACGACTTCCGCCGACGCATGGACGAGTTGAAAATTGCGTCGGGACTCACCGTCATTAAGGACGCGCCACATCCGTTTGTTGGCAAACAAGTCTGGTTCGACGAGATGATCGAAAAGGCCGACGCGTTCTTTAGTAGCACTCTGAAGTAACCATTTGACGCATTGCAGAAACCCATTCCCCGACTATCTCTCAAGAAGAAGCCGCACAACTCCATGATCAACAAACTTACGACGATCCTGCTGAACGTCATTGTCTTCTCTGTTCTTAGTGTCGGGCAGTTGTTCGCTGCCGACTCGAAACCCAACGTGCTCTTCCTTGCAGTCGACGATATGAACGACTGGATTGGATGCCTTGGGACGACGCCTCACGCCATAACGCCGAACATCGACCGGCTGGCAGCGCGTGGCGTCAACTTTACGAATGGGCACACGGCGGGAGTGTTCTGTGCTCCCAGTCGTGCTGCGATCTTTTCAGGTCAGTACGCTTCGACGACCGGCTGCTATCAAACTCCGAACTACTTTGTCAGTCACCCCGAGATCGAGTCGCTTCAGATGTGCTTCGCCAAAGGAGGATACACAACGCTCGGAGCAGGCAAGCTGTTCCACCATCCGGAAGGTGCGATCGACCAACGCGGTTGGACCGAGTTTTTCCTTCGGAACCGGTCACAGCGACAGAACGGCTGGCCGTTGGACTCGTGGAGCAGCGAAACTCCTGTCCCTCAACCATTTCCGGCAAGTGTCTACAACAAAGGGCAGAAGTTTAAAGCCGGACTCTTTCTTGAATGGGGAGCGGTTCCTAATGAAAAAGAAGAAGAGATCGCTGACACGATCCGTGTGAACTGGGCGGTCGATCAACTGAAGAAGAAACACGACAAGCCGTTTTTTCTCGCGTGCGGACTCTATGCGCCGCACTTTCCGAATTATTGTCCGAAGAATTATTTTGATTTGTACGATCCAGCGGAAATCGAAATGCCTCCGATGCGAGAGGACGATCTGGAAGACCTGCCTCCTAAGATTCGTAAACAGCGGGAGAACCGAAAGCGTCTGCATCACGAAAAACTTGTTGAAATGAACGCGATGGGTGACGCGATACACGGCTACCTTGCCTGCATCAGCTACGCCGATGCAATGCTGGGCCGTGTGCTCAACGCTTTAGAATCGAGCCCGTATTCCGAGAATACGATTGTCGTCTTGTGGAGCGACCACGGGTATCACCACGGCGAAAAAGGTCAGTGGGGCAAACACACGCTCTGGGAACGCACTTCGAACGTGCCTTTCATTTGGGCCGGTCCGGGGGTTTCTGAAGGGGTAAAAACAGACGCTACGGTCAGCCTGATCGACATGTTTCCAACACTGGTTGAAATGTGTGATTTGCCGACACCTCATCAGCACCTGGAAGGTGAGTCGCTCGCGGCGACCCTGAGCAATCCTTCTGTTGCATCTGATCGAAATATCTTCCTTCCGTACATGACACCGGGGGAGTACGCCATCATCAATCGCGATTGGAGATACATTTGCTACGGCGAAGGCGGCGAAGAACTTTACAACCTCCGCGAGGATTCCAACGAGTGGAACAACCTCGCATCCGACGAAAAGTATGGCGCCGTAAAATCCGAACTAAGGAAGTCCGCTCCGAGTGCCTTTGCCGCGCCGGAGGACAAGTTGAACACGCGAAAGGACCTTGTGGTTGATGGCGAAACGTTTCGCTGGGAAAAGGGCAAGGGCAACTACAAACCGATGCCGAAATATCGGCCATACACGTCGATATGTGGCACTGAAGTCGAAAAAACGCGTCAAGAAGAGTACACAATGATTGCTGTGCAGTGAGCCGTTGGCTGTAAGGCGTCGGAGGGCCGGCCGCTGACGCGTCGCGGCTCACAGCCGTACCGAAGGCGAACTCGGAAAATGCTCTAGTGGCCGCGTTGTCACACAGCTATTGGAATACAATGAACTTCCCGATCCGAATCATTCTAAGCTTGGCCGCGATTTTTTCTGCATTGACGCCAGCGATTGCAAGTGAGAAGAAGCCAAACGTCCTCTTCATCGTATGCGATGACTTGAATACTCACGTTTCGACTTCCGGTTATCCGCATATTCACACGCCGGCATTCGATGAACTGGCCGCTGCCGGTATGACTTTTCGACGAGCGTATTGTCAATATCCCGTCTGCGGACCTTCTCGAGCCTCGTTCCTGCACGGCCTGTATCCGCAATCGAGCGGCGTCCTCGATAATAAGTCGGACATTCGCTCCGTTCGCCCAGGCACCGTATCGATGCCACAGCGTTTTAAAGAATCCGGCTACTGGACGGGAGCGGTCGGCAAAGTGTTTCACAATGAGAAGGTTGATCCCGGTGACGTTGCGTGGGACGAGATGTTGCGTTTCGAGAACGACGAGATGCCGCTGGTCACTCCGATTCGGGAAAAGTTTGAAGCAGAACACGGCTCGATAAAGGCCGGCAAGTCGCGTCGCAAATGGCGAGAATTCTACCCGTCCATTGCTACGCAGACGCGAGGGCAGCAACCAGGCTTCGGCCCCAGCGGTCTCAATGACGAGCAACACAAAGATGGTAAGAATGCTCGGCAAATCGGCGACTGGCTGGCGAGCAAGCCTAACGGCGATAAGCCATTCTTTATGGCCTGTGGTATCCAGAAACCTCATGTCCCGTTTCTAGCACCCGACAAGTACTTCGCTGTGTACCCAAAGGGGAAATTACAGTTCACTCCTGCGTCCGTGGAGTTATGGAAGACTGTGCCGAAGATTGCTCAGACAAAGCGGTACGAAGGGTTCGGATTCGAATTTGGCGTCGAGGATGATGAACTCCGTCGCGAATACATGCAGGCCTACCACGCCTGTATCTCATTTATCGATGCACAGATTGGAGTCGTTCTCGCGGCGCTCAAGCAGAGCAGCCAATGGGACAATACGATCGTCGTACTCACGTCAGATCACGGCTATATGCTCGGCGAGAAATTCATGTGGGGCAAAGTCATGCTGTTTGAAACGTGCGACCGCGTGCCGTTGGTGATCCGCGTGCCCAGGTCGATCAAAAATGCTGCCACGACGCCGGGTTCCTCAAGCGACGGTCTTGTTGAACTTGTCGACTTGTTCCCAACACTTGCCGAACTTTGTGGCGTGACTCCCCCGTCGGAATTACAAGGCCGAAGCATGACGACAATGTTGCGCGACCCAACATTCAGAGGGAAGGACGTCGCCTACACAGTCGTTACGCGAGGCAAAGTTCTTGGAAAAGCAGTTCGCACGCAGCGGCATCGGTACACGCTGTGGCCGTCTGGAGAAGAGCTCTACGACCTGACAGCCGATCCACAGGAACAGACAAACCTCGCCCACTCGTCAGAACACGCGAGGATCCTCGCGGAAATGCAAACGAAGCTAAAGAACGCTGAGGCGAAAGCCGTCACGAAACGACGTGTGGGTTTGAACGAATAAGATCACGGGGCTGGCTGTTTAGCAAAAGTGTGAATACCACGAGTCGTTGTGCGGGCGTCTGGGGGGGCGTTGAAGTGAAACCAGGCGACGTTGCTGGCGACGGTCCGACAGTCCGGCTTTCCGAAGATGCGTAGACAACACGATGGTCCCAACAACGGTATGGTTTGGTCACTTGGCAAACGCGACTGCCAGCTACGTCACTTGCTCCTCACCAGGCATTGATCGAGGCTACATGCTGGCGTAGACGCAAAGTGATTGCCAGGTCAATGCACCTTACCGGATTGATCGACAACGCATAATTATCCAGGACTCATCGTCAACATGACATTCTCTGTCTCGTGCGAGTGTGGAAAGAATCACGCAGTATCTGCAGGTTCGGCTGGTTCTCGGTTTCAATGTGAGTGCAACCTGACTGTCAATGTCCCTTCGCTCGCGCAGTTGCGAGACATGGCTGGAATTGTCCCCATTGAGGCCCCTCTGGAATTTGAAATTCCGGAGCTTCTGGAGTCAGGCACGATTCCAAAATCGGAGTGCGCAGATTGTGGGCGAACACCTGCAGAACTTGTTCATTTTGTCGCGGATTGTGAGCAGCTTCATACAAAGAGTTCTGGTGGCTTCTCGTGGGGGATGTTCCTCATTACAGGGGGACAACTCTTTCTGTGGCAAGACGAGGTCGTCGAATTTCATGGGCGAGATACGATGATTCCGACACCCGTATGTCTGTGTTCGCAATGCCACCGCAATCTCAATTCATTGAGGCCACAAGCCATTGCCGATCAGTTCGGAAGAATTCTCATCATTGGCGGATTATTGTCTTTGCTGGTCATTCATTGGAGTATTGCGGTTACGATCTTTGCAACCGGCGTCGCTGCAAAATTATACGCGAGCAAAACTGCCGAACGATTCCAGAAACAACTGCGATTGATCATTGAATCGGAGCCTATGTACCGGAAGATATTCCGCATGTATCCCGATGCGATCATTCTTGTTGAACGCTAGCGCTGATTGTCTTGCGGGTGCTTTGTGGCCTCGGCGATCTGTTTTGAATCCTTATCTTTGGCGGCCTTATTTTGACGATATGACGGTCAATACGCATCCAACAATGCCGCCGGCAATCGCTCCCGGTATCGACCAGATTATTGCGGCAAGAAAGATGACCATCGGCCCACCGCCCATTGAGTAGAGCATGCTGTCGATAAAACGAATCCCGGTGGCCAGCGAAATCCCGGTGATCCCTAGAAAGACAATCGTCAGAACTGACAGTCCGGCGAGTCCTCCTCCCAGGATCGTCATCTTGAGGATAAAGCGGAGCTGGGCGGAGCGGCGGCGTATCGGAGCTTCCAGTTCGTCAATCTCTTTCTGGATTTCTTCGTCGGTGGTCATCTTGCGGCTCCGGACTTTTCTGCCTGGTTTGTGAATGCTCGTCGTCCCGGGCGAAAACGGCAACGTTTCATAACGCAGAAACTCTGAGAGTTCGTCTGTTTTTTTTAGAGGAAGTTTGGCTGGCCTGAAACGGCGGCAGGAAACTTATCCGTCGTGGCATGAGCGTGTCGTTGGTTCACGAAGCTGGATGTCGTCGATTAGGCTTTGTCTACGAAATCATCGCCACTATCTGGAGACGAGCCATGACTTCCAAACTGAACCGACGCCGTTTCATTCATTCTGCATCTGGCACGGCTGCTACGATGGCTGCTGCTCAGGCAATTCCTGGTATCTTCGCTGCTGAGTCATCGCAGTCGGAGACGGCCAACATCGCGCTGATTGGGTGCGGCGGGATTATGACTCACCATCTGAAGGGGCTGGTCAATCGCAAAGAGGCTGTGTCGATTTCCTGGCTGTGCGATGTCGATCCGGCTCAGGTCGACCGTATCTCGAAAAACATGGTCGGGTTTCAGTCGAAGCCGGCCAAACGAACGTCGAAGTTCGAGGACGTGCTGGCTGATCCCAACGTCGATGCGGTCATCGTCGCGACGCCGCATCACTGGCACGCGCCGATTGCCATTAACGCGATGGCCGAGGGCAAAGACGTCTATCTGGAGAAACCGATCTCACACGTTTACGACGAAGGGCACGCGATCATTCGCGCTGCGAAGAAATACGGACGAGTCGTTCAGCAAGGAAGCCAGATGAGAAACAGTCCGGTCACCAACCGAGCGGGCAAGCTGCTCGCTGACGGCGTCATCGGCGAGATCAAAATCGCCAAAGCATGGACGGCCGAAATGCGGCACACGGTCAAACCGGTTCCCGACTCAACGCCGCCACAAGGAGCCGACTACGACCGCTGGCTGGGACCGGCTCCCAAACGGCCATTCAACAAGCACCGTTACCACAGCACCTGGCGGATGTATCGGGATTATGCCAATGGAGAAATCGGCGACGACGGAATTCACGACATCGACATGGCGTGTTGGGGATTGGGAGTCGACTCCGCTCCCAGCCAGGTCACTGCTCGCGGAAGTCGAATGATGCTGCACGGTCATGCCAGCGAGTACCCCGACAATATGAATGTGACCTGGCAGTTCCCGGACGGTCGGCTGGTCGTCTACGAGAACTACCCGTTCACTTCGTACGGAATCCACGGCTTTGACAATGGCAACGTCTTCTACGGCACGGAGGGCTACATGGTTTTTTCTCGCCGAGGCGCCTTCAGCGTGTTCCTCGGCCCCAAAGGTAAACCCGGTCCAACCGAAGGCGACGTCCGAGGCCAACGCGGCTACGCCGAACACATGGCAGAATTCCTGAACGCCGTGCGGACTCGCAATCTCAAGACAAAAGCACGACCAGAAGTCGCCCACCGGTCCTGCGCCCTGGTCCACCTCGGCGAAATCGCCTTCCGTACGGAGGGGCGTCTGGACTTCGATCCGAAAACCGAACGCTTCACGGACTGCGACGAAGCCAACGAACTCCTGTCGAAGACCTACCGCGAACCATACTTGCTTCCCAAAATTTGACACGACCGTTGGCTGAGCTGCTTTTGGGATTATCGCACGTGCCAACTCAGCACACATTCAAAGAGACGTGTGCTCGGTTGTCGCGCAGCCTGCGCCACAGCGTCGCTCTTATCGGGCAAACTGACACGTTTTCGCGAACGACGCCTCCTGACCGTCGCTGGCACGACAATTGCCGCACACCTGTCTCACCAAAGCGATCGGGTTTCGCTTTTTCTATTTGTGCGGAACAGTGCAAGATAAAGTTGGGATCAGCAGTCCATGAAGAAGAACGAATCTATTGCGAAAATCATGTCGAGTGATCTTGTCACCATCGACCAGAGTCAGCCCGTCTCAAGAGCCCGACAGTTGCTTGAGTCAGGCGACCGTCACCACCTGCCGGTCGTCAATGGCGATGATCTAGTCGGCATCATCAGTTGGAATGACATTCTCCGCGTCACTTTCGGAGATTTCGGCGACCAGGATGGCCGCAGTCTCGACGCGATTCTGGACCACACTTACAAGCTGTCCGACCTGGCTAATGCTCAGCCAGTTTCAATTCAGGTGAGTGGCACTGTTCGAGATGCGGCGAACCAGCTTGCCAGTAACAACTTTCACTCGCTTCCAGTTGTTGATGGAAACAAACTCGTCGGCATCGTGACATCGACGGATTTGATCCAGTACCTGGTCGACCAGTACTAAGCATGAGCGACGCAAGGCAGCTCCAACTGTAAGGAGCTGCCCTACGCCAGTGTTGGTCCAGTTTGCGATCCAGCAGCTCCCACCCCGTACTAGGCCACGGCTGGAATGCAATTGCAAACGTTCTGTTCAGTCCGCTTGAGCGGCGGCTTTGAGCATCAGTTCAACGGCTTCGCGGCCGGTCATGCCGACTGAAATCTCCATCGCTTCGGCCTGCGGGGTGCAGCCGACGATCTTCGCATCGAACAGGTCTTCCGGTTCGACAAGTGGGTTGGCTGGGGTGCCCTTTGCGATGGCGATGGCTTGTCCGAACTCGGCAGGTGTCACGAGGTCGTAGATCCCGCAGCCGACGATTCCGGCGGCCGTAATGATCGAGCAATACTGCCCCTTCACCCAGCGATTGCTGATGCCGATTGCCGTTCCATTTTCAAAGGTCAGTTCTCGACTGGTTGAACGCGGGAGTTTGTCAGACATCTGCTGCACCTTCGGATGTTTCTGCCATTAATTTGGGGCCGCCAGTATCGCGATCGGCAAATTGTGTCAGCAAGGCCGGCAGAATAATCAGATCACCGAAGAGTGCCGAGCCGATCGTGGCGCAGGCCATTGAGGCGAACAGAAAATGTGTTTGCAACTCGCTGGTCATGACCGAGCCGATCCCGGCGACCATAACGACAGTCGTCATCACGAGCGCGCTGCCGACGGTGACGAATGTTCGGCGGATCGATGATTCGACACTGCTGCCCTGTTCGCGTTCGTGGCGGAAACGCATCAGGAAGTGGATTGTGTCGTCGACCGCGATGCCCAGGCAGATGGCGAATGAGCAGGCACTGGCGACGTCGAGCGACGTGTCGATGAACGCTCGCATCGCGCCTGTGGCAACCAGCGGAAAGATGTTTGGAATGACGGAGAGCAGTCCGAAGCGGATCGAGCGGACGGCGATCGTAATGACCACAAAAATGATTACCGCCGCCAGAGCCAGACTGGAGAACAGTTCTTTGACGACCTGCTGCACGGCCTGGCTTTCAACGATGGCCTCGCCGGTCAGCTCGATTTGAATAGCCGGATGCGCAATCGCCAGTTCCGCAAACTCTCGCTCGACTCGGTCAAGAATCGGACGGTAGTGCGCCATACCGAGGTCCTGAATTCGTGCGATCACCTGGGCCTGGTTGATGTCCGGCCGCCAGAACTGCCTCGAAAGGTCCGTCGGCAGCAGCGAAGCCAGTCCTAACTTCGCCGGCCCATCGACGCCTGGCGCAAGCGACAACGCATGTCGAATCGAAAGTGGCCGACTGATGTCCTGCTCCGATCCCAGGACGGTTTCAATTTCTGACAACAACTGCCAGAGAGTTTCGTTGCTGACGTCGTCGTCCCAGTCGACCACGATGCGCATCGCGCGAATTCCGCCCAACGAGACGTCCACATGCTGCAACGCCTGGTAGGCTTCGGATGCGTGCGGCGTTCGATCTCCGATTCGGTCGTCTGGTTCGAGAGTAAATGCCATGATCGCGAGCCATCCCGTGATGAGCACTCCCGCAAGAGCCACAAGTCGCGAGCGGCGGATGACGAAATCGATCAGCCAGTCGAGTTTGTGCATGCCTCGCTGAACGAGGTCTCGATCCGTTCCGACGTGGATGCGACGACCGATCCACGAACTGCTCATCACCGGAATCACCAGTACGGCAGCGACGAAGGCAATCAACACGCCAATCGCGCACGCTCGACCAAAGCCCTGGATGATCTCGGATTCCGCCATCAACAGAGAGCCAAAACCGATGGCGGTGGTCAGCGACGTCAGCAGGCAGGCTGCGCCCACGTGTTCAATCGCCGACGCGGCGGCGTTAATCTGACTGTTTCGAATTGAGTCGTCGCCCGAGCCATTACTTCCACCCGGCTTCAATCTCTGTTGCCGAATATGCACGACCAGATGCACGCCGTCCGTAAACCCGACCATCAGAATCATCACGGGGAGGATGACCTTCGCGAGGTCGTTGTTTGCCTGCCCGAGCAATTCCAGCCAGCCGAGTGTCCAGAAGACTCCAACCGCCGGGCCGCTGCAGGAAACAATAATCGCCGGCAACCCTCGAAAAATAATCAGCGCCAGAACGACCACGATCGCAGCTGCAATCAACACGATCTTTTCGTGGTCTTTCTTGAAGGCATCGTTGTGGGCTCGCCACAAAGGTCTGTGTCCGGTAATGCGGAGCCGGATCCCGACGGCCCCTAAGACTTCGCCTGCCCGCTCGCGCACGGTCTCAACCACTTCCCGGTCTGAGTCCATCAGACCAATCAGCATCGTGCGGCGGTCGGCTGAGAGCAGCTGCCCGTCTACAAGCGGATGGTTCGCGACGGCATCTCCAATAGCCTGCGCGTCCTCAGGTGTTTCGACCTGATCCGGCAGCAGCGGCGACGATCCAAACAACGTTACCTGAGGCAGGCTTCCGGCCCAGAAGACGAGCTCTTTGCCGCCAAATTCCAGAAATCCCTCATCGATGATTTCAACGGTACGATGCAGAGCCGAAATGCGTTCTGGCTGGAAGAAGTCGTCGCACTCCAGAACCAAAATCACGGGAAAGCCCGAGAAGCGGTTGGCGAATGTTTCTCTGACTTCCTGAAGAACCTGCGACTGCTCGTCAGAAACCCAACGGCCATACCGCGACTCGAAAATACTGAATCCGGTGAGGCCACATACCGGCGGGATACTCAACAGCAGAATCAAACACCAGACCGTGCGACGGTGATGCGCGAGGAAAACGCCGAGTCGTCGCATGTGTGAAAGTTTCTCCGACGCTTCGGTTGTCGTATTTGATCGTGAAGACAGACTCGCCAGCGATTGAGTTGCCGACCAATGATCGAACTCAAGACTCAACTATGCAAGGCGGACGAGCCTGCCCGCCGTCGCGAAGAAGCTGTGAGCATCTCAATTGGTGTGACATGATTCTCATGGATCGAGTCCAATATATTGACGCAAAATTCCGAGCAGCCGTATCATGAACGGTCGACTTTCACGCCGATAACCTGAACGACGCCCCACCCGACAATTCCTTCCCAGGTCTCCGCCCATGTTGACGATATTCGGACCTTCAGACCGCCGCTCCAGCCGGCTTTGTGATCAATACTCGCGTCGCAGCTTTTTGACTGTTGGCGGCATGGCTCTTGGTGGAGTCGGGCTATCGAATGTGCTTCGAGCTGAAGCCGAAGCCGGAGCGAAGTCTTCGCATAAAGCGATTATCAATATCTACATGCCGGGCGGCCCGTCTCACATGGACCTGTGGGATCTGAAACCTGATGCCCCAGCCGAAGTCCGTGGTGACTTTCGGCCGATCGCGACTAACGTGCCGGGAATCGAAATCTGCGAGCTGTTCCCGAAGATGGCGCAGATGATGGATAAGTTCGTGCCGGTTCGAACGATCTCCGACGCAGACGGCAGACACGACGGCTATCAGTGCATGACCGGTCACCGACGCGGGGATCGTCAGCCTCCCGGAGGCTGGCCGGCCGCTGGAGCGTGGGTTTCACGTTTGCAGGGGTCGGTCAACAACGCCGTGCCGCCGAACGTTTCGCTGATGTACACAACCGGAAACCGAACGTGGGGCGAAACCGGCGACGGCGGATTCCTCGGAGTCGCGAACAGTCCGTTTAATCTTGTTGGACGTAAAGCTCGCAGCAGTAACGAAAGCATGGTCCTTCAGGGAATCTCGCTGGAACGTCTGCGAGACCGCGATCAGCTTGTTCGATCGATCGACAATTTCAAACGAGCGACTGATACGACCGGCGTGATGGAGAGCATGGATATCTATTCGCAAAAGGCGATGGGGATCCTGGCAACATCCAACCTTGCTGACGCGCTCGATCTTTCCAAAGAAGATCCAGAAGTCGTCGCGCGGTACGGCAAGAGCGACGAGAAATTCCAGCGTGATGGCGCTCCGAAAATGATCGAAAACTTCTGCATCGCTCGTCGACTGGTCGAAGCCGGAGCGCGATACGTTTCGCTTAACTACAGCCGCTGGGACTGGCACGGCGGAGACGGTATGAACTACCCACGGTCGCGTCAGGAATTCCCACTGCTGGATCAAGGACTGTCAGCTCTGGTCACAGATCTGCACGAACGAGGGCTCGACCAGGACGTGTCCGTCGTCGTGTGGGGCGAATTCGGTCGGACTCCAAGAATCAACAAGAACAACAGCCGCGATCACTGGCCACGAGTTTCGTGCGCCATGATGGCTGGTGGCGGAATGCGAACGGGACAGGTCATCGGCCGTACGAATCGAATGGGCGAGCACGCCGTCGAACGCCCGGTTAAGTTTCAGGAAGTCTTCGCGACGCTCTACAAGAACGCAGGCCTCGACACCGGAGCCGTTCGAATATTCGACCAGGGCGGCACACCGAGATACCTCGTCGATGACGGCGTCGAGCCAATGCACGAACTGATCTAATTCACGCTGGGCGTCTCTTACTCACCGGACTACGAAAACAGCTCAGTCACCGGCGAACCGGGTGAGCTTCTTACCGGGCGGCCCGTCGGTTCGAGGATTTCAGCTTCGGGCGGAAATCCAAATGCGTGAAGAATGGTTGCTCCGAGGTCTTCTGGTCGAACGGGTGATTCTTTGACGTAGGCCGCCTGAGCATCGCTGGCTCCGAAGACTGTTCCGCCTTTGACTCCGCCACCGGCTAGCACGGACGAGTAGCAAGAGCACCAGTGGTCTCGGCCTGCGTTCTTGTTGATCTTCGGCGTCCGTCCGAACTCGCCGGTGACGACGACCAGCGTGTCGTCAAGAATGCCTCTGTCCGAAAGATCGTCCAGTAACGCTGAGTAAGCACGGTCAAAAGACGGGCAGCAATATTCGCCCTTGATCATGTCGACGCCGCGGTTGTGGCCGCCGCAGACTTCCTTGTCGCTGCCGTGATTGTCCCACAGATTAAACTGGCAACCATCCTTTCCATAGTAAGTCCAGAATACGTTGACGTATTGAACGCCCGATTCGACAAGCCGACGCGCAAGCAGAAAGCTTTGGCCATACTCATTGCGGCCGTAGCGATCTCGGAGTTTTTCCGGCTCGCGATCAAGATCGAACGCTCCGCGAACGTCCTGCGAAGCCACCAGGTCGAACGCCTTATCGTACTGTCGCCGAATCTGGTCCGATTTTGCGGAGGCGATGACTGACTCCGCCTGCCCATCAATCGACTTGAGCAGATCGCGGCGATCGGCGAAGCGGTCAGTGTCGACGGCTTCGGGCGTGTCGAGCGCGTCGATGCGGAACGTCTTGTCGGCCAGCGAGTCGAGCTTCGCCTCGTTCAGCAGAAACGGATCGTGTGCAGCTCCCAGAAAGCCTCCGGTCTGTCCCCGGTAGAAACGGGAGCCCGTTGTGAATGGCCGAGGTACCGTGACCCATGCCGGCAACCGGCCGGTGTCGCCGGCCAGACTGCGAACGATGGCGCCCATGCCAGGGTGGTCCGTTCGCTTTGGTGGATAAGCGGGGCCAGGTGTCGTCGAATCCGCCAGCAGCGTGTACTTGATGCCGACATCATGCGACGTCGAAGTGTGCATCATCGAGCGGATGATAGAGAACTTGTCCGCCTGCTGAGAGGTCATCGGCAACAGGTCGCCAATCTGCATTCCTGGCACGTTGGTATCAATCGGCTGGAACGGTCCGCGGATCGAATCCGGCGCGTCCGGCTTCAGATCCCACATGTCAAGCTGCGATGGTCCTCCGCACAAAAAGATGTAGATACAGCGTTTCGCCGTCGCGGGGTGAGTTCTCTGCGAACCAGCAATGGCATGCTGCCCAAACGGCACCGCCGCACCGAGTGACCCAAGCACGCCAGCCTTCAACGCATCACGGCGTGTGGCTGATTTTTTATGGTGGTTGGCGGGAAACAGAGAGAACATGTCGAGGAGGACCTCAGAAAACTATTGAGTGGCAATCGCAAAGAATGCAAAGTGAGAAATGAAAGGTGCAAAGTGCAAAACAAGTTAATTCGAAGCGAAGCGGAACGATTCAGGTTTAAGGTTGTTCAACAGCTGGCCGCTGGAATGACTCAAATCAGATCGGCGATCGGTCTGCCCGAATCCAGGATGTAGACTGGACGTCCGGAATGGTCAGTCAGTGTTGATGAAGGATCAATGCCCAGATGCCGGTAAATGGTTGCCAGCAGATCCTGAGGTGTGTGCGGCTGCTCAGCCGGGTACTCGGCTTTGCTGTTTGTCGCACCGATGACCTGTCCCATGCGAAGCCCGCCGCCGGACAACAACGCCGAATAAGCCTGCGGCCAGTGATTGCGACCGACCCCCGTGGTGTTTGTGCTCAAGCGGGGCGTGCGTCCAAACTCGCCGACAACGACAACCAGAATCTTCTGGTCAAGGTTCCGAGTGAAGATGTCGTCGATCAACGCCGATAGTGCCTGATCCATGTACGGCAGGCGGACTCGCATGTACTTCGCAAAGTGCCCCGGTCGACCAGCGTTCGAGATGTGGTCGTCCCAGTTGGTGAATTCCGGTCCGGACTTCGGCGTGTTGAAGTAAATATTGACCACCGACGTCCCGGATTCCGCCAGCCGTCTGGCGAGCAGACACGACTGTCCCCACTCGTTGCGGCCATAGCGGTCACGCAGCGCGTCGGGTTCCTGATCAATCGCAAATGCCTTCGCGACGTGGCGGACTGGTCATCAGCTCGAAGGCCATGTCTCGGAATCGGTCGGTTCCTTCCAGCTGGCCTCGGGTGTCCAGGTTGCTGCGCAGCCGATCGAACTTCTGCAACAACGACTTTCGTTGAGCGAGAAATTTCCCGTCGCGACCGACCGCCAGCTTCACTTGCGGCGGCTGATAACTCTTGGAATTCGGGTCGCCTGTTTCGAAGGCGGAACGGTGCAGGCCCAGATACGTCGGCCGGGTCATGTACGGTGCCCGGGGAATCGCGACGTACGGCGGCATCACTTTCGCGGAGAACCCGTTCACGGCACACGTCACCGAGCCGAAGTCCGGATGCTCGCTCTTCGATTGCGATGTCGGGTCGAGAACTGTCGGCCGCTTGCCGGTCAGAGCGACAATTCCACCATCGCTGTGAATGCCCACGTCGTGATGCAGCGAACGGACGATAGAGAACCGGTGGGCCATCTTTGCCTGCAACGGAAACAGCTCGCAAATATCCATGCCCGGGACGTTGGTCGGGATCGGATTGAACACGCTGCGGTACGACGTCGGCGCGTTGGGTTTCAGATCGTACGTTTCCAACTGCGATGCGCCGCCATGCTGATAGAGCATGATCACGGACGTGTCTGAATCGCCGGCCCCTGAAGCCTCTTTCGCGGCCAGGATTTCCGGCAATGTCAGCCCGCCCAGAGCCAACGCTCCGACCTGCATAAATCCACGACGGCTAATCAATGAGTTGATCATTCGGTATTTCCGAGCGATGGCTCGTTCGACTGAACAGGGTTCTCAGCGAAGACGCGACATCCTTGCTCGATCGTTGCAGAAACGCCACGGAGTATCCACATCAGTTGATGTGTTGTCGGTCCGAAATGGCTGCCGCGTTGACATTGTCAATGCAGCTCCTCATGTTCCCGCGACCTGACTGGACCTGCTTGAATCGGAATATGAAGTCGTGCTCTCATCGCGTCTCTTCTGGAAACTGTTCTGCGTTTACGCGTTGCTTTCGGCCGTGACGGCAGCGTCCGTCGTGACAATTCTCGGCGGGCGGTTGCGTGACATCGCTTTCCAACAGGAATCGCGGCGGCTTCATGATTCCGCGATGACGATGGTTCGCCTGCTTGACGGTTCGTTTGACGGATCTCGGCATTCCAATCTGACCGCAGCCATCGACACGATCGCGAAGGAGAACAGAAGTCGAATCACTCTGATCAAAGATGACGGCGTTGTTGCTGAGGACTCGGAACGTGATCCTGCAACGATGGAAAACCACGCCGATCGGCCGGAAATCGTCCAGGCCCGGGGAGCCGGTAGTGGAACCGCGCAGCGAGTCAGTCCGACGCTTGGGATTTCTATGCTGTATCTGGCGCTCCGGGTCGGCGACGAATCAACGCCGGTCGGATACGTCCGCCTGTCGGTCGCGTTGGACGCGGTTGAAGCTGAGATCGACTTCGTACAACAACTGGTCGTCGGAACTTTCGTCGCGGTCAGTCTGCTGGCGTTGGCTCCGATGTTTCTGATCCTTCAGCGAATCATCCAGCCACTGACGACGCTCAAAACAGCGGCCAACGCCATCGCGGCCGGTGAGCTGCAGCAAGTGGTACAGATCGATCGGCGGGACGAGCTGGGCTCGCTCGCCGAAGCGTTCAACACGATGAGCCATGACCTGTCAGCTCGCATGTTTGAGCTGAATCAGACGAGCCTCGAACTGAGGGAAAGCAGTCAGCTTCTTTCGACAGTATTTGGATCGATGGTCGAAGGAGTCGTCGCTGTCGACAACGACGAAAATATTCTGTTCGCTAACGAAGCAGCTCGTCTCTTGCTTGACGTCGGAGACCGGGAACTGATTGGACGCCCGGTCTGGGAGAGTGTCCGTAACGACACGGTGAAGACTGTCGTTCGGCAGGCCATGTCCGGCCTGGAACGTTCTGTTGAATGCCAGCTTCCCCGGAACGAAACCATCGTCGAGATCGAAGCGACGCCACTCGCGGAAGACCCATGTCCCGGCGTCGTGCTGGTCTTTCACGATGTCACCGAACTCCGCCGTCTGGAGAATATTCGCAGAGAGTTCTCGTCGAACGTTTCGCATGAACTGAAGACTCCACTGACGATCATTCAGACATCGGCTGAAACTTTGCTCGATGGAGCTATCGAAGACCCCGACTTCGCACGCCGATTCCTGACGCGAATCGACGAACAGGGAAACAGACTGCACGATCTGATCGAAGACCTGCTCCAACTCGCCAGAATCGAGTCACGAGAACAGGCATTTGACCTGACGTCCGTGCCGATTCGGCTCGTAGTTGAGTCAGTGGTCGACGAGCTGGGGTCGCTGGCGGAGTCGCGTCGGGTCGAACTGAAAGTCGAGTCCGATATTGAGCACATCAACGTAACGGCCGACAAACGAGCGTTTCGAACGATCATCGAGAACTTGCTGAGCAACGGCCTCAAGTACACTCCGGAAGGCGGGAGTGTGTTCGTGTCGTGGAGTCGCGACGGGACGCATGCCGAGATTTCAGTTTGTGACACGGGCGTAGGGATTTCTCGAGAAAACCAGTCTCGAATCTTTGAGCGATTCTTCAGGGCCGATCGAGCTCGGACGCGCGAGATCGGTGGAACGGGGCTTGGTCTAGCGATTGTCAAACACCTGGTGAGTGCGTTTGATGGCGAAGTCACTCTGGAAAGTGAAGTCGGCATTGGCAGCACGTTTAAGCTCAGAATCCCGCTTTGGACAGACGAATTTACGGGCATATCCGAAAACTGAAAGTCGACATTCTCAGATACAGCTTTCCACTTCGAATTCTTTGAAATCGGCATAGATCCGGGCAGAACTAGATGCGTTGCGGCCGCCGAGTCAGGTATCTGGTTCCGTTGCCAAGGCACCACCAGGACGCGCTGGCAAAATGAATCGCCCACCTTGTTGAAGTACAGCTTGGATTCCATAGAATCCCGCCGCTTAGCAAACCATTCGCAAATTCCTCACATTCCCAGGGACGTGGTAATTTGGACGCTGCATCGTTTATCAAACTGGCCTGTGAAATTATCGGCGGACTCGGCATTTTCCTGCTCGGCATGAAGCACATGTCGGACGGCATGCAGGCAGTCGCCGGCAACAGCTTGCGGCGTATGATTGGAGCAGTCACCAATCACCGAATTCTTGCCACCACCGTCGGTGTGGTTGTGACCTGTGTTGTGCAGTCGAGTTCCGTGACAACGGTCATGGTCATTGGCTTTGTAAACAGCGGTGTCATGCAGTTGGGCCAGGCCATTGGCGTGATTATGGGAGCCAACATCGGCACCACGATTACCGGCTGGATTCTTGTCCTCAAGATTGGCAAGTACGGACTTCCCCTGCTGGGAGGATCGGCGTTTGTCTATCTTTTTTCAAAGGGTGATCGCTGGCGATACTGGGCCATGGCGCTGATGGGCGTCGGTATGGTGTTCTTTGGCCTGGAAGTGATGAAGGACGCGTGCAAGATCATCAAAGAGACTCCTGCATTCGAAGCGTGGTTTCAGAGATTTGACGCGAGTACCTATTTC
>CALSLT010000007.1 GCA_943787265.1 uncultured Planctomycetaceae bacterium | reverse complement strand
TGCATCCGCCAGTCGAGACGGCACCGCGAAAATCTGGGAAGCAAGTACGCTTACTGGCGTCTCAGGCGGAACGAATCCGGTCGTTGCTGGAGTGGGCAACCTGGCGGCTCTTGCGACGTCCTTAATCGAGAAACCCGCTCGCGAGAACTCCGTGGATTCAAACGCGGCGAGCGACAAAGCAGAATCGACCGAAGCGGAAGACACCGAACAGAAGGTCGTCCGGGTCGGAATGATCGGGCTGGACACTTCGCACTGCCTCGCGTTTACGAAGCTGTTGAACGATCCAAACGCGACAGCGGATGTCGCAGGATTCCGGATGGTCGCCGTTTATCCAAAAGGCAGTCCCGACATTGAATCCAGCACCAGTCGCGTGCCGGGTTACACCGAGCAGATGAAGAAGCTTGGCGTAAAAGATCGTGGACGATCTGGATGACCTGGTTGGCCAGGTCGACGCCATCCTGCTCGAAACCAACGATGGACGGCCTCACCTGGAGCAGATCGTGCCAGCGTTAAAAGCTGGGCTTCCGGTATTTGTCGATAAGCCAATCGCCGGCTCTGTGACCGATGCCGTTGCGATGTTTGAACTCGGACGCCACTTCAAGACTCCGTTGTTCTGCTCTTCGTCGTTGCGTTTCTCAAACGGGCCGCAGGCGTTGCGAGCCGGTTCGATCGGAAAAATCCTCGGGTGCAGCACATACTCGCCGTGCTCGTTGGAGAAGACTCATCCCGATCTTTTCTGGTACGGAATTCACGGCGTAGAAATGCTGTTTACCGTGATGGGCACCGGTTTGCGAATCGGTGACTCGCGCGAGTTCGAAAAACTTCGAACTCGTCACCGGAACCTGGGACGACGGACGGATTGGAACTTTCCGTGGGATCCGATCCGGCAAGAGCGGATACGGCGGCACTGCGTTCGGCGAAAAAGGCATCGCGCCGGTTGGCAAGTACGACGGTTACAAACCGCTGGTTGTCGAGATCGTAAAGTTCTTCAAGACGAGGAAGGTTCCAGTCACGGAAGAGGAGACTCTCGAAATCTACGCTTTCATGGAAGCTTCAGACCGAAAGCAAACGCCAGAACGGGGGCACCAGTAACTCTGGCCAGCGTGATGAAGAAAGCACGCGCAGAAGCCGCTAAGAAAGTGAAAGAGATCCTTGCGCGGAAGTGATCCTCGAGCTGTGTTCGGATCTGTCATTTGATTCCGCTTTGACCGGTCGGTTCTGGCGGGGCAGCAACTACAGACAGTGAGAATCCTGTTCCAATCTGCTTTGCGGCTGCTATCCTGCATGTCCGAAAGTTGCCCCGAATATGGGCTATCTTCGGAACGCGACACCATATCTCTCATCATTCCGAATGTGACTCGCTGCGAGTGCGGACTTCCAATCTGCCTCGCACATTTCGAGTTGAGTTTGCAGGATCACGAGGCAACTTCCGATGTCGATCGCGTCACTTCTTCCTGGTTCTATGTCATCTGGAGAAATCCAGATCATCGACCCGGATCGTGGCGCTGAAATCCTGAGACGACATGACCTGCTTTCGCAGTTCATGAAGGAGCAGTCGTTCGACGGTCTGCTGCTGACTCGACCAGGTAACTTCGCCTGGGCTACGGTCGGCGGAAACAGCACTCGCGGAAGCCTTTCCGACACAACGGCTGCCCTGTTTGTTTCACCGGAGGCTCGCGTCGTACTGACGCGAAATACCGACTCCGGTCGACTCTTTGACCGCGAAGTCAACGGGCTGGGTTTTCAACTCAAGGAACGGACCTGGCAGGAAGACCTGCAGCTGCTGATGGGCGATCTTTGCCGTGGTCGCAATGTCGCCTGCGATTTTCAGTTCGAGCGTTGTCAGGACGCGTCGCCGCATCTTGACGGCATGAGACTCCCGCTGAGCAAGCCTGAACGCAAGTCGTTAAGAGTTACCGGCAGCCAGGTCGCTCACGCAGTTGAAGCGACGGCTCGTTCATTCCGGCAAGGCGATTCGGAAGCGGAAATCGCCGGGCAGCTTGCCCATCGACTATATCGGCACCAAATCGTTCCGGAGCGGATTCAGATTCTTGCCGACGGACAGGGGCAGCGATATCGGCACTGGAGTTTCGGTGACGACAAAGTCGAAAAGTTCTGCACGATCGCAGTGATTGCTCGGCGCGAAGGTTTGCATGTTGGAGCGGCTCGTACGGTAAGCTTCGGAGCGCCACCAAAGGACGTTCGAAAAGCTCATCTGGATACGCTGCTCGTTCAAGCGACCGGAATGTTCTTCTCCCAGGATCAATGGGAAGTCTATGAAACCTGGAACCGGGTCGAGCGTATCTACGAGAAATTCGGACACTCGGAGGAGTGGCACTTCGCCGATCAAGGCTGCGTCACGGGATACGAACTGTGCGAAGCTCCCATTGTCCCGAAAAGCCAACTAAAGCTCGCCGCAGGCATGCCCATCTTCTGGCAATCCTCGATCGAACAGGCCATGTCTGCTGACACGATCCTCGTGAGTGAGAAGGGCTTTGATGTTCTGACACCGATGGAAAACTGGCCGGTTGTCAAAGTGGACGTCAAGGGTGTTTCGATTCAGCGGCCGGACATGCTGATTCGATCTGAGGAAACGTGATCTCATTTCGGAACGTTCGTCCGACTTCACCCGGATTATCGCTTCGCGATTCTTTCACGGATACCGGTCGGTCTCCTGGCGACACGAAGCGTCTGGTATAGTCGGCACTGCCGATTTCGTGACCGGTACATTTTTCCGAGTTCCCTTCAGCCAGATCCTGCTCAAGGAGCACCGATGCGTGCTGTCTGTTTGACGATCAAACGATTGCCGAATCTGCTGATTGCAGTCGCTATTGCGGGATGTCTGCCGCTTGTTCTGGCACGGTCCGCCGAGGCACAGACGCCACCAGAAATCAAAGTCAACGTGAAGGTTCCCCTGGAGGCCACAGGCGAAATTGCGAAGGAAGCTGTTTTGTCGGCTGCCGAAATCATCGCCCTCCGAGACGTCGTCTACTATGAACGTCGCGCGACGATCCTGCTTGAGCGAGCTCGTCAGTTTCTGAAAGATGACGAGCTAAGCCAGGCCTTCGAAGCGTTGCAGGTACTGTTAGGTGATCCTCAGGAATTGCTGGCACCTGGGCAGGATTGGAATCGTGCCCCGTCAGATAGTTTTGTTCTGGCAAATGGGCGGCTTCGCAGCGTCCGCCACGAAACGCTGATGGTTTTCGAGTCGCTGACTCGCGACCAGTTGAACTTCTACGAGAAGAAGTATTCGGAAACGGCCAGCAGCGCTCTGCAGACCGCTCGAGCGTCCGGACGGTCGGCCGCTTATCTTGAAGTTGCCCGACGATGTTTCCCGACACTGGCTGGCGCCCAAGCTACTGACGAAGCCGCCACAAGATTGCTCGATCGAGGCGAGGCAGCTCTGGCGGCAAAACTATGGCTTCGCATTATTCATTCGAATGTCCATCGAAATCGGCTGCACCCTCGGCTGTTCGAGAAAGCTGCAACGTCACTGTTTCTGGCCGGTGAGAAAGATCAGGCCCGAAAGGTGGTTGCCGAAGCACTTGAAGTATTTGGCAGCGTCCGATTCACAACAGAGTCGATCGAGATCGTCGCAAAGAATCATCCACACTTCGCGACTCTGGCGATGAATTCGCCAGCAAGCGATCCATTTGGCAGCCCCTCGAACAATGGTGCAAGTCGCGGCTCGGTCCCGTACCTCGCGCCCGTCTGGACCAGACCACTCTACGGAACTCGGCCTTTCGATAGGCTCGCCATTTGGGAACAGCAACATTCAGACGATGAACTTGGCGAGACCGGTGCCTCAGTCTTTCCCATCATTACGCAGCAGCAATTGATCGTTCGCGATCTGCACGGCATCAGGAGCTGCGACCCCAAAAACGGTCGCCTCAACTGGCGATTCAATGCGACGCTTTCCGTAGGGGATTTTGTCAGAGAGTTACAACTGACAACTCCCGGTCGCTCGGTGTCGCTGATCGAAACAGCCTGGGTTGAAAATTCCGCGCAGGGCATCGTGACCACAGATGGAAAACGAGTCTTCGCCATCGACTGGCTCAAATTCGAACGAGTAGATGTTCCTGGCGGGGTAACTTCAATTCGAGCTTCGAACCGGATCGTGTGCCTGAACATTCCAGCCAGGGCTGATGACCATGACGAGGGTGTCGAGATCGTCGAACCATCATGGTCTGTCGGCGGGTTGGACGAGAATGGCGTCCTGGCTGATCAGCTTTTTCTCGGTGCTCCTCGTCCGGTCGACGATTCGCTTTTTGTGATTTCGGAATCGCGACGTGATCGAGAACTAAATCTTGTGAAGCTCGAAGCGGCAACGGGGCGAGTCGTCTGGGTTCAGAAAATCGGTCTCGTTCAGCAGCCAAGTTTCGAACCGAGTCAGCGTTCACGAGATTTGCCAATGGCTCTACCGACGATCGCAAACGGACTGGTGATCTGCCAGCCTGACGCAGAGATCATCGTCGCGGTCGATGCGACGCAAGGAGAATTGAAGTGGATCTATACATACGGTCGTGATGGCATGTCTGGTGGTCGATCAAGGCGGTCACCGTTAACTTCGGGGGGAGGATTCCGAGGTTTTCCATCCGCGCCGATTGTTCACAGCCAATCGGTCTTCTGTCTTCCGCAACATTCTGAGGATATCCATCGTCTGGACCTGAACACGGGGCAGCGTGTCTGGAAAACGAAACGCGACAAGGATGCTTACCTGGCTGCTATTACAGATCAGACTGTTGCCAGTGTGCAGAACGATGGAATGCGAGGCCTGTCGCTGACCGATGGAGGTCTGAAGTGGACCGCTCGGACGGGCCTGCCATCGGGCCGCGGCGTCAGAATTGAGAATCGGTATATTCTGCCACTGAAGTCAGGCGGCATCGCGAGCGTTGACCTTGAAACCGGCCAATGGACGACATCTTCCATCGTTCCTGAACTTTCAAAGCAACGCTACCTGAGTTCACGCCGTACGGATGACGGAAGGTTGATCGGCCTTCGTGAGTACAACCTTGCGCTGTTCGGCCTCGACGATCAAAGGGTTCCCAATGAAGTTCGGCCCGGCAATCTTTTGTTTCATGACGGCCTGGTTTTTTCGGTGGGCCCTCAACATTTGACCGCCTTTTCCGAAGCACAATCGCTTCTCGACGAGCTGCTGAAAAAAATAGACAACAACCAACCGGTTGACGAATTGCTTGTTGCCCAACTTGAGATTGCGACCAATCGAGAAGATGCCGCAGCGACTCGTTTGGAAAAGTTGATTGCATCACCGGCCCCCAAATCTCAGAAGCTGGACCCACAGTCTGTTGATCGAGCAACCTGGTTATTGCGAGAGTTGATCAATCGACGGTTAAACGAGGCTCGGGCTTCACTGACGACAACACAAAGACGCCGCATGATCGAGCAGCTGGCCGAATTATCGAATCGACCTAAAGAACAAGGCTACGCTCTCGTTCAGCAAGCACAGTGGCAATCAGAGAATGGCTCGCCGGTCGCAGCCGTTGAGATGATCCGGCAGGCGATTGAAGCAGGGCTCGACTCTTTCATTCCAATGAAGGGTTCCGCTGACTGCCTTGTAGCCGCGGACGCCTACGCGAGAAATATCGTTCAACAAAGTGTGCAGACTTCGACGTTTCCGGCACGCTCGCAACTCCAGAATTTGATCGAGCAGGATCTGCAGGTCGCGCTGTCGTTGGATACGATCGAAAGCCTAAGTAGCTTTCTCAAAATCTACGCGGCAACTGCAGAAGCTGGGCGAGTTCGAAACAGGCTCGCCGATCGGTTGATTCAAGCAGGACAAGTCCAGCAAGCGGAGTTGTTGATCCTTCAGAATGGCTCACACTCCCACTTCAATGTTCGCGCCGTCGCGAAAGTCCTTCTGATTTCGCTCTGGAGCCAGTTGAAGCTCAGCTCTGAAGCGGGCAATGCGCTGTACCAGTTTGAAAAGGAATTCACCTCGGCGGATTTGAGCGCTGTCATTGAGGACCGACTGCAAACGGTTTACTCGGTACTGAAGGCCCCCGGCCGCGAGTCCAACCGCGAAAGTGTCACTTCCGATTCTCTGACTGGTGCCGCGTTTGTAAGCCTCTTTTCCGGTGACGAATCAGCAGTGCAGGTCTTTGAGGATCTGCACCCTCTCGAATGGAAAGTAAGAAGCGTCAAAGTCCGTCAGCAATCGTTGGGAGCATCGAATCCACTGACATCGGAATTGTGGGACGGCTATTCACGACGAGTGATTTATGGCCAACAGTCGGAATTCGATATCGTTCGCAATTCAAGCAGTTTGCAGAGCGAGTGGAGAATCCTTGATCGCCTGGCGGGAACCGAACGGGGCAGCATCAGAATGCCCGGACGAGTGACAATGCCTGGTACTACGGGATATCGAACGGTGGGACACCTGATGCCCGTGGGAACCGGCGCTGGAATGCGATCAGTTTCCCTGCTTGAATATCACGATGCCCGCCCATACTGGGAACTGAGTTTCCCTCCACTTGAATCTGGTCAGGAACTGATCGAGCCAGGTCCTGCCACTCCGTCGGTGTGTATTTTTCAGACTCGCAAGCATCTCTTCGGAATCGAACCGGCAACTGGCCGTGTACTTTGGCGCCGATCGGATCTTGACCTCGCCAGCGGCATCCGAGTGGATCGTGAAGCCGGATTGTTTGGCGACGAACAGGTGCTCGTGATGTTTCACGCGGATCAGTCGAGCTACACAGTTTTTGAAACGCAGACCGGCGAGGTGATTCGCAAAGGCCAAATGAGTGTCGACTTTCGCTATCGGCACCACGTATTCGGAAGAAAACTGTTTCATCAAACGCGAGAAACAGCTTCGTCCAGAAAGCGAGTTCGAATCTGGGACCCTCTAACAAACAAGATGGAACTTGATGAAGAATTGTTTGACCGGTTCAACTCAGCGTGGTCGTCACAAAACGAGCTGGCTCTGGTGACTTCCAATTCGCGACTTCGAGTAATTTCTGTCGACTCGGCGAAGACGCTTGTCGACATGAAGCTCTCTCCGGCAGATACCGAATACATATCATCAATGCGTCTCTTCTCTGATGAGCAGAACTTCTACGTCAACATTCAGCGATCTGACATCGCCAGCCATACAAGCAAGATTTACTCACTGGCAAGCGATTCGGTCGTTCCAGTCAACCATGTCCATCGTGGTTTTCTAATCGCGGTTTCGAGACAAACGAAAAAGCTCATCTGGAAAACGCCGGTGCAGCAACGAAGCTTTGTCAGGACTGATCGATGCTCGCTGCCATTTCTGGTTGGCCTTTCGCGAGTCAGTCCAAAACGATCAAGCAGTATGCGCTCGCTTGAAGTGCGAGTGATTGACCGCATGACGGGCGAAGATTTCGTAGAGCCCGCAGCTATGATTAAAGACAGAATTGTTCACTATCAGATTGATAGAGACGCCGGTGAACTGCAGCTCCACGGGATCAGCAGCCGGATCGATATTCAATTCAGACGCCTCAGAAACCGAATTCCACTTCAGAAACAGTCCCTGTAATGATGTATTAGTAGAACGTTTCCCCTGAAACCTACCGTTTTGTGGGGTTTCGTGCTCCATCCCGAGGCGCCGAGTTGCCACCTAGCGGTAGAGGGCGTCAATCAGGTCCCGGCCTTTGGTGGCGTGACGCTGAATCCAGTGGCTGTGTTAACGCCGTGAACTTCAATTGAGGGCATGAGCAGTTGCCAGATAACGACAAAAATCAGCCGGTCGCGACGAGAGATTGTCCATTGTCAAAACGCCCGACTTCGCGACTCGGGTGCATTTTTTATGTTCAAGGAAGCCGCTTTGCGGCGGGGGTGATGTTAGCGGACAGGTGTTGAGTCGTCACGAGTTGAAATGAGTGTGGCAGAGTTCTTTCGGAAGTTTTCTTTTCTCCGAAAGGACGATTGTGATGAAGAACGAATCATGGGATGTGCGGATGGACGGCGACATGGTGATCGCCGGGTTGAGTGAGCGGACTCGCGAAACGTATCTGCGGGCTGCAAGGCAGCTGGCGAATTTTCATCGAAGGGCCGATCCAGGCACTCTCGAAGAGCATCAGGTCAAAGACTATCTACTGTGGCTGCGGACGGAGAAACGGGCCGTGCCGGGGACGCTGAGGATCGCCTTCAATGGCATCCGTTTCTTTTACCGCCATGCATGTCCTCGCGACTGGATCACGTTGCTGAAGTTCCGCATTCCCAAAGAGACGAAGCTGCCCGCGGTGCTGACGGTCGATGAAGTGCAGCGAATCATGAACGCGATTGTGTTGCCTCGATTCCGAGCGTATTTCTGGACGGTGTATTCATGCGGGCTGCGGCAGAATGAAGCACTCGCATTGCAGACGGGTGATATCGATTCGCAGCGGATGCGGATTCACATTCATCGTGGGAAGGGAGCGAAGGATCGGCTCGTGCCGCTGCCTGCTTCAACACTGGACGTGTTGCGCGAGTACTGGAGGACTCATCGTCACGCGAAGCTGCTGTTTCCGAAGACGAATGTCAAAGGCGTCGTGACCAGCAGCGTGCAGCAGACGATGTCCGAATCGACTGTGCAGGGAGCGTTGCGGCGAGTCGTTGTCGAATTGAAATTCACTCGCAACATCAGCGTGCATTGCTTGAGACATTCCTACGCGACACATCTGCTGGAAGCGGGGGTCAACCTGCGCGTGCTGCAGCAGTACCTCGGGCATTCGTCGTTGAAGACGACGTCCCGGTATCTGCATCTGACCAATCACGGTCAGGAAGAGGCGGTTCGAAAGATCAACGGAGTGATGCAGATCGACTGACGTCGTGGCGGTCACGCTGGGTGATGTGTGCGCGAAGCACGGAGCCGCGTACCTGAACCACTACGGAGCACGAGTCCCGACAGAGCATCGTCGCGTACTGCAGTTGATCGCCGACTGCCGAACAGGACGACTCGGGTCGGCGAGCTATCAGTGCGCGCAGTGTGCAGCGGACGGTCGCAACGCCGTTCATCACACGAACGCCTCGTGTGGCAATCGGCATTGCCCGGGGTGTCAGACGACGAAGAACGGTGAATGGTGTGTGAAGCAGACGAAGCTGCTGCTGCCGTGCGAATACTTCTTCGTGACGTTCACGATCCCGTCAGAACTGCGGAGCTTCGTGCGCTCTCATCAGAACGTGTGTTACCGGGCGATGTTCGATGCGGCGGCGTTCGCGTTGAAGACGGCGCTGGCTCATGACAAGTTCTGTGGGGCGGACAAGGTAGGTTTCACCGCAGTGCTGCACACGTTCGGCCGAGACATGGCATACCGCCCCCACGTGCATGTGATCGTTCCCGGTGGTGGCATGAGTGGCGGAATCCACGATGGCGCATGGAAGTCGACGCGGACGGGTTTTCTGGCTCCGGTGCAGCTGCCGTCGAAGCGTTCCGATCTGGAGAACTCCGGCGGCAGCTTTGAGATGTCGTTGCTGGTGGCGATGAAGTAGACGTCGCTCGTGTGATCGTTGAGCCACGTCAGCAGCGACGAGAACAATCGGGCAGACACACCGGAGTCGGTCTGTCCGGAACTCGCCACACCGCTGAGCCCCTTCTCGATTTCGTCAACGAACAGGATGCAGGGCGCCATCGCGTCCGCGATCCGCAGAGCCTGCCGAATGTTGTTTTCGGTTTGCCCCACGAGCGAACCCATCAACGCACCCACGTCGAGAATCAACGTGGGCCGACCGGTCTCACGACCGAGCGCTTTGGCAAACGCGGACTTGCCCGTCCCTGGCACTCCGAGCAGTAGCACGCCACGAGGTCGCTTCAGTGGGTTCCCTCGTCCCGGCTGCAGTAGCGACCGTCGGCAGAACGCCTTGAGCGAACCCAGGCCACCCAGTGCCGCGAAATCATCCTGACCACGATGCAGCTCCAGCAGCCCGGACTTCTTCAGCATGCCGGACTTCAGCTCCCACACGGCCTCGCTGGTGATGCGACCGTGCCGGACCAGCGACAGACTGAAGGCGTTTTCGGCCTCGTACCGGGTCAGTCCGCAGGCGGAATCCAGCACGGTGTCGAGTTCCGAGCCGCTCGGCAGTTCATCAGCTTCCGACGCGATGCCGGTGGCGATGTCGAGCAACTGTTCGCGACCAGGCAAGTGGTGCTCGACGACCACAAACAGTTTTTCCAGCTCGACCGGAATGCTGACGACCGGCGACAGCACCACCACGAACGTCCGCGTCTGCTTGCCGGCGACAAGCTGCTCCGCCAGAGCCTGCACGATCTCGGCACTGTTCAGGAACCGATGAAAGTTCGACAGCACCAGCAGCGTCGCCGTATCACCAGAAGCCGACCGCAATGTGCGGATCGCTGCCAGCGGATCAGACGCCGAATGGTCGGCATCGTGGGACTGACCACTTGTGGCCAGCCCCGAGTCAATGTTCCAGGTAACGAGCTGCCAGTTCTGCTCAGCACAAAGCTGAGCCATCTCCCGCAGCGCGTCTTCATGTTCATGAGATTCAATCCACAGCCCCGTGAAGCACGCGCGCACGTACTCCCCAAGGCGCTCTGTGAGCGTCATAAAACTCTCCCGTTGGTTGGAGTTGCGATAGGTAAGGTGAAGCAGGGCTCGATCGTGAAAGTCGTCGAGCCCGGAAGGTGCGGATCAGCAGTCCGCAGCGGGCGATGTGGCAGATGCAGTTTGCTCGACGCTCACAATGCAGCGTCGACCTGCCGATCCATCGCAGTAGCCGTGTCCGTCATCGCCGCGGCGTGCGGCACGACGGGCTTTGTGTTCGTCATCAGCGACGACGTAAACAATCTTGTGGACGCGTATCGTCCGAGTCAGATGGACGCGGTATTCAGGAATGGCCAGATCACCGTTGCTGCGTGGTCTGCTGACTCGCAGACACGCTCTGATGAAACTCGGATGTCAGTTGCTCGGACCCACGCGAGCCCAAAGCCCTTTCGAGAAACTCACTCGCGGCCCGACAGCCGTTGCCAGCAAAGCCTTTGGTCTCCAGCGACGTCGAGCCGTCCGGCTTCACGGTGATCTCGATCGCTCGGGATGTGTTCGTCATACGACACCTCCCACTTGCACTGTCAGCTTGATGGAACCGTCCGCCAGATTCTGCTCGGACACCAAGTGCCCCTTCCGCCGAGCCTCGATCTTCGTCTGCTCAACGGCGTACGCCTGCAGGAACTGATCCAGCCGCGACTGCTCACCCCAGCGTCCGCCGTAGTTGTCGTACTGGGCTTCTCCGGTCGCGGTCTTGAAGACCACCGGATAACGCCAGTCCCGCAGCCGAACAACAAGCCCTTCCGCCTCCCGACTGAAGAGCTTGGTCTTCCCTTCAACCGGCGGCTCCAGCCGCAACCGGTCGCAAGCCGCACGTACACCGTTGGCGTCGCGCACCTCAGTTCTGATTTCCACAATGTGTGACAAGACTTCCTCCTCAAGGCATGGCCAGTAAGTGTGATGAGACCGCAGAACACCATCAAAAGGCGTTCTTGAGAGCTACGCAGCTCCACTAGTTCATCATGCCCCGTTTTTCGTGAAAATTGAGCAGGGGCGGTAGAAAAACCGGCTTGCCGCAGAATGGTTGCTGGACAGAAACCGAATTTAGAACTGGCTAGGTCGTACGGACATTCAGACCATGTCTGTGATTAGTGCTGCGAGCCAGATGAAGCCGGCGAAGTTCGCCGGCTTTTTCTCGTAGCGTGTGGCGATGCGGCGGCAGCGTTTGATTCTTCCAAAGAATCGTTCGATGAGATTGCGGTGTTTGTAGACCGTCCTGTTGTATCTCTTTTTCTTTTTGCGTCCGGCATTTGGCTTGATGCACACCTTTGCCCTGAGCTGTCGGGCACGCTTGCGGATCGCGTCTGAATCGTACGCGGCGTCAGCGATGATGGTGCCCACATCACCGCGTTTGAAGTCTTTGAGCAACTGTTCTCCCAAAGGAGCATCGCCAGGTTGACCGACCGTCAGCTGGAAGGTGACAAGCCGGCCGCTCCTGCCAGTTACTGCGTGAACTTTGGTCGTCAGTCCGCCACGAGAACGGCCAAGGCAGCGTTGTTCGTCAGCGTCTTCTTTTTTTCATCTGCCAGGCGGCGTCCGGTGGAAGCGACCGGGTGAGCTTTGATGCTGGTAGAATCTATCTGTACTTCCTGCAATTCGTCTGTCAGTCCTGACTCACCGATGGCCAGGAAAATCCGCTCCCAGACACCTCGGGAACACCAGCGATCGTACCGCTTCCAAACCGAGTTGGGTTTTCCGTATCGACCAGGAAGATCTTCCCAGGGAATGCCAGTTTTCAGCACAAACAACACGGCGTTGATAAACAATCGATTGTTACGACCTGTCCGCCCTGGATCACTTTTCTTTCCCGGGATCAAACTCTTGATCACATTCCACTGTTCATCGCTCAGTTCATGACGTCGGACCATCGTGCTCCTCCTTGAGACGATAGACATCCTCATTCAAACTAACGACAAACAGCAAGATGAATGTCCGTACGACCTAGTGCTTCGTCAGTCTTTGGAATTGGGGTTCCCCGGTACTGTTGATTTTGAGACAAGTCTGGCAACCATGGAGGGTTGCTATGCAGAAGAAATATGTGGTTCGTTTGGCAGATAACGAACGGGAAACGCTTCTGAGCGTGGTGAAGAAGTTGAGCGGGTCATCGCAGAAAGTGCGGCGGGCACAAGTGCTCTTGAAAGCCGATGCTGATGGTCCGTGCTGGACGGACCGCAGAATCGCGGAGGCCTTTGGTTGTCGAATTAATACGGTAGAGAACATTCGGCAGCGGCTGGTGACGGAAGGTTTCGAAATTGCTTTGAATGGAAAGCCACGCGAAACGCCGCCACACGAGAAGCTCTTTGATGGTGAGCAGGAAGCGAAAGTGATTGCTCTGCGTCTGGGTAAACCCGCCCAAAGGTTTTGCCAACTGGACTCTGCGTTTGCTCGCCGAGAAAGTCGTGGAACTGAGCATCGTCGAATCGGTGAGTCACGAGACCGTTCGCCAGACGCTGAAAAAAACGGCATGACGCGACGGAAAATTCAGTACTGGGTCATTCCACCGGAAGCGAACAGCGAGTTCGTTGCTTGTATGGAAAACGTGCTGGACACGTACGCCCTGCCTTACGATGCAGACTTTCCAGTGCTCTGTATGGACGAGCAACCGGTGCAATTGCTTAAGGAAACTCGCGTCCCGATCGCTGCCAGTAGACAGCATCCACGCCGTGTTGACTACGAATACGAACGCAACCGCCAGCATTTTCATGCTCACCGAACCACTTTCCGGCTGGCGCACGGTGCATGTTCGCAAGCAACGCACCAAGGTCGATTGGGCTGTTGAGATGGAAGAACTTCTCCGCACGCGATACGCGAATGCACAAAAAGTGATTCTGGTCTGCGACAATCTGAATACGCACACCATGGGAGCTTTCTACGAAGCCTTTCCCGCCGACAAAGCTCGCGAGCTCGTCCGTCGCCTGGATTTTCGCTTCACTCCAAAGCACGGCAGTTGGCTGCCCCTTAATCATGAACAGGGCTCAGAGAACGAACTCAGCTCCATGACGCGTCAGTGCCTGAAGGATCGCCGCATCGTAGATATCGACGAACTTCAAACAGAAACGAATGCCTGGTCCGCTGCCAGCAACGACAGGCAGCGAGGTGTCGATTGGCAATTCACAATCGACAACGCACGCACCAAGCTCAAATCCCTCTACCCGCAAATCAAAGTATGACGAAGCACTAGTGTCAGGTACTTAACCCGGCAAAATTCGCGGGGCTTACGCGGTCGCTGCCGTTGTATCCGGCACTTTCTGCGGTGCTGCCGAGTTACTTCAGATATGAACGGAGCTGATTGTTTGCACGAAGCCCCATTGGTAAGGTTTGCGTCGCTGACAAGAAACGAATCATCACTTTAGGATGTATAAGATGTCCGTTCGCGACGAGTTCGTCCTCGTTAAAGAAGGTGCGGAATTGCTTGGACTCTGTCCAAACACAATTCGGTCGTTGGGCGCGAGTGGGAAGCTTACCGAGTACCGGCACCCGATCAGCGATTACCGCATGTTCAAGAAGGACGACATCGAAGGCTTGCTGAAGAGATTGACTGAACCAGTCAGGCAGGCAGCGAATTGACTTTGGGGCCACAGGATGAGTTCACCCGCGGACACAATTCGAGTTGGCAGCATCGTAACGGGACCGACGTTGCCGGAACCGATTGAAGTTCTGGCGACAGTGCCACTGGGCGAGTCACTCAAGGTGATCGGGCGCGGTCGGAATACAGGGATGACCTTCGATCCTGTGCTCACGCCGGCGCAGCTCAACGTGTCCGCAGACCGCGAGCCGTTCGACGGTGACGCCCGTATGTTCCGGCTGGGGATAGAGGCCCAGCGATTGGGACTGGCTTATGAGTACGACCCGTTCGTCTCGCCATCGGTTACCTCACTCGATCCCATCCGCACCTGTTACGTCGCCGTGGCACGGAGTCTCCGGAGCGGGCCGGGGATTAGCAATGAGCTGACCACAGGGCAAAGCAAGAGCATGACCACACGCCGACAGAGAACTGCTTGCAAGCGAGTTCACGGCCATCCCGGCACGTTGCGGTAGATCGCACGACGGGAACTCTCCAGACGATTTCGGATCGTGGCCACAGGAGCATCTGGAGTGCGCATCAGAGACGCAGATCAGCCCCATTTGGCCAGCTCGTGAAGCTGGATTTGGCCGTCCTCGTTGTCCCAAAGGTATCTCCGCCGAAAAACCCAAAAGGTATCACGCAGTAACCCCTTGCAAGTTGTTTACCTGCAAGGGGTTAGGAGTGGGCGATGAGGGGCTCGAACCCCCGACATCCACGGTGTAAACGTGGCGCTCTAGCCAACTGAGCTAATCGCCCTGTGCAATCTCTTTACGAATCGTAGCTTTGACGCTCAAGGATGCAAACGTCGGATCCACCGCGAATCAGCGATCGGTGAAGACTGAAGTTCACATCGGGGACGGGAATCACGGTGAGACACGGAAGGAGCTGATCGGCCGTTCTTTTTGGCCTGGTTTCCTGTCGGCTGCGGGCTGGATACTCTGCGGGTTCAAATGATCCTGTTTCGGAGATGTTCTGATGAAGTATCGGGCTGCCGTAATTACTGCTGGGCTGCTGGGAGCGGCTTTGGCGATCAATGCGTCGTTTCAGAAGAGGAGTGGTGACGTTCAGATCGCTCGGTTGAATGCTGAGAACTGGGACACGTTCGCGCCGCGAGGCAAAGAGGTCGACGCGATTTATGGCGACGTCGTTCTGAGGAACGATCATTTGACGGCGGTGATTGCTCAGCCGCTGGCGAGCCGCAACGCGAACATGACGGTCCGTGATGTCGGCGGGTGTTTGATCGACCTGGCGGTTCGGCGGAACCAGAGCGACCAGCTTAGCGCGTTCTTTCCCGGAGCTCGCAAGTACCCATACCGAAGTCTCGTCGTCCGCGATGCTGACGGTGCGGAAGTTGATCTTGCCAGCGGGACTTCCGCTGGCAACGGAGGCAGCGTCACCGTTCGAGCGGCCGGTGCGGAAGGCCGTCCGGCTGTTGAAGTCACATACTCTCTCGCCACTGACGCCGAGCGGCTGACGGTTACGAGCAAATTCACCAACGAAACAAAAGCCGCGATCACCGTGCCGCTGTTTGACGATCTGCGCATTGATTCTCGCAACGAAGACATCGTCAAGATTCCCAACGGCACGACGGACCTGTTCTGGATTCATGATCGCCACTGGGGACAAGCTTACGGAGTTGAGCCTGTCGGCGGAGACGTCGCTGCCAACAGCACGTCTCGAACATCGAAGCTGCAATACGACATCGGCGATGCCGGAAAGTCAGTTCGACTGGAGCCCGGTCAATCGTTTGAGCTGGTAAGAAACGTGTTTCCGGGAACGGACCTTCCGCACGTACGGGCGATTTCTGCCAAGGCTCGCGGAGTTCAAACTCGCGATGTTGAAGTCTCAGTGTTTGATGGGTTCAAACGACCGATTCCTGATGCTCGTGTTTCGTTCCGAAAAGGTGATCAGGATTGGGGTCTGGCTCGAACCGGCAGCGATGGCGTTGCTGAGGTGGCACTTCCCGAAGGTAGCTATTCGGTGAAGATCGAAACGATCGGCGTCGACATTACACCGAGCGATTTGGCACTGACGCTGAAGGTTGCGAAGAATGGCGGCGTACAGAAACTGCCGGTCGTGTGCGAGGGCTGGAAGCCGGGCAGGGTTAACGCTCGCTTCACCGACGTTGACGGAAATCCGATTCCGTGCAAGATCGACTTCTTTGCGAAGGAAGGGACCGCTCAGCCGTGGTTCGGTCCGGAGAGTGGCGATTTCGGCATCAAAGGTCTGCGCTACGCACCGCTCGGTCACGCCACGGAAACTTTGCCGGCGGGCGAGTACGACGTCGTTGTCGCTCACGGTCCGGAATTCGACGCCATCTTCACGACGCTGAAGATTGCTCCGGGAGAAACGACTGAATTGACCGGAACGATCAAACGAGTCGTCGACACAAGCGGATGGATCAGCAGCGACTTTCACAGCCACAGCACGCCGTCGGGTGACAACACCGGAAGCCAGTTGGGGCGAGTGCTGAACCTCGTCTGCGATCACATCGAGTTCGCACCATGCACTGAGCACAACCGTGTCGACAGTTATCAGCCGCACATTGACCGGCTGCAGATTGGTCCATTCATCAGCTCGTGTACCGGCATGGAGCTGACGGGAAGCCCGCTTCTGCTGAATCATCAGAATGCGTTTCCGATGGTCCACCGTCCTCACCTTCAGGACGGTGGCGGGCCGGTAACGGACACCAGCGTTGAGAAGCAGGTTGAACGACTCGCGCTGTGGGACAATCGAAGTGAGAAATTGATCCAACAGAACCATCCGGATATGGGTTGGCTGTTCCGGGACAAAGACGGCAATGGCGAACCTGACGACGGACATCCGGGAATCATGCCGCACATCGATGTCGTGGAGATTCACCCGGTGCCGGACATTCTCACTTTGGCCCCATTCGTGACAGTTGCGAAATACAAGGGCAACAACAGAGTTTTCAACTGGCTGCAGATGTTGAATCAGGGAGTGCGGCTGGTCGGCGTCGTCAACACGGACGCTCACTACAACTATCACGAATCCGGATGGCTACGAAACTGGATTCGTTCGCCGACAGACGATCCCGCTGAGGTCAAACCGCTGGACATCGTGCGAGCGTCCGAAGCCGGAGCGCTCATTATGTCCAACGGTCCTTTTCTGGAAGTCGAAGTTCGGGAAGCCGGCCAGAAAGTAGGCGTGATCTCCGGCCAGGATCTGGAAGCGAAATCCGGGAACGTCGAAATCGACGTTCGAGTGCAAAGTCCCAACTGGATCGACATCGATCGAGTCTTCGTTCTGGTCAACGGTCGAATTCACGAAGACCATCACTACCGGAAAGAAACGCATCCGAATCTGTTTCGATCGGGAGTTGTGAAGTTCGACCAGAAGTTGTCGTTGAAGCTTGACCGCGATGCTCACGTGATCGTCGTCGCGGGAGCGGACAACTCGACACTCGGAGTTATCCACGGCCCGACCTGGGGACAACATCGCCCGGCTTCGTTCATTAATCCAGTTTTCGTCGACATCGACGGAAACGGTTTCGAGTCAAACAAAGACACGCTCGGACATCCGTTGCCGGTCAAATACGGCGCGAAGAAATAGACGCAACGATCTAAAGAAGAAATCGCGGAGAACACAGAGGACTCGCAAAGATCGCGGAGAACTCTCGCTATCCTCAGCGTTTTTCTCCTCAGCGCTCTCTGCGATAAGAGTCCGCCTGAACAAGATCAGCAACGACCGGAGTTGAATGCTCGGCTCAATCTGCGACACTGCTTGACGAACCGTGATTTCGTTGAAAAATTCGCCAGATTGAGCTGATAAGTTTCCCATGACAGATTCCGGAGATGGCACAAACGATTCGCCGCCAGCCGGCCCTCAGATGCCTGAACCGATTGATGGCCGGTCGCTCAACCTGCCGAATCTGATCACGCTGAGTCGTCTGGGTCTGGCCGTCATTCTGTTCTGGTTGATCTACGTCGAAGGCTTCTGGATCTCGGCTGCTGTTCTGTTTGTTGTCGCCGCAGCTACGGACGCCATCGACGGTTACATCGCTCGCAAGTACGGGCAGGTGACGACGCTCGGCAGGATTCTCGACCCGTTTGTCGACAAGATCATCGTGTGCGGGGCGTTCGTGTTTCTGCTCGAAAAGAAGTCGGATTCGGGAGTCAATTCCTGGATGGTCATGTCAGTGATCGGCCGCGAAATGTTTGTGACCGGCCTCCGGTCGTTCCTCGAACAGGCCGGCAAAGACTTTTCGGCGGCATTCATCGGCAAAGCAAAAATGGCTCTGCAGTGCGTGGCGATCACGATGAGCCTGCTGTCTCTCAGCCCTGAAGTTGGCAGCCCAACGTTCAACTTCTATCGAAACATCGTGCTGTGGGCAGCCGTCGCCGTGACCGTTTACAGCGGCCTGTCTTATGCCGTTCGCGGATTTCAGATGCTTCGGCCACCAAAGTAACTGGCTGACTTCGCATAGTTCGATCGCTTGCCCGCGTCGAAATTTCATCGTCTCGCAATCTTCTCTTTACTCATTTCCGATTACACATGTAAACTGTTTACAGTCGTAATCGATGGAGCGAGAAACGAGATGCAGATTTCACATGCTGAATGGACCGTGATGACCCTCGTCTGGGATTCCCAGCCGGTTGACGCACGGTTTGTGATTGACGAGTTGTCCGGGCCGAATAAGTGGTCTGCGGCGACGATCAAGACCATGCTGCACCGACTGGTCAAAAAAGGCGCGCTGCATCACGAGGCCGACGGAAAACGGTATCTCTATCGTGCCAAAGTTCGCCGCGGTGATTGCGTTCGCCGAGCCAGCCGGTCGTTTCTCGATCGAGTTTTCGGAGGGCAGGCTGCCCCCGCACTGCTTCACCTTGTCAAAACGTCCTCGCTGTCAGCCGATGAGGTTGCGCAGCTGCGGGCACTTCTGGATGCAAAGGATCAAAGGAATGATTGATGTACCCATCGAAGAGCTGCTCTTCTCAGCGTTGGCCTGGGTCTGCATCGCGGCGTGGCGAGCGTTGCCTTTGCTGTGCCTGGTGCTGGTGTTCGACCTGCTGCTGAGGCGGCGGATCGCGGCGAGATTTCACTGCCTGTTGTGGCTGATTGTCGCGCTTCGGATGCTTGCTCCGTTCAGTGTCGAATCATCTTGGAGCATTCATGGCAATCTTTTTACCGCTCTGGAAGCCGTCGGATTTAAGAACGAGACGCGTGTACCAGATCTGTACAACGCTGAGAATCTGGAAATCGACTTCGATGTCTACACCATGCGAAACGAACAGGGTGACGACATCGTTGTCAAACGGCACAGCCTTTACCCAATGCGCACTGAGACTGATGAAGAAGTGGTCGCCAGCCAGATTGATCTTCCAGAAGGCGTATCCAAAGAGGAATTGATCGCGAACACAGAAGTCTACTCATCCCCAGCCGCGTACGAGGCCTCACTGACTGACGAGCCCGCAGAAATGGATCCCGAAGTGCTGGTCTTCTTCGCCGTGGCCGGAACGTGGCTCCTTATCACGTGTTTCCTTCTGGTCAGGGGACTCATCCAATCGTTTCGCTTCGCGTTTCAGTTGAGCCGCGCCGAACCGATTACTGATCAGCCAATCGTCGATCAGGTTCTGCGAGCGTGTGATACGGTGGGTGTCGGTCGTCGCCCGGCACTGAAAGAAGTTGAAGGTCTGACTGTGCCAGCCGTCTTCGGAATTCGTCGCCCGACAATCTGCCTGCCGACTGGCACGATCGAAGCGCTTTCCGGTCAGGATCTTCGGTTGGTCCTGCTGCACGAGCTGGCTCATGTGAAACGTCGAGACGGACTGGTTCTGTCGTTGTGCCTGTTCGTCCGAGCGTTGCACTGGTTCAACCCGATGGCGTGGCTGGTCGTCTCGCGAATTCGCAATTACATGGAACAGGCGGCCGACGAAATCGCCATGCGAACGTCGACAACCTCTGAAGGCACAGACTACGGGCGGCTCCTTCTGCACTACGCATCGAACGAACCCAAACCGCGCCATCTGGCAGCAATTGGTCTGCTGTTTACGTCGCCCGGCAAGAAACTCGCTCAAAGGATCGACATGCTCGAAGGAAGCGAGCAGCGGAACCACTGGCTGGCCAGGACGTTGGCAATGACGACGGTCGGAATTCTTGCGGTCACCGGTCTGACTGACGCCAAACCCGTCGAACAGGAGCAACCACCAGCACGGGCGCTCTTTCTGCCGCGTGTTCAGGATTCGTGGAATCAGATTCAGCCAGACTTCCCGACGGCGCCGGAGGTCGCACAAGTCACCGAAGAACGAGTCTACGACGTCTCCAAAGTCTTAACGAAACTTAAGGAAACGCAGCCGGATCGCGACTCAGCTTCTTTCCTGCAACAGATCGTCGCGCCGGGAGAAACGACGCTCTCAGGAGACCAGCTCACGGTAAACGTCACGGAAGAACGACACCGAACTGTCGAGCAAAGACTGGAGCAGCTTGCCCGGAGCGGCAATTGGGAAATTCAATTCGAACTGCGGCTGATCCAGGTGGCGCTTGACCAGGTGAGTGACCTGGGTGTCGATTGGATTGCCGACGCCGTGCAGCCGAAAATCGATCGGAAGCCACAGTTCGGATTTCGGCCGGACTCAGAAGGTGTACTCGCAGGTTTTGACGTACCAACCAGCGATGATCTCGTCATCGAGTTGCGTCAATCAAACTTGCCGTCACAACCGGTGCTTGGTGTCAAGATCACCGAGGAGCAAGTCAGGCGTTTCATTCAACGCAGCGCGAACGACGTCCGGTCATCAATGATGCTGGCTCCGAAAGTCCGAGTCTTCAATGGCATGTCAGCATGCGTTTCCGACGAGGCGATTCACCCGTTCGTCACCGGAATGCGGCCTCACGATCCTGGAAAAGGCCGGCAGATGGATCCAGTAATCGACTGTTTCAGCGAAGGCTTCCGGTTTCATCTTCGAGGCGACGTTTCGGACGAGAACCAGATTCGGATTCAGTGCGCGTTGACGCTGTCCAAGCTGGAAGATGTCGCTTTGGCCAACCTGCCGATCAACGCTGATGACGATTCCGGAGCACGGCTTACGGTGCAGGTTCCTCAAACAAAATCGGTTACCGTCCACGCGGGAGGAGTTTTCAGGAAGAGCGAGTCGTTGCTGCTCACCTGCCCGACAACCTTTACCAGCGATCAGCCCCGACAGGAGTCTCACGCTCTCTGTTATCTGGTTACTCCCCGCTGGTCGCGAGAGATCGGTGGAGAACTCGCAAAAAAATCCGCGAAGTCTGATTCCGATCAATCGGCTCCAGCCACAAGCAAGTCGGACGAAACGACGAAGTAACGTGGTCAGATGAAGCTTCGGAGTTGGTGCGACAGGCAGTTTGAAACAAGGCAGGTAGATCATGCCTGCATTTCGAGAATGACGCCGACACTCTCGCCTTCGTGGACGCGTGGAAACGTTCGCAAGACGAGCACGATTCCCGATTGCGTGGAAGCAATGGTCCGGCGGTCCGAGCCGACCGTGTCGAATACCGTTCCGAGCGGGTCACCAACCTTTATTTCGTCACCCAATGAGACAGCGGGTTCGAAGTAGCCGGTGATCGGCGAGGGATTGCAAACCTGCATGTGTCCGGAATTCGGGCGGGGATCTTCGACAATTGTTTCCACGCGGTCGGCGGTCGGTTCGCGGTCCAGCATTTTCAGTTCAGCCATGACGTTCAGGCAGCCGTCAACGTAAGCGACGACGCCTTCTTCGCAGCAGGATGCCGAGCCAAGATACTCGGTGTAAATCGCTGGAACGTTTGCATCACGAGCGACCGACAGCGAGCGTCCGTCAAGATTTCCAGCCGTGCCCCAGACAGTTGGCAAGTTGAACGCCTTCGCCATTCGACGCTGAGCTTCCAGAACTTTTGCATCTGAGTGCATCGAGTAACCGGCCAGTGGAAGAACGGCGAACTCGGTCCCGCCTGTGTGAAGGTCGATGTAATAGTCCGCCGATTCGATCAAGTCGCTGAGTGCTCTGGCAGTCCGTTCGGTAATACTTCCGTCCGCTCGGCCCGGACAAACTCGAGCCAAATCCAGCCCGTCGTCCGCACATCGATGACCTCTTAGAAATGCGGCTTCGTTGACGACCGGAACGAAAGTCACTGAACCTCGAAGTGTCGTCTCGAGTTCTTTGTCCGATTCAAACCTATCAATCAGTCGGCGAATCGCGGCGATCGGTTCGAACTCGTCGCCATGCACGGCGCCGGTAATCAGTAACTGAGGTCCGTCCATCTCTCCACGGAAGATTCGCTTTGCCAGTTCCATTCAGTCAGCCTCACGCAAGGGAATCAGTTGATCGATACATCCCTGCTTAAAACGAAAGCAGCCGTCGACGGGAAGAATTGATCCCGTGATATAGTCAGCCGAGTCTGAGCAAAGAAACACGGCGGCTTTGCCAATGTCTTCCGGAAGCCCGAGACGTCCCCAGGGAAGCTTGCGACCTTCCGCCTCAATGTCTTCATCGGAGAATGTCCGATGTTCACCCGGAGTATCGATCCAGCCGGGTTCGATCGCATTGACGTTAATGCGGTGTGGAGTCAGCTCGACCGCGATCGCCATCATCAATTGATTGAGCCCGGCTTTTGCCGCCGAGTACGGCCCGCACAGCGCCGTTGGCAGTTCTGCCTGAACACTCGACATGAACACGATCTTTCCGCCGCCACCCTGAGCAACCATCTGCCGAGCGACGAGTTGACTCATGTGAAATCCGCTGGTCAGCGTGCCGGCGATTGTTTGCTCAAAGACTTCCGGATCGTACTCCAGAAAAGCCGCGCGGCGACTGAATGCCGGATTGCTGACAAGAATGTCGATCCGGCCCGCGGCCTCCACTGCTTGTGTCAGCAGTCCTTCGCAACCTGCCCGGCTGAATACGTCAGCTTCGATCGCCGTACACGACCGACCCGTTTCGCGAATCTCATCCGCAGTGCATGACAGAACGTCGCTGCCAGGCCGGTCGTTAATGACCAGGTCGGCCCCGGCCCGAGCTAACTCCAAGGCACACCCTTTGCCAATTCCCTGGCCGGCGCCCGTCACCAATGCCGTCTTACCGGAAAGATTCACGTCGCTGCTCCTGTGTCTGTTCTGCAAATCAGTCGACCGCAAGTTTCGAATTCACGCGCGCATTCAACGACAATCAAATGAGCCTAATCGCCCGGTTCCTGATCGAGCCACCCACTACGAGTCTCGCCGCTCTCGCGAGCCTGCCAGACCTCACCGGAATCAACATTCAGGCAAGTCAGCCATCCGGTCTTTCCATAGACCCAGGTGTCGATGCAGACGGCATGGCCGATTGTCAGCGGCCAGCCATTCTTCTGAGCCGTGTGGCCACAAACCATCGTCTTTCCTGAAACATGCGGTGGCGGATCGAACCATTTCTCCCAGTAAACCAGCCAGTCGGGTTGATCATCAAACGGTGTGTCGTAATGAGCGTTGGCATGAACAAAGAAATGATTATCGGTGACGTGAATCTTCTGGCAGTCAGACTCGATGAAGCGACGATGCCGCTCCGGAAGCCCGTCCTTCTTTGGATCGAATCCCAATCGCCGATATGACTCCAGAGTTTTGTCGCCCCCAAACGACTGCCAGCCACCATCCCAGCCGCCACCATCCAGAGCGTCGAGCATCATGATGTCATGATTGCCTCGCAGCGGAACAAGCTGCCCGGCATCAAAATACCAGATTAACCACTCGATCACTCCGGCGCTGTCGGGCCCGCGATCGACGTAATCGCCCACTGTAATGAGCGTGTCGTCACTCTTCAGAGACACAAAATCCGCAAGAGTTTCCAGCGCGTTCAGATAACCGTGAATGTCGCCGATGGCCAGTGTTCTTCCCAAGCCATTGCCTCACATTAGTTTGACGTGGTCGAAATGGTAGCACCGCCCTTGAGTCCGGCAGCTTTCAAAGCACGAGCAGTCGTCACTTCGAATGGGCCGTCACCACCCTTTGTGGAAAGCACCATTCGAGGATACTTGCTGATGATCCCCGTCAGGGCAGCAAGACCCGAAATATTTTTCGCCTTAAAATTTACTGACATATTTCGGGTGTAGCCTTCGCGTTTCAATGCATTGGTATTAATCGTGATTTTCGCACCACAACTCTTCCCGATTGAAGCGATCGCTTCCTGGAGCGGAGTTCGTTTGAAGTCGACGTCGAACTTAACCTGAAGGCGATTCTTCGCTGATGGTTTGTTTGCAGTCGCTTTGCCTGAAGACGCTTTCTTCAGAGTCTGCAGGTACTCCACCACGTCGACCAGGTCCTGCTCGCTGAGCAGTTTCTGCAGGTCTGCCGGCATGATCGAAATCTTCTGCTTGACGATCTGATCGACGTCGCCAGCGGGAATGGTCCGGTTGATGCCTTCCTTGTTTCTGATGGTGACTGCCTGGTCCGTCTTGCTGATCAACAGGCCGGCGACCACGTTTCCGTCGTTCAGAACGGCTGAGTACATCTCGTAGTTATGGGCGATGCCCGCGCTAGGGAAGAGAATCGATTCGAAGAACGCTGTGCGGCTGAGCTTGCTGCCGATTTCAGACAGGTCCGGACCGACGTCTTTGCCCTTCTTGTTAACGATGTGGCATTTCGCGCAAGTCCCCGTCGTTTCGAAGAGGACCTTGCCGCGAGCGGCGTTGCCCTTGCGAGCAATCAACTCACTGATCGGCGGCAGAGGCTTTGCATCCTTGCCTGGCGGCAACGGAAACAGCTTCTGAGCTTCGTTACGAATCTCCTTGATCGACGACGCATGAAGACTCGCAGCGACCGCCGGAATCAATTGGGCATCGATCGTGTTCTTAGCTGCCATATTGATCAAGGTCTGAGCACCGTACCGTGACGCTCCTACTGCCTGAGTCGCCTGACGACGCAGTTCGGCCGACTTGTCCGCGCTCTTCACGATCGGTATCAACATTCCGACCGCTCCGCCGTTCTCGGAGACGTCCAATGCTCGAATCATCGCGAGTGCCGTCTTCTCGTCGTCGCTGTTGAGCACTTCTGAAATGACGTCCTTCTGCTTCTTCGCGATCAACGCGTTGACCGCATCGACGCCCAACTGTTCACTCGGATGAGTGATTGCCAGCACGATCAGCTCCGGATATCGACCTGCCATGTCGAACTTTGAAACGAGCGACACGAACTGCGATGTTCCGGCGAGTCGATCAAGCAGCTTGTTAAGGGCGGCGAGCGCTCCGTCTTTACTCTTGATTCCGCTGCCCAGACGCTTGATTGCTTCGGTATTCACGAAGTTCGCTCGTTCAACGTTGCCCTTGCCGTCGTAACCGAACGCAAGGCTGAATAACACGTCGTCTTTCTCTGGGCCGGAAAGAAAGTCGAATGCCCGCATCGTGCGAGGCAGATTCTGCATTGAAATTCGACCGGTTCCAATTCCATCCGCCAGCAGCTTCGGGGTGATCGAGGAACGCGATCGCCAGATAATATCCTCGGCGGCTTCGTCAGAGATTCGCGGATTCTTTGAATCCTTCAGCCGCTCGACTGCCGCCAGCAGGCAGGCATCCCAATCGCTCCCCGCTCCGATACCCAACGCTTCCAGATACCAACGGTCTTTGCCATCGTGCTGAAGAGCGAGCTGTGCCCACAGCCGGGCTTTGTCTGACGACTTTTCGAATCGCAGTGTAATCGCACATTCGCGACGCACTTGAGCGGACGGATCGTTAACGAGCTGCTTCACAAGTGGAATCAGATCGACACCTAACTGACGAGCAAGACGCAGTCCAAGAATTCGGATATCAGAATCTTTGTCGGCAATCGCTGTGCTGACTGCTTCTTCGCCTTTGTGGCGCATTTTTCCAAGCAGCCACAACGCTCTGGCGCGTGTCTGTGGCTTCTTGCTTTCAGCAAACAGTTTCCGCAGAGCCGGTTCTGATTTCTCGCCTTCAGCGTGGAGTTTCGTCCAGGCCAGGTATCGAGCTTCCAGGTTCGGGCTCTGCAGCGCGGTGATTGCGCCTTCAATCGAATCGAAATCGTAGACCGGAGCTTTGTACGGCGAGTTCGGCGGAGCGACTCGAAAGAGACGACCTTTCTCGGCATCGCCCATTCGGTGACCGCCGACGCCGGGGTCGTACCAGTCGGCGATGATTATCGAACCGTCTGGAGCGACGACAACGTCTGACGGACGGAACCACTTGTCGCGAGTTCCGACGAGTAGATTCTGAATCCAAGCCGAGTAACCGGCTCCGTCATTCCGAACTGGATAAGCACGGACGACGTTCGGTCCGGCGTCGCAGTGAATGATCTGTCCGCGGAACACTTCCGGCAGCAGGTCACCTTCGTAGAGGCAGATTCCCGTCGGAGCACCGGCTCCGGTTTGGATCAGGTTCGGCATGACGCCGGGATCGTTTAAGTGCCAGTGTCGCAGTGGAATTTCGGTCTCCAGATTGGTGCGAGGATCGCGCCAGCCGGCTCCGGTGAATTCGTCTTTGTATCCGTAGTTGCCGTACTCCATCACGTAGTTAATGCGAACTCCGCGGTTGCCGTCGTCGTCGTTGTCGCTCTGCCACACCGTGCCAAAGCTGTCGACGCAAAGTTCCCAGTTGTTGCGGAAATTCCAGCCGAGCGTCTCAACATTGCTGCCGTCGAGATCGCAGCGGAAGGCCATACCTTCCTGATACGGTTTGCGATTGGCGACGATCGGGTTTCCAGCGACGTCGACAACCTGCTTGCCGTCTTTATCCAGAATCTGCTTCCCGCTGTTTCCAAAGTTGAAGTACAGCTTGCCGTCCGGGCCGAACGAGAACGCGTGAATGCCGTGGTCGTGCTGCGTGCCGCTGATGCCTTGAAACATGACGTCGTGACGATCAGCTTTCGAATCGCCGTTGTCGTCCCAGAAGTTCATGACTTTGTCGCCGGCAGAAACGATGACTCGATTGCCGAGCACGCAGATTCCGTGAGCGGTGTCGACTTCATTGCCCTGGTAAAAGACGGTTTGCTTGTCGGCGACGCCGTCTGCGTTTGTATCTTCAAGAACGAGGATTCGGTCGCCTTCTGGGCGTTCACCTTTGCGGTGTCGGTAGTTGACAACTTCGCAAACCCAGACTCGACCTTTGTGGTCGATGTCGATTGCCGAGATGCTTAACACGGCCGGATCGGCCGCTTCCGAAGCGAACAGCGTTGCTTCCAATCCTTCGGCAATGTCGAGCTGGCTGAGCGCGTCTGCTGCGTCGCGGCTCTCACCCGCGCCGCCGGATGAACCAGTCGAAACGCCAAGTGGCTTCTTCGAATAAACCGCAAACTGCACGGTTGAGCCACAACCCTGATTCGTGCCACCATTGTCGAGAGCCGCGGTCGCCTGGAAGTGTGTCATCCCTTCCGGAACGTCGTATTCGAGCACCGAGTTCGCGTGCACTCCGATGCATTTTTCCACGGCCTTGCCATCCACTCGCGGAGCCTGCCCGCCAGCGTTCTTGTTGACGTGCACACGTCCGAAGCCGGTCGATGCGGACTTCCACTTCAGATCAGTGAGGCTGGCCGACTGAAACGCGCCCACAAAGGACGGATTCACCCAGTTTGCCCAGTCGCAGCCGTATCCATCACCGCCATCGCTCGCGACAAGCCAGATCGTCTTCGCGCCTTTGAGTTCGACATTGACTGTAACTGCGTGTCCTTTGGTCTGTTTCGAAACGACCGGGCTTTGGAAGAGCTTGCCATCACCCTCGTTCTTTGGAGCCTTTTCAGGCTCGGGCTGAATTCGTGGTGCGCCAGCCGGAGCCAGTGACAGGGACGCGCGACCATTCCACTCGTCAAGCTTTTTCTGAATCGCGCCCGCATCGAAGTTCGGCTTCGGGTCGTAGTCCTGGTTTTCCTGCAGATCTTCGAGCATCACTTCGGGGGATTCGACGCCGCCTTCGGGAACTTCGCCGTGTGCACACCACACGACGGCGTTCAGCACAACCTTGCGGTAGTCAGGGTTTCCCCAGTTCCAGTGGTTGTGTCCGCCGGTGAATCCAAATCCACGCCCGCCGCCTTCATTTTCTGAGGCCCACGCTACGTGTTGCGGTTCTTTTCGAACAAGCACAGCTTCACGAACATGAGGGTTGTTGTTGTGAGCGTTGTCCGGGCGAGCTAACGAGCCGTCTTCTTTGACAAGCGTGCTGGCCGGTGGCAGGTCGGTAAGAATCGGCGTGACGCCCTTCATGTCCGGGCGAAATCGCATGTGGTAATACCACTCGTCGTTTGCCGTGAACGGCTTCACTCCCTTGGAGATCGGATGTTTTGGAAACTTCGTGAAGTTGGCGTCCCAGTGTGGGTTTACGGACCAGTCGATTTCGAAGTAGCCGCCGATCCAATCGAGAAACTTTTTACCCGCTGGATCCGCTTCAACCTCGACTCCGTAGTGCAGGCAGACCGTTCCCACGCCAGCCTTGGCATAAGCATCCATTTCGGCGAGATGCTCATTCACCATGTGACGGCGGCCACCGTCACAGTACATGACGATGCAGTCGAATCCGTCGAGTGCGCCCGGAGTCTTCGGCCAGCCATCCGTAAAGACAGCCGTCACAAAGTTGGGCATCGCCTTTTCGAGCGATCGAGCCAGCAGAATGCTGCCTGCCTTGTGCTCGTGCGAGCCGTAGCCGTGACTTCGAACTCCCGCCACAAACGCGACTCGCTTGGGGCGAGTCGGCGCGGCGTTGATCAGAACGGTTTCTTTGACGCGCTCAGTTGCTGCTGTCAGTCTTTTTTTTTTTGAGGACTGGCGGCCGACTTCTTCCCGCCCGTGTGCTTAATCATGATCTTGCGAAACTGCACAACCATCGGCGGACCAGCGTGCAACTGCAGAGCCAGGATACCGTTCGCGCGAGCCGCGTCATCTTCATCGGTGCATTCGATCGTCGCCGTGCCGTTGATGAAGTGTTTGAAGTGGTTGCCCTTCGCGACGATGTGGTAATCGTTCCAGTCTTCGTTCTTGATTTTCGACTGAATCTCTGCCGAGTCACCAACTGAGCCCACGACCTTTGGTTTGCCGTTTTCGCCGATGACCGTCTTCTGACCTCGGTTGGCCAGGATGCCTCGGAACCGCTCGCCGTAAAGAATTCCCGAGTACGTCTTGCCAGCTTCGAAGTCGCCCTGATAGCCACCGACAACCCACTTGTTGTCTTTGACTTCAAAGCTGCGGTACTGAATGCCCGAGTTGCCGCCGACGATCTTGTACTGCAGCTTCAGTTCGAAGTCTCCGACTTCACCACCACGGTAGATGATGAAGGTATTGCCCTTCGTCGGATTCTCTTTAGTCGTCTGCCCGGTGATGGCTCCATCTTTGACACTCCAGAACGCGGGATTGCCATCCCAGTTCTTGAGAGTCTTCCCGTCAAAGAGCGACTCCCATTTGTCGTCGGCCGCGCTGGCTGTTGACGAATTCACAATCGGCAGCACAACAGCGGCGGTCATCACGGACAGCAAAGCAATTCGCAGAGTGCGGAGCATCGAGTTCTCCTCGTTGTTCAGTGAGGGTGTATTTTCGGGAGAGGGAACGGTCATTGAAGACACGATCGTCAGGCAGGATTTCCAAGCACGCCATGTTAGGGAGAGACCGATCCTCGAAACAATGGACCCGCCCGTTTCGAAGCAACCACGTCTTACGCCAAACCGTGTCTGATCAAACTGGGCCGAACTTGCTGGCAGCAGATGGAGCATGGCCGGAGGGCGATTGTCTCGTGAGGCTTCATCACCGTCTGTCGACAGCGCTTGCAAGCAGTCCCGGTTGCCGCAACTTGAGAGAATTTCTGTTTTCTTTGGAATTTCTCCAGAATTCTGTTCCGCGATGTGTACGAAATTTCGAAAGAGATAGGTGGCGGGTTCTCTACTGACCCGTGTGGACGCTTTCGGGCTGAAATGAATCGATTACGTGCCAATTATTTTGTCTATCTCCTTTGTGTGTATTCGTTTACGAAAGGCGGGCTGCCATGGTGATGTCAAGCTGGTTGGATAACTGGACGGGGCGATCGGCGAAAACGAATGGGAGCGCAGGCTCGGCAGGAAGCAAGCGGCGGCGAGGTGGTCGTGGGCATGCTCGACGGCGACGAAATCGGGGCTGGTCGGCAACGGCGGCAGAATTCTCATTGGACGTCGAAGTCTGTGAGGAACGCGTGCTGCTGTCGGTGACTCCGGTCATCACGCAGTCGCAGGCTCAGACGGATGCGACGAACGCTCAAACGGCGTACGACACGGCCGTCAACACCTACACCAGTTCCGCGCAGGGAATCGTTTCGGGTTACGACTCCGCGATGCAGGGGCACTATTCCGACTTCACTAACAATGTGACCACGTTCGGCAATAGTTACGACACCGCTGTGCAGGGAATTCAGAATACGCATTCCACGAATGTCGGAGCGCTGCAGGCCGGGTTCGATGGGACTGTCGCTGGTTTAGTGACGGGGCTCGAAGGCAACTATGCGACTTCCGAGGGCACTTACAATTCGGCCACGAGCGGGCACTACAACACTTACAGTTCCGCCGTAGCGTCGATCGAGTCCGGGCTCGAAGGACAAATTGCGACTGCTGATGGACTTCTGAACTCGGCCACAACGTTGGCGTACAATCAGTTCAGCGGAACCGAGAGCAGCGCTTCGGGACAGTACGACACCGACGTCGCGACCGCCGACAGCAACTACAACACGGCGGTTGCTGGTCACGATGCCTGGCTGCAGGGGCAGGAAGCGTCAGCGTTTTCGGTGTACGAAGCGCTCACTGACGACAGCCCGACAGGTGCTTTGGGAGTTTACAACTCGACCGAGTCAACTGAAGCTGCGACTCGGGACGGCGTGGTGAATGCTTATCCGAACACGGCTTACGATCCCGGCAGCGTCAGTTCGATCGACTTTGACGCGTTGTGGAGCACAGCTCTGAGTGGCGTACAAAGTTCGTTGACGGCCGCCGAAACTCAGTACCAGACGGACATCGACAACGCGAACTCTGCGTACGAAACCGGTATGAACAACGCCGCGTCGACTTACAGTTCGATGATGGTGACGGCCGATGCAGCTCGCGACGCCGCGTACCTCGCAGCAGACGGGATTTACGATACCAACACGTCTTCCGACTACGCCGACTACGACAGCGCTGTGAACGGTCCGGGCGGAATTGAAGAAACGTGGCAGGGCGCAATCGACACAGCCGACGCCACGTACAACACGAACGTCAGTAGCGCGATGGCTGTCTACGACTCGGCGGTGCAGGGTGCGCAGGCGACTCTGGATAGTGACATCGCCGCAGCTCACCAGAAGTTCGATGACTGGCTGAATGGCAATCAGGCAGGCCAGACAATCAGTGGCTCGTTCACTCGAACCAAAAAGACCGACACGTCAACATCTCCAGCGACAGTGACGTGGGAGACAACCAGCCGAGTCGAGTGGAGTCCGACCGAAGGCACCGGAACTCAGTCTGAGTTCAAAAAAGAACCGCCAATCCCGGCGGGCTACACATTGACCAGCACGGTGACAACGATCAGTGGTTCAGTCACGACGGTCACGGAAAACTACGCCGCTCCGGCCGGTGGAATTGGTGGAGGATCGGCGGCTCACAACAATCCGTGGGAACTGGCGAAGATTGCTCGCACCGAGTTCTACGTCGAAGAACTTAACGGCTACTACGACCAGTACATCGTCGACATGAACATCGCTCAGGTGGCTTATGACGGCGCCGTGACGGCAGCCAACGATGGTTTCAACACGACGCTCTATGGCGATCCGACGGGGATGACAATTGCGCCCGGCTCGCCGGCGGACATTTTCTACAACGCTCTGTCCGGGGCAGATGCTGCATTTAGTCTTGGCGAGCAAGCGGCGATGGACACGTACAATACGAACATGGATGGGTACTGGATGGCCGAGATGCAGTACTGGGAAGACATGATGAATGGTCTTCCCGGCACGCCTCCCAATCCTGATGACCCGGCTCAGTTCGCGAAGAACTACTACGTCGACACGACGGCTCTGGACATCAACTACGCCGTCGCGGTCGGTGGAGCATGGACCGGCTGGGTGGGGGCTCAGGTCGGCGCCGACACGACCCGCGACAACGCGATCATCAACGCAGAATATCAGCTGGGTGTCGACTCAGCTGACGCCGCCAACAACTTGATCACCACACAGATCGGTGCCGAAGATTCCTACGCAAAAGACATAATCGACATCGATGCCGACTACGCGATCGCCGTGACCGAGAAATCCGCCGAAGTCTCCGGCGACATCGCCGACGCGGAACTGAACTTCGAGCTGGCTGAACACACAGCCGGCCAGGCAGCGGCAAAAGCGGTTAACTCGGAGGAAAAAGATCGCGAAGACAAGTACGCGGATGCTGACGAGACTCGTGCGGAAGCGCTCTCACTGGAAGAAGAAAACCTTGCCAACGATCTGGCCGCCGAAGAAGAAACCCGACAGAACTCGTACGCCGTCGCTGAGGCGGATTGGCTGTCAGACGAAGCCGCCGCAAATATTGCTTCGACCACGATCGCAGCCGCGGCAACCAGCACTTTCCTGACCGGCCTCGTTGGAGCCGAGGTTGCATACATCACCACTGCGGCCCCGCTGATCACCGCCGCGACGCAGGCGTTTAACAACGCCGTCGATTCTGCCTACTCGGCCGCATTCCCTGGTGATCCTGATCAGACTGCGGTCTCGGGCGCGTGGACTCAGTACTACAACGCAATGGCCACTGCCGCAGAAAACGCCATCACCGCCGAAGCATCCGCCTACCAGGGCTACATCAACGGCATGGCTGGCAACATACAGACGACGATGAACAACATTGCTAGCGAATCCACACAACTGGCCACCGACTATGGCAATGCGTTAACCGGCTATGTCAACGTTGTGGCGGCCGCCGCCACATTGGAGACCAGCCAGCTGGCCGCCGCCGGAGTCGTCTGGGTCGACTCGGTCGCCACTCACGTCAAAAACGCGGTTCAAAGTGCAACTAGCGCGTGGCTGCAAATGGTCGATGATGGAGTCGATGCCGCGAAAGTTCTGGCCGACGACTACTCCAACTTCTGGAACGGCTTCGTCCACAGCTACGTGGGAGCTGCCGTCCCCCACGCCACCGCGGTCATTAACGAAGACCGCCAGGCCGCCAAAGACGCCGATAATGAACTCACCATCCTCGCCCAGGGAGTCGCCGCCGAACAGCACAACCTGACCTTGGACGACTTATCCGAGTGGTTATCCACAGCTCTGTCCCTCTCTTCGCTTGACGATGCCGTCATCAACGCGTGGGCCACGTTAGAGTCCACTTGGTCCATCGTCAGCGCTTGGGACTACCACACCGATACGCAGGCGGCTCCTCTTACCGATTTCGAATACGACTATCCCGGCGGTGCAGGACCGATGAGCGGATTGAATCATAATCTTGATCTTGCTGGCGGCAGTGACGAAGTCGTAATGCAAGCCGCATTGGCAGCTGTAGCTGGCGCTGCGAATGGGACTTCCACTGGGACCGTCGCGTGGGACTGGTGGAGTCCGTCCACGTGGTCATTGGGTGTTTTCCTCTTCGGTGAGTCCAATAGCGACCCGCAATACGAGAGGGACATGCGGGCAGCTCGGAGCGGTATTCTCCAAGGACAGCAAGCTCGGGCCGCAATGTCGAATCTCGACGGCACAAGCCAGGTTCAGCACGGTCTTGCTACTGTTGGTGGAGCACCAGGTGCCGCTCTTGACCATGCAGAAGATACGGCGATCAACATAGCAATGTCTTTGGCGGGTGCTGGTGCCGCTGATGATGCGTTCGATGCTGCAAACAGTGCTAGAAAAGCAGCGATGGGAGCCAGGACCGTCAGCGCAACTTTGAGTGCACTTGACGGGATTCCTTGGGGAAAATACTGCAGAAACGGTTGTGAGGATGTCGCCACAAAGATTCATGGTGCAATCGGAGGAAGTATCTCCACAATTTCAGTCGCCGGGCCAATGTCCGGGAAACTATTCTTGGGCGGCCGCGGCGGTGTTGAGACTCAATGGCTTTACCATCAAGTTGTTGTGAGGGCTGGACGTGTCTATGACGCGATGACAGGGCCAGCGGGCCTTCCAATTGACAAATTCAAAGCGCTATGGGAGCACGCAGATGTTATCAACTTCGGTTTCTAATTACCGGGAAGCATGCCGCAATTTGATTGAGAATGCACTTCTTAGGCCTCGGATGTATTTTCAAACGCTTGGAGATTTTGAAGCGATCATGCGAGGACACGAGTTGGCATACATGCAGATGGATGCAATTGAAGAAGGTGTCTCGTTTCAAGTTGACTTTTCGAACTGGCTACATGAAAGAAAAAGAGTGTCGGCCGCAGGTGGATGGAGTTTGGCAATTCAGGAACTCGCAGAGTCAGCCGATCGAAGCATTGATGATGAGTTTTCCGATCACGTTCAGAAGTTCCTTGCACAGTGGAACGACTAAGAGAGACGTGTCACGGGTAGCTTCTTGCTAGTCCTTCGAAAATGCGATCCTTTGAGGTTAGCTTGCGATCGGCAGTCGGTGCGGATCGCGAGCGCTGCCCCGGTTGCGGACAACGGTACAGATTTGGTTTTCTGCATCGCGTCTCGTGGTGGCTGCAGGCCGTACGCGGGGTGATCGGGTCGGGCGCTGGTGGCAGGCTGACCCAGAAAATCTGTATTGTTGTCTGGGTGCGTTAGCACACAGTGTACCATCTTGTGAATGTCGAATGGTCGAACCCTTTGCCTCCTGTGGAGTTGCCCGAGCCACTCGCGATTTGAAAAATATGACTACGACACCAAGAGGCACCGTTCGAATCGACCGAGTTGTTGAACAGTTGGAAGTATGGCTGGATGATTCGTTCCCGTTCGCGAAGATGAAAGTAAAGGTCATTGATCGTGGAAATAGCGACTATCTGGCGGTAGCCAACTTGAGTGTTCGTGATCCGAAAACCGGGTATCCCGATGGAGAGGCCGGTCTTGGGGGCACTCCGACAGAGGCTGTTGATGATCTCTTGCAGAGATTCTGGGACAAAGCCCAGAATCAACGTAACGGTAAATCACTTGATGAGGCGAACTTTGCCTGGGCCGACCACGAAGATTTCTAGAATACGGATTGTCCATCTCTGAGAGGCAGAGGCTCTGGAAAGCCACAGCCAGGATTATCAGTGAGTTTTGAGGCGATTAGCCACCTCCGAAAATCAGTCACGCCTTGGTACGATGTCGGCGGTCTATCAGGTGAAGCTACTCTGATTTCAAACGCTGATTCCGTCAAAGCAGAACCATGTATTACGACTCGGTTTCGAAGCTGTTCATGCTGCTGGTAGCTGCCGGGCTCTTTCTGGGGCGGGGAGCGTCGCTGGCAGTTGCTGAGCCGGAGATTCCGGAAACTGTCGAAACTAGCGGGGTTCGGTTTTTGACGCCGGACACGCTGGCTCGAATTGACACCGGACTGAAATGGTTGTCGGTTCGGCAGAACGAGGACGGGGCTTTCGGAGTTCGGCGCGGGTACGGTCGTAACGTGGCGGTGGTTTCTCTGGCGGGGATGGCCTGGCTGTCTTCAGGGAGCAGTCCTGGGCGAGGGCCTTACGGCGTCAACATTCAACGTGCGACGGACTTTGTGCTTAGCTCGTGCCGGTCGAGCGGCTACATCAACGTGCCCGAAGGTCAGTCTCACGGACCGATGTACGGGCACGGGTTCGCGACGCTGTTCCTGGCCGAGGTCTACGGGATGACTCCTCGCAAAGACATTCGCGAGAAGCTCGAGAAGGCCGTGCGGCTGATTATTTCCTGCCAGAACAAAGAAGGTGGCTGGCGGTACGAGAACGAGCCGAACGAAGCCGACGTCTCGGTCACTGTCTGCCAGATCATGGCGTTGCGTGCTGCTCGCAATTGCGGATTGTTTGTTCCCAAAGACGTCGTCGATCGATGTATTGGGTTCGTGAAGCAATGTCAAAATGACGACGGAGGGTTCCGGTACCAGCTCGTCAGACGAAGTCGCAGTGAATTTGCCCGCTCCGCCGCTGGGCTTGCCGCTCTGTACAGCGCCGGCGTTTATGACGGCCCGGAAATCGGTCGAGCACTCGCCTACCTGGAACGTCACCGTCCCAGCGGAATGATCGACCCGCATTATTACTACGGGCATTACTACGCCGTACAGGCTCAGTACCAGGCCGGCGGCAACCACTGGAACCGATGGTTCCCGCGCATTCGCGATCAGCTACTCAACGATCAGCAGAAAGACGGAAGCTGGTCCGACCTGACTTTTTCGAATGAGTACGCGACGGCCATGTCGTGCATCATTCTGCAAATCCCGAACAACCACCTGCCGATCTTCAAGCGGTGAGCGACCGGGCCGACAGAATGGCTCCTCGCCTCTCCAGCGCATTCGTGTCTGCACAACTTTTTTACTCTCCCTGGGGAGAGTCGAAAACGAGCTTGCGAGTTTGCGGAGAGGGGAACTTCGTGGAGCTGGCTAGATCGCGTGACGATATTCCGTATTTCCCCTCTCCTCGCCAGGGCTCGACTCTCCCCAGGGAGAGTGAAATTCCAACGCCGACGCTGAATTTAAGGAAAAAGTTCTGTCACTCGTAGGTCAGCATCAGGTCGCCGGTTTCTACCTGGCTGCCGGCTTTGACGAGGACTGATGCTACGACTCCGTCGGCGTCAGCACTGACGGTTGTTTCCATCTTCATGGCTTCCAGCGTGAAGAGTTTCTGGCCTTTTGCGACTTTGGCTCCCGGCTCGACGGCGACCGTTACGACCATGCCGGGCATCTGAGCTCCGATTTGTTTGGGATCGTTAGTGTCGGCCTTCGGGTTTGCTTCGACGTCGGGCTCGTGAGAATTGTCCATCACCAGGACGTCGCGAGGCTGCCCGTTCAGCTCGAAGAAGACCGATCGCCGGCCGTCTGGATGGGGGATTCCCGTCGTCAGGTAACGAACGATGAGCGTTTTGCCCTCTTCGATATCGATAGCAATCTCTTCCTCGGCTTCGAGCCCGTAGAAGAAGACTGGTGTCGGCAAGGTACTCGTGTCTGAGTATTCGAGCTGATGCTTCGCGAAGTCTTCGAAGACTCGCGGATAAAGAACGGACGTAACGACCTCTCGCGACGTCGGCTCTCGACCGAGTAGTTCTTCGAGACTTTTCGCTTCGGCATCGAAGTCGGCATCCGGCAGTGTTTCGCCTGGGCGACCTTCGAACGACTTGCCGTCTTTGACAATGCGAGCTTTGACGTCCTCGGGGAAACCGCCAGGAGGTTGCCCCATTGCTCCGCCGATCAGGTCGATGACCGACGCCGGGTACGAGAACTCACGCTCGCCGTTCATCACGTCGTCGGCCGAAATATCGTTGGCAACCATGAACAGAGCCATGTCGCCAACCGCTTTGGAAGTCGGCGTCACTTTGACGATGTCTCCGAAGAGACGGTTGACGTCGGCGTAAATTCGGCAAACGTCCCGCCACTGATCGGCCAGTCCGAGGGCTCGAGCCTGCTGATACAGGTTCGTGTATTGACCGCCTGGCATTTCATGATTGAAGAGGTCCGCCGTGCCGGGCAGGCCGATGCTTTCGAACGGTTTGTAGAATTCTCGGACGGCCATCCAGTAATCGGCGATCGAGTCGATGTGCTCAGAGTCGAGTCCCGTCGCTCGCTCAGTGAACCGCAGCGATTCGCTGAGTGTGTTCAGGTTGACCTGCGACGTTCCGCCGGACAGCGGAGCCATCGCGGCATCTGCAATGTCGAGTCCAACGTCGGCGCCGTTAAGGATCGACGCGATTTGCGTACCGGCCGTTTCGTGCGTGTGGAAGTGGATAGGGATACCAATTTCGTCACGCAGCGCTTTGACCAGCTGCGTCGCGGCGGCAGGTTTGCAGAGTCCGGCCATGTCTTTGATGGCCAGAATGTGAGCGCCCATCTTTTCCAGTTGCTTCGCCAGGTCGACGTAATAGCTCAGCGAATACTTGTCACGTCCTGGGTTGGTGATGTCGCCCGTGTAACAGATCGACGCTTCACAGATTCCATCGGTTTCCAGGACGGCGTCCATCGCCACCTGCATATTCGGCACCCAGTTGAGTGCATCGAAAATTCGGAAGACATCCATGCCGGCATCGGCGGCTTCTTTCACAAACGCCTTTACAACGTTGTCGGGATAGTTTGTGTATCCGACGGCGTTGGAAGCTCGCAGCAACATCTGGAAAAGTATGTTCGGGCACTTCTCACGCATTCTTGTGAGACGTTCCCAGGGGCATTCTTTCAGGAACCGCATCGTCGTGTCGAAGGTCGCTCCGCCCCACATTTCGAGCGAGAAAAATTGCGGAGCAAGTCGCGAATATGCCTCGGCAATGTTCAGCAGATCGTCCGTTCGCACGCGCGTCGCGAGTAGCGACTGGTGAGCATCTCGAAACGTCGTATCGGTAAGCAGCAGCCCTTTCTGCTCACGTACCCACTGGCTGAATTTTGTCGGTCCGAGTTCTTTGAGTCGATCGCGCGTTCCGATTGGCCGATCGGCCGACTTGTCAAACGCTGGAACTGGAGCGGGTGTTCGTCGAGTTGGTTTTTCCCGGCCAGCGACAGTTTCGTTTCCGTTGACGATTACGTCGCCGACATAGCTGAGCAGTTTCTGAGCACGATTCTTTCTCTCCGGGATGTCGACCAGTTCGGGGTGCTCATCGATGAAGCGGGTTGTGCAAAGCCCTTCGATAAACGTTTCGTGCCGGAGCAACTTCTGGATGAACGGAATGTTTGTCTTAACGCCGCGGATTCGGAATTCGGCTAGGACGCGATTCATCCGCTTGATGACCTGGTCAAAGTTTCGCGACCGAGCAGTCACCTTAACCAGCATCGAATCGTAGAACGGATAAACCGCCGCTCCCGAGTACGCAGAACCAGCGTCGAGGCGAACTCCCATTCCGCTGCCTGAGCGATAGTGAGTGATCCGTCCGTAATCCGGAGTGAATCCGTTCGTCGGGTCTTCCGTGGTGACTCGACACTGCATCGCGAATCCGGATGTTGATATTTCGTCCTGGCTGGCAAGGTCGATCTCTGGATCGTCGAGGGGTGTTCCAGCGGCAATCAGAATTTGACTCTTGACGACGTCGATGCCGGTAACCTCTTCGGTCACGGTGTGTTCGACCTGGATTCGAGGATTTACCTCGATGAAGAAAAACTGATTCGTGTCGGCATCGACGAGGAACTCGACCGTCCCGGCGTTCGAGTATCCAACCGATTTCCCGATCTTCACGGCGGCGTCACAAAGTCCCTGTCGGACGTCGGCGTCGAGATTTGGAGCCGGTGCGATTTCGACAACCTTCTGATGGCGCCGCTGAACTGAGCAATCACGCTCATAAAGGTGCATCAGATTTCCGTGCTGATCGCCGAGCAACTGAACTTCGATGTGCCGCGCACGCGAAATGAACTTTTCGACAAAGATGTCTGAACTACCAAACGCCGAGAGCGATTCCCGCTGAGCCTGCTCGAGCGACGTTGCGAACTGGTCTTCGGTCTGGACGACTCGCATCCCACGGCCGCCGCCGCCGTGGGCCGCTTTCAGGATGATTGGAAATCCGAGAGACCGAGCGGTTTCGAGTCCTTCGTCCAGTTCTTTGATCGCGGCTGCACTGCCGCCGAGGACTGGAACTTCTGCCGTCTTTGCGATCTCGCGGGCCGAAGTCTTGTCTCCGAGTCGGTTGAGAACATCGACTGACGGTCCGACGAAAATGATCCCTGCATCGGCACACGCTTGAGCGAAAACCGGATTCTCGGACAGGAAGCCATATCCCGGGTGAATGGCGTCAACGCCGATCCGCTTTGCCAGAGAAACGATGCCTTCGATGTCGAGGTACGACTTGATCGGCTCTCCCACCTGGCCGACCTGGTACGCCTCGTCAGCCTTGAAGCGATGCAGGGCAAATCGATCTTCGTGCGCATAAATGGCGACGGTCTTGATGCCAAGTTCGTAGGCAGACCGAAACACTCGAATCGCGATTTCGGACCGGTTGGCGACGAGCAGCTTGCGAATTTTCATCTCTTCGGAACTTTGCGTAACAGGACGTGAGCTTCGAAAAACCGAGCGCCATCACTCGGAGCTGAGACGGGCCGTCTGAGGAGCAGCAACGAAACTGGCCGCTCGGACCCGTGAGATGGGATTCTTATGAATCTGGCTGGGAATGTCAGTCGACGTGGCCGAATCGGCCAGGAATTTCGCAATTCTCGGTCTCGAGTGGGCAACTAACACGGCTCAGCGCGCGGAGCCGGGCGGGAGCATTTTTATAATTTGTCTGCAGAGGTAGCCGGATTTGCAAGAATTCGGTTTTGGACAGTAAATCCTGAACTCTTGCGAGTCCGGCTACAACGAGCGAACCCTGACATTCGGCTTTGACCAAGCGCTAATCGTTCAACGAATCGGCGACATCCGTACGGTACGCGGTCAGTCCGGGCAGAAATCCGACCAGAGTCGCCATGCCGATTAGAATCGGGAAGAGGATCAGCTCCATGACGTCGAAACTCCACGGATTCACCGAAATGCCGGCCTGAGATTCGATGAACGGGGCCGCGACAACGACCAGCCCGTGTCCCATCAGCAGTCCGAGAATGCCGCCGCCCAGACAAAGGAGCAGTGACTCGCCAAGAATGATCGAGAAAACGGTCACGCGACTTGCTCCGAGTGCCCGCATGATGGCGATCTCGCGCTTCCGGTCGGACATCGAATTATAAATGCTGACGAAGATTCCGATTCCAGCCACGACGACGATCAGCGCCGTCAGAAACAGCAGCAGCTTTCGCGTGTTTCCAACGAAGAGCTTCATCAGCCGGCTGATCACGATGATCGGGTTAACGGCCTGAGCACGCATGCCTTCATTCAGCTCGGCGGCCAGCATGATGGACGCTGTCGGCGATTTTGTGCGAACGAGGATGAACGATACTTCTTTAAGGTCATCCGGAACCGGATGTGGCGCGTGAGCACCGTGGTCATGACCGGCGTGATCGTGGTGGTCATGTCCGCCGGCTGCTTCTCGAATTACCGCTTGCTGTTCGGGAGTGACTTCGTAACCGAACTCCTGCAATCTTGTGATCGCGTCTTTCGGTGGTTTCTCGTGGCCGGAAATAAGGAAGAAGCCTTCGATGTTTACAAAGACAGTCTGGTCATTGGCTGTGCCTGTTGGAGCCAGCAGCCCAACCACGGTGAACTTCTCGTCGTGAACATGGCCGTCGGCGCCACCGTGGATCAGTGAGAATTGCGAACCAATATCCCAACCGTTTTCACGAGCCACTCGCGCGCCGATCAGAGCATCGAACGAATTGACCGGTAGATCACCTTTCTTCTGGAATCTCTTCCCGGAAGCATATTCCATTTTGAAATACTTCGGCGTCGTTCCAAGCACCGGGAAGGAACCTTCCTGAGTGACGTCTCCCATCGTCATGGGAATCACCCATTCGATGACATCGCTCGACTTCTTCACTCCGGGCAACCGTTCCGCAGCGTTGACGACGTCTTCAGTAAGAACTCGCCAGGGAAGATTTTCAGCGGGTTTGCCGATTCGATAAACTGCGCTGAGCACGTTGCCGAGATCGCTGCCGCGCGGGCCGATGAGCAGACTGACGCCAACGCTCTTTTGATTGAACGTGTTATCGACGACGCTGTTTACGACAAGAACGGAGACAACCAGCATGATGCCGAGAGCGACGCTCAGTGCCGTGAGAGCCGACGACAATGCTCGCTGTTTCAGACTTTTGAATGCGATGACCAGGAGGTTCATTCGGCTGCCTCCGGCTTATTGAAGTCGCTGAGTTTTTCGATCCGGTCGAACTGAGCCGCCACGTCCTGAGAATGCGTGACCATCATCAGAGAGACGCCGTTTTCCGTGCACGCTTCACGAATCAACTTCAGGACGTTTTCCTGGTTGGCCGTGTCGACGTTCGCGGTCGGCTCATCCGCGAGCAAAAGCGACGGACGATTGGCGAGGGCTCGTGCAACGGCGACTCGCTGCTGTTCTCCGACGGAAAGTTTTGTCGGACGATGATCGAGGCGACGTTCCAGTCCGACACGGTTAAGAAGTTCGCGGGCGTGGCGTCGATCAGCTTTGCGACCGCCGAAACTCATGCCGAGCAGAACGTTCTCTAAAGCCGTAAACGCCGGCAAAAGGTTGAACGTCTGAAAGACATACCCGATTCTGAGTGCTCGGAACCGGTCGCGACCCGCTTCCGGTAGCTTGGTCACATCGGTCCCGTCAATCACGACCTGGCCAGAGTCAGCCGTCGTGACGCCAGCGATGACGTTCAAGAGGGTCGTTTTGCCGCCGCCGCTGGAGCCGATCAGAACGACCTGCTCCGCGTCGGCAATGTCAAAAGAGTCGACGTTGAGGATTGGCAATCGACGGCCGCCAGGCTCAACATAGCTCTTCTTGAGATTTCGGATCGAGAGTGACATCCGGGAGAAATTCAGACTGGTTCAGGTAGACTAAAGGGAATCAGATTCGAAATTATGAACTGCGGACGACTTTAGTCCGTGGGCCGTTGTACGGCAAATCCGGGCTCGGCGCTGAATGGTGTTAGCCGGATCGAAGAAATAATGCAAATTAATTGCAAATACGAAGTCGTCGCAGAATCTGCGAGTTTTCGTGAGAGGTCGTGCCTTGTCAGGAATGGCCAGAGAGTCCACTGCAATGACCGAACGAACTGTCAAGAAGATCGGTATCGCGATCGTCGAATTTGCCGGTTGCTATCTCGTGGGAACTCGGCAGGCCGCACAGGATCTGGCAGGGATGGCCGAATTCCCTGGCGGTAAATGCGAAGCCGGAGAGTCGCCGGAAGCCTGCGCTATCCGTGAGTGCCTCGAAGAAACGGGAGTTGCCGTCATTCCGAGACGTTTGCTCGGGCGGGTTCAGCACGATTATGCACACGCGTCGGTGGATCTGTATTTCTGGCTTTGTCGGGTTGACGGTGATTCTGACGAGATTCCAGTATCACGCCCGGTACCTGAGAACGGATTTCAGTGGAAATCTGTTGACGAATTGCGTGGACTATCGTTCCCCGAAGCAAATGCCAGCATCGTGAAAACCCTTTTACGGTAGCAGGCAAGCTTGTCAGGTGGTGGTTGGCGACATTTTGTGAGCTACTCACGGAGTTTCGAACACGTGAAGACACGAATTGCAACGGCTGAAGTGAGGTGATAGTCTGATCAAGTTATCCATTCTCTAAGGTTTGGACGGTTTTGACAGAATTCGTCGAGCGAAAGCTGGATCGAGTGAGGCTGTCTTAGAAGCAGTCATAGATGGATTAGTCATCCGATTTGGAGCGCAGGCCAGATGAAGCAGAAAAATAATCTCAGCAATTACAGCAAACCGAGAACAGGGTTTACCCTGATCGAGCTTCTGGTTGTGATCGCGATCATCGCCGCGTTGGCTGCGTTGTTGTTGCCGGCCGTTCAGAATGCACGCGAAGCTGCGCGGCGATCAGAATGTGTCAACAATATGAAACAGATCGTTCTGGCAACGCACAACTACGCCGAACGGCACCGAACTTTTCCGTCAGGAATTATCAGCAACCCGACCGCACCTGCCCTGAATGTCACTTTACCTGAACCCGCCATCATACCGTTGGGAGTTCCCAGCGCAGCGACTGGTGGAGCAGTTCCTCAGGTCAACATTCCAGACTGGACGTACAGCGGAGACTGGGGCTGGGCTTCGTTTATTCTGTCAGATGTCGGAGCTGCGACAGCAAATGTGAATTTCAACGAGCAGAAGGATACGTCAGTCAATAATCAGGAAGCTATTCAGCTCGTGATTCCGACTTACCTCTGTCCCAGTAGCAGTTATCCGAACGCTCGTCCTGCTCCCGCTGCTGGGACAAATACCGGTGGTTATGCCTACCTCTCGTACCGAGGAAACACCGGGACCAGTCCGCCGCCAACTGCACCGGGCGGAAGTCCAACAACAAACGGCATCCTCTACCGCGACAGCTCGGTGAGTTTTCGAGACATCCGGGACGGCGAATCGAATACCATCTGCTTCGGTGAAGGCATGTTCGGATATTGGGGCGACGGCAACAGCGGACTAACGCGGCTGGCCGATGATGACAATGACAACAATCCTGACTGGGGTCCTGATGGAGCAAATCCATCATCCAGTCCGTCGACGATGGACACATATCTCAATGCTATGCCTGCCGGGCACTTTTTTGGGTTCGGCGCATGGCATCGTGATACTGTCAACTTCGCACTTTGTGATGCTTCGGTAAAGTCAGTTTCAAAGACCACCGACTTCCGCATCATGAAAGCCATGTGCACTCGTGAAGGCAGCGAACGTGAGAACTTCAACAACTGACCGATAAACGGTGATCTTCACGAACGGCAACACCCCCACACTCAATAGGAAGACCACGATCCCATGTGGCGGGTCTTCTTTTTTGGCTCCGATCGTTTGAGATCAAATTTCCTCGACCCATTCGGCCGTGAAGATAAAGCTCTCGTCAATTTCGCTTTCTGGACCAATCAGTCGGTCGCCGTTTTGAGCTTCTCCGTCACCGTGGCTGCCGGCGATCAGGTCGTTGCCTCCCTGGCCATTGACTAGGTCGCTGCCGAATTCGCCGAGCAACGTATCGGAACCACTGCCGCCATAGAGTGTGTCGTCGTCATCACCTCCGAGCAGTGTGTCGCTTCCGCTTTGTCCGGTGAGCAGGTCTTTACCGTTGTGCCCGGCCAGGGCGTCGTTGCCGCTGCCGCCGAACAATGAATCGCGGCCCGAGCGTCCTCGCAGTGTGTCGTCGCCATTGTTGCCTTCGAGGATGTCTGCATCGTTCCCGCCGTCGAGCCAGTCATTTCCGTCGTCGCCCACCAGCGAATCCAATCCGTTTTCACCGAAGACCGAATCGTCGCCCGCGCCGGCTCGGACGGTATCGTTGTCGTCGCCAGCCCGAATCGTGTCGTCGCCTTCGCCAGCAAGAATGGAGTCGCGGAATTCGCTTCCGATCACCGAGTCATTCCCGCCGCGTCCAAGGATCAAGACACCATCCTGCCGCAAGCCAGTGAACATCTCAGTCGACACAAAGTCCAGGTCGACAACGTCATGTCCGTCGCTGCCGCGCACAAGAATCGTTTTCACGGCCGAGACCGGAACAGAATCCAGGCCCGGTACAACGACTCCGTCGACACTGACCTCGACCATGCTGAAACGATCTCGAACAACAACGATCGAATCAGCTTTGGCAAGAACCGTCAGGCGACCACTCGATGCGGCGAACGCTGCTGTGAAGTCCAGAGATTCGTCCTCGACGTCGGTCGCATCGAGATTCTCAAGAACATCTGCACCTGCACCAGACGAAAGTGTTTCCGAACCGGTGCCAGCACCACTGAGCGTGTCGTCTCCTTCCTGGCCGAGCAGCGCGTTGGAGCCGGATGTGGCTGAGAGGCGATCCGCTCCGAGGCCGCCGATCAGTGTGTCATCGCCGTCGCCGCCAAGTACGTCGTCGTCTCCGTCATCGCCAGCGACGCCATCATTGCCAGCTTCTCCGTCGAGACTGTCTGCTCCCTCATCGCCGAACAGCCAGTCGTTTCCGTTGCCGCCGCGAGCGGTATCGTTGCCGGCTTCGCCGTGGATATCGTCGTCGCCGCTGCCACCGTCCAGCACGTCAGCGCCGTCGTTTCCGAAGAGACGGTCATGTCCATCGTTGCCGTTCAGCGAGTCATTCCCAAGACCGCCGTCGAGCGAATCGTCACCAGCATCACCTGAAGCCTGGTCATCGCCGGCGTCTGCAGTCAGAACATCGTTGCCAGTGCCACCATTCAACGTGTCGTCGCCGTCGCCGCCCGAGATCGTGTCGTTGCCTTCCCCACCGTCGGCCACGTCAGCGTCCGCTCCGGCGTCAAGTGAATCGTCTCCGGCGTCACCGAAGAGTTGATCGAGTCCGTCATCGCCGACCAGCGTGTCGTCTCCATCCTGACCACGCAGCAGGTCATTGCCGCCGCCGCCGATCAACAAGTCTTTCCCGTCGACACCGTACAGCGAGTCCTGACCGTCGCCGCCGACGAGTGTGTCGTCGCCAACGTTTCCATACAGCAGATCGTTGCCCGCACTGCCCAGCAGACTGTCGTTGCCAGCTCCGCCGTCAAAGATCGCGTACTGGCCGGCAAACTCGCGTGCATCGAAAAAGTTGTCGCTATCGCCGCCGGTCAGAATCGCATATTCGACAAAGCGAAGTTTGTCATTGCCCATTCCCAGCAGACGACTCTTCGTGATTCGAAAATCGACGTCCCCGGTTTCTTCAACGGTGTCGATACCCGTCCCGCCGTCGATGACGTCGTCGCCGAGGCCTCCACGAACGAAGTCGCGGCTGCCGCCCTGCCCGAGTACGACATCATTGCCGTCGCCGCCGTCGAGGCTGTCCCGGCCAGAACCTCCATAGAGTGAGTCTCGATCGTCGCCGCCGGACAGAGTGTCGTTTCCGTTGTTGCCGCTCATTCGGTCAACGCCGTCGCCACCAGTCACAATGTCATTGCCAGCTCGAGCGAAGATCCAGTCATCGCCGCCCGCTCCGTCGAGTGTGTCGTGCCCACGGCTACCCCAAAGAGTGTCGCCACCGTCGCCACCGGTCATTGATACGGCGAACCTCGCTGGTGCCGCTGACAGGTCGTCATCGCCTGCCTGCCCGTCGACGACCATTCGCGAGGCGATCACGTTGTCGATGTCGCCGATGACGATCACGTCGTTTCCGTCGCCGCCGTTGATGGCAAGCGTCGACGTAGGGATTGTCGATGTAACGGCTGCAACTGTGGATGCACCTGACGTTAGTCGAAGGAAGCCATTTTCCAATGAGTTCTCAAGCATTACCTGATCGTCTTCTGATCCGAACTGCATCGTCCGAGACTGAGCAACCAGTCGGTCGGTAACGTCGAGCACGTTCTCGAAGCTCGCCGCTCGGCCGTCGATTGACACATTTCCCGTGCCCGGGCTGTTCAGGGATGTCGTGATCGAGCCTGTCGAGGCACCGATCAGTTGCAGCGAATCGCCGGCTCCGACAGCACCAACGAATGCGACACCGTCTGCAGGCAAGACAGGGCCCTGGCTGAAATCGATGGTCAGCTCATCCGCGTCAGCTGACGCCAGGATCGTGAGATCAAGCAGTGCGGCGAACTCGTAGCGGAAGATTTCTGTGTTGAGCAGATCTTTCAACACGATGTCCGCAGCGTCGGCGACCAGCGTGTACTGCCCTCCGCCAGCCGGCAACATCACACCGGATTCCTGCTGATCTTCGAAAGCTCCGATATCAACCGGGCTTTGTAGCGGACGTCGTACGCCGCGCTGATCGGTGACTGGAATCACGTCACGAAGACCAGTATCGATGGCCGGGCTTCCGTCCAACAATTCGTGAGTCCGAGTTGGTCCGCCGTTGTCCTGCAGAGGGCCCAGTCCTGCCAGAAGAACAGCGTCGCGGTCGCCGAACTGGTTTCCGTTCTGGCCGTCGATCATCCCTTCGGCAAGCGCGCCGTTTCCGATCACGTTGTTTGAGCTGGTGTCATGCAGCTTGCCATCGAAGTCAGTGTCGAGGTCGTTGCCAGCGACGATCGAGTTGTCCATGACGAACTCTTCTGACCCGTCGCTGAAGATGCCACTTCCCGCTCCGCCCGAGGCGATGTTGTTCGAGACTGTCGAACTTCGCAGAGTGACGACCGCCGCATCGTCGTTCCAAAGTCCGCCACCTTCCGTGACGCCAGGTTCTGCGTTCGTCCCTTCACGGCCCGACGCTCCGCCTCCAGAGCCATCTCCTTCACCGCCGCCAGGACCGCCTTCGCCAGGTGCAGCCTCGTTACCGGAGACTGTGACGTTGGTAATTGAGGCTGCTACGTTCTGTACGAAGAGGCCGCCACCATGACTATTGCCTCCTTGACCGCCGTTTGCACCGCTCCCGCCTTTGACTGCCGGGTTTCCACCGGCCCCGCTGTCGCCCGCAGAACCACCGGATCCGCCTTCGCCACCGAGGCCACCTTCGATTGTGTTATCAGCCAGTTCCGACTCAAGAATCGTCACCGTACCACGACCGTGGTAATAGCCACCGCCCTCCGCCGTCCCGCCTTCGCCGCCCCCGCCCCCGTCTCCACCACGTCCGCCAGTATTGGTCGAGGCGTTTCCGCCATTCCCGCCGACGCCACCTCGCCCGCCGATTCCGCCGCCGAGGTACGCATCGATCATCCGAGTCTGAGCGATCGTCACGTCACCCACGCCGACCCAGATCGCTCCCCCTTGAGCCCAACCGCCGACGCTGCTTGAACCAGCAAGTGCTCCGTTTGGAGAACCGCTACTTCCCTGTTGTCCGCCCAGGCCTCCTCGTCCGCCATGTCCGGCATTGCCGCCTCGAACGCTACCGTTCTGAAAGACGGTCGACGATACGCTCAGCGTTCCGGAATCGAAAAACACAGCTCCACCGCGAGCGTTTCCGCCCTGTCCACCGCCCGCGCCGGTTCCACCAAAGGCTCCGCCATCTCCAGAGCCGCCATTGCCTCCGTTGCCGCCTCGACCTCCGTTGGCCGCGTTCTCATCGAACAACGAATCCATAATCGTCAGCGTCGATTCATCGGAGTAGATCGCGGCTCCGCTGGCAAATCCGCCGCTGCCGCCGTCGTTGCCGGACTCGCCTTCACCACCGTTCACTCCGTTTGTTCCATCCGGCCCGTATCCGCCGGCGCCGGCGTTGGCTCGATTGTCAAAGAATTTTGAACTGTCAATGACGACGTTCGATTGCACAGCGGCGATGGCTCCACCACGAGCGTCCCGTCCGTCCCGATTGACGATACCTTCGGCACCAAGAGCCGTGTTCAATCGCAGCTCGACGTTTTCGAGTTGCAGCGTGCCCCACTCGACAAGAATCGCGCCGCCCATCGCAGCACGTTCGTCTGGAAGAGTTTCCTCGAAGCCATTGTCGTAGGCTTTTCCGTTGGTGATCGTGAGGTTTCTGAAGATCGCGGTCACGTCCGGATGAACGTGGAACAATCGATCCAGTTGCTTGCCATCGAGGATCGTGACGCCGACACCCTGGCCTTCGATGATGATTGTCTGATTGGCTTCAGTCAGGTCGTAGTCGCCGGTTGCCGCTTCATTTTCCTGACCATTCGGGCCGTTCACGACGTTCTGCTGCCACAGTCCGGCGCCCAGATGAATGATGTCATCTTCGCCGTTTGAGTTGGCTTGCTGAACAACCTCTCGAAGATTGTGCGACTCGACTCCGAAGTCTCCCAACTGCGGAGTAAATGCTGAAAGTACCAGTCGCTGTTCGAGATTCTCCATCGCGGAAGATTTCTTTGAAAGCGATCGTGAACGCAGCGGGCGTCGGTTCTGACGAGCACTGCTGGCAGTCTCAGCCAGTTCCGAAAGTCGCTTCATCGACCGCCGCATGCAGCGATTCCAGAGAAGCGAAAACTTCTCGTGTCGCGCAGCTGGGATAACCGCACTGTCGGCCCAGGCTGGCTGGTCAGATGACGAAACACCAATAGAGGAGTGTTCTCGCGTTGCGCGAGTTTCGGTCGATCGGTTTGTCATAGCACGCTCGAGATGTGAGAAGAGATGAGATGACTGAGAGGAAAATGCGCGGAAACCGGGAAGATTGCGTAGACCCGGTTTCCGCGCTCCCACGAGACAATTCGATTCAGGAGAAACAACGAACCATCTCGTGAAAAAAGACCCAACCGTCGGCTGCGTAACGGCCGACCGCTGAGAAAGCCGAACAAGCCACGGTGCCCTCACGCGGCCTGTTCAGAGAGACTGCCAGTTTGAAACACGGCGTTAAGCAGTCGTAACGCCATGAAGTACCGGCTAAATCGATCACTCGGGCTGGATGCCCGAAATCAACGCCGATCGCCAAATGTTGCCTCGATGCAACATCGACGACTGACCTGTCATGCAAACGGCGGCGCGCGGCGAGCCATCGCCACGCGATATCCAGGGTGAAAATCACGACCGAAAACAAGACGGTCGGAAGCGCGGCAGACGCAGTTGAGACTCGACGCTCCAACCACGAGGCGCAGAAGGACGGCGCGGACTATGTCAACGTGTCACAATCAAACGACAATGCGACCTGCACGGCCAGAATCATCACCTCTCCCACTCGTGGGAGAGGTCGCGGTCTCAGCCGCGGGAGAGGGCATTCCGTAGATTCCCGACAGGCGCGACTTCGCAGAGTCGTAGGGTGCGCCCTGACGCACCACCCAACCGCCGAGCGACGTCAGATGTGGATGTACAAACTGCGGCGATACATCCAGTAGCAAACGCACCACATCGCGAACAGACGCAGCGAGTAATCCAGCACCGGTGCGTAAGCAAATGTGTCGGCACTCAGCCACCAGCCGAGTCCGTCCGACCATCCGCCGATCTGGTCGACTGTCTCAGCGACCGTCCGCATGGCTCCACCAATCCAGCCTTTGAAGAGCTGAGCCATGCAGTACATCGCGATCGAATTCAGACCGACAATCGCGAACGGGGTGACGAGCCGTCGGCAGCCCATGACTTCGACAAGCCAATAGAAAAACCCAAGCATCCAGAATGTCCAGCCCGCCGCGAACACTGCCCACGTCGGACTCCAGATTCGCTTAACGGCGGGGCAGACAGACCATGAGTACTCGTACAACTGCTGCTGCAGACCGATCGGCAACCATTGAGTTGGCCACAGCGTCGAATCCGCCGCCATTCCGATTCCCAGACACGCCAGCCCGGCACAGAACAGCCACTTCAGACGAGCCCCGTCGTCTCGGTCACTTCGCAACACTAGCCCGGCCATCAGTCCGAAAATCATCGTCGCCAGAGACGGGATGAAGTTCAGAGTCTGGTACCCACCGCGGTTGGCCCAGAAGCCTTTGCCGTTCCAGGATTCTTCGAGCCGCGGCAGTCGATTCAGCAAGTCGCGATCAACCTGCGCTGCCGCATTCGTGTGCTTGTTCCAGTGAGCCGCCCAGCTTCCTTCGCGAAACTGAGACCAGTCCAGTTCGGCGAGACTCGGTTCGGCAGCGCGTTCGGTCAGGTATTGCTTTGTGAGATCGACTTCAGCCTGATCGATCGGCTGCAACGCAAACCAGGCTCCGTATCCAACCAGGACGACGGTCGCAGAAGCAGCAAGCCCTTTCAAACTGAGGCCACGAAGCAAGTACAGAAACGAATAACCAAGTCCGATCTGGCAAAGCACATTGGCAAACGTGAAGGACATGATGCCGTTGTCGATTCTCGACGACAGAGCGACTCCCAGCCCGACCAGAACAACGGATCGCCACACAGCGTGCAGGAAACTTCGCCAGCCAGCGGTTCCTTCAGCATCCCGGCGAGCCATCGAAAACGGCAGAGACACGCCGACCATGAACATGAAACTCGGCTGAATCAGATCCCAGGCCGAACACCCTGTCCACGCGACGTGCGAAAGCTGGTAGTCGAGCGTGTCCCAAAGAGTTCTCCAGGCACCGGCCCATTCCGTACCGTCAAACTGAGTCAGAACTCGGTCGTCACCAGAGATTCTCGTTAAAGCCAACCCGCTGGACGCCATCAGCAACATGACGAAACCGCGGTACGCGTCGAGCGACATCAGTCGAACTGGTTTTTCGGTAGACATGCTGGATCACTCATTCGGAAACGGAAGCTTGTGGCCGCCTGATTCTGGCGTCACTTGAATGTAGCTCGCAATTCGCCGGAATGCCTGCATCGATTATCCCAAATCCGCCGAAGGATCGGGATTGGTCGTCCACGACTTCTCATTCAGAACCGCGGCGACTATACCGCCGACACTTCAAACGCATTCGAACATCTTCGTTAGCTCTCATATTTCTTAGCGGCTTCGCGACTTTACGTGAAACCTTTCAACAGTAAATCCACAGCACCTAATCGCGTGAACGTTCAAAAATGCAGAACACGGCGACATCAAACGATTCGGATTCTGGACGCTCGACGCTGCCAATCATTGCCCTGACGATGGGCGATGCGGCTGGCATCGGTCCGGAAGTCGTCGTCCGCGCGGCGACTGACTCACAACTTCGATCGATCTGTAACCCGGTAGCGGTCGGTCATCCCGTTGTTCTTCAGCGAGCGGCTCAGCTCACGAACACTCCTCTTCGCATTGAAGAGGTTTCCGATTTCGAGGTTTTGACCGACTGGCAACCATCGATCACCAGCGACGCCGATATTCAGGTTCTGCCTTGCGTGAAAGCGTGTGGCGATGACGTTGCCGATGTTCCACTTGGGGCGATCGATTCGCGAGCTGGCCAGGCCGCCTACGACTGTCTCGTCGCCGCAACAAAAGCAGCACTCGCCGGAACAATTGCCGGCATCACGACCGGACCACTTAATAAGGCAGCTCTTCGAGCGGCGGGGCTGGATTACCCCGGCCACACGGAAATCCTGGGCGACGTCTGCGAAGTCGACGAGTTTGCCATGATGCTCTACCTGCCGCCAGGAGACATCGTAAAATCGCCGAACGGTCTGGGAGTCGTTCACACAACGCTGCACACGTCTATCGCCAGCGTTCCGAAACTTCTTTCCACCGAACTCATCGCCAGCAACATCCGGCTGATGGATTCGTTCATGCGGCGAGTTGGCTGCGATGCTCCGCGGGTCGGGGTGTGCGCCCTGAATCCCCACGCCGGAGAAGAAGGATTGTTCGGCGATGAGGAGGCTCGTCTAATCGCGCCCGCCGTCGAGCAATGCCTCCAGAACGAGATCAACACCGCCGGGCCAATTCCTGCCGACGCACTCCTTCGCCGTGCGGTCGGTGGCGAATTCGACGGCGTCGTCGCGATGTACCACGATCAGGGACACATTGCTCTGAAGCTGATCGGCTTCGACCGAGCCGTAAACATCACGCTCGGGCTGCCAATCGTTCGCACAAGCCCCAGCCACGGAACCGCTTTCGACATCGCAGGGCAGGGCGTCGCCTCCACCGAGGGGATGATCGAGGCCGCGAAGATTGCGGCCCAGTTGTCGCTATCTGGTGACTGCTCAACGCTTTAAAGCGATCTTCCGGCAATTCGCAACGGGCAGCTATACTCTGCCCGCCGCGTCAGATCTTAGATTTTCGTGAGCCGACGGCGCTAGCCGCGGGCCTTGGTTCTGCCGTGTTTTACGGCGCAGAGGCCCGACGCTAGCGCGTTCGGCTCACGGCGACATGATTTAAGACAGACTCCATGCGGTTTTCGGCCCCGGAATGGAACGGGGCCAGCGACGTCAGGAAAGGATTCCGATGCGTACTATCGCGATTATGAACCAGAAGGGTGGAGTCGGAAAAACCACCAGCAGCGTGAATCTTGCCGCCGGACTGGCTCGGCAGGGCAAGCGAGTACTGCTGATCGACCTCGACCCTCAGGGCCACGCTTCGCTGCACCTTGGCTACGAAGCCGTCGGCGATACTCCGACCATTTACGATGTCTTCTCCAGCGTGAAGACGATCGGCGAAGTCCGACACATGGTCAGCGACAATCTTTGGATCGCTGCCTCAAACGTCGATCTGGCCGCCGCCGAACTGGAACTGGTCGATGCTCCCAACCGAGAAACCGTTCTCCGCGACGCGCTGAACCTGATTGCCGAATCCAACGCGTTTGAATACGTAATCATGGATTGCCCTCCGTCGCTGGGCGTTCTGACCGTCAACGCGCTAACCGCCGCGTCCGAAGTCTTCATTCCGTTGCAGCCACACTTCTTCGCGCTGCAGGGCCTGTCGAAACTTCTGTCGACGACGGCGCTGGTCTCTCGACGGCTCAACCGAAACCTCAAAGTCACCGGCATCATGCTGTGCCTTTACGAAACCGGCACGCGTCTGGCCGCAGACGTTTGCGACGATCTGAACGACTTCCTGACCCGCAGCGAAGGCGACACTCCCTGGTCCGGAGCAAAGATCTTCGAAAGCCGCATCCGCCGAAACATCAAACTCGCCGAAGCTCCCAGCTATGGTCAGTCAGTGTTTGACTACGACTCAAAATGCAACGGCGCTGAAGACTACGGCAACATGGTCAACGAAGTCCTGGCAATGCAGCAGCCTGTGCAGGAACCAATCCGCATCGCCGCATAGGTCAGGTTTCGTTCCGTAGGTGAGGCTCTGCCTGACGAAGTCGAAGAACAATCGACTGGCACCCTCGCGTAACGCAGGCGAGCCGTCGGCGTAAGCCGACTGGGTAAGCAACGGCAGGCTTACGCCCGCCGCTCGCTTGAAGTTCGCTTGGCGTGGCTAAGTCAGCCAGAGTCTCCTTTTTCTCTGTGTTTTTCTCATCAGCGACCTCTGCGTTCAAAGTCAGTCTGATCGCTCTCTCACTTCGGCAGCGGAGCCGGCATTTCATCCAGCACGGCCTGCAACGTCTCCCGCGCGGCCGCTGACTCATCCCAGTCGTACTGAGTGGGGATCGGGCGTAGCTCGGTCAAGTCTCGCGGGATGTGATACAGCTTACCGTTGCCGTACAGCTTGAACTGCTTGTCGCGAGCAAAGCGTTGCATGCGGAACTTATCCTTGTCCCAGCCTGGCCGAGGATCGTAATGGCAGAAGACCCACTCGCGAGGCGTGCCGGCTTTCCCCATTAGCTGCGGATAGAAACTTCGACCGTCCAGCTTCGCAGCTTTCGGCACAGGCTTATGAGCAGCGTCAAGAATCGTCGGCAGGAAGTCCGTTGAGTCCACCAGGTTGTCGTTGATCCCCGCCTTGATTCGTCCGGGCCAGCGAGCGATCAGCGGCACGTGAGTTCCCGCGTTCGTCGTCGCTCCTTTTCCACCGACGACTTCGCCGAACGTCGTTTGCGACACGACTCTTCGATCCGTTCCGTTGTCTCCGTAGTACAGAATGAGCGTGTTTTCTTTCAGGCCAAGTTCGTCGACCGAATCGATCACTCGCCCGACGACTTCATCCATGTAAGCGACCATGTCCGGGAAGTATTTGGTGTCTCCGCCGGTCGTGCCCAGCGGTGGATGCATCTTCTCTTCGATGCCCCAGTCTTCGCTGCGCGGCGTCGGCACGAACGGCCAGTGAGGCAGCGTCATCGGGTAGTAAACAAAGAACGGCTCGTCATCGTTGCGGTGTCGCTTCATGTAGTCGTGAATGAACTCGACCCAGATGTCCTCGCCGTATTTGCCTTTGGTGTCCGTGCGAAACTTTCCATTCTGAAAGATCACCGGGTCGGCATACCGAGGTCCTTTGTCTTCCGTGTGAGCTGTGTGCCACAACGAGTACTCATCGAATCCCGCGTCCCAGACTTTCATCCCTTTGTCACGTCGCAATTCCGAACCGGGATAGTCGGGCGGGTCGTAACTTTGAAGCTGCCACTTACCGGCGATGCACGTGTTGTAGCCGGCATCTTTCATCCAGTGCCCGAACGTCTTTGCTTTGGGATCCAGACACCCGAAGTACAACCAGTTTCGATTATTGTAGAGCCCCGTCATCAACTGAATGCGAGTGTTAGTGCACAGCGGCTGAGCATACGCATGAGTAAACCGCTGCCCTTCCGCCGCCATCCGATCCAGCCGCGGAGTCCGATAACTGGTCCCCCCATAACAGTTAAGCCCGTCCACCCCGATATCGTCCGCCATGATGACGATGACATTCGGCCGTTTCGCCGCCTCAGCGAAAGCCTGAGCATTCAGGCAAAGCCAGCCACAAAGCACAACCAGCAAACTGATGCCAGCCCGCCAGCAAATGCTGGGGCGTCTGCCGTCGAAAATGTCGCAGTTTGTCTGCCGTCTCTCAGGATTCATGAGCATCATCAATCTCATTTCCGGTGGTTGCTGGATAGAACTCGTGATGCCACGATTGTTGAAGGGCTCGCCTCGCCAGGCAACCGAGTGATAATCAGGTCGGATCGAAATTTGGCAATAGCATTGTTCAACAAGCTGAGCCAAGGCCCAGCCGGGCAGAAATCGGCTGAGTTTTTCTGTCTCGGGCAGCTGGATCAAGGCGTACGCGTGGTCAGGGATGATGACGAAGCTGACGCGCTTTGCCTTTGTCGGCTCCCATTTGATGATTGAGGACGCCGAGCGGAACTTTCTTTGGGTGATCAAGGTCCAGCCGGTTTCGTCGATGATGACACGAGACGGTGACGAACTGAACGTACTTCTGATCGTCGGCCATCGTCCGTTTGAGCTTCTCATTGATCATCGGGTGGTCGTGTTTGCTTGCAAACACGGTCGTGTAACGACAGGAGTCAGTTGGTCTGGATTCGGCATCTCACCTGAAATCGGTCTCTTGTGCTTCGCACACAGATTGGCAAGCAATCTGTGCCACCCGATTCTGTGGAAATCAACCGGGGTCACCCATGATTGTGGGACTTCAAATACGTTTTCGTCGACGGATGTGGCGTCCTGTCGGTATTTCCTTGTTGACTTTCTTCGACCGTTGACGGAGTACGGTGCCCATAACAACAAGAATAATACCGACACCCACTGCCAAGTAGATCCACTCGGCAGTCGTGACAAGATGCTCCCCCTGTCCTTCGAGTTGCTCTTCAGCGGCGAAGGCTTTCAGGTTTGCATGAGTTCTTGCATCCGCTACGTGCCGTGGATGTCGAGAGGCCGAATAGCCCATACCGACGGCGCGCCTCTGATTGTCTGCCTGCCTTGCCGCTTCCTCTGTCGACTCAAATTTGGATGTTACACTCGTTATTCCAATCAACGCACCAAGTAGAATGAGCCCCCCGAGCAACTGCATGGACAATCCGATACGTCGCCGGGCCTGATGATCGCCAGCGATTCGTTTAGTATGACGACCTAATCGTTGACTGTTTTTTCTAACGTACCAGTACAGAGCAGGTACTATGCAGACGACCGCTACGACCACGGCGACCATCAGCACGAAGTACCAGTCTGTTGGTCGGGTAGGCGGACGAGTGATTGGAGTCGGGCTGGGGATCGAGGTCGGCGGAGACGATTTCTTGGGTTTCGGTGGCGGCTCGCTGCTCACTGGATCATGGAGTGCCTGGACTTCGTATTCGCTGGGTTCACCAGGGCAACTGACAAGAAATGATTGAGACCAGACAACTTTGGCCCCATCCTTCACGCGGAACCACACAGAAGCGGTCGTATCTTTGAATCTCTCTGGCACCGGCCAGGTAAATTGACCTGTTTTGCTAACCGACATACGGCTTGGCGCCCGCTCAAGTACCCACGAAAGATCGGTGCGATTCGAGTCGACGGCTGGGGTGTACTCAAATGTGTCTCCAGCACGAACTTCGATCGGCGGACTGTCTGTAATGCGAAAGTAAGGTTCCTCGATCTGACTAGCGAGTAGATTCACATCCAACTCCCGGACTTCGAGTATGTTACTAGCCAATACGATCGCCACTTTGAGAGCAGGGACAATCTGAATCAGGTTTGACGCCTGCTTCCGATCCGGTATCGAATCAAACCCAAGCGATCGTAGTGAAGCGAACGGACGCTCATCACCCGCCATGTAAACGCCACCGTCCTTGTCGGCTACAAAGCAGTAAGGCAGACGCGTGGGAGTGAGAATAGTCCTCGGGTCATGGGCCAAATGTGCTTCACCCAGAAAATATCCGACACCGTTATACGAGAGCTGTCCACCAGGGCCAATCTGAGTTGCGTGGCCTCCCCGGTGTTCAATAGCAAACCCTACATTTCCAAACAGCCTCAACGCTACTGGATATGGACGGCCACTCATCAGGCAGGTACGACCGTCATCGGAAACGGTGACACCAGTGAATGGCCCCCATTTCCGCCTTTTCTGGCTCGATTTTACCAGTTTTCGGACGACAGGTTTGAATGTATCAAGGGAGAGAATTCGCAAATTTGAAAACGGTTGGTATTTCTGATCTGCACGTTCAACGACGATCAACGGTCCCGCCGAATCAGCTCCCAGACCGACACTGATGAGCGGCAAATCAACGTCAAGAGTTCCCCTTGCCACTTGTGACAGAGAATCCAGCGACCACCTCTCGATGATTCCAGTGGAAGTGCCTACAACAACGGCGCATTCCCGTCCGCCGGCAACCAGAACGTCACCCTCAGGCAGAGGGATGTACCCGGTGATTTCGAGCGTTGCTGCATTAAACACTCCCAGCTTCGGTGAATTTGAGTATCGAATCAAAATGATGCGACCGCCGGCGGCTGGGATCAGCTGCTTCGCTGGTTCTCCAAGATCAAGATGTAGTCCCGTCTGCGGAATGTCTGGCAGCGTTGATATCGAAACTTCCTGCCCATTGAGCGAGGCGCTCATTGAGAGGCCGATTAGCGCGGCACAACACATAGCGAACCGCTGAGACGTGGTTGGAGGCAAACGCATCATTCACGGTTCTTTCGTGACTGCGATGAGAATCAAATTCGAAATTCCAGCACAATGTGGCATCAGGAATGAACTTCAATCCAAGTTCACATCAAAAGTTCTGGCGTCGGGCCGTTCTCCCTACTGGGGTTTCTTCTTCGGAGCCTTCCTGCGGCGTGGTGCGGGCTTTGGTGGTTCCAGGCCGTCGTCGGGTTGGTTCCACAGTCGGTAGGGGTCGTTGAGGCGGCGCATTTCGGCGAGGAGGACGGCCTCCATTTCGGCCAGCTTATCGGCATGGGCCGGGTTGCTGGCGAGGTTTGTTTCCATTGGTGATTTGCGGTTGTGCGCGGCGATGAACTCGTGGGGGTTTTCGGCCAGGTTGAAGAGTTGCGTTTCGCGGACTTTGCCTTCCATCACGTCGTACTTGATCAGCTTCCAGTCGCCTTTGCGGACGCAACGCATGCCTGGTTTTGTGCCGCCGCTGTAGGTGCCGAAAAGTGTGTCGCGAACTGCTTCTTTCTTGCCTGTCAGAACTGGCTTGAAGCTGATGCCTTCGCTGGATTTCGGGGCGTCGACGTCAGCGAGATCGCAGATCGTTGACAGTGAGTCGAGCAGGTAAACGTTCCCGGTGGAGCGCGAGCCAGCTTTGATGCCAGGGCCTTTCACGATGTAAGGCACTCGCCACGTGTGTTGATAGAGATTCTGCTTTCCTTGCAGTCCGTGTCGACCGATCGCCATACCGTGGTCGGCGGTGTAGACGATGTAGGTGTTGTCGAGTTCGCCCATTTCTTCGAGCTGCTTGAGAACGCGTCCAACCTGAATGTCGATGTTTTCGTCGCAGGCGAACTCGCGGCCGAGTTCGTTGCGGATGGTTCGCTCGTCGCGTTTCTCCCAGACGCCGCTGACGGAAACTTCGTCACGCAGGTTAGGGTGGCCGTGATGGAAGGGATGCTTCGACAGATAGTTGACCGGCAAAGCTGGTTGCTTCGGATTGGCGGGCGGAAGATTCTGTTTGTCTTTGTGGTTGACGGCTCCGTATTTTTGGAGCAGTTCCGGTGTTCCGTCTCGCGTGTCGTGCGGGTGCGAAAATCCGAAGTAGATTAGAAACGGCTTCTCGTCCTTGCTTGTCTCGCGATTGTTCAGGTAGTTCATGACCTGATCGCCGTGCCAGACGCTGCCGGTTTCGTCAGTACCGCCTCGTTTGGTCGCGTCGTGTCGAACAGTGAACTGCTTGTTCGCTCCTTCGTAGCTGTTGCCCCTCTTGCAGGTTCGCATTGTGCTGAAGCCAGCCTTATTGAAGACGGCAGCCATTGTAGATTGCTCAAGATTCGGTGGACACAACCCGGATTCGATCGCACCTCTCCAGTTCGGAAGATGCCAGACCGTGCGGCCGCACATCACCATGTGACGCGACGGCGTGCAGACCGCTCCGCTGAACGAACCCATGTGATAAGCACCGTCCAGGACCATGCCTTCAGCGGCCAGGCGGTCGATGTTTGGCGTGTCGAGCTTTGAGTCAGAGTTGTAGATTTTCAGATCAAACGGCGACTGATCGTCGACGATGATGAACAGGATGTTTGGTCGCTTGTCCGCGGCGTCAGACTGCTGCGCGAAAATACCTGCCAACGACGAAACAGTTACCGCCACCGCGGTCGTAAATTTCAAAGCCAAATTGAGCATCTTGATTTTCTCTCTGCGAATGATGAAGCCGTATTCCGAACGAGGTCACGCCATCCTATTTCTTGCGGCGATTGACGATGCCTTCAAGTTTCTTCCGCTCCGCTTCCAGAACGTCGTCTGCGATTTTTGCCGGTTCGACTTCCTTCATGTCCAGTTTTTCGTCGGCCGCCAGGGATCGAAGTTTGATCGCGCGGTACCAGACCGGGTCGCCGTGGTCCTGCAGCGAAAGATGGGCTCCGCGAGCCGGCAGTTTGGCTCCGCGTTGTTCGAGCATGTCGATGTTGAACTTCCACTTTGAATTTGAATAGTCGAAGTGGATGACTTTCTTGCCGTTCAGCCAGTGCTGGATGATCGTGCCTTTGCAGACGACTCGACCTTCGTTCCACTCTCCGACTGGCTTGGTCGCGTCGTGTGACGGAGCCATGCAGAAGTAAAGTGACGCGGCGCTGGTTCGAGGATTCTTTCCGTCGTTGTGAACGCTGTTGTCGAGAATCTGGTACTCGTACTGGCCGGGGCGATAGTAGACGCCGCTGTTGCTGCCTTTGGCAACTTTCCACTGAAAGCGCAACTCGAAGTCGTCGGGAATCTTCTTCGCCTTGTAAACGAGGCTGCCGCCTTTGCCCTCGCGAGTGATCACTCCGTCTTCGACTTTCCAGTTCCCCTTGTGTTCCCAGCCGCCGTCGAGGCTGTTGCCGTCAAAGAGTGCTTCGAACCCCGCCGCCGACTCTGACTTCGTCAGCGCGTTCAAGTTTCCAGCGACGGAGAGTCGGGAGAATGTTGTAGCCGCAGAAATCGCGACAACAGCTATGACGAGTTGCTTCCTCATGGTGAATAACCTTTCGCAAGATGAGCGTGGTCAATTTAGAAGTTTGAATAGCCCGAATTCCTGCGAATCCGGCTACGACACCGCTTTACGGCGTCGCACAGGCGAGCACGACGAACCACAACAGTAGTCGATTCCGAGCTGCGATTCACTTCTTGCCTTCGGCCCGACGAGCCCGGAAGAATTCCTGCAGGATCGCTTTGCAGTCGTGTTCCATCACGCCGCCGAGAACGGTGCATCGATGATTCAGGCGATCGTCTTCCGTGATGTTGTACAGAGTGTGGCAAGCTCCGCCTTTCGGATCCGTCGTTCCGTAAATCACGGTCGGAATCCGAGCCTGTACGATCGCTCCGGCACACATCGGGCACGGTTCGAGCGTCACGACCAGCATGCAGTCTGTGAGTCGCCACGAGCCAAGCGATTCAGCCGCCTGAGTGATAGCGATGATTTCCGCGTGAGCAGTGGGATCCTGAAGGGTTTCACGCTGGTTGTAGCCGGTTCCGATGATTGAATCACCGTGAAGAATCACCGCTCCAACGGGGACCTCACCAAGCTCATAGGCGGTGGCTGCTTCGTCCAACGCGCGGCGCATCCATGCCTCGTAAGGCTGCAGAGGGTTGTCAGCAAATATCACGAACGTGGGCTTCCGAGAACGAGCTATAAAGCGAAAATCGCTAAACGGATGCTGAACTCAAGCGTCCCGGCGATTTTCGAAAGTGTCGCCTCATCGTAGCGGCCGATGCCCTACGGAGCGACGAAGCCTGCGACGTACCAATTGACGAACGCTTCGTCGATTACGTCGTCCTCTGTGTCGACAAGCGTGTCGACGCCGCCGCCAGTCGCCAGAGTGTCCTGCTCGGCACCGCCGTCGAGTAAGTCATCGTCGCCGCCGCCCACCAGCAGATCGCCACCAAGTCCGCCGACCAGTTCATCAGCACCGTCTCCGGCGTCCAGCGTGTCTGATCCTGAATGGCCGACCAGTAAGTCGTTTCCGGAGTTACCAATCAGGACGTCAAGGCCAGCTCCACCGTAGAGTGTGTCGCTGCTTCCACCACCAACGATCCTATCATCTCCAGCGCCGCCATTAAGTGTATCCTCGTCGCCGTTGCCGTTGAGAACGTCGTCCCCATCGTGGCCATCGATGGTGTCGGCTCCTGCTCCACCTTCGATCGTATCGTCGCCGGCCTGGCCGAGAAGTGTGTCCGAGCCTTCATTGCCGACAATGCTGTCTGAACCTGAGCCGCCGTCAATGGTCTCGCCGCCAGACCCGCCAGTGATAGTGTCGTCGCCGTCGCCGCCGAATGCCGAGTTCGCATGGATCGACGTGCCGATTGCCTCGGCCAGAGTCAGCGGAAGCGAGATCACGTCCGCATCGTTGCCGCCGTTAATGGTGAATCCAATAAAACTATCGGTTGATGCCGAAGCGTCGAGTGTGTCCTGACCGTCGCCGCCGTTGATAACAATTTCGAAGTTGTTTGATTCGTACGTCGGATATTGACTGGCAAATCCGACGAGTTCGGTCGTCGTGATCTGATCGTTGCCTTGTTGACCCTCGATCGTTGCCGCTTCGAATCTCGTCGCGTTGAGAAGCGTTGCCCCGATTTCGATTTGCAGTGCCTGGTCAATTGCTGATAGCTCAATCACATCGTTGCCGTCAGAACCGACAATCTGCAGTTCGTCGACTCCGATGTCACCGTCAAAAACATCGGCACCGTGGCCAGACTGCCACGCGGCGATGTCGTCTCCCACGCCGCCAGACAGTTGATCCGCTCCTTCGCGACCGCGCAACACATCATCGCCAGCATTGCCGCTCAGCGTGTCGTTTCCAAAGTCGCCAATCAGATGGTCATTGCCAGCGCTACCGGAGATTTCATCGTCCCCCGACTCGCCATTCAGATAATCGTCGCCGGAGCCGCCGATTAGAGTGTCGTTTCCCGGGCCGCCAAAAAGTGAATCAGCTTCGTCGGCGGTCACAATTCGAGCTGACTCCGGAGACGCAGGAACGAATACGTATTCCGGCATGCCTCCAACATCAGCCGTGGTTTCTACTTTTCGACCGGTTCGGTTAATGATTCCGCTGATGACTCGCGAGTTTCCGACAGTCCTTGACCAGGGAGTCGCCCCGACGACTGCCAGTACGTGGTCGTAAACCTGGCTGACCGGCAAGACGTTCATCGCCGCCAAAGAATCGATCATCCATTGTTGCGGAGGTTCGTTGACTTCCGGGTCGTAGACGCCTTCAGCCGTCAAACCGCGGATTGAGCCGACACCTGCCTTATAGGACACATTCCAGTCGTAGGCTTCTGGATTGTCGAAGTCGACGGGAGCCGTAAACAACGGTGTGGTCCGTCCCTCGTTCGGCTCCATGACCTGATCGGCATCCTGGAAAAAGTTGTCCGACAGGTAGATCTCCGTTCCGGCACCAACGTCCGGCTGAGCTTCCAGTAACGCGATGTGCCTCTGCGAATTTCGCCCTGGAATTACGAGATTGCCAACCGCAGCGACTTGAGCGCCATCGCCCACGATGACCGTCCGACTAAGTGGATTATAGATAATGTTGTTGACCATCAGCCCGCCGGTGTGACCGTCGAGAGCTGTGCCAAAAGCAAATTTTGGTGCACGTTTTCGCGGGCTTGTAAACACGGAATTGCTGATCGTCACTTCCGTTGCACCCGCCCCGGCGAGCAAGCCATGAGCGTGGTTGTCTTTGTCGAGCGGCTCGGCAAACAACACTCGATCGAATGTTACTCGCCGCGACCCCGCCCAGATGTCGGCAAGTTCGTCCTGCGACCAGAAGAGCGACACGTTCTGGATAAGAACGTCTTCGGATGCTTGAATCGTCAACGTGTCTCGTTGCCCGCGGTTACTCACTCCGACCGTGTCATCACCCTGAATCAGCGTGATGTGCTTGATCGTGACGTTCGACGCGTTCTGAATGAGGATTCGCGCGCCGACGATTGAGATACCTGGCGATGGAGCGGTGCTGCCGTCAATCGTGATGTTGGAATTCGTCAGCAGAATTTCGTAGTCGGGACGTTCGGCGGAAGTGCTGCGGAGATCGATGATGCCTCCAACATCGAACACGACATGACGATTGCCTTTTGAGATGGCGTCTGTCAGTGAGCCAGGACCGTCTGGCGACAAAGTCGTCACATGGACGACTTTTTGTTTCATGCTCGCGACGCTCTGGATGAGGTCATCACCATTCCCGCCGTCCAGCGAATCGCGATTGCCGCCGCCGATCAGCGTGTCGTCGCCAGAGCCGGCCGAAACGGAATCATTACCGTCGCCGCCATCAAGGTTGTCCGCTCCATCGCCACCCTTGAGGGTGTCGCTGCCCTGGCCACCGTCCAGTTGATCGTTGCCTGGTCCACCATCCAACGTGTCGCCACTTCCGCCGTGTCCGGTGAGAGTATCATCGCCCTCGTTTCCGGAAAGCAGGTCGCTTCCCGTTCCGCCAAGCAGCGAGTCGTTACCGGAGCCACCAATAATCGTATCGGGACCGGGTCCTCCCATTGCCGCGGACGGAATCGCAGTGAGATTCTCGAAATGATCGCGGCCACCTTTTCCCAGAAAAGACACCGAGCTGACTGAGGCCAGTGGGTACGTTGATGTCTTTGAGTTATGCGTGACCCGAATCTCAGCCGCGTCAACCGATTCGACGATGACATGATCGCCGTAATGTGTCCCGACAATCGACAAGACGCCAGTTGCTGGATCAAGAGTCGCCGCGAGCAGTAATCGCGATTCCAGAATCTCGGCCCGCACGTTCCATTTTGCACCAACCTGCGCCGTAAATCGGTCCCTGGACCGACGGCGCGGTGCATGAAACAAATGTCGGATTGGCCCGCAAAAGCAGAACATCGGGAAGGTGACCTCTCACGTCACAAGATGTGCATCTGCAGAAGCAGATGCCAACGAGCCTCCCGCTCAGCGTGGACAAGGACATCCATCCCCACCACTTCAATATCTCAGCAAACTAAATATCTCAATTATCAATCGGTGTAGTGTGACCACCAGGTTGCTCCAGGACGATGGACACCACCGAGAACACAAAGTGTCAGCGTGTCATCAGGACTGACCGCAACAAGCCATCCACCGAAACAGTTTCGCAATATAGGATCTTGAAATTGTCAGAAGGTCTTTGAGCCAGCAAATACAGTAGTGCGAGTATCAACTCTTCTAATCACACACTCAACGACCGCGTCCTGCTGTGACTGGCTGATTCCGAATTGAATCCGGTTTGTCACGTTAGGACGATCATCAACGATAGCTTCAAAACTTCAGCAAACACATTCAGCTTAGATTCTCTTTGACAGGCAAACATGGAAATCCTGCCCGAGCTGACAATGCGACAATTGTCTGCGCGATGAGACTCTCAGAAACGGCACAATCGGCCGGCGCTACGGACCAAACTCCAGACTGTCTGCGGCAAAGACTGCACAGTACTTCACGGATCGATCGCCGGGGAACTCGTTCGTCGTTCAGTATCAACTGACTACTTGTTTCGACCAGTTGAAAGATCGTACGTCGCCCGCTGAATTCGCAACTGCCGTCCGGAAAGAGTTTTGAACTGCTTGCGCAATTCTGGTTCCGTCGCTTGATCGCCCTCGGTCATGCGTCCCAATTGTCGGGTTCGGCGATTCACGCGGAGCTGCAATGATCGCAGCATCTTCACTTCTGAAAGAGAATCTACAAGCGGTTTGTCCTGGGGCTGACCTTGTTGCTGTTGGCTTTGTTTCTGCTCATCATCTTTCTTCTTTTCCATTTCTTTCTGCAGCGCGTCCACCATTTCTTCGATGGCCTCGATGACTGCCTGCTCAAGAGTCTGCGTCAACTCACCAGCTTTTCCCTGGTCGAGTAATTCGACGATCGAGGCCGAATCTTCGCGAATGGCCTGAACAGCTTCCGGAAACGCGACAGACGAACCTTCTTCGCGTAATACAACAAGTGCCTTATCGACTTCCTGAAGGATTTCTTCTTCCTGAGTCGCCAGCTGCTTGCCTCGAGCGATTAAGTTCTCACTCTGTCCTTCAGACTCTTTGTCCAATCGAAGAGTTTCCTGATAGACCAACAGTTGCATGCTGAGCATCTTGCGAAATCGCGACTCCAGTGACGCCAATGTCAGGCTCTTCTCTTCTTCACGAAGTTGCCGCAGGATTTCTTCCAGCTTCTCCTTGGCTTCGAGCAACTGTCGAATGGCTTCGTCCTGATGCCTTGATGCCTTCCCGCGATCCTTCTTCTCCTTCAGTTCTTGAATCGCCTTCTCCATCTCCTCCCGAGCTTCTTCGAGATCTTCTCGACCCGGAGTCTGCGGCTGATTCTTTGGCTCGCCTGGTTCACCCGATTGAGGCTGCCCGTTTTTTGGCTGACCATCTTTGGGTTTTTGCCCGTCTTTTGGTTGTCCATCCTGAGGCTGCCCGTCTTTTGGCTCACCCTTGGAAGGTTCTCCATCTTTCGGTTGACCGTCTTTGGGTTTGCCTTCGCCGTTCTGCGGATCGCTGTCTTTCGGATCCTTTGGTTCCGCGTCACCATCCTTAGGTGAGGAAGAGTCCTTCGGTTTATTGTTCTCACCATCTGGCTTATCAGAATTGTTTTCGCTCGTCGGTTTGTTCGATTCTCGTTCGGCCTGTTTCTTTGCATCCTGCTGTTTGATTTCGTCGATCAACTCGCCAGCGTCTTTCGCAACACCTTCCTGGTCTTTCGCCGACTTGTCCGGATCAGAACCTCGCTCGGTATTCGCTCGAACGTCCTTCTCTTTGCCGATCATTTTATTGACGTTCTTGAGGATCGCTTTCACGCGAGCACGTTCGGCTTCGATTTCACTGATTCGATTTTCGCTTTGCAGAAGATCGAGCAACGTGACAAGGCTTGCTACGAGTCCTTCCTGACGCTGAATTGAATCTCCAAACTGCGGATTTTTATCGGATAGCAGTTCGTGAATCATCCGCATCTGGCCAATGACGCGTTCCTGTTGACTCTTGCTGTGAGTTCGAAAAAGCAATTCTGCTCGTTCCGGATCGGCCTTTCGAAGTTGCTCGGCCATCTGCACGAGCTCTTTTTCGAACCGGTCGAAGCGACTCAGCACGGCCTGCTGACCGATATCCAGCGGCAATTCTTTTTTCGGCGATGCTGGCGTCGCGGTCTTGGCTGGGCTGTTCTGTGCAAAGCTGGTCGAGCCCATCGCGAACAGGCTGACCAGAATCACACAACAGAGGCGGGCATTTTTCAAACAACAACGCATGACTCAGCTCCGTCCGTCAGTAGGGTGAGCATTGCCCACCCTACGACTTCGACCTGGTTGACTCACTAACAAAGTCAGTTTACTGCAACGACTCCAGCAGAAGCTTTCTTTTTCGTTCTTTCTTCGTTCGCTCAAGTAACCCTCGTTGCTCTTCGAGGATCAACTTCAGTTCCTCGACCGCCTTTTGGAATTCCTTGAGCTTCTCCATTTCTGCAAGTACACGCTCCATTCGCGTGATCATGCCTCGGAGCATTTCAACGCTGTGATCGATTGCTTCCGTCGCGTCGTTGCCACGTTCATTCGTCAGGCGGAAGACTCCCAGAGCTTCATCAACGGCTGGGAAATCGTTCGCATTGATCGAACCGAGGGGCTTGACGATGCGATCGTCGATTCGCTCCAGCGTCTGCGGAGTATGAAGCCCGTTATTGACAAGTTCCTCGCGAATATCCCGAAATGAAAGTTCGACAGATGCTGTTTCGTTTGCGTTTTTTCGTACTGCATGCAGCGACCGTTCGGCGCACGCCGTAACCGCAATCTCGATTTCGCGAATCCGTTTTGCCGCGTCGGCTGCTTCCGATTCGTCCTTGTCGGCAAGTAGGCGCTTCTTCGCGTCCAACCGTGAACGATGCAGAATCAAATCCTGTTGAGTCTGTTTCGTCTCTGTGATGATCCTCTCGAACTGCGCTCGCAGATTCAGCTCACGTTGATAAAGCACGGACTGCAATTCTTCATTGCTGACAACCTTAAAGGCGTATCTTTCTCCGCGCGACGAATGTGGCCCGTTGAGATTGTCTTCGTCTGTTGCGACGACGCTGAGCACCAGCTTTTGCCCTAACGATAAATCGAGCGGCAACACATCAAATCGTTCGAAGTCTTCGGGGCCGTCGCGATTGAGTTCGAACTCCCGCGGGTTGCTGCCGTCTTTATGAGGCGTCAGAGCGTTGTCAAATGGTCGAGTGGCTGATCCTTCCGTCTCGTCGATTTTGAATTCGAAGTGAGCACTGGCCAGCCCATAGTCGTCGACCAGCCGACCGAGTATCGGAATTGACGCCTTACGAGTAATTGACGTTCCGATTCCTCGCAGGCTTGTCTCAACGACGGGCGATTCGTCGACGATACCACCAATCTGAATTCGAGATGGTTCTGCCGTCAGAATCCCGTCTGCATCTTCCAGGTAGATCCGCAGGTTCGTGTCCGGTGCCAGGATAAACGGCTTTCCAACTTCCGTTGACAGTGAATCAGCACGGTCCCGGGCCGCCTCGGTGTCATAAGCTGTCAGTACGAATGGCACCGAAATTCGGGTCCCCTCCGCGTTAATCCATCGACTGAACACCTCAGCAGGAATGTTTCGATTCTCCAAAACTTCGTCTTCGTCGCTACGTTGGACAAGCCGTGACTCTCCGTACCCGGAAGTAGCAAAAGTTAGCTCGTACTGGCCGAACTGCATGCGGACCTGGGTCAACGGTTTGTTGCAGCTGGCGTTAAGCAGAAACTCAGTTTCATTCGGCAATTCAACCTGAGTCCCGCGAACAGGCACACTATCTCGAAGCGGTTGTTCATCCGTTGACTGCGGATTCTGCATCCGCGTGTACGACGGGTAGAAGCATGCGAGTTCGACTTGTTCGAGTTGTGGTGGTTCAACGATCTGGACGCGGTACGGAGTTCGATTCACGAAGTCGCCGCCGTAAACGTAGAACTCAACATCGTCCAGCAATGCCGCCAGGGAATGCCGAAACGTATCATCGCCGACGCGTGAGCACAGCACCGTTCCCTGGCCTCGGCCATTGGCCAATCGGTATTTCAATTGCACGCGCTCGGGAGCTTTGCGGCCTTCTTCAACATCGATCTGAATGGTGAGATCAGCACCGCGAGCGTGTTTGTAGAACTGGTCATCAAACTCTCGAACGATGTCACCAGGCTGAGCGATGACTCGGATGATCAACCCGGTCTCGCGACGCCAGTATTCAGCGTCGAGATCAATAAAACTGTCCTTCCAGGTTTGCAGTGTCGAATTGCTGGCAACGGCTAATCCACCAATCGATGCAACGGCGACGGCGGCAGCAATGAGTGCTCGCTGCAACGGCCCACGATCAAAGACGCTTGCCAGATCTAGCTGCCGCGTTGCTTTGACGGCTTCGTCGATTGTTCGACCAGCCATCGCGACAGCCAGTTTGCCCTGGTTCGCTGAGCCTGCTTCGGCCAGTTCGACAGCCGTCACAAGTCGGTCATCAAGTTCGGGAAACCGCCGCTCCAGCACGAGGGCCAGAGCTTTTGTTCGGTAACTTCGCAGCAGCCGCAGCGCCACCCAGGACAACAGCAGAAACACGACGAGCCCGACAACCACCACATCAAAACTGGCGCGAAACCAACGCGGTAATTCCAATCGGCTAACCTGAAACCACGCATGATCAACCGCGAGGCTCAGCCAGAACAAGCTACCTAGCAGCGCGAGGATTAGTGCCGCGCCTTCCAGTAAAACGTAGCGACGAATCCGACTGCGAAGCTGCGACAATACCGACTGTAGTTCTGGGCGAAGATCTGACATGAGTCTATTTCTGTGGAAAATACAACATTAAGCCAGCTTCAGGAGTTTCCTCGTCAGCCACTCGATCGAGAGCAGGCCGATCAGCAGATACATCAGCCACTCTCGGTCCCACAAAGTTCTGAGTTGCTGGTCGATTTGAAACTCTTCGCCCCGATTGGGCAGTCGCTTTGGGACGTTATCCGCTGCTTCTGCGAGAGGAAAATAGGCCCCGCCGGTGTCTTCCGCGATTCGTCTCAACAACTGAGCGTTCTGCCGGGCATTGTCGGTTTCGAGGTTGGGCAGCACCACATCAATCTTTTCAGATAACTGGTCACCTGACTGAGGGATCGGGACATCAATTCTCCAGACACCCGGTGAACTCACGCGGAAGCTGCCAACAAACTGTCCCGCACGGTTAGTGTCTCGCTGCATTCGAACCGGCGGAATCATTGGCCTGCCGTTCGGATCAAAGACTTCCGCAAGGACTGACTCTGCCAGTAGTGGATCAAATTGTGGATCAGTGAGCTGTGCGCGAACTCGCACTGTCTGACCGAGGACAAACTGGTTTCGCTCCAGCAGCAACGTTCCGCGATTGTTGCCGCGCTTCAGTCGAGCCTGGCCGGCTTCGCGAATTGACTTGGTCCAGAAGCGGTCGTAATAAACTTCGTCGATCGCCCGCATTCGCCACATTTCGGGGCTGCCAAGATAGATGACACGGCCCGCGCCGTAGTATTGCGAAGCAAGCAGAACGGGTAGTCCACTGGCACTCTGCGTTCGAGGATCAGAGAAATAGGCATACACGGTCGCACCAGCTTTGGCACCGTTGGTTGGGTACGCAGAGTAGACGCCCTGAAACTCTTCCCAGACTTCTGCTGATGAAACCTGTTCGTCGGTCACCTGCAGAAACCCTGCTTCTTTGCCTTCGCGAGTAAACTCAAACGGCCACGATTGAATCACAGTTTGCGGTCCGCCGGCAGTATTGACAAATCGATTCAGAACGACCGGATACAACTCTCGAATTTTTTCTAGCTTTGCGTCACTGGCGACACTGGATGAGTAGACGTCGCCGGCGACGACGACCAGTCCGCCAGCTTGTGCAAACACCCATTCACTGACCAACCCAAGCTGCTCCGGGCTGAGCCGGTTCCAGTCAGGATCGAATCCGACAATCACGTCGTATTCAAACAGTTCATCCTTTGACTCCGGGAACGCCGTGAGGATCTTATTCGCTTCCTGACTGACCGCGCCGGCAGCGTCAGCCGTCTGCAACCAAACATCCGTCTGAATGGCTGAATGGCGATAAAGCATGTTCCGGACAAACTGATAATCCCGCATCGGACCACCGGCGACTACCAGCACCCGAGTTTTTCGGTCAACAATGCTGATCGATTTACGCCGCTCGTTGTCACCATCGCTCAGTTCAATGACCTGCTGATCAGAGCGAACTCGTATGAAGTACTCCCACGCGCCGGCAACGTTCTCAAGTTGCTCGAACGAAACTCGGACAGGCAGGCCGTCATCAGCCAGCACGATGTCTTTTGTGCCCAGAGGCTTTGCATCGCCTTCTGAATCTTCCGGCCGCCCCAGCAGTTCGACTTTCGCGCCTTGTCCCGCGAGTCCTTGAGCTTGCACGAAGGCTGCGATCTCAAAAGCGTCTCCGACATGCACGTCGCTCGGTGCTTGAATGCTGGCGATCTGAATGTTGACCGGCTGTCGCCTGCTGCCAACACCAACCGTGACGATGCGAGCCTTCTGTTCTTTGGCGGCATCGATTGCTTTGCTGGGGTCGATACCTGAATTCGACGCACCGTCCGTGATCACTACGATACCCGATAACGACGGGCCGCTGATTGAACGGATGAGTTCTAACAGAGATTCACCAAGCCGAGTTTCCAGTCCGGTGGGGTCGACAATCTCGTCCCAATCGAACTGAGATTCCGCATCCACCGCGGCGCTCGCGTTGTCTGTTCCAGCCAGGTTCGTCTTCGCGGCAGCTCTCGGGTCCAGTGATCGAAGTGCGGCATGCGGACCGTTCAGGGCGGAGTCAAAACTGAAGACGCTGACCGCGTGGTTCTGTCGCAATTCGTCGAGAAGCCCAGAATCACCAAGCAGCTCAGCTACAGCGGCTGACCGAGACCGTGAGTCGTCGCTGGCGGCAGTTGTCGTGGCATCGGATTCCGAGCCGTTTGGACCAGCCTGAGTTTCCGGAAACTTCATCGACAACGAACGGTCGATGAGAACTGCCACTTGAGACGGCCGATACGCCAACTTCTGTGTCCGTTCCTGTGGATTCAACGCGACGACGATTAGTCCGACGAGGGCAGAAATTCGGAGCGACATCAGAAAGTATCGCCAGAACCGATTCAGTTCTGCTGTATCCCGTAGCAGGATTCTGGTGCCGAAAACCAGCATCAACGCCAATACGCCAAGGCAGACTGTCCACTCGAAAGGCGTCTCCGGGAGATCGTACTCGATCGCTCGAAATGCCCCGGTCGAATCGACGGCCAGTAAGGCAGATTGTGTAAGAGTTCCAGTCACAAAGTATCCATTGCAGCGAAAATCAGATCGCTCGATCCGTGCTTCGCGATTGTTTAATTCTTCAAATCAGCAGTCGAATTTTTCGGGTGAAAACTGAGTTTGCAGGCAAGCAATTGCTCAGCCAGCAGAATGACGAACAGAATGACGAGTAACCAGAAGCGGACTTCCTGACCGGCATCCCGGCCGGCGATCCATGAGAATTCGCCGGGCTCGTGAATCTGAATTTCCAGGTTGTCTCCGAGTTGTTTACGAATCAGCTCCGTCCCTGCCAGCGACAGATCGCTTTCTTCAACCGGCACATTAAACGTAACCCATCGCTCAACGGGCGTTTGATTCTGATCGAGCAGACGCACGCGGTAGATTCCTGGAATGTCGGTGTCGCGGTACGTTGCCTGGAGACGGACCGGCAGCGTGGTTGCGGGCTGAGTATCGGAAGTCCTTGACTCGGTGTTGGCCGGAGCGGCTTTCAACCTCGTTGGACTGTCCGTGTCGCCGGGGTCAAATATTTCCACTTCATCGAGATACTCAGCGGGGTTAAGTGAAAGTTGGATTGGTTCACCAACCTGGCGAGTTTCCAGGATGCGATCGCGTCGGGCGATGAATTTTTCGAGGTCCAGCATGGTCGGTACGAAGCTCGGATACCGCGCCCAGTTGTTCCACGCTGGTCCGCAGGAAGTAAGACACGTGAAGACCGTCCCTTTTCCGAACGGCGACGTGAAGGCCAGTGGCTGTCGGTTCGTCAATCGAGCGATCGTTTGGACGTTGTCGCCACGTTGCTGGTCGTCGACTTCCCAGTCGGCGGACACTGGGAAGTACTCAAAGACGCGAGTCAGCTCGGTAAACGGATTCTCCTGCCCCTGGAAAACTCCGAAGATCGGATGCTCGGAAAACTCGGTATCGGGTTCTGAATCTCCCGACGATTGAGTCTGGTCCGCGACGATGCCGATCTTGATCGGGAACAATCCCGTTCCGCCGTTGTAGAGTTCTGAGATGTAGTAGGACGGTCGAATTTCATCTCCCAGGAACCAGGCCAGCCCGCCGCCACCTTTGACGAATTCTTCCAGCGGTGCCAGCGCGTCTTCTGGAAGAGACGACACATTCAGCATGAAGACGCTTTGAAACTCGTCGATCGATCGGCGACGCAGATAGTCGACGGTTTCCAACTGAGCCGAGTAACCCGTGATTCCGGGATCAGCCGCCAGAGCATCGACTAGGTATTCGCCGTCGTCGTTTGCGGGATTGCCTTCGATAATCAGGACGCGATTTACCGGTGAGACTTCGACCGAAACAAATCGCGAATTGTCAGCCATCAGCGAATCCGGTCCGAGCCGTAGATCGACTCGGTGTCGACCGGGAGAATCAAATGTGAGATCGAATTCCTGATCAACTGCAACGCCCGATTCCACTCGATCAAAATTGACGGTCAGCGGCAACTTCTGGCCGTCCTGAAAAATGTTGACCGGAACCTTTGTCGCGACCTGGTCGCTGAAATTCTGGATCGACAAAGCGAACCGAACGGGAACACCGACTGAAGCGACCTGCAGATCGCCAGACAGGCTGGTGATGCCCAGATTGCCGTTTCGTCGTCCGACCGTTTTGACCAGATTGATCGTCACGCCAGCTGAATCGAGTTCCTTCACAATCTGCGACAGGGATTGCTGTTCCTGCCAGTCGGGTTGGCGATAATCCGAGATCACGTGCAGATGACGCACGGTCGCGCGGTCTTCCAGCAGGACATTGCTGGCACCTTCGAGACCTTTTACCAGGTCCAGCGTCTGGTGCGTGCATTTCTGATTTCGCAGTTTCCCGTCGAGTTCCACCAGGAATGTCTCATCAACATCCCTCTGTGTAACCAGCGGCTGGTCGGGATTCGAAAGCGTCAGCAGCGTGAACTTCTGCGTGCCCGGTCGTCGCGAACCTTCTGCGACAAGTTTGCGAACGATATTAATTGATTCGTCCCAGGCAGTCGAATCGCCAATCTGATCCTGCATCGAGCCGCTGTCGTCCAGCACGACGACGTGGTGAGACTGCGCTCCCTGGAACAAACTGAGTTCGCTTGGGTCGAGTACGAGTCGGGAAATTAGAGCGACAATGCCTAGGACGATCAGAATTCTCAGCAACAACAGAAGCAGTTGTTCGATCAGGATGCGGCGTCGGTTGCGACGTTGACTCTGCAGCAGAAACTCCATCGCCGCGAATTGAACTCGGCGATAGCGCATTCGATTGATCAAATGGATAATGATCGGCGATGCGACAAGAGCCGCGCCGCCGAGCACGAACGCTGGATTCAGAAAATGTGACGCGATCCAGGTTTCCATTACCAGTTATTTTCAACCACGAAAGAAACGAAATACACGAAAACTTCGGACGGTCCGGCGTTCATTTTTCGTGTGTTTTGCGTATTTCGTGGTTCTCATTCCTTTTGAAATTAGTGTTGAGTTACTGCCGACCCGATTGCTGCATGCCGATGCGGTGGTTGAGGTAGTGGGCGAGGACGGCGTCGATGTGTTCGCTGGTTCGGATTGTCTGGTAGTCGATGCTGCTGCGTGAGCAGAAGCGGCGGAGTTCTTCGAGGTAGCGGTTCATGGCTTCGAGGTAACCCTCGCGGAGTGATCGCGGGTCGCAGACGAGTTCGCCGGCTTCTTCGAGACCTTCAAAACGCGTTGATCCTGAGTAGTCGAAATCGAGTTCCGCGTCGTCGAGCACGTGGAAGAGCAACACGTCGTGCCCTCGGTAGCGCAGCAGATTGAGTCCTTTGAATAATCCTTCGCGAGGCACGAACAGGTCAGAAATCAGAACGATCAGTCCGCGACGGGATTGCTGCTCGGCGACCTTCTGCAGAATTTCGAAGATGTCGGTTTTCTTAGTTGGCTTTTGAGAATCGAGTGACGCCAGTACCGCGTTGAGGTGTGTTGTCTTGCTGAGGTGCGGTACCTGGCTGCGGATGGCTTCGTCGAAGGTGACGGCTCCTACGGCGTCCTGTTGACGAAGAAGTAAGTAGGTAAGCGCCGCAGCGATCGTGCAGCCGTAGTCGTACTTGGTGATCTCGCCCGAGCCGAACTGCATGGACTCGCTCAGGTCGACCAGCAAGGTTGTGCGAAGGTTGGTTTCCTCTTCGTACTGCTTGATGAAGTACTGATCGGTTTTCGACCAGACCTTCCAGTCGATGTGGCGGACGTCGTCTCCAGGCGCGTACTCCCGGTGCTGTACGAACTCGATCGACTGGCCGAAGTACGGACTGCGGTGCAGACCGGATAAGAAACCTTCGACGATTCGACGAGCCCGGACCTCCAGACGGGAAATCCGTGAGATTTCCTCAGGCCGCAAAAATCTTCTGGAGCCTTGGGTCACTGGTCAGCTCGCCTTCCTTTGACGGAGTTTCTTTCACCAGTCGATCGATCACCTGATCCGGAGAGATGCCTTCGCTCTCGGCCGAGAAGTTGGTGACGATTCGATGTCGCAGCACAGGCCGAGCCAACTCGGCAATATCATCCGTTGAAACGTGGCTGCGTCCCTGAAGCAGCGCTCGAGCTTTTCCGCCAAGCAGTAAGAACTGAACCGCTCGCGGACCCGCTCCCCAGCTCAACCACTCGTTGACAAAATCCGGTGCGCCGGGCTCGCCGATCCGGGTTTGACGAACCAGAGCGAGCGCGTAATCGACAACGTGGTCGGTCACCGGAACCTGTCGGACGAGATTCTGCAGTTCAATGATCTCTTCGCCGGTGAGGACGGGTTTGATCGAGTCAGACTGAATGGCCGTCGTCGCTTTGGCAATCTGCCGTTCTTCAGAGAAGCTTGGGTACTTCACGAAGACCTTGAACATGAACCGGTCCTGCTGAGCTTCCGGCAGCGAGTACGTGCCTTCCTGCTCGATCGGGTTCTGTGTTGCAAGAACGAAGAACGGATCACTCAGAGCGTGTCGCGACTGGCCGACGGTGACCTGTCGTTCCTGCATGGCTTCCAGAAGCGCGGCCTGCGTCTTGGGAGGCGTGCGGTTGATTTCGTCGGCAAGGACCACGTTGTGAAACAGCGGACCCTGGATGAATCGAAATTCGCGTTCGCCGGTGTCACGGTTTTCCTGCAGGACGTCCGTGCCCGTGATGTCTGCCGGCATGAGGTCCGGCGTGAACTGAATTCGGGCGAACGACATCGACAGGCAGCGCGCCAGAGTGCTGATCATCAGCGTCTTGGCGAGGCCCGGCACACCTTCGAGCAGACAGTGCCCGCGGCTGAAAAGTGAAATGAGCAGATGGTCGATCACTTCGTCCTGTCCGACGATGACCTGACTCATCTGTTCGCGTAATTGAGTCCAGGCTTTGTTCAGCCGGTCAATCGATTCCTGCGTGACGCTGGCGTCTGACATGACACTCCTTCGACATTTCAAATCGCAGCTTCATGGACACTCCAAATCGATGAGTGCATGACTGCTGCCGCCTCGGGCATTCCGAACAAGTTCGACGAATGATGTAACGATTCCTTCGTGTATCGACGATGCCGATCACAGAAATTGCGTGACCTGCAAAATCGGGGAAAGCATGGTACTGGCTATCGGGGGCTGTCGAGAAGCGAACTGACCAGAGAACAGAGCAATCCGGTTCGTTTCGGATTTCGCGCCACGGAATACGCAACTTGCCGTTCTGTTGTGGTGGAAGTTGTGGATTCGCGTGTCGGAAACTCGTTTTGTTTAGAAGCGTGGACGAAAGCCTGAACACAACCGGTGCTTCTCACAAAACAGCGTCGCAAACTGTCTTTAACGACCCTGGGCGATCAATATTTGTTGAACTTTGCCGGTAACTTGAACTTTGGCGGAACTCTGCGGACGACCTGAACGTCGACCACTAAGGAAGTACTGAAATTTCGGAAAAGTCAGGGGATTCACCGATCACATCGCCCCTCACATTTGGGTAACTTCTGTGGCGAAGGTTTTCGAGCAAGGCTGCTCAAACCTTCGAAAGATGCTGGCGATCAGTCCTTTCAAAACATATTCGCAATTCATCACTTCCGTTTAACGAGTCGATGCGTTTTCGGTGGTGACTCCGTGTTTGACTATTCGTCGCCTTGAGAATCGTTCTACCGAGACGGTTCAAGCGACGACTTCGGGAGCAGATTCGAGTGCTGATGGGCAAGTGGGTTAACCTGTTTCGAAGTCGATTGAATCGCCGAATTCAACAGGGACGTCGTGCGCAGCTCGATGAGAAGTCTGTCAGTTCTCAAATCGAAGCTCTGCAGACACGAATTCTTCCCGCCATCACCTTCCAGTTTGACTACTCGCTGGACGCAACCAACTTCTTTGACCCGATCAACAATCCCGAACGACGCGTTGCGTTGGAGCAAGCCGGAAATGAACTCGGCAGCCGTCTTCAGGATACGATTCTCGAAATCATTCCTCACAAGTTCAACGTCGCCGATACGTGGACTGCAACGTTTGAGGATCCTTCTAACGGCAGCACCTTCGACGTTGAAGACTTGATCGTCGGCGAAAATCTCATTCGTGTTTACGTCGGAGCACGCAATCTTGGCGGATCGCTCGGCGAAGGCGGACCGGGATTTGCCAGTAGCGTCACTGGAGTTCAGCAGTGGGTCGACACTGTCCTTGGTCGAGGTCAGGCGGGAGCGCTCGGACCTGACAACGCACAGACAGACTTCTCTCCCTTTGGAGGGTCGATCGCATTTGACGAAAGCACAAACTGGCACTTCGGCTTGGACACTGCTGGTCTGGAAGCTGGCGAATTTGATTTCTTCTCGACTGCCATTCACGAGTTGGCTCACGTCATCGGATTCGGCACGGCGCCTTCGTTCAACAATCTGGTATCTGGTGGCGTCTTCGTTGGGTCTTCGTCGATTCTGGAATACGACGGCTCCGGACCAGTTCCTCTGGCAGACCCAGCACATTGGCAACAAGACCTATTGGACGATGGTGCGGAAGTCTCACTCGATCCAGACCTTGCCGACGGCGTTCGGAAAAACCTGACGGCTCTCGACTATGCTGGTCTGAACGATCTTGGCTGGCAGGTCGACGGAGGGGACGCTTATCTGCCGACGATTCTTCTGGCGAGTAACCTGGCAAACTCGCTCGTCATTCAGGATGACGGAATCGCCGGAAATGGAATGTCGGAGTTTGTCCTCAACGGCGATCCACCCGTGAGCTTCGCCACTGGAGCCAGCGATCTGTTTCTTGAAGGCGGCACCGACAACGATTCAATTTCAATCGAGTCGATCGATTCTGCTTTCACTGGCGAAATTCTGGTTGATGGCGGCGCCGGCGACGATCTGCTTAGCGTCGATCATTCAGTGGCAGACGTTGTGACGTACAACGGGCAGCTTGGAAACGACTCGGTGGCCTTGCAGGGAAGTTCGGTCGACAGCGTCACTCACAGCTTCGCAAATGCCAGTGATGGTTCGGTGTTAATTGCTGACGCGTCAAACACGACTGTCTTTTACACGGGGCTGGAGCCGATTTTCGATTCGATTCTGGCGACAAATCGAGTCTTTGAATTCGGAGGCACGGCCGACATCATCACGCTCGATGATGAAGGTACGCCCGGCAACGGGATCATGCGGCTTTCAAGCGTCTCGTCGAGTGAGACCGTTCATTTTCTCGACCCGACCGGCACTGTGATTATTAACGCTGGTGGAGGCGATGATTCAATCACCGTTCTCGCGATCGATTCCGGATTCACAGCGGCCATTGAAGTCCAAAGCGGATCAGGTAACGACACGGTCAATGCCGCGGCGGCGGCGATCGCTCTGACACTGAACGGCGACGCCGGAAGCGACACGATCACCGGTGGCAGTGGCAACGACACCCTGTCCGGCGGCGACGACGATGACCAGCTTCAAGGTGGAGGCGGGTAACGACTCACTCAGTGGTGGAGCCGGCACGGACACTGTGTTGGAATCAGGTGATGTCGATTTTTCCATAGATGGATCGACGCTCACAGGAGTTGGCAACGATCAGTTTTCAGACATTGAGCAGGCGTTACTCACCGGCGGTGACTCAGCCAACACGATTGATGCGAGCTTGTTCACGGGATCCGTTACGGTCAATGCGGGAGCAGGCAACGACACGATCACCGGGTCTGACAACGATGACCAGCTCTTCGGCAACGGTGACAACGACAGTATTATCGGAGGCTTCGGAAACGACACCGTAAATGGCGGTGCGGATGACGACGAAGTGTTCGGCGGTGATGACGACGACTTCGTGCTCGGTGGCGGCGGTGACGACACGCTCGAAGGCGAATCCGGGAACGACGAGATCCGAGGACAGTCAGGCGATGACGTTGTCCAGGGCGGGCAGGGGAACGACACGATCGACGGCGGAGACGGCTCTGACCGTTTCAACGTATCAGGTGATGTCGACTTCACATTAACAGACGCCTTCTTGGTCGGTGTCGGCACGGATCGATTGGCAAATCTGGAAACGGTTGAGCTGGCTGGTGGTTTCTCGGGCAATTTATTCGATGCGTCAGGATTTTCAGGCGACACAATCCTGCGAGGGCTCGCTGGAGCTGACACGCTTGTCGCAGGATCCGGCAATGACATTCTGATTGGCTACGCAGGAAGAGATCGACTGTTTGGCAATGGCGGCAACGACACGCTTCTTGGATCGGCCGGTAGAGACTACCTGGACGGTGGCGACGGCAACGACCGGTTGCGAGGGCAGGGTGGTTCAAGAGACGAACTCTTCGGCGGGGCTGGCAATGACGAGCTTGATGGCGGTGCGGGCAACGACTCACTGAACGGCGACGACGGCCAGGATACATTGCACGGTGAATCCGGCAACGATCTGCTCAACGGTGGAGCCGGCAACGACAACCTGTTCGGCGGCAATGGCTCAGACGTTTTGAACGGCGGCGATGGCCAGGACACGTTGATTGGCGAGTCAGGTGATGATCTGCTCAATGGCGGCGCTGGCGACGACAGCCTGCTTGGGCAGGACGGGGAAGACACACTGGACGGCGGTGAAGACAACGACACGCTCGTCGGCGGCAATGACAACGACCAGCTATTTGGACAGGCCGGCAACGATGGGCTCGACGGCGGAGCCGGCAACGACATCGTGAATGGCGGAGCCGGGAATGACGCCATGTATGGCGGCTCTGGCAACGACAGCATGTACGGCGGCTCGGGAAACGACCTCGTCATTGGCATGTCAGGTGACGACGTCGTCAAAGGCCAAAGTGGCTTTGATATTCTTGCTGGTGGAAGCGGAACAGGTGCTGACGCTGGCGACCAGGTCGACGGCGAGCCCGGCGAAATCGACGAGATTTTCTCGATCACACTTCCTGTCTGGGTCGAATCTGAACTGTAGGCTCCAGCACATTCTTCACTGTGCGTTCTACCGAGAGCCCCGTCGCTAAGACTCAGTTGCCCTGACTCAGAAACGGTTCGACGTTCAAGCCCCCAGCGCCGTTCACGACTACGGTGACGGCTCCGGATTCTGATGTCATCAGCACGCGTGCACTCGGGCCGTAATTTGCGACCAGTTTATCTCGATATGCTGGCGTCGGGGCACTGGCAATAACCCAATTGGGGTTCGCCCATTCCGCGAGTGCCGATGGGTTGGCACCGGGTTCGCCATGATGCGGTGCGAGCAGCACATCGACATCTCTCGGTGGCTGCTGCAAGAGCTCTTCCAGGCCGTCTTCGTCGAGATCGCCAGTCAGCAGAATTCGATGGTCTCGATACTCGATTTCCAGAACGACGCTCGAAGCATTGTCGGAGTCGTACGAAGCGCTGGCGATCGGTTGGAGCACTCTGATCGCTACCGAATCGTCCAGGCGAACTCGGTCGCCTTGGGAAACGATTGTCGATTTGGCATCCAATTCTTCGGCCTGCTTAAACATCTGCAGGGTCAACGTCTGCCGTGCGTCTGGAAAATGTCTGGAACAAAGCACGTGCCCAACCGGAACAGATTTCAGCAGATCAATCGCGCCGTTGTAGTGATCGATGTCCGAATGCGAGACGATCAATGCGTCAACTTTCGATACGCCGCGAGACCACAGAGCGTCCTTAAGAACTCTTGCCGAGAACTCGCCTCCGCCACGACTTCCGACATCGTACACCAGGATTTTTCCGGAAGGAGTTTCAACGATTACGGATAGTCCATGCCCAACCGAAAGATAAGTGCACCGAAGGGACGCCGCCTCGCGATTCGATGGCAAGAGAGTTAGTCCGAAGATGATCCACATGCCGACGCCACACCAGACTCGAACTGGACGTCGCTTCAAAGTCGTCGCCAGCATCGCCGTTGCAACGAACAGATAAAAAACGATCAGCCACCAGCTCGGCGGTTCCGGAACGTAGGCGTGTCCAAGGTCAATCGAAGCTGCAAACTCAACGACCGCGACGAGCCCTCTTAGAAACCATCCGAAAGCAAACGCAAATGGCCACGCAACTGTTTGCGAGATCATTCCGATCAGTATCGATGCAAAACCAAAGCACAATCCGACACTGACGATAGGGATAAGCAAAACGTTAATGACCAGACCGGCTGGCGAAATGACGTTGAAAACAGACATGACAAGCGGCGCCGAGATCAGCCAGATACTCCCTGAAACCATCCAGAGTGCGCCGATAGTTTTCCCAAGGTCCTTGAGCGATCTGACCCACGGTCGTTGCAGTGCGTCGGGGATTGGTGCGGCACTTTCCGATCCGAGTTCACCAGGGTCCGGATTCACTGCGACATCCGGTTCGTCATTCGATAGCCGACCAAGCGACGTCAGCCAGAAGATGACGGCGACAGCCAGGAAAGAGAGTTGAGAACCAACATCGAACAGGCTTGTCGGATTCATTGCAAGAATCACGATTGCCGCTACAGCAAGACTGTTTGCGGAGAACGCGGGACGACGAACCAGCCGACCGACACTCCAGATGGCAATGATGACAAACGCGCGGATCATCGGTGGGCGACAATCAGCAATCTGCAGGTAGATAAACAGCACGGCGACAGCGAGAAGAATCGAATGCCGGCTGGACAGGCGAATTGCTCGTCCTATCGCCAGTAGAAACAACATGAGAATTCCGATGTGCAGCCCGGAAATCGCCAGCAGGTGAACCGTTCCACTTTCGACAAACACCGTACGCATCTCTGGCGGAAGCATGGAGCGGTCGCCAAGAAGCATTGCATCTGCAACGGGCCGCACATCATCTGAGATAGCGGATTCCAGAACTCCTTCAGCGCGCCTTCGAAGTGTGCGACGCGCTCTTTCAAAAGCTGTCGAGCTGGCTTCAACAACTTTGACCAGTTCGGAATCTCTGACTCGAACAATGCCTCTTAGACCTTTGCTTCGCGCGTAGTCTGACACGTTGAAGCCGCCGGGGTTCATCTGCGGGCGATTTGCCTGGCTCCACCCTTGAACGGCGATACGGTCTCCTGCGTTGATCCCTTGCGCATTTCCATCAACAACTACCTGCAGCCGTCCGGTAACTTTCCGCCGGCCAGTTGTAGCATTCAGAGTTTCGACATCAAGCTGAAACCGAGTTGATGATTCGGGCGGCAGATTGGCGTTGAAAGGGTTCTCGCGAGGCGGCAGCACGACTGGCGCGGATCCAACAACACCTTCGCACCGAATCAGCACAGGCTCTTGCGACAGAAGTGGGGCGATGTCTTCTGAGGGCAGGCCATGCCAGACATAGTGATGATAAACGGCGCCGGTAAACGCCGAGATCACAACCACAGCCACTGCAGCATCACGAAAACGCTGCTTCCACTGCGCGAAGCTCCAAGCCAGACACGCAACGGCAAAACCAATCACCAGGAGATTCGGCGACAAGTTTCCGAACCGATCGATCAGGACTCCTGTTGCCAGTCCAAGCACAACCGTTGCAGCCGGGAGTCGTCCGAACGAACTCATGGTCGCCGGCTGGTCCTCAGAGGCCAGCCGGTCAGACGCGGGTACGATGGGCTGCGTGACGCCATCGTTGGCGTTTTCAGATTTTGAGTGCGCAGGCGCGGGGTCGTTCAAGAGCTGTCCTCGCGATCCTTAGTTGGCCCAAACTAATCGCGATGAATCAGGTCGACACGACCATTATTCATCATCGCTGGCGGCAGGTTCGCTGCCAGCACTCATCGGTGCTTTGATCGGAAACTCGAATGTCTTCTCCATTTCCGAGAGTTCTTTTTTCAGTCCTTCATCAGAAGCGAGTGTGCCCGCAGCCTGGGCCTGGCGAAATTGAGTTTCCAGGTCATCGAGGTTTGCTTGCAGTTCAGCGACTTCGTCCGGTTTCATCCGATCAATAAACAGCACGCCGTCGAGATGATCATTTTCGTGCTGAATGACTCGCGCAAGGATTTCCGAACATTCCATTTCGAAACCCTGGCCATCGATGTCGTACGCTTCGAGGACGATCTCTTCGGCTCTGGCAACTTCACCGTAAAGTTCGGGCAGACTAAGACAGCCTTCCTCGCCTTCGACGTTGCCTTTCTTCCGAATGATTTCCGGGTTGATGAAGACAAGTTCTTCCTCAGTCTCCTTCGGATCAGCCGTCGTGTTGACGATGAAGAACCGGTACGGAAGTCCGACTTGCGTTGCAGCCAGGCCGATTCCGCGAGCCTCGTACATCAGGTCGAACATTGCCCTCACCGTTGCTTTGAAATCCGGCGTGAGTTCGGTGAGCTCTTTGGCTTTCCATCTCAGAGATGGATGTCCGTACTTAACAATCTCCATGAGACGGCGTCTTTCGGTCTGCTGTAATTGCTACTCGTGTTCTCGCTACAGGGCAACGAGGTGGTTCTGAATCAAAAACGGGCTGGGCATTGTAGCGTCGCGAAAATGTTGGTCGAGCACGCACGATCTCAAAGAATGACGAACGAGCGTGCATGGCACAAAAATCACGCGACTTTCAGGCCCGGATTCTGGTATGCTGGCGGTTCTCACCCCGATCATCCTACCTCAACTACGTCATTTCAGGCTCCTGTCATGAAGAATGCCGAAGCACTGCGACGAGACCTCAGCCGTCGCCAGTTTCTGGGACGAAGCGCTCAAAATGCGGCGGGCGTTGCTGCTGGAATGGTTGGCCTGTCGTCGACAGTTGCCAAAGCAGACAAAAGCACCCCGGTCCGAGTCGGGATCATCGGCGTTCGAAATCAGGGCCGAAACCTTGCGTCGGCATTCGCGAAGATGTCAGACGTCAACGTCGTTTCACTGTGCGACGTCGATCCCAGCCTTCAATCAGCGGCAATGAAAAGCGTGCTGGATGCTCAGGAAACGTCGCCGCGATGGGAGTCTGACTTCCGCAACGTGCTGGACGATCCACAGGTTGACGCGGTCGCGATCGCGACCCCCGACCACTGGCATGCGATCATGGGTATCATGGCGGCGCAGGCCGGGAAAGATGTTTATCTCGAAAAGCCAGTGTCACACACGATTGAAGAAGGTCAGCAGCTGATCAAGGCGGCTCGCAAGAATGACCGAGTCATGCAGACCGGTTTGCAACAACGAAGCGGCTCGCATTTTCAATCGGCAGTCGAATTGGTTCAAAGCGGAAAGATCGGCGAAGTGCGACTCGCTAAGGCCTGGGTCGCACAGTCGAGGAGAGCATTCGGAAGCTGTGCCGACGAAGCTCCGCCGGAAGGTGTAAACTACGATCTTTGGCTCGGACCTTCGGCAGAACGACCGTTTAACACTCACCGTTTCCATCATCACTGGCAGTGGTTCAACGATTATGGCACCGGAGAGCTTGGCAACTGGGGCGTGCATTTGCTGGACGTCGCTCGCTGGGGGCTCAAGCTGGATCTGCCAGAACGGGTCAGCGCTTCCGGCGGCAACTACGTGTTTAAGAGCGGCCAGGAAATGCCGGACACACTGGCGGCAACGTTCCACTACCCAGAGCACACAATTCTGTGGGAACATCGACTATGGAGTAACCACGGGCTCGAAGGTCGCGGCTCGGGCGTTTCCTTCCACGGGGAAAACGGCACGCTCGTCGTCGATCGAAGTGGCTGGAAGGTTTATGACTCAAAGGAACGGCTGAACTCTGACACCAGCGATCAGCTTAACAGTCACCTGCGAAACTTCGTCGACTGCATCAGAACCCGGCAGCGGCCAAACGCTGACATCGAAATTGGGCACCTGAGCACCACGCTCTGCCACCTTGGCAACGTCGCGTGGCAACTGAATCGCGAAGTCCAGTTCGATGATGCCTCGCAGACCTTCCACGACGATGCGGAAGCGAACGAACTACTCTCCAAAACATATCGCGACCCGTGGCAACTTCCGGAAGTTTGACGGCTGTTGAGGGGCAGGCGGCGGAGCAGGTTTGATGGGCGACGACTCGAACAATGCCGTTCGTGGCACCGACCGAATTCGCTGTCACGAGCCCGTGACAATCCGCCTTTACGGTGTCAAAGAAATATCGCTGCCTACATACTTGATGTGGTACCTCGCCACGATCATTCTGGTCGTGGCATTGATCGCTGGTTGCAACGAGATCATGCAGCCTCAAACGAAATACGGAGAAGGCATTCGCCGCTCGATCGAACGAGAAGGCTGGGTTCTCGATGCCGTCGAATGGGCACCGACATTTCTGATTGCGGGACTTGTCTTCGAAGTGTTCGAAGGTGCTTACGTCATGTACGCATTCCGCCGTCGCTTTCAGCAGCTTCGTGACGAACAGAGATCACCGGCCTGATCTGAATCCGGCAAACGATGACTTCAATCACTGAACCGTGCGTCAACGCGAAAACGCCCCGATAACAACTGTGTTACCGGGGCGTTTGTCATGCATTAAGAAATGCAGCCTGCGTCAAAGCGAGACTTAACGAGGTGGCTGCTGCATCTGCTGCTGAAAGTATGTCACGATCTGGAAGAATCCCTGCAGAGTCTTCGCTTCGATGCGAGTCTTCATCTGAATTCCCTGCGGAACAGTTCCGGCTGAAAATCCAACGTAGCTTCGTGGGACAGACAGACCTTCGAGTTGTTCTGCCTTGATCGGAACAGGAATCGGAAACTTCTCCGTCGCGAGGACTGCCCGGGCAAGGACGATCACGACGTTCGGAAGGTCAATCTGCCCGACGATGTTGGCTTCTTCAAGCAGACCTTCTCGACTCTTCTGATTGTCCGACGGCTTTGTGCCCGGCGTTGCATCGTAAGCCGCGAGTGCTTCCTTCATCGTGTCCTGCGTTCCGCCGATGGACTGAATCATGACGTCATCGTTCTTAACGATCAGTCGTTGAATCATTCCGTCCTTGCCGTGCAGCAACTCCTGAAACAGATTCTGGATGGCGGCTGCCGGATTGGCTTCTTCGTCATACGTTTGCTTGATGGTGATCAAGTCGGCGCTCAACCCGTCGTAAGATTCAGCGTCTTTCTTGACGCTAATTTCCTGCTTCAATCCAGGAAGGTCCATCTTGTAAGCAGTGCCCATCTTATGAGCAGCTTCCCGCATCTTCGCAGCAGGACTGACATTACTGACGGTGTAGCCTCGGATTAGACCAGCATCTTCGTTGCCATCATCGAGATGGAATGCCCAGCCCATTTCGCCGAAGTCGACTTCTTTCAATTCGGCGACCATGTTTTCGATGTCCTTCTTCGTTTCGGCATCTCCGTCGATCACCTTCGTGGCAAACTGCATGCCCCATTCCATCAGACCTTTGAAGTCACCGTGAATCGCCATGTAGCCATGCTTGTTCTGTGGCAACTTCGCAAGCACATCCAGTTTTGCACTCTTCTGTGAACTCAGATATTCGTCAGTCTGTGTACGAGCTTTAACGATCAACAGTTCGTCAATCGTGATTGCTGAGTTGCTTACAGAAATGCCGAACGAAAATGCTTTCGAGTCTCGCAATGCCTGAAGTGCTCCGTGTCCCATTTCGCCGTAGATATCCAGAATGGCCGACATGTTCAGGCCCGGCTGTGCTGGAATCTGAGCACCGAGTCCTTCGAGCGCTCCGTCAAGCTGGTCATCCGCACCTTCAAGTTCTGCTTGATAAGCTTCCGTCAGACCCGCGATGTTGACCCATGCTGCCAGGTCAGACTCTCCGAACAAGGCTGATGATCGATCATCAATCGCTCCACTGGCAGCGTCTGCTCCGCCACTGATGCACTCTTCGACGAGTTCCATCACCGCTTCATCCTTCGAGTACGCGACCCAGGAATCTTTCGAAGCGAACGTAAATGACTCATCGACGCCGCCCTGCAAAGCTTTCACATCGGTGGCTGGCACGACGAAAACGACTGCAGGTTCCGCACCTTTGACCGCAAAGATGGCGACATACCAGTCCTGCTTCAGGTCAACTCCACCCAAAGTCGGGTTCGAGATCAGTGCTCCCAGGCCAGGAGCCTGGCCCTGAACCATGAACCCCAGACCGGGCTGCACGGCGTTGGCAAAGTTGCCGACCTTGCCAATCGTCGCCTCGGGAGACTTCAGGCGGACGACGGCTGTGGCGTCGGCCGGAATCAAATCGAGCGGCCCGGCGGCCTGAGCGGAAAGCTGACTGACCAGCGCCAAGCCGATCGCCAAAGCGGCAACCCCGCTTCGGCGAACGAACATTCGTGATTTGTGTAGTGACATCATGTTGCAGAATTTCCTGGGTAAGAGTTTCTCGCAGAAAGACCTGTGCGACGTGCATCCGTCTTTCGTCGTAGTCCAAGGACAGTTTCCGGCCAGTCAATCCGTGACGCCGGGAAGAAAACGCCTGAACAAGGCGTCCTGAGCAAATGCCTGCAAAATCCAGCATAACTGACAATTCGCTCGCTCTGACCGTCTTGGAGTATAGCGGCGACAATAGAAAAAGGATCTCTGACTCCTGCAGTTTGACTCCATTCAAAACCGACCTATGTTTTCGCATCGCCCGCTGGGAACGGCCCGGGTCTCTTCGACTCGATACGAACCCCGGATCGCGAGACTGCCTGAAATCAGTCAGCTTTGCGGCGTGACAAGGAGAGCTGGGAGCTTGAGGGGACCTTGTCACGCCTCTTTTTATGCGCTGACCTCAGTGGTTGCGGCCTCACACAATTGTTTGCCCACCACACTAAAAGCCGATCAATCTGGCGAATGATCTGGCATTTCGGCCTACGCTGAGCCGATTCACCCCCGTTTACAGTCGAATCGTGGTTGATTCTCGACCGTTCCAGGAGGGCTCTTGCATCAATCTGTGCCGATTATGCCAATTCTGGTGATTTTGACGGCCGGCCCGAGTCGATGATTCCATGAGTTCACTCTGCGCGGGAGCCATGCGCTCACTTCGTGTAGACAGATTGGCGAGTAGTGGAAATCAAATCGTCCACAGGTTTCGCGGCGGATAGTCATCAAATGGAGCGGCATCAAGTGCAAAAAGGATTTCTCGACACCGCACTTCGCGTCACTGCGATTTCGGCGATGATCATTGTGACTCTCTGCGTCGCAGCTTTCGGACTCTCGAAACTCCGTAGCCCCGAGAGCAGAATCGCTTCTACGGACCCGAATTCGGCGTTACATGGAGACCCTACGAGTACTGCATCGTCGAGTTCACCGGGAAGCGCGAGTCGCAGTAGCCGACCGGCTGGGCCGGATCCACTTGAAGAACACCTCGAACGTCTCGGGAAACGCTTGGACGAGCTAACCAGCACAGTTACACGTGAGCGTTCGACACAGACAGAAATCGCTCGACTGGCTGACTCAATGCAGGCCGTGCAGCATCAGACCGATCTTTCGGACACGCGACTTCAGACTGAGATTGGCAATCTGCGTGTCAGCAGCGAAGTCGAACTTCGAGATTTGAATCGACAGGTCAACGGCGTTTCTCAGAACAGCCAGCGACTTGAACGGGAAATGCTTGAACAGCGAGCCGGAATTCTGTCGGCCCTCGAAAGCCAGAAAAAAACGATTACATCTCAGGTGGCAAGTCTAAAGGGCGGCCTCGACGATGTTCATTCAGAGCTTTCGGAGCTGCGTTCCAAATCGCAGTCCGCTCTGGCTGCAGTGAATGCAGCACGTCTGCAGCCTCCAGCCGCATTGAATCCTCTGCTGCCGGGACCTGGTAGCCACGCCGCAGGCCATTCCCCGTCCCCCGAGCACGACTCAACCTGGCAGGAGCCACGAGTCCTCGACTCGTCGGCCAGTATCAAGCGCCCGACACCCAGGCAGCAACGCGCCGTTGAGACGGCCACATCGACCGGCTGGAAAGTCAGCCCGATGTCACACTCGATTCCTCAAACGAAGCCAGCGATTGAGTCAGCGATTCCAAAACTAACACTGCCGCAGGCACCGCCCGCCGAACCAGAGCCAGCGATACTTCCACCACTTCCGGAGTTTTCGCGACGCGCAGGCATGATTCGGGCACCGCTGAAATCAACTCTTGCTCCGTCGCGAGCGACACGCCTCAACCGCGTTCCAGAGATCGTCGAGTTGCCGATTCCAGAAGAATCGCGTGTCAGACAAATTGCTGCCGTTGCTCCGGCAATCGAAGAAATCACAACTCGCACGTACGAAGTTCAAACAACAGTGATTCACCTTGCTGCGTCGCGTCCGGTCGATGTCGAACCGGCGGGTGTTCGAATGCTTAACCCCGAGCTTTCAACGACAGCGTATGGTCAGCCCTGGTCACACGACGCAGTCACGCACGAGCTACTAAGGAAGATTTCGCTTCGGACTGAAGCAACCATCGCAGGTCGGCAACAAACTTCGATTACGTCTGCGGGAACTGAGCGGCTAAGCATCGGCTCATCCTGCCCGCATTGCAACGAGGTTCATGGCTTCGAGGCCGGCGACCGATTGATCCTCAGCGCGGGTCCGGCTGAAGATAAAGTTCAACGATTCCACATCGTCAGCGAAGTTGCTGGCGGCGGGAATGAATTGGATTCGATGCCCCAGTTCGACCTGACCCCGATGGCCAATCAGACCTACGTGATTTGTGAAGAAGCAGTTGAAGGAACAGTCGAAGAATCGATAGAGCTTGGGGATGAAAAACTAGTACCGATTCACGGAGTGCTGACCCCCGTCTCTGGTCCTTCCGAGACACGAGTCTCTACGCAACTTATGCAACGAGTCGTCGTCATGACGTTTCGAGACGTAAACGCCAGATCGGCAGATCGTGTCGTTACTTCTGCAACGCGTCCAACAACCGGTAACACGACGAAGCAACTTGCTCCGATCGTTTTGCCGGCTCCTGAACAGAAGAAACAAACCGTCGTCAAAAAGCTGACACGAGTGAAACAACACCCCGTTTTTCTGCCGCCACCCGCTCCTTCGAATCTGTCTGTTCTGACGGCTTCGAATGCCGAATTTGTTGCTCCTTTGCCGAGAGACTCGTCGTCGAGAATTCAAAGAGCGAAGCACGAGCAGGATGGCGACTACTGCGAAGTTTGCGAGCAAACGCACGGACCGAGTGTGCCTCAAACTGCAAATGTTGCTGACCCTGCCCCAAAGAAGGAAGACAGGTCGTTTCTCGACTGGTTCCGCCGAGTTCGTTCAGAGTCGCCCGACTCAGAACCAGGCAACATCACGAACGCAGACTTTCAGGTAAACGAGTCGAAAGGCGAAACTAAAAAACCTCAGTCGACAGTTCGAAAATCACAGCGACGATACGTCACAAAGCCAGGTAACCGTCGTTCGGTGCGATAGTCCGATTCATTCTCGCATGATTTTTCTTGAGAGAGACTTTGCTGGTCGCAGAACCAGATTGGGAATAACCGTGATGTCTTTCAGCAATCGACATCGGGCTACAGCGAACGTGTCGTCTCTCTTTTGCCTCGCTTTCTTTGGTATCGCTGTTTGCCAGTTCGTGTGCGGGTGCCAGTCGCCTCTGGCAACCAAACTTGCAACGACGCCGGTGTCCGGTTCTGCAGCGTTCCCTCAACGCGAAGCGAACTCGCGACTGAGCTCGATGCACGATCGACGACAGGTCGCTACCGCAGCAAGCCTCATGCACGCCGGTGATCTGAATGCTGCACGGAAACATCTGGTCGGGATTCTTGCGACTCATCCAGCCGATACTTCGGCTGTTGAACTTCTGGCCGAAGTCAGTCAGAAACTCGGCGACTATCGGTTGCAGCAAGCGGCACTGAAACGGCTGATCGCCTTGCGTCCAGATTCAGCAATGGTGGCCAATCGGTGTGGAAAAAAACTGTTGAATTCCGTTCGACTTCGATCTGCGGCCGCAGACACGTCTGTTGGATCGGATAGTTTTGACCAGACATCGGTCGACGACGCCAGAACACTCGCGATCGCATCGCTGCAAAATGCCGTCGCACTGGAGCCTCGAAACACTTTGTTCGCTCAGGATTTGTTCGCAGCGCTGATTGACCTCGGAAAGTCCGACCAGGCGGAACAGGTTCTGCATGAATCGCTGCTCCAGAATCCGCAAGACAAAGTTCTGCCAATGACGGCCGCAAGACTGTACGAGTCACAAAAAGACTGGTCGTCCGCCGTGTTCTATTACGACGTCGCTCTCCGCAACGACCCGTCAAATCCAGTCTGGCGACGGCAGCGAGCCGTCTGTCATTTTCGACAGGGCTCGTTTGAAAAAGCTCAGGCCGACTTTTCACGATCACTGGCGAACTCGCCAGTCAAGCCGCAGCTTTCCGAACATCTTGCGTGGGCTGAAGCCGCGTTGAAAACTGAGGACCACAAAGAAGCATCGCGCGTCCTGGATCTCATCGTCACCGAAGGAGAGTTTCGTACTGCGGATCTCGAAGTGCTACGTGGCTCCTGCCTTTTAAAGCAAGGTAACGTCGAAGCGGCTGCAGAGGTTGTCCTCCAAGCACAGCTGGAATGGCCGAAGCATGCAGGCCTGTGGCGACTCGCGAAACAGATCAAGGAAGCTGAAATGGGCACACCCATCATCGAAACTGACCGGTCCCTGGATCTTGCCAGCCTGACCGTTCAGTCGCCACTTCGATGATCGCCGTTGTCCTGCAATACGCTCTTTAGCTCGGCGAACGATTCTCGCAAAACCAGCGAAACATGACGCGAAACGGCGGCGTAAACTTCTCGGGCGAGCTCTCCATCATCGAAGCGATTTCTTCCAGCGTCAGAAACTCGGCCCCCGCAATTTCGCCTGGATCGAGCACGGGTTCCGTATCTGTCACCAACTGATAAAGGGCCGAAAACTCAAACGCCGTGTCTGGCCCGGCAGGAAATTTCGCCAGGTACTCAATTGGTGAATCGAGCGACAGCTCTTCGCTCAGTTCTCGAATCGCAGCCGTCTCGTAATCTTCCCCGGCATCCACGTGGCCCGAAGCGGACGACGTGTAGCAACCCGGATACTGATCCTTCGAATCGGACCGTAGCTGCAGCAGCATTCTCCCGTCGGGCTTGAGGACGAAAATACTGACGGCTCGGTGGAGCAAGTTTTCCGCATGCACGACTGATCGACGTTCCTGCCGCACCACCCGATCAGCGTTGTCAACGACGTCAAAAATTTCTTCAGTCATAGTGATCGTGGCTTATTCTTAAGGTCAGTGTGACTGGGATTTGGCAGGACCTGATTTGTCTGCTGAGGTGCAAGGTGACAACGACTCTACAATGATGCGAGCGGGTCGCCCTTCCAATGCCCACCGCATGGTCAAGTTAGCTCCATTCCACATTGTCCGATTTATTCAGAGCAACAATGTCTCACTCCGTCCTCGATTCAACTCAATCAATTCTGATAGGCATGCTGCACGTTCCGCCGCTGCCAGGCAGTCCGCAATCCAAAGAACAATTTTCGGCTATCCGAGAGTATGTCTTACGAGACGCCGACGCGCTGCTCGAAGGCGGCATTTCGAATCTGATGATCGAAAATTTCGGCGATACACCTTTCTTTCCCGGTACCGTTCCCGCTCACACCGTGGCTCATTTAACGACTATTGCGAACGACGTCGGATCTCGATTTCCAGACGCCGAGATCGGGCTGAATGTCTTGCGAAACGATGGCTGTAGCGCGCTTGCGATTGCAGCCGCGACAGACGCCTCGTTCATCCGCGTCAATGTTCTAAGTGGAGCGCGCCTGACCGATCAGGGCATTATCCAGGGGATCGCCCACGATCTGTTGCGATTGAGAAAAGAACTCTCGGCGGAAAGCGTCGCGATCCTGGCGGACGTCGACGTTAAACATTCTGCCGCGCTGGCTGAGCGACCGTTTGCAGACGAGATTGAAGATGTCATTCAACGAGGCCATGCCGATGCCATCATTGTTTCCGGCAACGCAACGGGAGTTTCGGTCGACAGTTCGCATCTCGCGGAAGCCGCTGAAGGCGCAGGAACAACGCCCGTCTTTATTGGCAGCGGAGCGACCGCCGATTCAATCAGGAAATACGCAAAACACGCATCCGGATTCATTGTCGGCACAGCCGTCAAACGCGGCGGCATCGTCCACCAACCCGTCGACAAGAATCGAGTGAAAGAAATCGTCCGGGCAGCGACGCAAGATTGAGAGTCTCATTCAGAAATGAATTTTCGACGCTACTTCCCGCCGATCGGCACGTTGACAGGCTTCATCATCTCTTTCTGCTTGTCGTTCAGAACGTCCGTGTAAACGAGAAACTCCATTGGCTCGGCCATGCGGCTCTCCAGCCTGAATTGGATCTTTCCGTCGATAGGTAGAAGGAACAACGCTGCGCCAGTCTTCGAACCTGCGTGCGTATGGAACTTTTTCGATGGGTCAATTTCGACGATTCTGCCTGCGATTTCCTTGGCGAATTTGTCCTCTGGATCAACCTTCTTGAAGGAAAGCTGATCCTCGACGCCGACACTGATCGGAACTCGAAAACCAATCTGTAACGGTTTAGTAGAATCGATGCTGTACTCCTTGGACTCTTCCGCAGCGAGCACAAGTTTCTCGATCAAAGTTTCCGTGCCTTCTAATTTGTAGAATGGCCAGTCGAGTTCGATGCCACTTTCGGTGACAAAGTGAACGGTCCGTGCCGACTTGTCCGTCTGCGAAACCTCTGGTGAGGCTTCAACATCGATGTTTACGGTCGCGTCTCCGCAGCCGCTGCACGCAAGCAATGGCATTGCAATGCAAATCGCAAATGAAATTCTTGAGTTCAGCATGCCGACTCCAGATTCAAACAGGTGGAATTTGCGTGGAAGAAATCCGTGACCCGGATCTCGTCAAATGGTATGCGATGTGCCAATTCGAAAGGCGCACCGCACGATCAATTCGTATTTCAATGAACTGATTTTTGTCGTTGGAAGGCGATCCGTTCCCAGATCATGTACGCATTGGTGGCGACCGCCCCAGCAGCAACCAGGCCTGCAATTAGACGGACACATCCGGCAACAAAGCGGTCCCACTGTAGAAGACCGACGCTCTTGAATAAGTAATTCCAGTCGTGGACGACCTCGTCGGGTCTCACTTGCTGGCCACTGGTCATCGACCAGAAACCAGCAGACATTGTCATGTCGCTTTGCATCATCCTGGCGTCGGCCATGTAGTCCGCAGTGTGCATCAGGCTGATGGCCAGCCAGTAGGCAGCGAAGCATGACGCAGCGGCGTCACGCTGTCGTAGAAACATGAAGATCGCACCGGCGGGCAGTGCGACTTGCACAAGAGTGCCAGCAGCCACATGAAGCCACATCGGTACGAAGCTGCACGCCAGGTGTCCGAGTTCATGCACGACGAAATTCAGATAGGTCAGCCCGTTGAACAGCATGGGCACGAAGCCAGCAATCGAAAGATTGCATCGAAGGCCAGCGAGGTTGTCAGAACGCACACAAACAGAAGCCCGCCGATCGAGCTTTCCCTGGCAAGTTCGCTGATGGTGTGTTGCAAAGACTGGCCGAACGCAACGAACGATTCCCTTCGGGCTTGCTCCACAGGTGCGTCATCGGCCTTTTCCTTACGCCGAACTTTCTTGCGGCGGCGTGGCGAACGCTCGTCTGAGTTGTCCGATAGTTGATAGAGATCGCTCACTGTCACGCTCTTCTTACTGCCGCTCGGCGGTCGAATCACGAATGGCGATACGACTCACGTCTTCGATGAACGCCGCTCAACTGGAGTATTCCGACACGGATCAGAAGATTCTGAAATCTGCGCTGTGTCAGCCGAGAGTCGGCCATTCGATAAGCAGTCTCTGATCAACAAAAGCGATCAGCGATTGAGGAAATCAATTGCCACGTCACGGCGGTAGCCAACCGCTACTACACGGTTTCGGAAACCTGCGGTCTGTCTGCCGCTGGTTCATCGATTTGTGTAGCGGACAGCGAGCTGAAGAAGTCGACCAGTCGCGAGTCGTAACTATCCTGGTCGGCCTGCCGTGCTCCGTTGTGGCGAGCTTTCTCTACCATCCAAAGCTCGGTCGATTCACCACTGAGGGATTCGTGCAGGGATTGGGCGATCTCGGGGCGAACGTAGTTATCACGCTTGCCGGAAATCAGCAATACAGGACGGTTCTTCAGCGATGCAAGAGTTCGTTCCAAGTGAACATAGCGGCATTTGCGTTTGAACTGACTGTAAAGTCGGCCGCCTGTCAGGCTGAGTTCTACGTGCCACGCCGGAATCCAACCGGACATCCACTGAGGAACCAATAGCGAAACCCAGCGTTGCGAAAACAGGCTCATCATTGAACGCGTCGAGTAGGCACTCTCGCATGCAACGCATTCTACCGATTCGGATGTCGATGCTGCTGCCAGCGCCGCCGAGCCGCCACGGCTGACTCCGAAAATACCCAATGGCTGATTGTTAAGCTCATCGCGTGACCCGATCAGCTGCAATGCTCCCCGGACGTCAGCCACTTCGAACTCGGTCAGCCAATGCAGAGGTTCGTAGCCGGCCTGCTTGTCGCTGGAGCCGTGGTTTCGAAAATCGAACGACACGATTTCGAACCCTGCGGCGAACAGGCCTTCGCAATATGACATCGCCGACCAGCGGTTTCCGCCGAGTTCGTGGCAAAAGAGCACCAACCCACGGGATGGCCGCTCGGTCTGCTTAAAGTGGCACGCCTGCAGCGACAGGCTGTCTTCGGTTTCGAAACTCAGTTCCGTCGCTCGAGAATCGGCACCAAAATCGCCTGCATTCAACGGAGGGGCGTTTTCCAGCATACGCATGACTGCGCGGCTGATCGCGAGCTGAATAACGATCATCATGATCGTTATCGCGACAAGACAAGTGGCGATAATCCAAGCCACGTTCCACTCCGGGGGTGTGCAGATTCGCTGAAATTACTTCACTGGAAACAGCCGTCAATCAGGCGGCAAACTCACGGAAGATTAGCGAAACGTTCTGCCCGCCAAAACCGAAGCTGTTCGAAAGGCAAGTAGTCACCTGCGTCTCGCGAGGCTGATTCGCGATGTAGTCCAGATCGCAAACCGGATCCGGCGTTTCGTAGTTGATCGTCGGAGGAAGCACATTTCTGTTAATTGCCAACAGACAGGTGATCGCTTCGACGCTTCCGGCGGCGGCAATCAGGTGCCCCATCATGCTCTTGATGCTGGAAACCGGCGTCCCCTGAGCGTACTCACCCAGTGCCTGCTTGCAGGCCAGAGTCTCGACCTGATCGTTGACCTTCGTGCTGGTTCCGTGAGCGTTGATGTAGTCAATGCTGTCCGTATTGACTCCGGCATCGTTCAAAGCCATGCGGATGCAGGCGGTCGCTCCGCGGCCCTCAGGATGAATATCGGTCACGCGGTAAGCATCGGCCGTTGATCCATAGCCAGCGAGTTCACCGTAAATTTTTGCTCCACGTGCCTGGGCGTGTTCGAGCTCTTCAAGAATCAGAATTCCCGCCCCTTCGCCAAGCACGAACCCATCGCGATTCTTGTCGAACGGTCGGGACGCTTCCTGCGGGTTCTCGTTGTGCGTCGAAAGTGCGGTCAGCAGGTTGAAGCCTGTCAGACCGAACGGGTGAATCATGCTGTGCGCGCCGCCTGAGATCATGACGTTTGCGTCGCCGCGGCGAATCATCTCAGTGGCTTCGCCGATCGCCTGACTCGATGCCGCACAGGCTGTCAGGCAGTTCATGTTCGGGCCTTGAGCGTTGAACAGACTCGCCAGATGCCCGGCAGTCATATTCGGTTCCTGCTCAAGTTCAGATTCAGCGTGAAGCTGCTCCATGCCAAGGCGAGCGAACGCTTCGAGATCCACTTCGTCGTCCACGCGGGCCTGAGCGATTAGCCCCATGAACAGGTTGAAGTCCTGAGCACCTTCGCCGGCTCCGAGATAGACACCGAACGTCGACGGATCGAGATTCTTCATGTCCTGAAGACCCGAATCGTTCATCGCCTCGGTGGCGGCGCCGATGGCGAAATGGATATTCCGGCCGGCGTATTTGAAGCGTTCGGCGTTGTCGATGTAGTTCTTCAGGTCAAAGTCTTTGACCTGTGAAGCGAACTTCGTCGGAAACTTGGACGCGTCGAAATAGGAAATCCAGTCGATTCCGCTGCGGCATTCCATCATGGAATCCCACATCGTATCGAGCGTCTTCCCGACGGGCGTCATGCAGCCCATGCCTGTAACAACGACTCGGCGTCTCATTGCTCGGTCCTCGAGAATCGTAAACCTGTACGAGGAAATTGTAGGGTGAGCACTGCCCACCGTGATATCAGAAAGTCAGTAATTGGTGAGCAGTGCTCACCCTGTCATGATTTTCGAGACGACGTTAAGTGCCGTCTCCAGCCTGCCCGACATCCAGGATGCCCAGCAGATTCATCGAGAACACAAAGTTCTTCTGATCAATCGCTCCGAACTGAGCATCCTTCTGGTCGAGATGCACGAACATGATCTCGGCCTCAGCGACCAATCGGTCACCGACATGCGCGGTCACATCGACCCCGCCGCCTTCGTCACGCGAGTCCGTCAACGTCGCCGTGTAAACCAGCGAATCGCCCGGCACCGCCCACGAGTGGAACGTGACCTTGGGGACTTTCGCCAGAATGACGATGTGTTCGAAGTCGTTGACTTCACCGAGCAGAATGCCGCCCGTTTGAGCCATTCCTTCGATCATCAACGAACCCGGCATGATTGCAAAACCGGGAAAGTGATCGTGCAGATGCTCTTCGGCCAGGCTGACATTCTTGACAGCTTTGGCAAACTTGCCGCTTTCGAATTCGACGAATCGATCGATCCAGAACCAGCGCATGTGACTTACCTTGAACCGTGACCTGTTGGTTCATCAGGAGAAATCAGAAACCCGCCGCAAGACGCTGAGGCACGAAGTCATGAGCCACTAATTGCCCACCAGCCTTCGCAAACCTCTGCGTCGTCGCGACATCACGTGAGAACTAGCCAGCGTTCAGCTTGTTCTCGACGAAGTTCGTGATCATGTTGACCGTGAACAGGCTCTGAATGTTTTCGACTTTCGGATCGTTCGCGAAAGAATCGATGTCGGCGTGCGGCATCTTCTCTTTCAGAGTGGCGATTCCTTCTGCGGTCACCTTGCCGTCGTCGACGAACGATGCGTCGGCAGCGAGGTTTTCCGGGAAGAGTTCGCCTCGTGGAATTTTGATTCCGAAGTTCTTTTCAAGACGGAAGACGATGTCCAGAAAGTCGATGGACTCAGCTCCGAGGTCGTCGACCAGCGTCGCTTCTTCCGTTACTTCGTCGTCGTCGACCCCCAGTGCGTCAACCAGAGTTTCCTGAACTTTTTCAAAGATTTCGTCGCGTGATGCCATCTGGCCATCTCCTCAGAGTTGGGGCTGTTGGACCCCGTTTGTTTCGCCGCAGACCCAGCTTGTTCTGTCATCAGTCCGGCGAAACGACTGTTGACTCGAACCCAAAATATCAATTCCAGAGTGCCTGACCGGGCTCTCTGAAAACCTGCCACGAGAGCAGGAGACCCACAAAACTATTTTCTACTTGTTAACTCAAACTGCAAACTGCCAGCTTACATTCCGCTGCCGAGCGTCAGTCCGCCATCGACCGTCAAAACCTGACCGGTGATGTAAGACGCTTCGTCGCTCGCGAGGAACAACGTGGCGTTGGCAATATCTTCAGGCTCTCCGAGACGTCGGACAGCAATCTGTTTCTTAATTTCTTTTCCAGCCGCGTTTCGAATCGCTTCTGTCATGTCCGTAGCAATGAAGCCCGGAGCGATCGAGTTGACTGTGATTTTTCGCTTGCCCATCTCGTAGGCGAGGCATCGACTGAAACCGTCGATGCCACCCTTGGTCGCGGCGTAGTTGGTCTGTCCAGGATTTCCGTATCGGCCGGCGACGCTGGAGATATTGACAATTCGGCCATACCGAGCTGACATCATGTGAGTCACCGCTGCTTTGCAGTAGTGGTACATGCTGTTGAGGTTTGTATTGATGACGTCCATCCACTCGTCTTCGGCCATGCGGACAAGCAGGTTGTCGCGAATGATGCCGGCGTTGTTGACGAGGATGTCGATCTTTTCCCATTTCTCGACGGCTTCGTTGACGACTTCGACAGCTCGTTCACCGCTGGCGGCGTCGGCCTGAAAAGCGAGTCCTTCGCGCTGGTCGAGTTCCAACTCTTTAACCAGAGCGTCGGCGGCTTCTTTGTTCGAGTTATAAGTGAAGGCGACTTTGGCACCCTCTTTGGCCAGAGCGTGAACGACGGCTCGGCCGATTCCTCGGCTACCACCCGTCACGAGTGCTGTCTTGCCTGCCAGTTTCATAGTTGTCTCCTCAAGGCCGCCGCGTCGCGATCAGCCGAGCGTATCCGTTTTTCTGAAAGCTCGATGTGTGATACCGAACTGAGATGTCTGTTTTGAATTATTGTTGAGTCTGCGAGTTCGTTTTCGATTCAACGTCGGACGATTTCGCGAAAGTGATCGTTGTATTTTCGTCTGCTTACTCAGCCGGCGGTTGCCAGACCTGCGAGTACAGCTCTTTCATTTTGCCGGTGAGGTATTCGTCGATCTTCGCCTGCGACTTGTTTCGGTCTCGCAGGTTGAGCTGCGAGAGGGTGATCCGAGCGGAAACTGCCGACTCACCATCAACCGAGCTCGTCGCCTTAAAAGTACATTCGTCATCGCCCCACTTGTGAGTCTTGATCTTGACCACAAGCTGCTTGCCAGGCGTCACAAAACTGTTGAATTTGACCGCTTTCGCCTGTTTCAGCAACACAGTCGAATACTTGAAGTCTTCGGTCGCCCGCATCAGCCAGGCACCCGACTGAACGCAGGCTTCGACCATCAGCACTCCCGGCATCACGGCGAAGCCCGGAAAGTGATCCTGCAGGTACTCTTCGGCGAGTGAAAGATTCTTGACCGTCGTGATCGACTGACCTTTGTCGAGCTCAACGATTCTGTCAACAAGTGAAAAACGCATCCGGAACGCCCTGAAAACGGAACGGTATCTTCGCAAAACCGCCTGTCAGATATTGACCCTGTCAGACATTGACGAGGACAACCTGAAGATTCTGGATGTTCCGCTGAAACATCAACCTGGCAGGCGATGAGAAAGCAGGACGTCCGGCGTCTTCATTTGTCGGGAAAAGTTCACATTCGAGTGTTTACTGCGAGGATTCCGATCGAATTGCGTACCCAGCGTGTTCGATCGAAGAGTGCAGAAAACAACGGCGAAAGTGACTCGCTTTGTCTGAAAGGAGCACGAAAAGGCATGACCCAGCTATGCCTCGCCGCGCAGCGACTCCGCGGTAGGATGGAAAGGCGGCCACTCTACCCATGGCAGAATGCCGTTTCAAGGGCACAGAAACCCCGAATCTGCTGCCCATTCTGCTCGACCTGACATCCTGCCAGACCTACCGATTGTGCCGCTCAGGAAAGGATCGCGAACACCTGCTTCTCGATCGGGAATCCAGTGTCTGAAACCACGAATGGACACGAAATTATTCAGTGTCGATTTCATGAATTCATTCGTGTCTCTTCGTGTCCATTCGTGGTTCGTTTAATGTCTGTCGAAACAAGAGACCGCACCCGGGTTCACACGTGAGAACAATATGGCCACCTTCAAAGAGCTGACCGACTTCTTCCAACAGGTCGGAGCGGCCGACGTCAGCCACACGACGAAGTCGTACCTCGCTCACGCAATCGCCGTTCACGGTGACCTGAAAAAATGGGGCTGCGACGAGGACTTGCAGAACGTCGGCCTGTTCCACTCAATCTACGGAACCGAACGTTTCCAGCGATTCACACTCTCGCTGGAACGCCGCGACGAAGTGAAGGCTCTGATCGGCGAGCGAGTCGAGTGGTTGTCCTACTTAAACTGTGCAATGGACCGCGAACACTTTGATCGTGAAGCCCTGAAGGAAGGCGGCCCCGAAGGATTTCTCGACCGCTACACCGGCGAAGTCATCAAGCTGTCGCCTCAGGACGAAAGAGACTTGAACATCGTGCACCTCTGCGACTGGCTGGAACAAGTTCCTCGGTCGAAAGACTGGAACTACCGTCGACCGGTCTATCGCAAACTCGCCGAGCAACTCAGCGGCATCGCCTTGGAATCTTACGACACCGTCTACGCCATTGAGTCCGCCTGAGACTTCAACATCCCGCTTGAGCGAAGAACGCCTTTGCATGATCAACTGAAACAGTCGGACGTCCGAGCCGTCTTTGCAGGCCACTATCATCGCAAAGCCTCTGGAGAGTCGGTCAGCATGAAAAACGTGACTGGTGCATTAGTAAGACCAATGGAGCCTGCTCAGCAATGTGTTTCAAAGTGGCTATGTGCTTTGGCAGGTGCAACGACATGGTTCCTGTTAATCACGCCCATTTGTCGCGCGGAAAGCGACGAAGACTTCTTCGAAGCCCGCGTGCGACCGCTGCTGGTCAGGAATTGTCTGGAGTGTCATGGAGCGAAGAAGCAGGAGGGTGGGCTGCGGCTCGATTCGCGCGACGCCTGGATACGGGGCGGAGATCGCGGGGCAGCCATCAATGCGGGCCAGCCTGATCAGAGCTTGCTGATTGAGGCTGTGCGACATGACGATTCCGAATTAAAAATGCCGCCTGCAAAAAAGCTGACAGCAAAGGAGATCGCGGATCTCGAAGCTTGGATAAAACGCGGTGCGTTTGACCCCCGACGTGAATCAGCAGCTCAGACCACGGCAAGAATGAGCCTGGAACAGGCGCGCTCGTTCTGGTCTTTTCAACCTTTGAAAGCTCACGTTGTACTGCAAGACACCGGAGATCGCTGGTCGCGGGGTCCCATCGATGCCTTCGTTATTACTCAGTTGAAAAAACGTGGGTTGTCGCCCGTGGCCGATGCGGACCGCCGCACGTTGATCCGTCGAGCGACGTTTGATCTTACGGGACTTCCGCCCACACCGCGCGAAATTGACGCATTCTTGCGCGATGAATCTCCGAACGCATTCGAGTCATTGGTGGATCGCCTGCTTGAGTCAAAAGCCTATGGAGAACGCTGGGGACGGCACTGGCTCGACGTGGCCCGGTATTCAGATACGGCGGGTGATGGAGCCGACTATCCAGTGCGTGAGGCCTGGAAGTATCGCGATTGGGTGATCGACGCCTTCAACAAGGACAAACCGTTTGATGAATTCGTCCGCGAGCAGATAGCGGGAGACATTCTCGCCCGTAGTGGCCCGGCGGAGGAGTATGCCAGTCGTGTGACCGCAACAGGGTTTCTGGCGATTGGCAAACGCTACGGATACAAGGCGTCGCCCGACTATCAGCATCTGGACTTTGCGGATGTGATCGACACGCTCGGTCGTTCGCTGCTGGGACTCTCGGTGGGTTGTGCTCGATGTCATGATCACAAGTACGACCCGGTATCGGCCGCTGACTACTATGCGCTCTACGGGATTATGGAAAGCACACAGTGGGCGTTTCCCGGTGGCGAAGAGCAAAAACGGCCGGCACACTTTCCGCCTCTCCTGCCGCCGAATGAGGTCGCGCGACTGGATAAGGGGAAGAGTGAAAACCTCGCCCACATGGACGCCGAAATCGCCGAACTGAAACGCGAGCGAGCACAATTCAGCCCGAACTTGCTGGCCGGTGGAGTAGACTTGGGATTCGAGGCTCAACACGCCGGCAAACCGCCCGGCAAACCCTGGTTCAGCGCCGGACCAATCGAAGTCACTGCCGATGCGCAAAGTCCCTTCGAGCATGTCCATCCCAAGGGAAAACTGGGAGTGCGAATCGGCAGCGGCCAGCCAACCGACGGGCTGCGATACGTTTTCGAAAACGGCTTGCGGGCCACGCCTGAGAAGCAAATGCACTTCACGGTCGATTTTCGACCAGTCGAGACGTCCAGGGAGCAAGGTGCATTTCGATTTATTCTAGGCCGAGGCGTCGCGCAGTCGCTGGCAATTGAATGCAGCGCGACATCGACGGAGTTTGCGATCCGCAACGGATCGAAGTGGGAGACCATTCGAAAGATCACACCCGGCGTCTGGTACACGCTGCGGCTGACGATTGACCCGGCCACGAAGACTTACTCCGGCATCGTTGGCACGCTCGATGACCTGACCGTCTTTCAGGATAAACAGACGAGGCCGAACTGGGACGGCGTTGCCGACTGCTTCATCTGTGACGCGTTCGGGCATGTCGCTGGAGCGGCGTGTGCCCGAGATCTCGACAACGTCGGACTTCAGGAGATTGCTTTCGGCGCGCCTGGCACTGGGCCAGTCACACCTCGAACCGTGGACCCGGCTGCAAAAAAGCGGTTCGCAAAACTCGATGCCGAGATCAAGGTTGTGACGGCACGCCGACAGGCTGCTTCGACGAAGTCCACTTACCCGGTGGCGTACGGCGTAGCCGAAGGTTCGCCCAGCAATGCGCGCCTGCAGCAGCGTGGGGAGCCGCATCGCCTCGGCGACGAAGTCCCGCGGCGGAATCTGGAAATACTCGGCGGCGATGTCGTTCCTGATGGATCCGGCAGTGGTCGACTTGAACTGGCAAGCTGGATTACTCGGCCCACGAATCCACTGACCGCTCGCGTTTTCGTGAATCGCGTCTGGCAATGGCATTTCGGCCAGGGGCTCGTCGCAACACCCAGTGACTTTGGCTCGCGCGGCGAGCGACCAACACATCCGGAATTGCTCGACAGGCTGGCCGTTGAGTTCATCGCTTCGGGTTGGTCTGTGAAATCGCTGCATCGGTTGATCATGAAGTCGCGAACGTATCAACTGGCCAGCGTCGACAACGAATCGAACCTCGCGGCTGACCCTGGCAATCGCTGGCACTGGCGGCACTCACGACATCCGCTGGATGCGGAATCAATCCGTGACGCGATGCTCGCAGTCAGTGGTCGACTTGATCGGAACGTTCCGCAATCGCACCCGTTTCCAGATGTGAATACCTGGGGATTCACCATCCATAAGCCGTTTCATGCGGTCTACGAATCGAATCATCGCAGTGTTTATTTGATGGTGCAGCGGAATCGACGGCATCCGTACATGGCTCTGTTCGATGCTGCCGATCCCAACCAGAGCGTCGCATCACGTCAGCCGACGACGACTCCCACACAAACTCTGTTTCTTATGAATTCGCCCTTTGTCCACGCGCAGGCGGAGGGCTTCGCGCGACGAGTCGCTGCCGTATCGGGAGACGATCGCGCCAAAACGTTGTGGGCATTTAAAACTGCGCACGGTCGAGTTCCAGAGGATGCCGTCGTCCAGGATGCTGTCGCGTTCGTGGCCGCGTATCGAGAGAAACTCGCGGATAAAGACAACAAGGAGCAGGACATCGCGGCGTGGTCAGCGCTCGCGCGAGTCTTGTTGACGAGTAATGCCTTTCTCTATGTCGATTAAGAATGGGCTGGAATTAATGGATACATTTCCGACAACTCGACGTGAGTTTCTGAGTCGCGCTTCGGGGGGCTTTGGAACACTCGCGTTGGCCGGCTTGTGCAGCGACCTGCAAGCGGCTCCGGACAATCCACTGGCGCCGCGAAACGGTCATCACGCGGCGAAGGCCGATCGAGTGATCTTCCTCTATTCGACCGGAGGCACTTCGCACATTGACACGTTCAATCATCGGCCACAGTTGACGGCCGATCATGGCAAGTCCATTACGGCCTCACGGTGGCTCAACAAATCCGGCGATTTCAAGCGGTTCCTGATCAAGCCGCGGTGGGCGTTTAAGCAGTACGGTCAAAGCGGTACGTGGGTGAGCGACCTGTTCCCGCATCTCGGGTCGGTGATCGACGACGTTTGTGTGCTCAATGCAATGCATTGTGAGAGTGATGGTCACGACAAAGCAACGCTGGCGGCCCACACGGGGTCGGCGCAGTTCGCGCGCCCGAGCGCAGGTTCATGGGTGAGTTACGGACTGGGAACGGTCAACCAGAACCTGCCGTCGTTCATGGTGCTGGCTCCTGCCGCACCGTACGCCGGTGCTCAAACCTGGGGCTGTGACTTTTTACCCGGGTGCCATCAGGGGACTCACGTCATTCCCGGCAAAGAACCGCTGCCCAATATCCGCCCCCAGGTTCCCGATGCTGCATTGCAACAAATGGAGCTTGCCCTGCTTGGCCGATTGAATCAGGTACATCTCAAGCAGCGGGCTGCTGACCAGGCCCTCGATGCTCGCATTCGGTCGTTCGAGACGGCGTTCGGTATGCAGCGTGAAGCGCCCGAGGCATTCGACCTGTCCACTGAGACCGAGTCGACGCTGAATCTGTACGGGATCGGGCGAGGCGCGACCGCGGGCTTCGGGTGGCAATGCCTTGTCGCCCGGAGGCTGGCCGAACGAGGCGTACGATTCCTGGAACTGATTGATGTCGGGTCAAGCGGCAACTGGGACTCGCACGGAAACATGGGCGATCACGAGCGGCTTGCCAGGGCGATCGACAAACCAATTGCAGGCCTGCTCACCGACCTCAAACAACGCGGCATGCTGGAAAGAACACTCGTTGTCTGGACGACCGAATTCGGTCGCACTCCCTTCCACCAGAAAGCGGATCACGCTGGTCGGGAACACCACAACCTGTGCTTTTCGTCATGGATGGCCGGCGGAGGCGTGAAGGGTGGCATCGTTCACGGCCAGTCCGACGAATACGGAATTCGGACAACCGAAGACGCCGTTCACACTCACGACTTGCACGCCACAATGCTGCACCTGCTGGGCATCGACCACGAGCGACTCACCTACCGCCACGCAGGTCGTGACTTTCGCCTGACCGACGTGCACGGGCACGTCGTGCAGGAGCTTCTGACCTAACGCATTTTTGGTCTGATGCCGTGCCGCTATTCGGCCTCGGCAAACTACCGTCGACCGGTCTATCGCAAACTCGCCGAGCAACTCGGCGGCATCGCTTTGGAGTCGTACGACACCGTCTACGCCAACGAGTCCACCTGACCAAACGATCCCGATGTCTGGAAAACCTGACCCAGCGACCAGGCGGCCCGCAGGTTGCACATTGCCTGGGCCGCTCGCATCATGTTCGGGTCAAAGGCACGACGGTTTCCGATTCCCATCGCCTCGCGGAATAAGGCATGAAGGTACGCACAAAATCTGCCAGCCTCGATTCTGCCGAGCTGGCTCAAGCAGCGTTGCGGGAGAGCGACGGCAGGTTTCGTCAGCTGGCAGAGCACGTTCGCGACGTTTTCTGGCTACTGGACGTTGCAACCGGAGACGTGCTGTACCTCAACGACGCTTTCAAAACGGTCTTTGGACGACCCACCAATCCGGTCTACGAAAACCGTGAAGAGTGGCTCGACGCAGTCCATCCTGACGACCGGTCCCGAATCGAAACCCTGCACTCGTCGATTGCAGACGGATCAGACAATTGGGATGTCGAGTACCGCATCGTCCGCCCCGACGGCGAAGTCCGCTGGATTCATGAACGAGCTTTCCCCGTAGCAGCACCCGGCGGAGCTGCCTTCCGTATCGCCGGTATCGCGGAGGATATTACGACACTCAAGAAATCGCTGGAAGAAAATCAACACTACCAGACGCGGCTTCAGGAGTTGACGCGAGAACTCGACCAAGCTCGCGATAAAGAACAACACCGCATCGCCGAAAGTCTGCACGACGACGTCGGACAGAATCTCGCAGTCATTCGGATCCGCCTCGGGCAGATGGGCAAAGAGCTCCCGGCCGAACAGCAGGAATTCCTCAATTCGACGGCCGAACTTGTCCAACAAACAATCGATTCAACTCGCAACCTGATGGTCGAGTTGAGTCCAGCCCCGCTTTACGAACTCGGCTTCTGGCCAGCCGTCGATCGTCTCGCGAGTCAGGTGACCGCTCAATCCGGCATCGAAGTCATCTGCGAGGATCTCTGCCCGGAAACCAAAGTGAACTTTGACGCAGCCACCGTGCTGTTCCGCATTGTGCGAGAGCTGCTGCATAACTGCGTCAAACATTCCGGCACGAAGCAGGCAGTCGTGCGACAATTCGTCGAGCATGACCAACTCGTCATCCAGGTCGAAGACAACGGTGCTGGCTTCGAACCGCCTTCAAACTGGTCCCAGGCATCCGGCCTCGGCCTGTTGATGACTCACGAGCGGGCACAGTCACTCGGTGGCGAAATGGAGATCGACTCCGCCCCCGGCCACGGCACACGAGTCAGCATCTCCGCCCCGCTGGCAAGCTGCGAACCGACATCCTGAATCTCACCCTCTCGCTTGCGGGAGGGTCGGCCTCTCAGGGCTTGGGAGGGCACATCTGCCGGCCGTCGGAAAAAATCGCGAACCCGTCACCCAACTTCCGGGTCTTTCGGCGCAACTGTCAGATTTCCAGCCGGCAGGATTAGACCGGCACTGCAACAGGAGACTTCTCATACGCAACCATTTCGAAGAGGACCAGCGTGACGTACAGTGGCCACATGGCATCACTAAAACAACAGATTATTGAAGTTCTGAAGAAGACCGGCAGCCGGCCGGTTAAGCCCCGCAAGATTGCCCGCCGGCTCGACCTTCCCAAAGGCGAAAAAGACCGATTCGAAGCCGCAATCGCCAGCCTTGTCTCAAAAGGCAAGCTCCAGCAAAACCGAGAAGGCCGAGTCTTTCTTCCCGAAACCGCCAGCGCGTCGGACGGCCTGATCGCAGGAGTCCTGAAGAAAACTGCCAGCGGAAGTGCCTGGCTGATCCCGCATCGCGAGATCGCTCACGAAGGCACAGACCCAAACTCTCCGGACGATCAACCCCCCGTTCCAGCTTCCAAAATTCCTGACGTTCACATTTACGCCGAGAATCTCGGCGATGCTCAGAACGGCGACGAAGTTCTGGTTCGACTCATCAGCCGACGACGCTCCGGCGGCAAACGCTGCGGGCAGGTCGAGCAAATCGTCGAACGAGCGACTCACACATTTGTCGGTTCGTACTTCGAAGAATGGAACGTCGGCAAGGTCCGCATCGACGGCGGAGTCTTTTCCGATCCGGTTTCCGTCGGAGACCCCGGAGCCAAAGGCGTACAGCCCGGTGACAAAGTCGTCATCGAAATCGTCCGCTTCCCGACTCACACACATCCAGGCGAAGCGGTCCTTTCCAAAATCCTCGGAGCACGCGGCGAGCCGGGCGTCGACCTGCAGGCGATCATTCACGAGTACGGTTTGCCGGACGAGTTTCCCGAAGAGGTCCTCGCCGCCGCGCGAGACCAGGCGGACGCCTTCGATCCTGAAAACCTCGGAAACCGCCTGGACCTGACCGGCGAAACGATTGTTACCATCGACCCGGCCGACGCTCGCGACTTCGACGACGCGATTTCGCTTTCCAAATCCGCAGACGGCAACTGGCACCTGTCCGTCCACATCGCCGACGTTGCTCACTTTGTGAAGGAAGGCGGCACGCTCGATCAGGAAGCCAAACAGCGAGGCACCAGCGTTTACCTGCCGGGCCGAGTCGTTCCGATGCTGCCGGAAACAATTTCCAACAGCCTCGCCAGCCTGCAGCAGGATCAGGTTCGGTTTACCAAGACGGTGAAGATTGAATTCTCGCCAGAAGGCACGCCGCTGCACACCGAGTTCCACAACTCAGCGATCAAAGTTAAGAAACGGTTCTGCTATGAAGAGGTCATGCCGATCCTGGCGGCTCCGGAGAAATTCAAGACCGAGGTTGCACCCGACGTCCTGAAACTTCTGGCGGACATGTACGAACTGGCGATGACCCTGCGAGGGCGACGTTTCGAAGACGGCTCTCTGGAGCTTCATCTTCCGGAAGTGAAGATCGAACTCGACAAAGACGGAGTCGTTTGCGGGGCTCACGAAACGTCCCACGACGAAAGTCACCAGATCATCGAAGAGTTCATGCTGGCCGCCAACACGGCCGTCGCCACGAAGCTCATGGACGCCGACATCACGTTCATCCGCCGAGTCCACGGCAGCCCGGACCCGATCAAGCTGAAAGCATTTTCAGAATTCGCCGACAGCCTCGGTCTGGAAGTCAGCCCAAACCCGAGCCGTTTCGAACTTCAGAAACTTCTATCAGAAGTTCGGGGCAAACCGTTCGAGCAGGCTCTCAGCTTCGCACTGCTTCGCAGCATGAAATCCGCCGAGTACACCGGGCTGGTCAACGGGCACTTCGCCCTGGCCATCGAAAACTACTGCCACTTCACGAGCCCGATTCGACGATACCCTGACCTGACCGTCCATCGCCTCTTCGAAAAAGTCATCGAAGGAAAAACAAAGAAGGTCGGTCTCAGTCAGATCGAAACAATCAAACTCGGAGCCCACTGCTCAGGCATGGAACGCCGAGCCGCTCAAGCAGAACGGGAACTGACCCGAGTCAAACTGTTGATGCTTCTCGCCACGAAAACGGAAGAAACGTTCCGCGCAGTGATCACCGGCGTCGAGAAATTCGGCATTTTCTGTCGCTGCGAGAAGTACCCGGTCGACGGCTTTGTGCACGTCAGCAACCTGGCCAAAGGCGAACGGCTAGACTACGACCGAGGCACTTACACAATGACCGCTCGGCAAAGCGGCCGAGCCTTCCGGATGGGTGACCGTGTCCTGGTTCGCATCGCCCTGATCGATCCTGACGAACGAACGCTGCATTGGGAACTGGTCGAAGGCGGAAAATCGTCTCGCAGTCGAGGCCCGCAGAAGAAGTCGCAGAAACGGAAATCTCGCAAGCCGAAACCCGTCAAGAAGACTTCGACAAAAACCCGCACCGGCCGAAAGAAAAAGAAAGCCGAAGCCGCTCCGAAGGTTCGCCACAAGAAGAAGTCAGCCCGCCGATCAAAACCGAAAGCAAAGAGAAAATCACCCGGTGATGTCTGACGGCAAGCGTTTCGACCGAGCACGTAGGGTGCTGACAAGCGAAGCGCAGGCACACCATCAGAATCAGGAGGAAGGTACGCCTGCGCTTCGCTTGTCATACCCTACGCATTCTGAGCGAACTATCTCACGGCTTCGGCGACGGCGGCGCAGGCAGATTTCCCAATCACCGACCAGTCGTACGTTTCTTCTGCCAGCTGGCGACCGCGTTCTGCGAATTCGGTTGCCAGTTCCGGAGTCTCGATTGCTTCGAGCAGGCCTTCCGCGAACTGATCGCGTTCGGTCACCCAAAGATGCTCGCCGTGCCGACAGTCGATCCCTTCACAACCTACCGGCGTACTGACAACCGGAAGTCCTGCCGCAAAGGCTTCAAGAATCTTGAGTCGAGTGCCGCCACCAGAATCCAGCGGTACGGCCAGGATCGATGCCTGTTCAAGATAGACTCCGACGTCTGGAACATTGGCATGCACTTCAACATTCGGCAGTTCTGCAAGAGCGTTGACCTCGGGACCAGGGTTCCGACCCACAATCTGAAGTCGCACGTCCGGACGTTCTTTAAGAATTCGAGGCATTGTGTCACGAGCCATGAACTCAGCAGCTTTCGCGTTCGGTTGCCAGGAAGAGAGCTCCCAGATAAAGCAGTGTCGGCCGTTCGTGATTTCGGCCGATCGGATATTGGTTGAACGCGGCGCAGTCCACGCCGTTGGGCACCAGTCGAACTGCTCGTCCACCGAGTTTCTGAAGGTGCCCCTGTTCCATATCAGAAACGGTCGTGATGACACTTGCCGCCGCCGCAACCTGCTTCTCCATATAGCCAAGCAGCCGAGCTTCGTTGTGCAGGTACAGATTGCTCGGAAACTTTCGTTCTGAAGCAACTCGTTTAGCGAGTGTCGAGTAGACGTTGTGAAGGTCCGAAACGATGGGAACGTTCCTCGGAAAGAGACCCCGAAACGCCAACGGGTCGAGATGGTCCAGGTAGATGACATCGGGCGTCTTCTCGGCAAGTTGCTGCCGAATCGTCTGTCTCATCGCCGGCCTGTTGTGCCGGTTGAACATCACGTACGGCTCTTCGCGAACCAACGCACGCGCGACACGCCCGAACTCGGCGAGCGGATTTCGCTTGCTTTGAAACGCCGGCACGACACGAACGCCGTTTCGCCCAAGCGCTGGCAGGCCGGGATCGTCAGCCATCTCGACACCAGCGATGACGCGCACGTCAAACTGCTGCGACAGAGATTTCAACACGTGAAAGCTGCGAATATGCCCGCCCGTATTTAGCGGCCAGGGAAGTTCGCTGGTGATTACGAGAACGTCCGGCTTCGCTTTGTCCGAAGTAGCCTTCGCCGATGGAGATAGATTTGTTGTTTCAGATGCGGATGTCATTCTTCAGGACCAATCTGAATCGAGATTTGAATTCACTGCGAGTTCGCGTTTTGCAAAAGTGTTTTCGGTCGCCGCCACGAATCGGGACGGCGTTGCTCGCCCCAGAACCTGTTCGTACACATCGACGTATTGCCGGTGCATTTGCTCCAGCGAGAATCGTTCGACAGCACGCTGGCAGCCGTTTTCCGCCAGTCGGCTTCTTTGCTCGGGGTTCTGCCAAAGAGACTTCAGATGAGTTGCCAAAGTCTCCGCATCACCAGCAGGAGCCAGCAGACCGGACACGCCGTGTTTGATGACTTCCGGAATTCCGCCGACGTCTGTCGAAACGATCGGGATGCCGGCACCCATCGCTTCGATCAGCGTGAGGGGAATGCCCTCGCTGATGCTGCTCAACAGAAACGCGTCAGCACCGGCGAGTAATCTCGGAATGTCGCTGCGTGCTCCCAGGAAGACGACGTCACTCTCGACAGTGTTATCGGCGACGAGTTGTTCCAAAGCAGCCCGTTCTTCTCCGTCGCCAACAAGAATCAACTTCGCCGGCACTTGATCGTCTCGAAGGCGCTTCAGAGTCCGAATCGCTGTCGCGTGATCTTTCAGTGAGTTGAGCCTCGCCACCTGAACGATCGCAAACTCCGCATCGTCGATGCTCAATTCCCGCCGAACGGTTTGTCGCAATTCGACGTCGCCATTCACAGCCAGGAAGTTCTTGAGCGGCACCCCGTTGTAAATTGTTTCGGTTCGCTTCTCGGGAAGTCCTTCGTTGTCGACGAGCGCTCGGCGGACAGATTCGCCGACGCCGATCAATCGGTCATCTGAACGGAGCAACGCCCAGTTAACCGCGACGCGTTTTGAACTACGGGAATCCGGAAAGTGTCGACCGTGTTCCGTGAAAACGATCGGCGGTCGGCGATAAGCAAGCCGCGCAAGTAACGACTGAAAGAACGGCGTGTACTGGTGAGCGTGGACGATCTGAACTTTGTGCTCGCGGAAGAACGATGCCAGACGAAACGAGCATTTCCAGTCGATGCCCGGCTGCCGATCAAAAACTCTCATCGGCACACCGCGTTCTTCGAACTCTTTTCCCAGCACACCAACTTCGTCATCGAGGCAGGCAAACACGAATCGGTAGCGATCGGAAAGTTCTCTCGCCATTCCGGCTGCTAAAACTTCCGCACCGCCGATATCCAGACTGTGAAGCACCTGGCAAATTACCGGCCGATCATCTTTGGACGTTGAGGCCTGTTGAATCACGATGCACCTCCCGCTGAAACAGCGATCGGACGCTCCGAAGTTGGCCGACTCGATGGGCCGCTCATGTATTGATCTGCCCACGAAGCCAGAGTGAGAAGCGACCACAGAGTGCTGCCGTGCCGGCCAGTGCCGCGGCAATGTTGCTCCAGCATCTGCTCCGCCGTGGTCTGATTGACGATGCCCGACAAAGTCGAACCGGATGCCAGCACGGTGTCGCGGAACATTTCACCCAGCGAGCCTCGGAACCACTGATCAACGGGAATCTCAAAACCCTGTTTTGGTCGATCGATGATTGACGGCGGAACAAGACTGCGAGCGGTCTGCCGCAGCAGCCACTTCGTTTCTCCGTGGTTAATCTTCAATCGGGCTGGGACACGAGCACAGAGTTCCAGGAATTCGTGATCGAGCATCGGCGGCCGAACCTCAAGACCGTTGGCCATGCTGGCGCGGTCAACCTTTACGAGATAGTCGTCTGGTAAAAGTGTCGCCATATCGGCGGCAATCATCCCGTTCAGAGGGTCAGCGCCGCCGTGTCGAAATCCGTTCGCCGCGACTCGGGACGTGTCGTGATTACCAATTTTCGAAACCAGCTGTGCGTTCAGCAGTTGATGACGCATCGGAAGTCGGGACAAAGAAAGCGTATTCGCGTACGCCTCGCCGGGTGGCAACGACATATTGGTGAGAAACGTTTTCAGCCGCAGCGGTCGCGGAAGCCAGTCGGCTTTCGGCCAGGTCGATGCAAGCGTTGACAAAATCGGTCGCCGCATCCAGCTCGGAATGAGCCTCCGTACGGACGCTTCTTTCAAGTCGTGAGCGTATCGCGAATAACCGCCTAGCGCTTCATCGCCGCCGTCGCCCGACAGCACAACTTTCACATGCTGGCTGGCAATCTGCGAAACAAGGAATGTCGGCACTGCAGACGAATCCGCGAACGGCTCGTCGTAAAACTTAGTCAGTTTCGGAAGCAGAGAAACAGCATCAGTAGAGACGACCTGTTCGTTATGTTCGGTTCCGAAGTGTTCGGCAATTTCTCGCGCTGCGGGAAGTTCGTTGAACGCCGCCTCGCGAAAGCCCATCGAGAATGTCTGAATCGGAGTCGACAATGCTCGACTCGCCAGCCCCGTCACGATGCTCGAATCAATCCCACCGCTCAGGAACGATCCGACCGAAACGTCCGCCAGCAGATGCAACCGCACGGTTTCATCGAGTTTTGCGAGGATCGCTTCCTGCCAATCGTCGACGCTGAGAGTTTCGTCGGCTTCGAAGTCGAGTTGCCAGTAACGCCGTCGTTCGACCTGCCAGCGCGAAACGTCGACGGTCAGCACGTGACCAGGCAGCAGTTTCTCCACACCGCGGAAAACGCAGCGATTGCCGGGAATGACTCCGTAGTTAAGGTACTCGTCGATCGCCGCCGGATCGATCTCTCGCTGGATGTCGCCGTGAGCCAGCAACGGCTTCAGTTCGGATCCAAAAACAACCCGTCCGTCGTTCACCGAAACAAACAACGGTTTGATGCCGACCCGGTCGCGAGCGAGCAGCAGGCGTTGTTGGCGAGCATCCCACAACGCAATGGCAAACATGCCTCGCAGTCGTTCGACGCAGCGATCGCCAAGTTCTTCGTAGAGATGAACGATCACTTCGGTGTCGGAGAACGTTCGGAACTTGTGCCCCTTCGACTCCAGCTCAGACCGCAGCTCGCGGAAGTTGTAGATCTCGCCGTTAAAGACAACCTGAACGGATCCGTCTTCGTTTTCGATCGGCTGATCGCCGCCCTCCAGATCGATAATTGAAAGCCGGCGATGCGCGAGCCCGACATTTCGGTCCACATGAAAGCCATCGGCATCAGGACCACGGTGCGCAATGGAATCCGCCATGCGTTTCAAAACGCCTGGATCAACGTTGCGTCCGCGTTCGGAGTAAACGACTCCGGTTATGCCGCACATTGTGGATTCCGTTTTTCTTAAATTTGGATCGACTATCTGCAGTCGGATTCAAACCGAAAACCTGCCGACGATGTCCTGCCATAAACATAGGTGGCGGATGCCGTACAGCCGGCAAAAATGGGATGTCGTTTTGCAAGGAGCCAGTAACGCGAGAGCTGCCCTGACAACTGGTTGGAGCCGTCAGCACACTCTCGCAGTGCCGGATGTTCCTACAATGCGTCCGTGACCGATTTGACCAGTTGCTCCGCCTCCGCAAGTCGCTGTTCAATTGGCAGTTCGTCGTTCCGGAAGCGAATGACTTTCGCAGGAACTCCCAGAGCGATCGCGTAGTCCGGGATTGGCTTTGTGACGACCGAACCGGCGCCGATGACGCAGTGTTTGCCGACGTCAGCCGAAACCGTTGCCCCCTCACCGATCCATGACCCTTCTCCGATGGTTACCGGTGTGAAGATGCCGGGTTGCTCTCGGATTGGAATGTCGATTCTCTCAGTGCCGTGCTGCTGAGTTCCGTTCATGATGGAAACGTTGGAAGCAATCAGAACGTCATCTTCCAGCGTGATCGCACCCAGCGAGCAGAACGAACCGACGTAAACGTTGGCACCAACACTCGCTGTCGAGTGAGAAAAAATCGCACCGAATGACAGGCACGCATTTTCTCCGCACCGCTCCAAAGTGAGTGAGTAGAATGCTCGTCGCAGATACTGCCCGGTTAACCCCGGCAGCAACGAGAACGTTTCAGACCAACCGGGGAATGCTCTGTCCGGCCCGGCCAGCATCGCACCAAGTCGGTACATGCCGTAAGCCGGCAGCACGACCAGGAGTGCCGTGAATTCAACAAGTTGTTTGATGAGTGTTTTCATCGATCTTTTCTTTAGGTCCGGCTCGGCCTGACGAAGTTTCTGTATGTGTCTTCCAAACTGATGACCAATTTGGTGGGCGGTGCCCACACTACAACTGCTTCAACAAACTACGAATCGTCGCTGGCCATCGAGTCACGTTGCATGCCGACAGGCCTGCTTTGACAAGCCCGCTCGGTGATTTCAGTTGCTGCTTGACACGATCTTTCTGGGGAACAAAGTCCTTCTTCGGCTCCCAGTTCTGACTTGTCACTGAAGACGAATTCTCGAAATTCTGGTTTCGCAGCCAGCAATCTCGAGCGCCTTCGCTCATTGCAATCGCCAGTGCTCTTGAGACGTGCCGGCTTTCAAATCGTTCGAGGTCGTCCCACGCGCGATCTGCAAGTTCTGCCCCTCGTTCGAGCATGGCCGAGCGTTCTTCAGCATCGCAATACTTCGCGGCGAGACGTAATACGTTGGCTTTGCGAAGTTCTTGAGCCGCCCAGGTTTCCGTTGGGAACTCAAGCTGTTCCGGATGGTCAAAGTACGGTCGCTCGTTGTTCAGCATCCATCTGCCAAAGTGAGCAAGACTCGCCGCCGCGTAGTCGTACGCATCGTCGTGCGCGGCAGCTTCGTGTTTGATGTCGAGGTATTTCGCGAGTGCTGACAGAAATACCGTGTACGACCAGCGTGATTCGGCGTCGAGCAGGTCCAGAGCGTCGATGTCTTCTTCCGGATGGACAACACGCTGGATCAATGTCTCGGCATAGTCCAGGTATCGCTGCTCGCCGGTCAGCAACCACCCATCCAGCAACGCGTTGACCGAATTGCCGGCGCCTCGTCCGGGACCATGAAAGTCTGCATCAGCCGTGGCACTCGCCAGCCCAGTTCGGCCGTCGTCGACCAGTCCGAAAACGGTTTGTGAGCCGTCGTCGATATTGATGACCCAATCAGCCAGCGAAATCACTGCCGCTCGCGATTCCGGATCACCGGTCAGGTAGTAGTGGTGCAGCAAGCCGGTCGTGTAGTTGTGTTCGTCGCTCGGACCGCCGCCGTAGTCTCGACCAGGCTTCACGTTCTGAGTTGTGTAGGTTCGGTGGGTACACGTTGCGGCGTCGGAGTAGTGATCGGTATGCCAGAAGAGACCGCCGTTGTAAGCCGCTCGATCTTTCTGTGTGTGATAAATGTCAATGTCCGAAACGTGTCGGGCAAGTGGATCGAACAATTCGAACCAAGTCGCATCTCCGGTTCTGGCAAGTTGCAGAAGCCCGCCATAAACAGAGTCGAACTGGTTGTTGTAATGCGAGATGATCGTTTTCGAGCCGTCGTAGTACGCGGCTTCGTGGTCGGCCCACTGTTCGCCGAAGTTTCTCCAGCCGTACTCGTCGATCGCGTCGCGTTTCGCCATTAGGGCATTTGCACCATCAGCAGCTTCTGCCAGAAGTTTCGTCAGTCGCGAATTGGGATCGCTGGTCGCCGGACAGAAGTACGGGATCGCTTTGGTTTCCGAATGCCACTCGGGCGAAGTTGCAACTCGAACCGGCTGATGAATCCAATCGAAGTCGTGCAGGTTGGCGTCGTCAGAACCGAGTGACAGCCAGATTGTTTGGACCTTCTGCTCACCACCCTGCAGTTCGAAAAGGTCATTCCACTGTGCGGGGAATAGCCCAACACTTATTTGCGCCGCCTCTGCGGTAATGGACCCCGGAAACTGTTGCCAGAATTCAGGGACAGCCACGACGAGGCTGCCATCTCCGCCTTCGAGAGCGACCGTCGGCGATGCGTGATAGCCGACTTCCGTCCGAGCTGATGAGCGAAGTTCGTAACCCTGAAACCGGCACGGCACTCGACCGGTGGCGTTTGCATGATTTTCGCTCTGCCAGTTATCCCGGCCGCTTGAGTCCTGATAGATCGATAATGATCCGCCGCCGCTTGAACACTCAGCGTGATCGAATTCGGCTTTCCAGTGGAGCGTGCTGGAAGGCGTCGACCGCTGACATTCCACATGGAACGAATCGAAACTGACTGAGCCCGCGTCGCCGAGATCCCACAGACCGCCTTTGTGAGCCGCTCGGTTCGGATTGTGAAGTTTGACGTCGCACTTCACGTTGCCCGTACTCTGGAAAGTGCTGACTCGAATGGCAAAACGCAGGCCGCGGGAATTCGGAAATTCACCTTCGTAAACAACGGTCCAACGCACTGGCCCTTCGCATTCGATCCGGCAGTGTGAAATCTTCGGCTGAAGCTTCTGACCATGCGTTGAAGTTAGAACAAAGTGAAGTCGAGTTTCCTGAACCCCTCGCCGCACAACAACGGTGTTACCGTCGAGACGCAATCCAATCGTCTCGCCCGCGAACGTCGCCGCCGGATCGGTCGCACTGGTGGATGCTTCTTCCGTTCGTACGACCCTCCAGTTTGAAGTTTCAGACGAAACTTCTGGAGCCACATAATCCAGCAGTGTCCATTTCACGCTGCCGTCCGACCACCGCGCCGAGGGTGTCGATTGAAGTTTCAATAGCTCGCCACCCGGAGTTCGGACAGCAAGCCCGTCACTGTCGTGGAGTAAGCCTTTCGGCAGATCCAGACCGGTCGTCAGCGGAACATTCTGGACGGGTCTCGAAAGCCGACTAGTGACACAGAGATCTGTGATCAGCGATGAATCGACATCCTGCCGGCAATTCGGATTCAGAAGTGGCGTGCTGACTTCGCTCATAGCAACTTAAACCTGTGTAGAAACAACTTCGTTTGACGAGTCGGCGTTCACCGATTCCGATGACGTGTTTGCTGTCGTAGTTTGTGGGAGCTCGATTCCGAACTGTGCCGCGGCCTGTTTTGACAACGCGTTCCAGTCGAGGTGTTCGACGACCCAAGGACGAGCGGCCTTGCCCATTTCTTCCAGGCCTTCGCGATCGAGCAGCAACCTTGTGACTTCGGTGGCCAGCCCGTCGGCTTTCTCGCAAGGAACCACGACGCCTGTCTTGCCAATGTCCATCGTTTCGCGAGTCCCGCCGGAAGCTCCTGCGAGCACCGGCCGGCCGCACGCCTGAGCTTCCACAAGGACCATGCCAAAGCCTTCGATGTCTCGACCGACCTGGCGGTTTGGGAGCGCGAACAAATCGCACTGCTGATAACAGCGGATCATCGTCTGGTCGCTGACTTCGCCGAGAAACTGAACGTGATCGGCAATGCCGTGTTTGGAAACAAGCTGTTCAAGACGTTCCCGTTCTTCGCCTCCGCCGACGATTGCGAACAACACGTTCGGGATGGCTTCGCGGATGGTTGCCAAAGCCTCGATCATCACGTCGTGGCCTTTGCGTTCCTGGAGCCGGCCAACGGTCAGCACGACGGAGCGACCTTTCCAGCCAAGTTCTTCACGAACAGAGTCGCTTCGCTCCGCCGGCACAAACCTCGACGCATCGCACCCAGGATGAAAAACCTTCACGTGAGACTCTGGAAGGTTCCAGTTTTCTGTCAAAAGTCGAGCCGTGTTCTGGCTGTTGGCGATGAGGTAGTCGGCGTTGGTCAAAACTCGATTGACCATCCACGAAAGTTCGCGACTGGTTGAGGCGGATTCCACATCTTCGCCGTGAACGTAGCAGACGTATGGAACTCCGCAGAACTTCTTCATCAGGACTGCAAGCCAACCTTCCGGTAGACACCGTCCACAATGAAGCTGGGTAACGCCTTCCTTGCGAACGATGCGTCGCACGGTGCGAAACAATCGCCAGTAGTCACGCAGAGCCGAAACACTTTTGAGGCCCCACTGCGGCATTGTCAGTGCCAGTCGATGGAGATTCATGTTGTGCGTCGCGTCGAACTCGTCCTGCGACGGATGCTCGCCCGCCGCGACGACGACGTTCTCACGTGGAAGCCGACTGTAGATTTCCTGGAACCATCTTCCGCTGCCGCCATTCTGCGGCGGAAAGATTTCGCTGAGAAGAAGTGCTTTCATGACGTGACTCTCCGATCCAACTTTCGCGGGTGTGTCATTAGATGATTCGTCTGTCCGCCAGGCGGACGGGATGAAGCGGCGACCTGTCTTCTGCTCGACGACATGCAACATTGGCATCGCGACGCGTCCGAACAGGACGACCGTCCAGAATCCGGTTGCCAGAGAGGCAACGGCCAGCCGGCCAACGATGCCGGTGACTTCCGGGAAAATGAAATACCGAACCCCGAGGTAGGTCCCACCAACCGCCGCCGCGCAAACCAGGCAGCGAGCAAACGGGTACGGGTACTTGTCGACTTTTCGGTAGAACCACAATCCGGTGAAGGAGAACGCGGCGTACGTTGCGACGCTCGCCCACGCCGCTCCTTGAGCACCGAAGTGAGGAATCAGCAACAGATTGAACACGATGTTGGCGACAACTCCCGCGACCGATGCTGGAATCAACGCAGCCGTTCTACGAGCGAGCAAAACCGGCACGCTGAACTGAGAGTGCATCGCGAAGAAAACGAACGCCAGCACGATCACCGGAATCAGATCGACGGCCTGACCGAAGTCGCCCGGCGTCAGGTATGGCAGCACGGGGAACGCGAACAAGGCCGCGGCCAGCATCACAACCAGCAGACCGTAAACGTAATACTTGAAGACGTTCGCGTAAGTGCTCTTCGCGTCTGGCTGCTGAGCGATTTCGTAAAGGACGACTCCCCAGATCGCCCCGAACGGGATCATGCAGAGCGTGTTGACGGCCTGACCAATTTTATAAGCCAACGAGTACACGCCGACCTGATCGAGGCTTGCGTAGGCTCTTAAGAGGTACCGATCAGCTTCGTGCATCATCAGCGACAGAAACGCCTGGATGATCAGCGGCGAACCGAACGCCAGCAGTGTTCGCAGGATGACTTTATCAAACGCAAACTTCTGTTGGTGTCGAGCGAAAATCAGCAGCAACGCCGTCGTGTTGACGGTCGCGGCAATGACGTTGCCTGTCAGCAGACCTCCAACTCCGAGATCCAGACCGACGAGAAACCACACATTCAACGTGATGTTCAGCAGCAGGCGACTCATCGACAGGGTTACGAACGTGCCCGATCGCTTTTTCACCCGCAGCCAGGTTTCGAGCAGTTCGCTGACGGTGTTCATCCAGAGCGTGCCCGCAGCCAGCAGGTAGAATATCCCACCATTTGTGATCTCGGCACCGAGTGTCAGCTCAGCGATTACATTTCTAGCGACCACTAACGGAACAACCAGAACCGTCGCTGAAAGAGCCACCCACGACAGACCTGTCCACCAGACTTTGCTGCGAGCCGCTTCGTCCTCACAGTCGAAGTGCGACCGCATAACGGCTGACGCCATTCCCGAGCCAATCAGGATCGCCATGATTCCGGCGGTCAGATCGAGAATCGCAACGCAGCCGTAGTCAGCTGGGCTGAGGCAACGGGTGTAGAGCGGCAGCAACAGAATCGAAGCAAATCTGCTGAGGATTTGCCCGACTGCATAAACAGAAGAGTGTTTCAGGATGTCCTTAACTGGTTTCATGATTTTCAAACCGGTTGTGACGTTCGTGTAGGGTGGGCATCGCCCATCAAACAGTTTCGTAGGGTGCGTCTTGACGCACCGTCGTTCACTTTGGTTTCTCTGTGGTGCGTCAAGACGCACCCTACGAAGGGCCTAAGGAATTCCTCGGACGATCGATGGGCCAATAACCTTCGTGAGCCAGACCGGCAGCTTCTGCCAGGTCTTGATCATCAGGTCGTACTTTCCGCTGTTGGGTCGCATGTCGGTGGCTTCGCCCTCGCGGACGAAGTGTTGCCAGACGGCGGGCGACTCTTTGGCTCCCCACTGAGCTTTGAATTTGTAAGTGCCCGCGCCTTTTGAACTGCGGCCGAAGTCGAACTCCTGCTGGCCGCGTTCGATCGACCGACTCAGCAGGTGCCAGTACATCAGCATGTTGGCACTGGTCGAATTGAATTTTCGGAGCGAACTCGCGCTGGGAACCTGCGTGACTCCCGGACCGTGAATCAGCAGGCCGGAAGCAACCGGTTCACCGTCGAGACGGACACAGCAGAATTCGGCATCGCCACGAAACTCGTCGAGCATCGACGCAAACAGTTTGCGGCTGAACGGCGGCGTGCCGAGGTCGCGCATGTTTTTTGTGAACACCGAGTAGAACTCGTCGAGCAGATCGTGAGTTCCCCAATGAACTGTCAGTGATTCGTTGTTGAGCGGTTTGCGAACCTGACTGCGAAGTTTCGACTTGAGCGACTTCCAGAGTTCGTTGGATGTTTCGGGCAAAGCCAGCCGCATGTGGACTTTGTCCGTGACCGCTGCGGTTAGCTTCGGATGGTCCGTCGCGACTTCGTGGCGCAGTTCCAGGTACCGCACATCAAGCTGCTCGGCGAAATCGATTGCTCGATCAACAAGAGCTGACGCGACTTCCGGAGATTCAGCGACAATGCCTGAGGAGTTGAGATACGGCAGGCTGACCAGGAAGCGGCCGAACAGCGGAGTCTTCACAAACGCCAATGGCAAAACACCAGCGAGCTGTCCGCCCGCAGTTGCCTGTAAACAGACCGGTTGATGTTCGAGGCCAATCTTCAGAACGCTTAACCATTCCGCTCTCTGATAGAAGCCTTCATAGCCGCGTGCTTCCAGAAATGGTTGCCACGTCTCGGGCGTCGCGGTCAATTCAACCTTTATGGTCGGCGATATATTTGCCTCCGAAGATGTTGAACGAGCAACGACCGGTTGAGTTGCCAGAGCAACGTTTGAATCCCCAAGGTTGGAGTGAGCCGAAGGCGCTACGCTCGGGCAATCAGTCGCGATTGTTGGCGTTGTGATGCTCGAGGCGAGCGCGTTCGGCTCAGGAATACGCGACCCACGTGCGGACGAACCGTCACCAGCGAGCAGGCCGTCGTAAACAGCCGCCACTTTCTGCATCCGGCGTTCAAAACTGTATTGCCCTTCGATTGTCTGACGGCCGGCTGCGGCGAACTGGTTTCGTAAAGCTTCATTAGAAAACAGTCGCGACAGGGCGAGGGTGAGTGGTGCTGCATCGCCGGACTGAATCAGCAGCCCGTTTACTTCGTCGATGATGACATTCGGCACGGCTCCAACAGCGGTCGCAACAACTGGAATTCCGCACGCCATTGCTTCGAGAAGTGAATTCGGCAAGCCTTCCGATGTACTGCTCAGTGCAAAGACGTCGGCCGCAGCGTAGACGTTGCAAGGATCAGCAACGTGACCGGCCAGCCGGATGGAGTCCTGACAGCCGAATCTTTCGATTTGTGCCTGGAGTGAGTTTCGCTCTGGGCCGTCGCCTGCGATCAGGAGAGTTCCCTCAAGGCCTGTTGCCAGCAAATCGGCAAATGCCCGAATCAGAATGTCGAACGCCTTTTCTTTCGAGAGTCGGCCGACGGCAACCACGACTGACCTGTCTGCATCGATGCCGAACTGAAGTCGGGCTTCACGTTTAGCTGTCAGGTCGTCGTAGCCGGAAAGATCGATCGCGTTGTCGATTTCGCACAGATTTCCGATTTGAATGCCAGCGGAAAGACACTCAGCCAGCAGCTTGTCGGAAACGCAGATGACGCGGTCGTAAGATTTCAGACTGAATCGATCGACGGCGTGGTAGAGCGGAGTTTTCTTCGACTTGACGCCCCAGCCGTGGACGGTCGAGACGAGCTTCATCGGGTGAAACTTACGAAGCAGGAGCCCCAGAGCGTCGGACTTGTAGTCGTGGCCGTGCCAGATCGACACGTTTCTTTCGCGACAGATTCGCAGCATGCGGCTGATCACGGAGACGTCTTTGATGCCTCGATCAGGAATCGAGATCAGCTCGGCGTTCAGCGACTCGGCACGGGCTTTGAGTTCGTCGAAACCCGGATCGCCAGGCGGGTGCAGGTACGCGCAGACTGACTCATAACCAAGGTCAGACAGAAACCGAGGCGAGTTCAGGATCGTCTTGTCAGGGCCACCGCCGGTTCCGGTCACAACTCGAGCGTGCAGGACAACGGGGCGGTTCGATGAATTTGCTTCGGACAACCTGGAGTTCCGGTAACCGGGTTCGCGCGGAATGAAACGGCCGTGCGAGCGGTTCGGATTTGACAGGTACGAAGCTGCTGGAAGCGTCCGCTCGACTCAACCACCTTTGGTTTAGGTCACGCGGTAACGTCAGCAAGCCGGATCCCGCAGCGATGATCGTCGGCGTCAATCGCTCGGTTCGCTGGTGCAGACTGGTCCGACTTGTCACGAAGGTCGGCAACGTAGGTCAGGCTCTGCCTGACAGAAGCATCGGAAGACATGGACCACGAAATACTCAAAAAACACGAAAAACGTCATCTTGCATTTCGTGTTTTTGGTTTCTTTCGTGGTTGTGAATAATCAGCCAACATCATCAATAACTACTGCCCACTGAAATTTCCGGATTGCAGTTGGGCTCGAAGCTGGGCTCGTTCAGCGGGCGAGAGCGAGTTTTCGTACTGCTCAAGCTGGGTGGCGTTCATCGTACCGGGGTTCAGACCCGATGGCCGTGTGGGGGCGGTGGATGCGGCAGCCGATCCAGATGTTGGAATAATGCTGGGGGCCGATGGTGGAGCATTGCCGGCAGTTGGAACTTGTGCGGCAGTGGGCAAAGTGGCAGCCGGGGTCGGTGCTTGCGGTCTAGCTGCGGCGACAGGTGCAGAACCCTGTCGAGCGGGAGCGGCCGCCAACAATCCTTTGGCGTCGTGTTCCTGGCGGACGGTGTCGAGCCAGTGTTGCGCCGGGGCGAGTGTTGGCTTCTTGAGCACAGCCTGCAGGAAGCGTTGTTCGGCTTCGGCGGTGTGTCCCTGCTCGTAAAGGATGAGACCGATGTTGTAGTCGGCTTCGGCGTCGCCGACAGCCTGCACGAATTGAGGTTCGGCGGCGACGATGTTGCCTCCGCGAGCCAATGCAATTCCCAGCTTGTGCCGTAGACGTTTGTTGTCAGGGGCGACTGACAACCCTCGCTGCAGTTGAGCTGCGGCTTCAGCATATCGATTCTGAGTCAGATAAAACTGTCCCAGTGCTTCATTGGTCAGCGGGCTTGTCGGTGCGACTTCGACAGCTTCCTTGAAGCGGCGCTCGGCTTCAGCATGACGCCCGGCGAGCAGATCGAGGCGCGCGAGTCCCAGGATGGCTTCTTCGGTTTGCTGGTTCTGACGCAACGCAGTTTCATAACTTTCGCGAGCGGTCGCGTAGTCACCGGTTTGCTCGCTCAGCTTTGCGTAGGCGAGGTGAAGCCGCTCCGGATCTTTCAGATCGGCTTGCGGGTCATTCGAGAATGTTTGCCAGAACGATCGGTTTCCAGTTGACTGGCAGCCGATGCTGATAAACAGGCAAAGAATTGTCGCCGCGCGAAAGAGTTTCTTCGCAGGCATCCCGCACCTCCTTGTGCAGTACCCCACGTAATGATTGAGCGACCCGACGATCAGCCAAATCGGGGCAGGACGGCTGACGCTTTTGAACCGCGTCTGCCTTGTCTGCACGCCGGAGGGGTCAAACTTTCGCGAAGAATCGCTGAGCCGCTTCGTCCACCAGCTCTTGAGTCAAAACAAGACGCTGGTTCCTGAATCGACAGATCGACTGAATGATCTCCAGCAAATCCCTGGGATCGCTCGATCTTGGCAGTTGTCCGTGATCGTAATATTTGCTGTAAAGGTACTCGACAGCTCGCGGTTCGAAGGCAATTTGCCGTTGATCGCAACAAAGGCTAAAGATTTCGGTATAGAGATCCCGAGCCGGCGTCCCGATCTTGATCTTGTGCCGGATTCGCCGCAGAAACGCGTCGTCGACCAGGTCGGCTGGATCGAGGTTTGTTGAGAAGATGATGAGCTGTTCAAACGGCACTGGGAACTTCTTACCCGTCGCGAGCGTGACATAGTCAATGCGTTCTTCCAGCGGAAGAATCCACCGGTTGAGCAGGTCTCGTGGCTTGGCGATCTGACGTCCAAAGTCGTCGATCATGAAGACGCCGCCGTTCGCTTTGACCTGAAGAGGCGCGACGTAAAAGTTGCTGGCCTGGTTAAAGCGGAGGTCGAGCATGTCGAGCGTCAGTTCGCCGCCCGTCACGACAACCGGTCGGCGGACACGACGCCATCTCATGTCCGGATGGTTTTCGTGCAGCAGATGATTGATGTCGTGATGAGTCTGCGCGCTTTTTGTGTCCCCGAGCAATGCCGACACTTCTTCGTCATCCGTCGTGTGATGCAGGCTCGGATCGAAAATCGTGACGATGCTGTTTTCGCTCTGGATTGCGTACGGAACGTAGATTTCACCGCCGTGCAGGTTGAGAAATTTTCCGAGACCCTTGGCAATCTGAGACTTACCATTTCCCGGAGGACCGTACAGAAAAATCGACTTGCCGCTGCACACCGCGGGGCCGAGTTCTGCCAGCAAATGTGGCTCGATGATCAGCGACTCGAACGCTTCAAGCAGCGGTTCCGAAGTGCAGTTAATGCCGCTGACGGCTTGCCGTCGACACTGCTCGACGTACTTTTCCAAAGGAACCGGTGCCGGCCCGACGTAGCGGCAATAATCAAAGGCTTCCTTTGCGCGAGTCCTGCCGATTTCTGTCAGATTGAAGCGGTAAGAAACTCGACCAATGACGTCTCCGGAAGTGACTTCGATGCAGCGATCATCCTTCAGGAACCGCAGACATTCATCGATCACGTTAAATGGCAAGCGAGCGTTTCGCGCCAGTTCGACACCGAGCAACGTTCCTTGAAGATAGAGCTGCTTCAGGATCAGATCACAGACCTGATTAACGCTGAGCCCGCTTTCCCGAAGTGTACGCGGGCTCGGCGGCGGCGGCGCCTGAACCTGCTGCAACATCTTCTGCCGCTGCTCGGCCGCTCGTGATTGCCGCGGCGCAGGGGCGACACCAAACAGCTCAGCGTAAAGCTCGGCCTGTTGTGAGAATCCGCGGGTCGGTGGGCCGGTAGTTGATGCATTTTGTGCCGCGGCACCGTTGCCGGGATTTGCTCCGAGGCCAACGCCGTTGCCTGTCTGCGGTGAGTTTCCGGGTGCAATCGGAGTCGTACCGAAAGGCGAAGTCGTCGCTGGAGATTGGGGCTGCGTTGCTGTGGCTGAATTCGCAGTGCCCGTAAATGCATCGCTCCCGTTCTGCCCGGAAAGTCCCGCGAAGAAGGAACTTGCTGAGCCATCTGCACTTGATTCTTCGGTGCCGGTGGCTGGTGAGTTCGCCGATGCCTGGGCTTCAGCCGGCAAGGGTGGAGGCACGTGAGACCCGGCGGCTGAAGCCGGTGTGGGATGCCCACCTGATGATGGGATTCCGCCCTTTGGATGATCCTGGTTGCTGCCGATCACGGCACGACTCCCTACGCGCCTGTTGCGTGGCCCGCTGTGATGATGACTTGACGAACGCATTGTTAAGACCGAAGCTGCTTCATTCAGCCGAATTTCCAAGCCGATTGCTGCTTATGGCGTTGCCCCACCACCGCCACCGCCGCCAGTACCACCGCCTCCTAACGCAGGACTGATGCGCGGTATCGGTTGAGAACTCATGTCGCTTCGCTGAATGCCGTCAATCTCCAAAGCACTGCGACCAATCGGTGCTGTCACGCGTGGAATGACCGGCGGCAGATTCTCAAGGCCAACTAGTTCCTCAGTGATCCCCCGAACGCTCGTCATGCGTAGCTCTGTCGCCTGACTCGCATCGGCCGTCTGGACGTACAGAATCCGGCGTTTGGCAGGAGCAGCTCGCAGGATCCACTTCAGATGAAGCGTCCCGGAACGGTTCAGCAACTGAGTATCTTTATCGAAGTGGTATTCGTAGAGCGTCGTTTGATTCACCCAGCCAGCATCTTCTTGAGTCGCAACGAATTCTCGAACTGATGCTCGGTCCTGGCAAACGTACGGGTGTGGCCAGTAGTGAGACGTATGAAAGCGGTGTGAAGGAATCATCGACAGGCCTTCCGGCCGCGGATATGGAGGCCACATCTTGCCTTTTGCATACCGCTGTCGGGACCCCACCGGATCGAGCGCGCGGCGAGCGTACCAGTCAGCTCGGACGTCATTCCGCTCCTGTTTCCACGCGTAGTAACGGCTTGTTTCAAGCCACGGCCACGGGATCATTGGTTCCGCAAATGCAGCCGTTGGACTCGCCAGAAGGAACAGAATAAGGAGCTTCTGCGCCGTAGTTCGATTAACCATTTCTCCCCCAATCGGTGACTCGACCGCCGTAGCGAATCCATCGTCCGTATCGCATTCCTAGTCAGCTGTTGTTTGTGCTCGTTCGTCCCATTCAGTCTCGCGGGCGAGTCCAGAGACATGTTGAACGGAGCGGCGGACCGACAACTACCCGAGTGATTATCGGCTGCTTTTTGACGCGGTCATGACGGGAAAACCGATTCCGCCAAAGCCAACTGCAACTCCATCTGCAAAGATGTGTGAGGCTTTAACGATTGCGCAAAGTTGCCGGGCCTTGGCCAGTAAGTTCGGCAAATATCGACTGTGAATTCCTCGACTCACCTGTGTTGGTGAGCCCAAGACCTCGCGACTTGCCGTTGCCGTGAAGTTCACTTTGAAGTGTGTACCGGGTTGCCGTATGGGAACAGGCTGTACAAAATGCAGGAGAAGCGGGCTTGCTTCCTCGTCTATTTTGGTGAGGCATTTGACACTTGACGGATACCGTCGTTCTTTTCCTTATTTATTCGGAGATTTCAAAATGCGCTACAAGAGCAAGCCACGGCAGTCACGCATTGATCCGGCTGTGACACGAGTTTTGATCGCGACTTTCGCGATTGTCGGCTTTACGGTCGCAGGCTGCGACAAAGTTGAAGGCTTAGTTGAAGACGGAAAGAGCCTCGTCAATGGCGAAGAGCCTACGGTCACTGAAACAGCTCCCGCCACCACTCCGCCACAAACGATCGCCATTCCCGAGCCGGTCGTTCCAGCAGGTCCAAGTCCTGAACAGATCGTTGAGCAATTCAGGTCACTGCAACCGCATGAGATTACTGATGGCGTTCTTGCTCAACTGGCTGGCTCACCTGAAGCAGCAGCAACCATCACCGAAATCAACATGAGCGGCGCAAAGGTTTCTGCGAATGGTCTAGGTGCACTCAGTACATTGCCAAATCTCGAGTCACTCAACATTAGCAATTCTAGAGTAGGATCAGATTCGCTTGTTGCAATCGGAAAATCGCAGTCACTTAAGACGATCAATTTTGCTAACTCAGATGCCAATGATCGCGTCGTCAGCGAACTTTCACGGATTCCTCATCTTCAGTCGCTGGACCTTTCCGGTACCCAGGTCACAGGCGGTTCCGCGACCGGTCTTGGCTCCATGCCAGAACTGATCGAGCTATCGCTCTCTGGAACTGGTGCTGACGACCAGGTGACGGCAGCTCTTGCGACTCTTCCAATCCGTAGTCTTGATCTATCTAAATCGAGAATTACGAATGCATCACTCCCACTACTTCTCAAAATTGCGACACTCGAAAAGTTGAACGTCTCATTCTGTCGCGTCACCGGTGAAGGCTTCAAAGGATTCGGAAAATCCGACATTAAGGATTTTTCCGTTGGCGAAACGGCGTTTGGCCGCGAAGGCTTTAAAGCTATCAGAGGTATGAAATCGCTTGAGCATCTTAATGTCTACGCCACGGGGCTCATTCAACATAAGGACTGCAATGTGTTCAAAACGTTCCCAAATCTCAAAACTCTAAATGCCGGAAAGAACGGAATTGGTGATCCCGGTGTCGACGTATTCTTTAAGGGTCACAAGTCACTGGAAGAACTCCAACTTCACCACAACAAGGGTATTACAGACAATGGCCTTGCTGCACTGATTGGAGTGAAGACACTTAAATTACTTGACGTTAGCAGTACATCCTGTGGTGCTGCTGGCGGCCAGGCACTTAAGCAGAAACTGCCGGAATGCACGATTAGGACATCGGGTGGAACGTTCTAAGAGTAACGTTGCATCACAGTGATCAATTGCGACAAGGGCAGGAGACCGTAGGACTCCTGCCCTTTTTCAATTCACACTTACTTGTGAGCAAGTGCCACAAGAAGACCCGTCTGTTCAAACGGCCCCATCCATCGCTTGCTATCTATGATGTTTGGCAGGATTTCTGCGCAATCAGTGCATCGAGTTCCTGACGGAGACGTGGAAGAATTTCGTCGTACGGAAACGCGCCGATTTCTTCAGGCCCTCGTTTCAGGTTGACGAAGTTTGGAGCGCACCAGAGGCCGAGATCAGCATCGTCCGTCTCGCCCGGACCATTCACGCGACAGCCCATCACAGCGATTGTTAGCGCGTGCTCACGAGCATACTCAGTCATTTCTTTGACGTCCTGAGCAAGTTCGATGAAGGCTTCATTTTCAACGCGCGAACAACTTGGGCAACTGATGATGTTCAGCGTTGGCAGTCCGTAATCGACTACGGTGCGCACTCGGCCCGCGGCGATGTCAGCAATGATCGATCGCCCCGCTGCGATTTCCTCGCCCTTTCGATTGTTTGGAACCGTTAGCGAGACACGAATCGTGTCTCCAATTCCTCGACCGATAAGCTGCTCGAAGGCGATTCGGGTCTTGATGATTCCATCTGGCGGCATGCCTGCTTCCGTCACGCCCAAATGCAATGGCACATCGGCTCGCTGCTCTGCGAAGCGGCGGTTTACTTCGATCACGTTTTGAGGATCAGAATCCTTCAGCGACACGCAGTACCGTGTGAAGTCGAGTGAGTCCAGAAACTCACAGTGTTCCAGGGCACTTTCCAGCATTGGCGAAATAGAGTCGTCCTCTGAGTATCGGTCCACTTTTTCAGGATCGACAGAGCCACAATTCACACCAACACGGATCGCACAATCATTCGACGAGGCGATGTCGGCGATAAACCGAACTTTGTCCTGCCACGGCTTCTCTCGCTCGTGATGGTAAAGATGCCCTGGGTTGTATCGAATTTTGTCGACGTGCGGAGCGACGTTTTCGGCGAGTCGGTAATTCTCCTGCAGGTCCACAGAAAGATTTGCCGTGGTTTGCTTGCGAATTTCGGCCAGCGCATCGGCATCTTTTCGGCTGTCGACGGCGACTCTCACAACATCGGCACCGGCCTCGACGAGTGCGTTGATCTGACCGACGGTCGCATCGACGTCCTGCGTGTGCGTTGCGGTCATGCTTTGCACGGCGATGGGATTTCCATCGCCGATCGTCACTGACCCAATTTTCACGCTGCGGGTTGAGTTCCGCTCAATCGTCAGTTCTGAACCGTCCACTTCCATTCTCCAACTCAGACTGCTTGTCGACAAAAATTTGCATTCGAGTGATGGGCGGCGAGTCTAGTGGACGTTTCCGGGCGGAACCAGTTGAGACGGGGCGATCAGCCAAATGAGCACGAGGATCAAGAATCCTGTGGCTTCTCCAGCCCGTAAGACTTCAGCTTACGATCGAGTGTTGAACGCTCGATTCCCAGGATTCTTGCTGTTTCTCGCTTCACCCAACGCGTGAAATTCAAAGTCGCTTCGATGTGACGGCGTTCGATCTCTTTCAGTGAAAGAGGCTTATAGACGTCTTCCACAACCGGTGACGGAGTTCCGTCTTCCAAGTGCGAAAACCGGATATCGTCACGCGTGACTTCATTGCCATGAGAAATCGCAACAGCTCGTTCGACAGTATTCCGAAGCTCTCGAACATTTCCAGGCCAGTCGTACTGAACCAGCACTTCGAGCGCGTCGGGCTGAACGACCTTCGGTTTGCTTCCGTGTTGTCGAGCCGTCAACTGAAGAAAATGATCGACTAAATCGTCGACATCGTCTCGGCGATCCCGAAGTGGGGGAACCTCAATATCGAGAATGTTGAGCCTGAAGAACAAGTCCTTTCGGAACTCATTTTCGCGGACAGCCTGTTCAAGGTCGCGGTTTGTCGCGGCTACAACCCGCACATCGACTGATACTGTTGTGTGGCCACCAACTCGCTCGAAGGAATGTCCTTCCAGCACGCGCAGAAACTTGGCTTGGATTTGGGGGCTCATCTCGCCGACTTCGTCGAGAAAGATGGTTCCGCCGTTGGCCTGCTCAAACTTCCCCGGCTTTCGATCAGTCGCGCCGGTGAAGGCGCCTTTCTCGTGCCCAAACAGTTCACTTTCGAGCAACGTTTCAGTCAACGCGGCACAGTTCAAACAAACGAAAGGGCGTTCTCGCCGTGGACTGTTGAAGTGAATCGCTCGAGCGACCAGTTCTTTGCCGACGCCGCTTTCACCGCGAATCAGCGCCGTTGATTCTTTGGCGGCAAAGCGAGCAATCTGATCCTTCAAGACTCGCATCGACTCACTTTTGCCAATGAGATCACTCTCGACGGCAAGCATTTGTCGCAGTTGCTGTGCTTCACCTTTTGCACGAGCAAGACCTTCTGCAAGATGCTCCTGCTCGGTCAGCTTGGCCAGAATCCCAGACATGTGCTCAGCGACGGCCAAGGTGAATTCCAGAGAATCGGCGTCCAGCGCGTGGTCCGGAGTCAGCGAGTAGAGGTGAATCAAACCGTAGATCGACTTGCCGTCGCGGATCGGCGCGCAGATCACACTCTCTGCATTCATCTTTTCAAGCGTCTGAAATGTTCCTGCGGATGAATCACCGCTCACATTCAGGGCGAGAGTTCCATCGCCGCCGGTAAGAGCAACTCGCGACAGACGATCAGACACTCGGTGGTAAGGCGTGTCGTCCGGAGCGCGAAACGCGACCAGTCGCAGCTCATCTACGTTGGCATCTTCGGCCGTCGGTTCTGACAGTAGTAATACTGCTCCCAGATCAGCCGTCAGGACTTCCATCAATCCATCAATGGCGGTCTGAGCCAAATCACGAATGCTTCCGGCAGCCAGCAGTGTAGACCCCAGGCGATAAAGACTGGCGAACTCCTTCGCAACAGCCGCATCTCCAGCATCCTTTTCGAAGTATCTGGAGCGTTGTCGCCGTTCTAAAATTTCTGGCTCATCCGTTGTCGCTTCGTTCGATAGATCGGTATTTGTCTGATCAAGGTCCAGCGGCTTGACCCGGGTATCGCTTTCGAGCGACGTCGGATGCGCATCGAGGTTCTGTGTAATGTCGTGTGTGAAGATCAACTCAGCAGAGCCGATCAGAATTGCATGGCCTTCTTCGAGCGTCGTCTGGCCGGTGATCTCATTATTATTGACCAGCGTTCCGTTGCTGCTGCCGAGATCGCGCACAACCCAGCCGTCAGTCGCAAAGAAAACTTCAGCGTGACGCCTGCTGCAACGATCGTCCTGGACAACAATTCGGTTGGTAGACTCACGGCCGATTGTCAGACACAGACCGGGCATTAGACGATAGACGTCGCGCCATCCAGATTCCGTACAAAGAACCAGATAAGCAGGTTCGTTCGAGGTTGGCTGATCGTCAGTCATGGTGAGCTGTGTGACTCGGTTTTCGGGAATAGTACGACAGGGAATAAGTGCTTCTTAATCTTGCCAGCGAGCAGAGACTGTAGCTCGTACCTGCCATCAGACAACTGTTGGCGTCTTGAATCGATGCTGCAGAATCCGGCTGCCAACATATCATGAGGACCAAACGACGCATCCCCGCTGCAGAACCGACAAGCGTCGCGGTTCCGCAGCGGGGATGAGCCTCTCAACCGAAGGCAATGAATCAAAATTTGATGAATGCGCCGAAGATTGTTTGCGGCTGAGAGGCCGTTTGCTCCTCAATCATGTCTCATTAGTTGCTATCAACTAATGACTTCACAACACAGCTTTGAATTATTTCTCCGTCTGAATCAATGAGTGTGTCGTTTGATAATTCAGCTCGACGGATTTCCAGGGACGTAGGAGCGTTGATCCCAATCCGAGTTCGGTTTCCCTGAGTGCTCACCACCTTGATTGAAACTCCGAGGGATGGAATCGAAATCTGCTCCCCGGTCTTTCTCATAAGAACGAGCATGGTCCAGCTCCTCCCGGACGTCCTTGGACTCTGCGATCGAGGAGTTGCGCCCCCACGATCGTACGTCGACGGATAGCGAACAACGTGCCAAAACGGCAAAGTCGATTCAATAAGCCGTAACCGGTTAGATAACCACGTCTTGTGAGATTCACGGTTTGTCTAAGAGCAGTTCGAAAATTGAACCAGACGGTGGCAAATCTGCACTAACCCGCAAAGCAGCGATCACAAAGGTGAGTCCCGCGCTGGCTGAGGGCTTCGAAGCGACGGTCGTGGTTGCGCCGCTTCACGGTTGTGACCTTTGGCTGCTAGCCAGTCCCTAGATTCGCTGTATCCCCGACCGATGTCTCAGTTTTCCATGCTTCGTTAATGGCTATGTCTAACCTGACATTTCACAAATCTAAGGATTCTGCATGGTGAGGGATTCGCCGCACGTGAGCACGGCGGTAGCGTTGGATTTGTTACGAGCGGCTGCACTTTTGACGCCGTATTGCGAAGTCTGATTTTGAAGACATTTGCATTTCGATCTGCATACGTGCCCGAAGATACCATTCAGGAGTCCCTACCGTGCTCAAGCCATCACTCAGCAAACGCATCTCTTCTCAGAACTTGATTCTGTTCGCATTCTTGGCGTCAGCGTCTGCTTATCCTGGAGAGACTACTTTCGGAGCAGAGCGTGCTACACCGGTTTCGATACGAATTTCAAATGCGCAGGCTGGCAGACTGCAATTGGTTACCGGAACGGTGCAGGCCCCAGGCCAACCGGCCATCCTGGTTAAGCCCGACCTTCCGAATGAACCCTGGTGGGTCCAGGGGCAGGCGGTTCCCGCAGGTCAGCGAGGGTTTTCGGCGAAAGCAGTCTTCGGAAGCGCCGTGACATTGCCGGGTACGAAATTTCGAGTCATCGCGATCCTTACCGACCCAAAGGTAAAGCAGTATGTCACGGGGCAGGTCATTCAAGAGCTGCCAGAGGTTCCGATGTCGGATCAGTTGTTGATCACGTTGGTTAAATCTGGAACTCCGCCCGTTGCAGTCATCCGCGCCGGTTCAGACGAGCCTGAAGAACAGCCGCGTCTTGCAGAGATCACATCCCCCATAACTTCTTCTAATTTGCCTCGCGTGGCAGAACTTAAAGGTCGTATTCAAACTGGCTATCACCCGGTTGTGTTGGTTCGGCCTCTGGCAGACGACAGCGTCTGGTACGTTCAAAGAACTCCGGAGCTGAATGAAGCGGGAGAATTCACACTGAAGGTTGTTCTTGGAAACAGCCAGACAAAACAGGGACAGCGATTCCGAATTATTGTCCTGGCTGCTCCGTCGAAAGAGGCCGCCAGCAAACTGAAGGTCGGCACGGTTGTTCGAAAAATTCCTGACGGCGCAGGTGTATCGACGGAAACCGTCGTCACCTTTCGTGAAGAAGTCATCGAAGTCGTTCCAGAATCGCAAGCAGCCCGATTCGAAACCAGTTTCGTGCGTTAAAGCCGCGTTATCGAGAAAATGCTTGAGGATGTCAGTATGCGTCTTCGATTTGTGATGTCGCTTTGCGCGGCATTTATCGCGAACTCCGATAGCTGCATCCTCGCGCAGGACAACGATTCATTGCGGGTTCTCGACAGTTTCGAACACTTGCAGAACAGCGTCGGCGGCTATCGAAACGGTTTTGCGAAGTCGCCTTCGACTGCAATCTGCCGCCGCGTTCAACAGGGTGATGCCGCAGGGTATTGCTTCCGCATCAAAGCTGAACGACATCAGGAAGGCTTCTGCGGAGCGTGGATTCACCTACATAACTTTCGCGATACCTCTCCTGGATTTCTGGACGCTTCGCAGTGGAAGTACCTCACGTTTCGCATTCGCGCAGATTCACCGGCGGTTGACGTCAACGTCCGGCTTGCGGATGAAAAATGGATTCTCATAGAAGACGCCGTCACCATCGGCCCGGCATCAAAGTGGATGAACCAGCCGACCAGCACCGAGTGGCAGGAAGTCGCGATTCCGCTGGCGGAACTTCGGAAGCTTGATCTCAGACGGCTTGGCGCATTGTCATTAGAGTTTCCAAAGCAAGGCAAATTTACGATCTGGGTGGATGACCTCTGCCTGAAGCGGTCATTGACCGTCGACATGCCAGAGACGCCCGTTGATGCAACTAGCGTCGTGCGTGTGGCTCCGAAACGAGCGATATGGGTCTGGCCAACGGAATCGATCATCAACGATCCATTGCAGACGCAAGACCTTTTGGAAACCTGCGAATCGCAACGGGTCGGCCATCTCTGGATCCAGCTTCCGTACCGCATCGAAAGCCATGTCACGATCCAGAACGTTGATCGCTTGCGAGCCTTCATTAAGCAGGCACATCGGCAGCAGATCGAGGTTCACGCTCTTGACGGCAGCCCGGAGTTCGCCGTGCGGAGTGCGCACTCAATTCCACTGGCTGTTGTCGACGCGGTTGTAGAGTTCAACTCGACTTGCACACTTGCGGAGCGTTTCGACGGTGTTCATTTTGATAATGAGCCGTATCTATTGTTGGGTTGGTCTAATCGATCGTTGCGGGAAGAGATTCTCCACGATCTGTTGACGCTAAACGTCGCCTGCCAGCAGAAGGCTCGGAGTGCTGGACTGAAGTTCGGAGTCGACGTGCCGTTCTGGTGGAACGCTCTCGATTCCGAAACGGGTGAACTAGCCGGAGTCGTGACGTTTCAGGGGGCCCGCAAGTCCGCGACGCATCATTGCATCGACCATCTCGACAATGTCGGGATCATGAATTATCGAGATCAGGCTGACGGTGCGGACGGCATGCTCGCTCACGGCATCGACATTCTTAAGTACGCTGACGAAGCAGCTCACGCCCTGGTTTTCATGGGCGTGGAGACGTTCCGTTACGAACCTCAGCCTGTCTGGTTTGCGTTGGGGCTGCCTAACAGCGAATTCACAACTGCACTGAAGGATCGAGGACGAGATCTTGCGTTGCACAGTCGCCTCCACGGTCTTCGGCTGCATCGACTACGCACGGGCAACCTCGTGCACATCGGTGTGGAACTTCCTGGACTTTCGGCGACGGTTGAAGGGAGTCAACAGGCTGAAGATGCAATCAGAATTCTGGCAAGAGAGTTCGGGCACTTTTCCGGCGGCGCGGACGATCAGGGGCTGCTGGCGATTGCGCGTAAAGAAGCTGAACGTTTATCTGAGTGGCAGGACTGGTCACTCAGACCGATTCACGACGCAGGAGCCGGCGCAACATTCAGCGGCTTTGTAACCACTCGACTGATGCCGTCAAAAGTGACTTTCGCTGATGACTCGATGGCCGCGTTTATCGACGAGACAAACTTCGCGGAGGAAACGTTCGGTCGATACTCGTCATACGGTGGCCTGGCAATTCACTCGTGGGAAAGTTACCGACGAAAACTTCCCAACCTTGCAGACAGGCTGTCACGGAGCAGCAACTTCCGTACCTTCCAGCTCCGACACTGATGACCCTTGAGTTGCAGTCGGTTTCCAGTCTCGCACTTCAGTCACGCCGGTAATCATTGCCCGCAGGTTGATCAGGAACGCGACCGCCGCGATCCATCCGAGCGTTGTGAGAATGTCGTCTACCATTGCCAAGCCTGGAGGACTGATGGTTCTTGCTGTGTCCTCAATGATCATCAGCGTCCGTCCCGGATTTGCAACTTCACCAAGAGTGTACTTGTTATCCCAACGCGTGAACCCGAAAGCTGCCGGCAGATAAGGCGCGATCATCGCCAATGCGCCGATCAAGATTGTCAGAACTCGAGCGTGTGCTGGCCGAAATTCGGGGCTTATTGCCTGACCCAGTCGTCCGACGGCGGCACCAATGGCGACATAAATAAAAACGTATAACGCCGTCACGGTCACGATGTTGTGAACCCAGTCCGGCCAGACGTCCATCCGACCGATTGCTGTCAGGGCAACCAGGTGCATCGTCAGCAGAAGTAGTCCACGACGTCCTCCAGGCAGCCAGGGGGCAACTAAAAATCGAAACGCGCCAAGCTTTGCCATGTTGCGGCGAACTCGACGAGAAATGTGATCGGGTTCGGTACTGACGAACAAACCCGTGATGAACCAGTGAATGGCCGAAACCATCGTACATCCGACAATGGTGTCTTCATCGACTAAGGCCGTTCCGTATTGGTGGCTGAACGCCCACACTCCACCCCAGAGCAGCCAGAACTGAAGCGTGCAGATGATCCGAACGCCGGAACTCCGATTATCAGATTCGAAGGTGAGCCGCGAGACGGCGATCTGCTGAGCAAGCAGAAAATAAGTACCGATCGTCACCAGCATAGTGCCGATCACCCACCAGAATTCGTTCTGGTCAAACGGAATTGATTCCGAAAATGCCGCCGCACTGATTGCAAATGCTCCCGACATTTGCCACAGCAACAACCCGATCATTCCGATGGTGTTGATCGCTTGCCATTGCCGATTGCTGGACAGCGTGCTGAGCATCAGAGCGATCATCGAAACGAAGCTGCTCCACACCAATCCGGCAACAAGAAACAGCGTGACCATTGCCAGGTCGAAACCCTGCAACAGCGAAGTGAACGCGATAAACGGAGCGATTGCCGAGTAGTAGATGAAAACCTGAACCAGGGAACTCAGCAGTTTGCCGGTGACGATCTGTCGGGGACTGAGCGTCGAGATGCTCAGCAGTTCGTAAGTGTTGTGGTCGCGTTCGTTGAGCATGCTGCGGAACGAGCCAAACGGTACGACAAACAGCGTCGCGAAGCCGATCACGTAGTAGTAAGCGACGAAGAACGCTCGCCCAGCCGAACCGTATTCGATGGCTGGCCCATACCAGATCGTGCCAAACACTGAGATCAACCAGGCGACGGTCAGCAGGAGCATGAATGTAATGATGAATTGACGACTCTTCAGCGCCTGTCGCGTTTCTTTCACCAGGATCGGGTTAAGTCGATCCGTGACGTAGTCAGTGAGGTGAAAGAATTTTTCGCCACTGCTCATGATTGATCCTGAAAGTCGAGCCCTGCCTGGTCCGGCCGAACCGCGACCAGACAAAAACTACTGCGTGATCCCTTTGGTGATATTCATAAAGGCATCTTCCAGACTTTGAGTCTTGCCATGAAACTCGATGATCGGGTGCCCCGCCGTCATCAGATTCTGCAGTAGCTGATGTTGTTCGTTGTCGTCGCCCTCGAAGTCGAACGTGGCGTGCCCGGTCGAGCACTGCACGTCCTTGACCATTGGTTGTTCAAGCAGCCATTTCTCAAGCGAACTGGTCGAGCCCTCAAGATTGTCGGCTGACGCAATTCGCACATGCAGCGAACGTCTTCCCGTTGACTCGGTATCAATACTGGCTTGCTGACGCTGAATTTCGTCGACCGTTCCGTAAGCCAGGATCTGGCCCGCTTCGATGATTGCTGCTGAATCACAAATCTCGCCCAACTCCGTAAGGATATGCGAGCTGATCAGAACTGTCTTATCCATCTCCGTGGCCAGCAGACGGATCAATTCCCGCAGCTCGACGCGAGCGCGAGGATCGAGCCCTGCCGCTGGTTCATCGAGAATCATGACCTGTGGATCATGAATCAGGCATCGCCCCAGCCCCAGGCGTTGCGACATGCCTTTGGAAAGAGTGTCAATGGATTTGTCGGCCAGCTTGCGGAGTTCGGTAAATACCAGGACATGCTCGATCGCGTCCCGACGCTCGGCGTCTTTCAACCCGTAGGCTCGCGCGTAGAAGTCGAGATACTCGACAACGTTCATGTTCGCGTACTTGCCGAAGCTATCCGGCATGAAACCCAGATAACGTCGAACTTTGTCCGGGTCGTCGACGACAGAGTAACCGCAGACAAACGCATCACCCGCAGTCGGCGTGTCGAGCGTCGCCAGAATCCGCATGCTTGTTGTCTTGCCGGCACCGTTCGGGCCGATGAAGCCCATGACCTGTCCAGGCCAGGCTTTGAACGAGACATCGTCCACCGCTTTGAGTCGTCCGAAGAAACGATGCAGATGCCGCAACTCCAGCGAAGGTTCTCCGCGGTCAACGGCTTCTGCGTCGCTGGGGATAGGCTCGATCATCGGCGGCTCACAATGTCAGATTCGATTGAAGCATCATCGTTGAGAGATCGTCTAAAGGATGTCTTCAGAATCGTCGTCATCAAAGACGGATGCGTCTTCATCGATGGTGTTCGTTTCAGGCGGCGGAGCTTTCTTCATCATCGTCACCTTGCGACCACCTTCGCTGTAGGTGAGTTCGTCCATGAATGACTTCATCAGCAGCATCCCTCGACCACTTGGCCGGTCGAGATACTCTGGGTCCGTAGGATCGGGGATCGTCTCTGGATCGAAACCTGGACCTTCATCACGAACGGAAAACCGCACAGCATCCTGCGTGAGAGAAATGTCAACGTGGAGCTGACGATTAATGTAAGGCTCCTGAAGCCAGCGGCGACGAGCCAGGTCTTCGTAGGCAGTCTGGTCCTCATCGCGCAGGTCAGAACTGACTTCAAGATTTCCATGATAGAGAGCGTTCAGCAACGACTCTTCGAAGGCAATGCTGATTCGAAGACGGTCGTTCTCCGGAAAAATTCGCATCGCTCGCATGGTGTCACGGATTTGTCCGGAAAGCGCGTGAACCAGTCTCGTTTCGTTTGGCAGGATGTAGGACGTGTCGACGCTGGAAATTCGATTGAGCAGCCGTGTCTCGCCACGATTCGACGAAGCTGCTTCGAGGATCTGATGAATGGTCGGAATCAGATCTTCGCCGAGCCTGCGCTTGGTGACGTAGCTGGCGGCTCCCAGACGAAGAGCCTCAACGGCCAGTTCCTCACTCCCCTGAGCGGTCATCAACAGGACAGGGATCAGTGGGTAGTCAGTTTTGATTGCCTCGACGAGTTCGAGGCCATTCATCTCGGGCATGTGCAGGTCTGTAAGCACGGCGTCCGGAATGTCTAGTTCTAAACGCTCCAACGCATCGCGACCGTTTTCCGCATAGATGACTTCGTACTCGCCCGTCTTCTGCAGGAGTCCTCCCACGAGACGACGATCGACACGTGAATCGTCTACCACAAGTAGAGTTTGCATAACGATGCTTTCTGCGGCCCAGCTATCCCACAAGCCTGCAACGAGTTTGCGACGGCTTGATCGTATTCAGTTTCCGGTCTAAGTCTCGGCGGGGGATCATCACTTCGGTCAAACGTGAACAATATGATAGTCAGCCAGGAAACTGTCCGGTATCGATGAAATCGCGAAGCTGCGAACTTACTACTTTGGACGCCTTTTGAAGCTCGGCAAGATGTTCTCTGACTCGATCAAGTTCTCCGTCTTTGCCAGCGTTTTCGCAGTCAAAAGCAAGGTCATGCGCATCCGTAACTCCGAATGTTCGGAAGTTCGCTTTGATCGTGTGTGCCATTCGTTGAGCTGTTTTCGCATCTTCCTTTTTCAAGGCGTACTTCAAATCGGCCATGACGATGCGAACTTCTTCAAGAAACGCTCCGGCAATCTCGCGTAGCAGACCCCGGTCACCCTGAGTGATCTTTAGAGCGACTGGCCAGTCCACCTGGTAGCATTCTTGAGAGTTTGACTCGCCTTCAGCCGGGACGTGCGCAGCTGCGGTTTCTTCGCGAGACACGCCAACGGTGCGAGCGTCTTCGGCAAAGAACCGGCTCAACGCATTAATCAATTGCCACGGTCTGACTGGCTTGGAGACGTAGTCGTCCATGCCCGACTCGATGCACAATTCGCGATCGCCTTTCATCGCGTGAGCGGTCATCGCGATGATCGGAAGATGGCGATCGGTTCCGACTTCGCTTTGACGAATCTGCCGAGTCGCTTCGAGGCCGTCCATCTCTGGCATCTGAACGTCCATTAGAACGACGTCGAACGATTCTCTCGCGACGAGTTCGACAGCTTCCTTACCGTTATTTGCAACGGTGCCCGAATGGCCCCACTTCTTAAGTAACGCCAACGCAAGCTTCTGATTAACGACGCTGTCTTCAGCCAGCAGGCATCGTAAAGGTGGGATGACGACTTCGTTGCGTTGCGAATCTTCCGCGTCCGCCGCCGCTGAGTCGCCAGTTCCATCAATTGCCAACGCGGCGACCAGAGAATCGAACAACTCTGACTGCTTGATCGGCTTTCGAATGTAGGCGGACACTCCGAATTCGCGGCACTGTTGGGACATCCTCCGAGCGATCGCCCGAAGTGAGCATCATGATCACGGCGCCGGCGAGTTTTTCGTCGTTACGAATTTCTGACGCCAGCGCGAAGCCGTCTTTGTCCGGCATGTGAACATCGCTGAGTACGAGGTCGTAACCCTTGCCGACTTCGCGAGCTCGTCGCAACGAGTCAATCGCCTGGTCGACGCCTTCGACACACGAAGTTTCGATTCCCCAGTTGGTCAGCATCTCGTCGAGGATCAACCGGTTGGTCGCGTTGTCATCGACAATCAACACGCGAGAACCCTGGACGATTCTCTTTGAGGGAGCTTTCGGCGGTGTAGCTGAAATTCCAAGCCTGGCTGTAAAGTGAAATGTGCTGCCTTTACCGAGTTCACTATCAGCCCAGATCGTCCCCCTGCATCAACCGCGTCAATCGAGAACAGATCGTCAGACCTAGGCCTGTTCCACCGTACTGTCGAGTCGTCGACGTATCGGCCTGCTCGAACGCCTGAAAGACGGACTTCAGTTTCTCGCGAGCGATGCCGATTCCCATGTCTGCGACGGCGAAATGCAGCAACGCTGACTGGTCGTCTTTCTGATCAACTTCGACATGCACAATCACTTCGCCGCGCTGCGTGAACTTGATCGCATTTCCAACCAGATTCACGACGACCTGCCGCAGCCGAGAGGGATCGCCAACCAGTGCGTCGGGCACGGCCGGGTCGATATGACACGCCAGTTCCAACTCCTCTCGGTGAGCACGCACCGACAATGAACGCAGCGTGTCTCCCAACGTGTCGCGAATGCTGAAGACAGCGGAGTCAAGTTGGAGTTTGCCAGCTTCGATCTTTGAAAAGTCCAGAATGTCGTTGATTAGGCTCAGCAGCGAATCTGCAGAATCCCGAACCATCCCCAGGTACTCGTTCTGAGATTGCGTCAGCTCGGTATCGAGCACCAGCTCCGTCATCCCAATCACGGCGTTCATCGGTGTGCGGATTTCATGGCTCATATTGGCCAGAAAATCACTCTTTGCCTGGTTAGCAGATTCAGCTGCTTCCTTGGATTCTCGCAACTCTTTCTCTGCTTGTTTGCGATTCGTAATGTCATGGACGAACGCACTGAAGATGCACGATTCGGCGTCGCGAATCGGTGAAATTGTCACTTCGACCGGAAACTCATGTCCGGACTTATGCAGAGCAATCAGCTCCAGTCGGCGCTGGATGACACTTCCTTCGCCAGTTTCGAGGAATCGTTTCAGGCCGGCGACATGAGCATCGCGAAACCGCTCTGGAATAATCGTGTCGGAAAGCGTTTGTCCCAGAGCCTCTTCTGGCTTCCACCCGAAGATAACTTCCGCCTGAGGATTCCAATCGATGATCGTTCCTTCGGCGTCCATCCCGACGAAGGCGTCGAGAGCCGTGTCGACGATCTGGCGGTTGAGTCGCTCGCTCTGGCTGAGCGCGTTCAAGGCTTCCTGCTGAGCGGTGATGTCGCGAGAAAACTCCGAACGTGCCGACGACTTTGTTTTCGCGGTCTCGCAAAGGTAGCTTGCTGGTCGATACCCAGGTCGTGCGGCCGTCCGGCCATGTTTCCTTCTCGACCTTGTCAAGAACCGGTTCGTCTTGATCCATTAACTCGACTTCGTCGGCTCGTGCCTGAGCCGCGTGCTCGTCTGTAAAGAAGTCTTCGTCGGTTTTTCCGACAGCATCGGAAGGATTGTCGAGATTAAACCAGTCGGCCATCGCTCGGCTGATCCGGATGAATTTACTGTCGCGATCTTTGAAGTAGATGTTGTCCGGAAGGTTCTCCAGCAGTGATCGCAGAAGGTACTGCTCAAGCTCGAGCTCTTTGCTTAGTCGCTGACGCTCGAGCGCGTAGCGAATCGAATGTTCAAGCCGCGAGACGTCGAACACATCTTTAACAAGGTAGTCGGCCGCGCCGGCTTCGAGCGCGCGCTGGTCGATCTCCCGATCAGTCTGTCCCGTAAGGATGATGACGGGTGACTTTGAGCCTGCAGCTTTCGCCTTGCCGAGAACTTCGATTCCGTCGGTCGCGCCGAGCCGATAATCCAGGAGATAGATCTCGTGCTGTCCAGCCAGGATTCCTGACAGACCGGCGTCGGGATCGGCCGCCCAATCCAGTTCGACAGGACGTCCGTTGATCTCGCGCAGCAGCTCCTTCGTCAGCGCGAAGGTATTCTCGTCGTCGTCAATCAGCAGAATTCGCAGCGACTCGGGCATCAACACGTTCCATCGACAAGGGCCACGCTTCCGACGCTCGCTTCGGAAAACGAAAGAACGCCGTCAGAGTATCACACCTGCCCGCTCGGGTTCATGCTCGAAGCGGAATTCACCGAGGTCAGTCGCTCTTTTTGTCACCGTCGCTTGGACGTCGGCGTCGGCGACGTCGAGGTGGTCGGCCGCCGTCTTCGCTCTTGCGTGAAGAGCCTCCGCTACGGCCAGAACCTCCACGCGATGATCCACCGCGTGCCTGGCTGGCGCCTCGGATGTTCGCCTCAACAATGGACGACATAGCCTGTTCCCAGGTGGGTACGTCGTCCCAGTCATTCTTTGCTCGTCGCGGACGGACTTCCGGTTCGTCGTCGTCATCTTCTTCGTCAGCACCTTCCGCCTCGACATCGTCAGAATCATCGTCGTCGCTGTCATCCTCGACTCGTGCGCGAGGCTTCCGGCGGCGGCGACGTCTGCTGCGACGAGGTCGTGCTTCCTCTTCATCATCATCCGAATCATCGTCGTCTGCAGATTCGACGGCGACTTCTTCTTCGTCATCTTCGACTTCCGACTCTTCTTCAGCTTCAACGCGAGGCTTCCTGCTCCGTCGTCGACGACGGCGGCGGCGAGGTCGTTCCTCTTCAGTTTCTTCTTCTTCGTCAGACTCCGAAGCAGCTTCTGCGTCGTCTTCTGTTTCGCTTTCTTCGTCGGAGTCGACTCCCGATGCAAAGTCATCCTCAGCCGGTTTCCGTCGTCGACGACGTCGTCGACGGCGACGTTTCGGTCGTTCGGTTTCCTCTTCTTCTGAATCGGTTTCCGAATCAGCATCGGCGCTTTCGGCTTCTTCGGCTCCGGCACCGAAGTCATCATCAGCGGCTTCCTCGTCGTCCGAGCTTTCAACGGCATCATCTTCGGTCGGTTTGCGGCGGCGACGGCGGCGTCTTCGGCGGCGTTTCGGTTTTGCTTCTTCCTCTTCGTCGTCGCGACTAGCTTCAACCGGAGCGTCTTCGGCGACTTCCTCGTCCTCCGTTACGGTTTCCGCGTCATCGTCGTCTTTGTCGTACGCTTCATGTTCGAAGAAGTTTTCGTCTTCGTCGTCGATGACTCCAACTCCGAACCCGAATGAATCGTCCTCCTGCGGCGGAGCCGGTTTTGGCTTGCGCGGCGGATGCTTTTTCTTTGGACGCTCTTCAGCGACTTGTTTCTTAGCGGCAGGCGCCGGTTCTTCAGCAACGTCTTCCTCGTTGGCGGAATCAACTTGCTTTGCTTCTACAGCTGACTTCTTTTCAGCCGGTGGCGTCGACTCTGCTGCTGGACGTGACGAGCTTTTCTTTCCGCTGATCCCACCGACATTCCAGTCGTCGAGCGGGTCCCAGAAGGAATCGTCAGCGTCAGACTTCGGGACGCTTTTTCGAGCCGGCCGCGGCTCACTGGCTTCAGCAACTGGTTCAACCTTTGGAGCCGCCGCACGAACACGTGCAGACTCAGGCTCGGGAGCGGCCTCTTCTTCTTCTGCGTCGTCGTCCTCTTCGAAGATGATGTCAAACTCGTCATCGTCGTCTTCGAAGATGATGTCCGCGTCCTCGCTGTCGAGTTCGTCATCCGCAGCTTCGACTTCGGCATCCGCCGTGTCGGCAGCCACTTCAGATTCGACAGGCTCAGCGGTTTCTTCTTCTACTTCCGGCTCCAGCGACGAAAGATCGATCACCTCAAACGGTTCGCCGTCATCGGATTCGGTTTTTCCAACGTCGATTCCAAAGAGGTCTTTCGCGAGGCCTTCCCACGAGTCTGGATCGTTCGACGAGTTTGAATTGGTAGTCATGCGTTAATCATTCTCAAACACAAACAGGATTGGCATTCGGAGTTCTGCGGGAGCGGCCGCGTGGCCCGTGAACGCTGTTTGGCGTCAGGCTCCGGCACAGAAACCGTTAGATATTGCTTGAAATCTGCCGTCTGGCAGCCTTTCAGAGAGTTGGAAAGAGCCGGGAAGTCTAGCGACAACGCACTTTCACCGCTATTTGGTCTGGCTGAAATCCCAAAGCCCGGCCGGTTCCCTGCGGATTGGATCGACATTGACACCTCTGGCCCGTCGCAAATACAAGCCCTGCCCTTCCAATTTCACGACGCCAGGATTCCGGAGCGACAAGGATGTCCTCTCTCTTTTCGGCTCGAATGCCGCTGATTTTGTGCCTTTCCGTTGCTCTGACCGGTTGTGGAGGCTCGGAAACTCCCGAGGCCGACACCGCAAAAACCGGAGCCGAGCAAACCGCTCCCGATGGAAAGGCTTCTGCAAAGCAGCAGGCCAGCAAGCTTGTCGAGCAGGCCATCGCTCAGATCAAGGATCAGAAGTTCGAGGACGCGGTCGCGAACCTGAACAAGGCTATCGAAACTGATCATCAGAATGCTGAAGCCAGCTTCCAGCGAGCAGGCATCCTTGCCGACGTCGGCCAGGACCAGCTTGCTCTGAGCGATTACTCGCGAGCTGTCGAGTTAAACCCGAACGATGTCCGTTTCCGAAACATGCGAGGCCTCTTCCTGCTGACTCGTAGTCAGCTTGACCAGGCGCTGACCGACTTCTCTGAAGCCGTCCGCATCGACCCGAAATATATCCAGGCCTGGAACAACCGAGGTTTGGTGAAGCTTGCCAAGACTGACTTCCACGCCGCCATCGATGACTTTAACAAAGCCGTCGAAATTGACCCGACGTACGCCGACGGTTTTAACAATCGAGGCTTCGCGTGGTTCAAAATGGAAATCTACGACAAAGCTCTGGCCGACTTTGACAAAACTCTGAAACTGAAGCCGGGCTACGTCAACGCGCTGAACAACCGAGGCATGCTTCACTTGCGTCTCAAGCAACATCGCGAAGCCGTCGCTGACTTTTCCGAAGCGATTGCGAATGACGAGAACAATCCGAAGCACTACCAGAACCGCATGACGGCTTACACCGCGCTCGGCATGACCGACAACGTGCAGGCGGATCGGAGTCGCATTGAGTGGTTGCTCAAATTGGGCCAGATCAACAACATCGTCGCGCAGGCTCCGCAGAGACCGGAAGGTTACATCCAGCGAGCCAGCCATCTCGCCGAAGCCGGCAAGCACGAAATCGCCCTGGTCAATTTCGAGCAGGCAATTAAGGTCGCTTCTGACAAGGCAACGCCGTGGACCAGCCGAGCGAATTACTGGCTTCAGCAAGGCGACTTCACCAAAGCGATCGCCGACGCGACCAAAGCCATCGAAACAGAGTTCAGTCACCCGGCTCTGTCAATCCGTGGCGACGCTTACCTTCAGCAAGGCGACTTCGACAAAGCCATTGCTGACTTCACCGCCGCCAAACGCCTCGACCCCGGAGTCGCTCAGGCTTATTACCAACGAGCCTTGCAACGCAAGCAACAGGGCGACGAAGCGGGCTCTCGGTCGGACTACGAAACGGCACTGCAGCTCGATCCGCAAATCGGTCAGTAACTTTGCTCACGTAGTTCACGCCGCTTTTATTCAGCTAGCAGTTTGTCCGGATACCGGTTCCGACTTGGATTTTGTGGTGGGAATGGTGTATTCGGGACTCCGTTGACAGGGCATTCTTTTTCGTTGTTGAACGAGTTCACGGATGAGTCGTAAGTTTCGCGAATGGCAGCCGGATGGGGGCTGGTTGTTTCCGCCGTCTCCCCGAGACTGGCTGCCCGAAGATCATCTGGTTTATTTTCTGCTGGATGTGACTGCTCAGATCGATCTTTCGCCGATCGTTGATGACTACGGTGGCGAAAACGGTGGTCAGCCGCCGTTTCATCCCCGGATGATGCTCGTGCTGCTGCTGTATGCTTACAGTGCAGGCGTGTTTTCGTCGCGGAAGATCATGCAGCGAAGTGTCACCGACGCTGCGTTTCGGATCATCGTGGGCGACGACATTCCCGACTTTCGTCGCATCGCCGAATTTCGAGCTCGGCATCTGAAGCATCTGCAGGCGTTGTTTCTGGATGTGCTTGTTTTGTGTCGTGGAGCGGGCCTGCTGAAGGTGGGGCGGCTTTCGCTGGACGGCACGAAGATCAAGGCGAACGCGTCGCGGAAGAAGGCGATGAGTTACGATCGCATGGGGCCGGAAGCCGAGCGACTACAGCAGGAAGTCGACGCTCTGCTGGCTCGGGCTGATGGAGCGTTCACCGCCGACACGGGTTACTTCAGCGAAGAGAACATGAACGCTCTGGATTCGAATAGACGGATCGATGATGTGTTCATCGCGCCGGGTCGTCAGAAGCACAACGACAAAGAGCCGAATTCGCCAAAGGGGCGACCACCGAAGTACCTGACGGCCAAACAGAAGATGGCTCGCCGAAACCGGACAAAGAAAGGGCGAACCGAATATGCTCGCCGCAAGGTGATCATCGAACCGGTGTTCGGCCAGATCAAAGCCGGCCTTGGGTTTCGCAATTTCCTCCTGCGAGGCCTTGAGAAGATGCAGGGGGAATGGAAGCTGGTCTGCCTGACTCACAACTTACTGAAGTTATTCAGAAGCAGTGCGCTGGCAGCCGGGTAAAATGATCGCCGGGGAGCCGCAAGCTTTGGATTCAGGTTGTACGCAAAGTCCCGACTTTACGTGGTTGTCCCATCTTTCACGTCGTTTACGAGAGACCTCGAATCAAACAGGACAGCGACAGGAATTCTGATATTTTCAGACCTCACCGGCTATGCCACACAACGGCTTTCCGGACACGCTGCTAGAGCACTTTTGGAATTAATCTGCAGTTGCGGTAGGTGTTTGCAGTAGGCTTCCTGAGTTGATCAGACTCAAGGAGGACGAAGATGGCTTCATCGTACGGAATGGATTTGCGGAATCGAGTGATGGCGGATGTCCAAGCGGGGATGTCGGCGGAGAAGGCTGCCGTGAAGTATTCAGTTTCACCGCGGACAGTTTACAACTGGAAGACGTTGCGCACTGAGAAAGGGACTCTGGAGCCTCGTGACGGGAAACCGGGAGTGAAGCCGAAACTGCAGGAGTATCGCGACAGAATCTTAACCGTCGTGGAGCTGAATTCCGGGATCACGCTGGAAGAACTGCGCGAACGCCTGGAGTTGCCGGTATGTTTGTCGACAGTGTGGCTGGCTCTAAAGACGTGGGGCATCGTGCTGAAAAAAAGTGATCCACGCAGCCGAACAGAAGCGGCCTGACGTCGTGCAACGTCGGCGCTGGTGGAACATCCTGCTTTCGCAGCAGCCAGTCGAACGCCTGGTGTTCCTTGACGAAACGGGAGCCAACACAAAAATGGCTCGGTTGTATGGCTGGGGACCAAAGTCCGAACGGGTTGTTTCTGACGTACCTCACGGACGCTGGCAAGCGACGACTTTCGTCGGTGCGATTCGCACTTCAGGAATGACGGCTCCGATGGTGATTGACGGAGCCATGAACGGCGACCTGTTTCTGGCTTACGTCCAGCAGCAACTGGTCCCCACACTTCACCGCGGCGACATCGTCGTCATGGACAATTTAAGCAGCCACAAGAAGCCCGGCGTCCGCGAAGCCATCAGCCAGGCTGGAGCAACCCTGGCGTACCTGCCGCCTTACAGCCCCGACTTAAACCCCATCGAACTGGCGTTCTCCAAGCTCAAAACTCTCCTTCGCAAGTTCGGCGAACGAACCGTCCAGGCACTCTGGGACCGCATCGGCAAACTCGTCGACGAGTTCACCCCTGCCGAATGCCGGAACTACTTCAGACACTGTGGATACACTGCAAACCAACTCTGAAAATGCTCTAGGCAGTCAGGGATCGCTTTCACGAAATCACTGGCCGAACGAATCGCTTCCGACCTGAATCCGGTTCCTCATTCGGGGTGTTTTCAACCTCGGTCGCAGATCGTTCAGCGACAGTTTGCCCAACTGCAAATGGCAGGTACGTTTCTGGAGTGTCAGGAGCGGCAGTCTCGTGTCCCAGCAGAATTCGCGCGACACCGTCTCGCTGAGTCGCCCGCACCATGTCGAGGTAAATGACTTCGCCGTTGATTAACGCAGCGATCGGTTTGCCATTTAGAAAAGCAATTCGATTGTGAGCCGTTGCTGGCACGCGCGAATGGCTTGTGATAATCCCCACGAGATTAAGCGGGTCCGCTGCGGAAATAACCACCAGCTCATCGGAAGCTGCCACACTCAGCGATTTCTGGCCAGTGTCTTCTGAGCCGACGGCGCTAGCCGCGGGCATTACATCTGGTTCCTTCTGTCCGTTGCCGGCTAATAAAAAGCCTTCTCGAATCCCAGCCGTCCTTGAGATCGCCTTGTTGCCTGAATCCGGAGTCACGTCCCGCAGCTGCCGCAGTTTTTTGACGGTGTCTCCCAGCGCGAACTGCTCGCCAGCAACGCCGGTAATAAATCGCCCGCCTCGAATTTCGCCTCGCGCTTCCAGCCGACGATAAACCTGCAGCAATTCCCACCAGCGAGGCGTTCCCGACTCGCGTTCCAGCAGATCGCGAAACACGACACCCCAGCGGCGGAGTAATTGCCACGCCCATTGTTCAACGGGATTCTCTTCGTCTGTTGATGGTGACTGTCGTCTCGTCGACTCCTCGACAGTTTCAGACTCCCGCTGCCAGATCGACCATCGCCCGGTATTGCCAGCCGAGTTACGGGTTCTCTCCAAGCCGGATCGTCTACTCACCGACGGCGTTGGCTGCTTACTTTGCAACAGAGAACGAAGTCCGCCGAACCCGTCGGCCGCGATTCGACCAAGCGAAACCAGCTCGCCGAGTGCGTCGTTCAGCTCGCCGATGTTGACGTTCAACTGCTGCTGAAGGTCCGTCGCAAAAACGGCTCCTCGGAGTTTCATCGTTTCAAGGATCTCGCGAGCGGCGGAGCTTAGCGACTCGTCGTCTTCCAATGTGGCCTCTGTCGCGAGCCAGTTCAAATCGTTTCTCAGAAACAGTGAAACCGGCACAACACGAGTCAGCAGAGCAGGGGAGTCCGCGTCGCGTTTCGGCGGAAACAGTCGTCCCCAGGCAACCTCGCCCGACAGACAAAGTTCATCCAGCCATGCCGAACGATAGCCCTCGACACGAGCCGGCAAGACATCACGTTCCCAGCAGACAGCCGCGAGATCGTAACCCTGCAGCAGCGAAACGGCTTCGAACAAACCGTTCACGCCAGCTCGACGAGTCTTCGCGGTCAGACCGTGGTGATGCGTGAGAAATCGCAGAAAGACATCAGGCGACACCGGCTGAATCTGCTGCCGCAATCCCTGCATCGTTAATCGATGAATTCGCGAAAGCAGCCGACGATGACACCACTCCGGCGGAACTTCCTCGCCGGAGCAAGTCCCCTCTCCCCATTGGGGGGAGAGGGTTAGGGTGAGGGGGACTTCATCAGGCCGAGAGTGCTGACTGTCATCCCGAAACTTCCCGCGCAGAACGATCCCTTCGCCCTCCAAAGCTTCCAACGCCGCGAACGCTTGGTTCGGCTTTGTACCCGTCCGTCGAGCCGCTTGTACGTGAGTCAACGGACCGGATGTTTCCAACAGGCCCCGCATCGCGGCAACACGGCCGTCAACATCGTTCCAGTCAGTCCGCACGCCGTCCGGTGCCGGAATCTCTGGCTGAAACTTCGCGTCGGGAAACATTGCCAGCACGGCCGGGATTCGTTCGGCCGCTGTCCAGACTGTGACTCCGCCTGTTGCTGTCGTGCTGGTCGCTCGACGTTGTGCTACCAGTTCTTCGAGCCAGCCTCGCCAGTCCTCCATTTCGCCATCCGTCACGACGATCCGCGTCAGCAACACATCGTGCAGCTCGTCAGCGTTTCGAACGAGAGGGGTCGCTTCGCTGGTGACCTGATCAATCGCCAGCGGATCGAGTCGCCCGAGATCGCTCACCGAATCGACCGTCAGCGACCGGCGAGTTGAAACCGCGCGAGCACGTCGCTCCGGCAACTCTCCGCCATCAAGAAACGCGTACGGGTTCGAATTGAGCAACTCGTAGGAAAACGGCGACGGCTCGCGTGTGTCCCTCGCGACGAACTCAATCTCGCGGCCTTCGACCTGCCGCAGGACGTCGACCAGGCCGGCGATGTCCAGAGCCTCGGTCAGACAATCATGCATCGTCTGTCGCAGCAGAATGTGCTCGGGCATTTTCAACTCGCCGACGACGTTTTCCTGGCAACCGGTCAGCAGCGGAAACACCGACGTCATCAGGTCGTCCGCTCGAAACCGCTGCAGAGCTGGCGGGATACGTTTGCCTTTATCGCGACGAGGAACCAACAACGCTCGGTTCGCGTTCCAGCGCCAGCGGATCTGAAACATCGGGATGTAAAGAATCGCCTGCTCCAACAACCGTTGAGCGTTCTCCGAAGTCAGCATCGGAAACATCGACTCTAGAGGGAAACTGTGTTGAGGCCCCAGCGAAAGAATGAACCCGTCGTCATCGGCCGTCGCCTGAAGTTCAAAGTCGAACGAAACGCAGAACCGCTTCCGCATCGACAGGCCCCACGCCTGCGTGACTCGCGAACCGAACGGAGCATGCACCACCATCTGCATCCCGCCCGATTCGTCGAAGAACCGCTCGAAGATCACTCGCTTCTGAGTCGGCACCATTCCGACCGCCGCAATCTGAGCGGCGACGTAGTTCACGATCTGCCGCGCGGCGTAGTCCGAACAGTCCGTTTCCTTGACCAACCATTTGACGATGTCCGCAGTCGATGCCCGAAACTCAGTCTGCGTTGCGGGCAGATCATCTTGTGAGCCGACGGCGCTAGCCGCGGGCCCGGGCTCTTGCGAATCCTTTGTGCTTTGGCCCGAGGCTACCGCCTTCGGCTCACGATCGGAATCTTCCCACCAGCTTGCGATCACTGTTTCCGGCAAAGCCTTCAGCTTCGTCTCCAGATCTTCGCGAATGCGCGACACTTCTTCGCTAAGTTCCAGTGTTCGTCCCGGAGCTTCGCCTCGCCAGAACGGGACGGTCGGCGGCACTCCTCCGGCGTCGCTGACATGCACGTCCGTGCCGCGCACGCCTTCCATTCTCCAGGATGTGTTGCCGAGTAGAATGATCTGCCCAGCGTGCGACTCTAATGCAAAGTCTTCGTCCAGCGTTCCGACCACGACGCCGTCCGGCTGAGCGACCACTCGGAACTCGGCGACTTCCGGAATCGCGCCGGCGTTTGAAGCCGCCACGATGCGAGCACCCGGTCGAGTCCGCAGTCGCTTCTGCACGAGATCCTGGTGAAGGTAAACCTTCCCACGGCCAGATCGATCCGTCAGTCCCTCGCTGAGAAAACGCAGCGTCTCGTTGAAGTCTTCACGTTTGAGATTTCGAAACGGCCATGCACGACGAAACAGAGCGAACAATTCGTCGGTGCCCCACTCACGACATGCAACCTCGGCGACTATCTGTTGAGCCAGCACGTCGATCGGACATTCCGGAATCGGGATCACATCCAACCGCCCGGCTCGGATTGCACGGATCAGTCCCATGCTTTCGACAAGCTCGTCGCGTGTCAGTGCGAACAATCGTCCCTTTGGTGTCTTACCCAGCGAGTGCCCCGATCGCCCGACGCGTTGCAGGAACGTTGCAATCGCTCGCGGCGAGCCAATTTGAATCACCAGATCGATGAATCCAACGTCGAGGCCCAGCTCCAGCGACGCCGTGGCGACGACGGCTTTCAATTCGCCGTTCTTCAACTGTTGTTCGGTCTGCAGGCGAATCGCCGATGACAGCGATCCGTGATGGCTGCCAACCTGGTCCTCGCCGAGAATCTCGCTGAGCTGATGCGTGACTCGTTCGGCCATCCGCCGAGTGTTCACAAAGATCAGCGTGCTGCGGTGCGAATTGATCAGCTCGACCAGCCGTTGGTTGATCTCATCCCACTGCTCGGTCGAGCACACAGCCGAAAGATCACTCGGCGGCACTTCGATCTTCAGATCGAGATCGCGCGAGTAGCCAACGTCGACGATCGAGCATGCCGGAACACCGTCAGTGGTTTGCGAAGTAGAAGTAGGCCGGATCAAGCTCCGCTCCGCTTCGGCATTTCGATCGTCGTTTGACTCATGATTGCCGGAGAGGCGCGGAGCTTGGTCCGGCCTACAATCACTCAGTGACCCCACTAGAAATTCAGCGATCCGTTCGATTGGCTTCTGAGTTGCCGACAATCCGATTCGCTGCAACGGCCGTTCGCAGAGCGATTCCAGCCGCTCGATTGTCAGTGCCAGATGCGAACCCCGCTTGTCCCGCACCAAAGCGTGAATCTCGTCGACGATTATCGTGTCGACGGACTTCAGCGCTGCTCGGCCTTTCTCGGCAGTCAGCAGAAGAAACAGTGATTCGGGAGTCGTGACCACAATGTGTGGCGGTTTTCGGACGAGTGCCGCGCGTTGAGACGGGGTCGAGTCTCCCGTTCGAAGACCGACTCGCAGGCCAGCAATCGGCACGTCGGGAAATTCCTCGGCGGCCAATGCGTTTAATTCTTCGAGTGGCTCGGACAGGTTTCGGTGCATGTCGTTAGAAAGTGCTCGCAGCGGCGAGACGTAAATCGCTCGGACGCCGTCCTCGAGTTTCCCGTCAATCGAGTCTTTCAGCAGGCGATCGATCACCGCCAGAAACGCCGTCAGCGTCTTTCCGCTGCCAGTCGGGGCCGCAATCAGCGTGTTCTCGCTCTGTTCGATATGTGGCCAACCCAGCCGCTGGGGGGCGGTCGGCTCAGAAAACCGGCTCTGAAACCAGCGTTCGATCAGCGGATGGAATCCGAAAAATGACATCCCGGCGGTGTTTCCTCTTTCATCGGGGAATTCAGGAAATCATACGCTCCCGGATTGCGAGACCGTTGTCTAGACTCACGACTCAAACAGCTTCTCTGAACACTAATTTTGAAACTTCAGCGAACGGAACGGCATCGTGACAGGCAAAGCGTGGGGTGGGCGATTTCAGGAAGCGACTGACGCCCGAGTCGAGCGGTTTACGGAATCCATCAGCTTTGATGCCCGACTCGCCGATGTCGACATCACCGGTTCGCAGGCTCACGCGCGGATGCTCGCCAAAGTCGGCCTGATTTCGGACGACGAGCGAGACCAGATCATCTCCGAACTGGACAACATCCGCGGAGAAATCGAACGCGGCGAGATGAAACATGAGACGTCTCTCGAAGACATCCATATGCACATCGAGAGTCGGCTGACAGAACGGCTGGGCGATACCGGGCGGAAGCTGCATACCGGGCGCAGCCGCAACGACCAGGTTTCGACCGACCTGAAACTCTACACGCGAGCGGCCATCGACCGAATCGACGAACTGCTGCTCGACGTGCAGAAGGCTTTCGTTGAACGAGCCGACCGCGACCGCGAAATCGTCATGCCGGCTTACACGCATCTGCAACGCGCGATGCCCGTTCTGGCCGCTCACTACTGGCTGGCCTACACCGAGAAGTTCGAACGAGATCGCCAGCGACTGGCCGACTGCCGACGACGAGTCAACGTGTCGCCGTTGGGGGCTGCCGCGCTGGCCGGAACGTCGTTGCCGATTGATCGCCAGGAAACGGCGCAGCTTCTCGGCTTTGAAGACGTCGCGCGAAACAGCCTGGATGTGTCGAGCGACCGCGACTACATGGTCGAGTTCGTCCTGGACCTATCGTTGATCGCCGCTCACCTGAGTTCCTGGGCGGAAGAGTGGATCATCTGGTTCTCGTGCGAGTTCGGCTTCATTCAGTTGCCCGACGCGTTTACGACCGGCTCGTCCATCATGCCGCAGAAAAAGAACCCGGACGTGCTGGAGTTAATCCGCGGCAAGACCGCACGAGTCATGGCTGATGTGTCGCAACTGCTGGTTCTGATCAAGGGCTTGCCGATGGCGTACAACCGGGATCTGCAGGAAGACAAGCTCGCCCTCTTCGACGCGTTCGACACCGTCGAAGCCTGCCTGGAAGTCGCTCCCGCACTCATAGCCGGCGCCGAACTTCAGGTCGATCGAATCAACGAAAAGATCGACGACGGATTCCTGGACGCGACCGCGCTGATGGAATACCTCATCAAACGCGGAGTCCCCATGCGAACGGGACACGGAACCGTCGGCAAACTGGTCGCCGAGTGCGAAGGCCGCAACTGCCAGTTGAAAGATCTTTCACTCGAAGACCTGCAGTCGGCCTGCGACCTGATCGACGAATCCGTCTACGACGTCCTGGGAACTCGCAACGCCGTCGCCGCCCTCCAAAGCTTCGGCTCCGGCGGCAAAGCTCCCGTCGAAGAACAGGTTGCGTATTGGCAGGAACGCATCGGGTAAAGATTCCAGCAACGCTGGCTTACCCGACTGCTTGTAGCTGCGAGCAGCAGGTTTAAAAACCTTCACTATCGTCACTCAGAAAATCACCGGTCGGAGTGGCTGAGCCTCAGTCTGATCCGCCTTTCGACAGTTCTGCAAACCAAGTTGCAAGTTCATCTTTACCTTCTTCACGTGCGATTTGTTCTGCGCTGCGACCATTGCCAGCCACATTGATACTTACACCGCATTCAACAAGTGCCTGGGCTGACGCCTGATGCCCCAAGCCCGCAGCGATGTGAATCGCTCGAAAACCTGCGTTGGTCTGTGCCTCGATGTTCGCACCATGTCCCGCGAGAAACCGGATCATGTCTGCATCATCAACTTCGGCGGCGGCATGAACTGCTGTGAATCCGTCCTCGTTGGCATCGTCTGTCCTCGCTCCCGAAGCAAGCAACATTGCAGCGTGATCTGTTCCACAACGACTTACGATGCCTGCTTGTAATGCGTTTCCGCCTCGCGCATTCTCCATATTGACATCCGCGCCAAGCTCGAGCATCACTCGGCACAAATCGGTGTGACCCAGCGTGGATGCAAGCACTAGCGGCGGTGCTCCTTCATGTCTCGTTGGAGTCTGCCATGCCGTTGCACTCGCGACTCTCCGAATAGTTTCGACATCGTCGTTGTAAACAGCGGCCGCAACTTCGCCGTCACTGTAGAGTAGACCGCTTGGCTGTGGCATTGAGTAATCGATACCCGCGCAGAATAAACGGTGTCCGAAGACATTCATGGCCATGAGCGGAACTGAGTAAAGAAAGTCAGCGACGTCCTCATCAACCGGCAATGGCAGCCGCTCTTCCATCGCGTGGCTGCGCATGATCCAGTCCACAACCGTGACAGGATCTCCGAACGCGCTAAGCATTTCTTCTTCTATATAAAGCCGATGGATGCGAAGTTCCTGGTCTTCCAAAATTGCATCCGCAGTGACCATGGTTTCCCCAGACCAGCTTCGAGCAAAAACCACTGCTCCGTCACGCCAAGCGATGACCCACTTGTCTTCCATCGCGCGCGGGATAAACAACATACCGTCAGGTAAGCAACTTCCGATTGGATAACGCAGGTCGCATGGAATGCCATCGCCGCTTTTCTGGATAGCGAGGCGTTCATGCTGACCAGGTCGCCATGAAATGGCGGTAGCTGCTTCGGATTCTTTTTGGCTGGTGGACAGCAACTGCAAGTTTTGCATCAAATTGACCAAACGAACTCCAAATAGATTTTCTTCTGAATCGGCGTCGATCCATTGTGCCGTTTGGTCCACGGTGTTAGGCGATTGTTCGTCCTGAGAGCTTTGTTCGGGGCCTGAAAACAGTCTTTTCCACCAATTCATGATGCATTCCATACAAAGCAAGGCATGGGGAATCCCTCTGCCTATAAACTTGAGGGCGGATTCACATCTGAAGTGCAAAGCCGGCTTTTGTGAGAACTTCGAGTGGAGTGAGATAGTTGAGTCTCTTTCGAGGTCGATTGTTGAGCCGGTTCGTGACGTGTGCAAGGGCGTTGTGTGAGATGTCTCGGAAGTCGGTCTTCTTCGGGAAGTACTGACGCAGCAGGCCGTTGGTGTTTTCGTTTGTTGCTCGCTCGTTCGAGGAGTAGGCGTGTGCAAAGTAGATGGCGATCTGCAGACGCTTGCTCAGTTGTTCATGGCCGGAGAATTCCTTGCCGTTGTCGACGGTCAGTGTCTGACGCAGCGTTGGCGGGATGATGCGGAACGCTCGTTCTTTGGCAGCGTTCAGCCGGGCGCTGGTGCCGTTTTTCATCTTTGCTGTGATCAAAAATCCGCTCTTGCGTTCCACACAGGTCATGATCATGCCGGAGTGATCTGCACCGTGAACCGTGTCGCCCTCCCAGTCACCGAAGCGGCGGCGTGAATCGACTTTTGCCGGACGCTGCTCGATGCTGACGCGGTTTCTGATGCGGCCTCGTCCGTCAATGCCCCGACGTTTGCGATAACGACCGTGACGCAGGAACGAGCGGAAATGGCTGCGGTATTCGCAGGTCTCCAGCCAGCGGTAGATCGTCTGATACGACACTCGTCTCGATTGTGTCCGGCGGTAATCTCGCTTCATCCGGCCAGCGATTTCTTCCGGTGACCACTCCTGAGACAATCCGCTACGGACTGACTCGTTGATGAAAGGATCGTCCATCTTCCGGATGAGCGGACGCTCGCGACGACGTCGGGCAGTTCGTTCCTGAGCGGCCACGGCTCGATAGCCTTCCGAATCCCTGTTGCGAGACAGTTCGCGACTGATGGTCGACGGAGAACGATTCAAGTGCTGAGCGATCTTTGTCGGACCAGTGCCCGAATAATGTAACTGAGAGATGACTTCGCGTTCTTCAAGAGTAAGCTGGTGGTACGGCATCGCAGGTTCTCCGTTGAATAGTGCATTGTTCGCACAACTATCCAACTCCCTGCGGTGTTCACTTTCCAGCAGTAAACCGCCTCGAAGCCCATCCCGTCCGAACCAGAGCTGAGTTCTGATCCGTTGCACTTCAGATGTGAATCCGCCGAGTAAAACCGTAGCGTTGTAATTTACGAAGCACAGAGACAAGAAGGGTAGCCTGTCGCACATGATTGAATGACGCAGAGATAAGAAGCATCATCCTCAGCGCGTCAGATCAGGCTAAAACTCAAGCAATATCGGGGCCCAAAACCCTCATGCTTTCTGGGCCCTTCCACAAGAAGCCTTATCATCAGTTCTCGGTCGATCTGAATAAGCGTATTCTACGCGTCCTAATAACGCCCCTAGGACATAAGTCGAGCAAGGGAAACGGTGACTAATCGCGTTTCAAACGAAGATACTGATGGTTCGACCTTGCATGATCAGATCGAGTTTCTGGTGGCAATCGATCGGCTAAAACAAGTCGTTCGTCAATCGCCTGTGACTGGATGGTCGCGAAAAGAGAATTCGGCAGAGCACTCGTGGCATGTCGCGATGTACGCTGCTGTTCTGGCCGAATCTGTCAGGCCAGATGCGGACGTTGCACGGGTCGTGAAGATGCTCTTGATTCATGACATCGTGGAAATCGAAGCCGGCGATACTCCGATACATGGGGACGCGACGGCTCAGGCTGACCAGGCCGAACGCGAACTATTGGCGGCAGAGAATCTGTTTGCGTTGCTGCCTGAGCCTCAGGCGGAGCAATTTCTAGATCTCTGGATGGAATTCGAAAGTGGCGAGAGCGCCGATGCTCAACTCGGCAAGGCGCTGGATCGTCTTCAACCGCTCATACAAAATGTCATGATGGATGGCGGGACATGGACCGACAATGACGTCTCTCGCGATCAGGTGCTTGCACGATATGGTCCAACGATATCTGCCGGTTCTTCAGAGTTGTGGGACCATGCAAAGAGCCTGGTTGAATCGCATTTTTCATCGGTCAATGGGATCGATGATTAGGCGGGTGACACTGGTTGATTTAAGGAGATGAGGGGTGGCACAGGTTGCTTGCAACCTGTGCGGCGAAGCCGCAAGAGACCGAATCATCAATATGTTCGAATAACTCTTGTTGCTCCGCGACCCTGATTGCGAGCAATCACGGCCACCCAACCGGACAAGTTTCGTAGGGTGCATCTTGACGCACCAATAGGATGGTGATTCACCTGGGTGGTGCGTCGAGACGCACCCTACTGGACTACAGAAGGTGTGCTCCGAAAATGCTCTACAGCATTTTGAGAGCGATCAGTTCCTGCCATTCCGCTGGGCCGGTTCGATGGACCGAGACGCCCTGGCTGTCGACGGCGACGGTGACTGGCATGTCTTCCACTTCGAACTCGTAAATTGCTTCCATTCCGAGTTCTTCGAAAGCGACGACTCTGGAACTCTTGATCGCTTTGGACACCAGATAAGCCGCCCCACCGACGGCCATCAGATACACCGCGCCGAATTCTTTGATCGCATCGATGGCGACGTCGCCGCGTTCTGCCTTCCCGATCATTCCGGCCAGTCCCGTCTCGGCGAGCATTTGCCGAGTAAACTTGTCCATGCGAGTTGAAGTTGTAGGTCCAGCAGGTCCGACAGCCTCGTCGCGCACGGGTTTGACTGGTCCGACGTAGTAGATGAATCGTCCTTTCAAATCGACCGGCAACGACTCACCACGATTAAGCATTTCGGTCATGCGCTTGTGGGCCGCATCGCGACCGGTGAGTAGTTTTCCATTCAGCAGAATGGTTTGCCCGGGTTTCCACGATTGAATCTCGGCTGGTGTCGCTGTTTCCAGGTCCACTCGAATCGCGTCGTCGCCCGCGTCCCAGGTGATGTCTGGCCAGTCACTGATGCTCGGCGGAGAAAAACTCGCAGCTCCAGAACCGTCAAGCACAAAATGCAGGTGGCGAGTTGCCGCACAGTTCGGGATCATCGCGACGGGTTTGGATGCCGCGTGTGTCGGATAATCGAGAATCTTCACGTCGAGAACAGTCGTCAGCCCTCCAAGCCCCTGCGCTCCGATGCCGAGCTGATTGACCTTGTCCATCAGCTCAAGCCGAAGTTCTTCGACGCGGTTATTTGGACCACGCTGGCGAAGCTGATGAATGTCGATGGGATCCATCAGCGATCGTTTAGCGAGAACCGCTGATTTCTCCGCCGTACCCCCGATACCGATTCCCAGCATGCCAGGCGGGCACCAGCCGGCGCCCATCTTTGGCACGGTTTCCAGTACCCAGTCGACGATGCTGTCTGACGGGTTCAACATTGCAAGTTTGGCTTTGTTTTCCGACCCGCCTCCCTTCGCAGCGATGAAGACTTCGACCTTGTCACCCGGAACGATCTCGTAATGGATGACCGCCGGAGTGTTGTCGCCGGTGTTCTTTCTCGCGCCGGCCGGGTCAGCCAGAATCGACGCTCTCAGTACATTGTCAGGGTGCGTATAAGCTCGGCGGACGCCTTCGTTGATCATGTCGGTCAGGGACAATTCTGCGTCCCAGGAGACATCCATACCGACGTTAACAAAGACGGTGACAATCCCCGTGTCCTGACAGATCGGCCGTCGCCCCTGAGCACACATGCGCGAGTTGATCAGGATCTGGGCCATCGCCGCTTTGGCCGCCTGCGACTCTTCCCGTTCGTACGCCTCGTTGACCGCTGTGATAAAGTCGAGCGGGTGAAAGTAGGACATGAATTGCAAACTGTCCGCAATACTGTCGATCAGGTCTGTCTGAGTAATGGTCGCCATGCGAGGCTCCTTGCCGTTATCTGGTTGGTTGGAGATTCGCATTCTAATGAGATGTCCCGATTCAGAAACTGATGGAACAACCGAAGGCGATCGACGCTCGATTCTCGGCATGTAGCCAAAAATTTCCAGTGCGGAGTCGATGGCCGATGCTGAGACCGCTACTGGCAGAGCACCTGTGCGGCGCAGGCTTTGTAGGAGGGTTGTTTTGAGTAGGGGTCGAACACGGCGTCGGTCAATTTGTTGACCTCTTCGTAGTGCATCGGCAGAAAGAGCTGGCCGGGTTGGACGTTTGGACTCACGAAGGCGCTGGCTGAGACTCGGCCTCGCTGGGTCATGACAATGACGGTGTCTTGAGGTTTGATGCCTCGTTTTCGTGCGTCGCTCGGGTTGATCTCGACGTAAAGCTTTGCGGGGTAAAGCTTCTTCAGGACGGCTGACTTTGACGTTCGGGTCTGAGTGTGCCACTGAGAGGCCGTGCCTCGGCCGGTCAGAAGAACGAGCGGAAACTGCTCAGACGGCGGTTCCGGCATGGGTCTGGGATCTTCGAACAGAAACTTCGCTCGCCCGTCCGCGTGGTAGAAGCGGCCGCCTTCAAAGAGACGACGATTTAAAGGCAAAAGGCTGAAATCAGAAGGCAGAAGATCGGCAGACCGATTCGCTTCTCCGTTTTCGTCCTTCTGCCTTTTGCCTTCTGCCTTACCAAACGGCCACTGAACGCCACCCATTTCATCGAGCATGCGGTAATCGTCGATGCCGGTGATGTCGCAGGGCTGGCCTTCTGAGAGTCGCTTGAGAATCTGGAAGACTGCCTCGGGAGAGCTCCACTTCTCGAACATCTTTCCGACGCCCCAGTATTCGGCGACCAATCGGAAGATTGAGAAGTCCGACAGTGCTTCACCGGGTGCCTTGTGAACTTTCTTCAGGACTCCGATGCGCCGTTCAGAGTTGATGAATGTTCCTTCTTTTTCTCCCCAGCCGGCTGCCGGCAGGATGAGGTCCGCCATCTGCGCGGTTTCGGTTGTGTGGTACATGTCCTGCACGACGAGGAAGTCCAGTCGTTCCAGGATGTCTCGGCACTGCGTCTGGTTGATCCATGAGTGCGCCGGATTTGTGCAGATGACCCACAGGCCTTTGATCTTTCCTCGGAGGATGCCTTCGATGATTTCGTGATAGGCCCAGGAGGGTTCGCGAGGGATTTGCTCCGAGTCGATCTCCAGAATGTCCGCGACTTTCTGACGGTGGTCTTCGTTGGCGAAATCGTGCCCACCCAGCAGGTTGGTTGTGTTGCTGAAAAGTCGCGAGCCCATCGCGTTGCACTGTCCGGTGATCGAGTTGGCTCCCGTCCCCGGTCGGCCGATGTTTCCGGTCATCAACGCGAGATTGATAATCGCCTGAGCCGTGCGGACTCCCTGGTAACTTTGGTTGACTCCCATCGTCCACCAGAAGGAAACGCGTTTTCCGGCGTGGATTGTCTCGGCGAGACGTTCGATCTGGTCGGCCGCCAGGCCAGTGTCTGCTGAAACTCGTTCCAGGGTGAACTGCTTAACGAAGCCAGCGAACTCGGCGAAACCGTTCGTACTTTGTTCGATGAATGAATCATCGAGCCAGTCGTTGTCGATCAGGATCTTCGCGATGCCGTACAACAGCGACTGGTCGGACTTGGGAGCCAGCGGTACGTGCTGCGTCGCCTGCATGGCGGTTTCGGTCATGCGAGGATCGATGACAATGATCTCGGGGTCGTGTGGGTTGCGCATGACGCGTTCCCACATGATCGGGTGAGCGATGCACAGGTTGCTGCCGACCAGCACGATCACATCGGACTCTTCGAAATCCTGGTACGTGTAGGGCGGGGCGTCGAAGCCAAACGACTGCTTATAAGCGACGACCGAAGTGGCCATGCACTGCCGCGTGTTTCCGTCTCCGTGCAGGATGCCCATGCCGAATTTCGTCAGAGCACCGAGCAGAGCCATTTCTTCCGTGGGAATCTGCCCGGTGCTGAGAAACGCCACGGACTCCGTCCCATGACGCTGCTGAATCTCCTTGAAACGATCGGTGAATGTTGTGAGTGCCGTGTCCCAGTCAGTCGGGACGAGTTTGCCAGACGCATCTTTCATCAACGGTTGAGCCGCTCGATCGGGCGAGTCGAGCACGGTCAGCGCTTCCCAACCTTTAGGGCAGGCCATCCCCAGGTTAACGGGATAATCAGTGGCTGGTGTGAGGTTGACCGCTTTGCCGTCTTTCAGATGAATGTTGAGTCCGCAGCCAGTTGAGCAGTAACCGCACGTCATTTTTGTCGTGGTGTCGGGTTTAGATTTCGCAGGTACTTTTCCAAGTCCGAAGCCGCCTGGTTCGAGCAGCAACTCGCGGGTCAGATGCCCGTCACGCTGGTGCATGAAGGCAGGCAATCGCGACTCCTGCACGACTGGCAGGTCCAGATCGGTCAGCTCGATTTCTTCAGTGATTTCAGCCGGCATGACACACTAACTCCTGAGTGAACCGGGCATTCGTGGCGAAGCAACCGCCGCGAAGAAGAGGTACCGCTCCAGCAGTTCGCCAGCCAGACACGCGATAAACAACATGCTCGTCACGATGACCAGGAAGACGGGGTCCTGCGGAGTCTCAGAAGTTGCTCGAAGAAGCAGTGCCGGCATGGCGAGACCTCCGAGAACTCCGCAGGCGAATCTTGCGATCGTGACGCTCGCCAGCGACCCCGTCATCAGCAGAGCAGACCGTTTCATTGGAGTCGTTGGACGACTCATCAATGGCCGCAACAGGTTGGCTTCAAACAGCAATTTGGCCCCGGCAATCAGGATCAACGACTGACAGATACTGCTGCCATAAGCTTCAATAATCCCGGAAATGCTGCCGGACTGATCGGCGTTTCCGAATGTCGACACCAGCAAAAGCGTCAGCCAGACGGCGGCGACACCGAGTAAACACGTCGTCAGTCCAAAGCGAATAGTCGACTGACTGAAGCTCCAGAATTCACGGCGGGTGAACGCGTAGATCATGACCGAGCAGAACACGCCAAGCAGACCGGAAGCCGCAACGCTCCACCCGACCCATGACTGAAAGAACTCATTTTCGACAAGCACAGCGGGACCGAACCAGTTTCCTGCCGCATAGATCACCGCCAGTTTGGAAAAGACACCAAAGGCAACGATTTCTCGACTCAGCCACGAATGCCGCAGCCCGATGATCGCCCGATACGCATACTGGGGTCGTCCTAGGTGCAACGTGCTTGATGCCAGGGCCAACAGACCAAACACCAGCGCGATCAACGAGTGCACCGGCCTCATCGCGGCAATCAGTGTTTCGTCGAGGAATCGTTCAAGGACCAGCCCCGAGATAAACGCCCCGACCGAAAGCTGAGTCAGCACCAGCATGATGATTAACGGCCAGTGCGGATGCTGAGCCGACACCGAGTAGTAATCAGCCGGTAATAGATTGCGAGGAAAGACTCGCTTCGTTCGGTAGCTGGTCGTCGGGAGTGTGATGTGCGGTTCGGGAGCTGCCGGCAGAAACCGGTCCGCTTCTGAATCTTCAATGACCTGCTCGCAATCGATGATGCGAATTGAAATCGCTTCGTGAGGGCATGACTGAACGCAAGCTGGAGCTTCACCGGCCGACAACCGGTCCGAGCACATGTCGCACTTCCGGACGATGCCCTTCTGCTTGTGATATTTCGGAACGTCGTACGGACAAGCCAGCGTGCAGTACTGGCACCCGAAACATTGATCATCCAGATGTTTGACGATGCCCGTGACCGGGTTCTTCTCGTACGCGTCGACCGGACAGGCCGTCATACACCCCGGTTCAAGACAATGGTGACAAGCAGTCGTCACATGCTGCATGACGGGGTTTGTACTTGTCCCTCCGACTAGCAGGCCGACGTCGCGCCATGTTTCTGTTTCATCCAGTCCGTTCAAAGAGTGACACGCCGTCACGCAGGCTTTACACCCGGAGCACGCATCAAGATCGACATCGAACGCGTACTGCTGATCTGGCCCGGGTTCCGTCGCTGGAATCAGCGACGAATAATATCGCGCCTGCGCAGGCGAGGCCTGTTCGTCATAGACCTGAGAAAACTGCTCGACCGCGGTCAGCTCCTGCTGATCCGCCAGCAGACGTTCCAGAAGAGTTGGACCACTCAAGAGTTTAGCAACGATCGCATCGGAGCTACCTTTGCGATCTAAACTACCACTCGGCACCAGGTCGGCTGGCGATTGCATCCGATCAACAGTTAGATGGGAAGTCTCAGACACGGTGAGCTTCCCCCAATTTCAGCAAGAGTACCGCGAAGCGGTTACATCCATTAGCCTGGGGTCGTCGCGCAGCGGCGCACCCCAGGGGTGGAAAGTGGTCAGACGCGAACGCTGAAAGCGTTCCACATCGATTGCAGACAGATTCACTTCTCAATAAAGCGAGTAACGATGGGCCAGTCTCTCGCGCAGGTTTACCTGCATTTAGTTTTCTCGACGAAGCTCCGGAAACCGTATCTGCACGATCGTGAATTGCAGGCTGAGCTCCACGCATACCTCGCTGGAGCGTGCCGAAACCTTGACTGCCCTTCCATTCAAATCGGTGGCGTTGAGGACCACGTCCACATCCTTTGTCAGCTTTCAAAAACGTTGTCAATCGCCGATCTGGTGCGAGAACTAAAACGCGAATCTTCGAAGTGGTTGAAACCGAAGATAGCCGAGTTTCAATGGCAGCAAGGATACGGTGCGTTTTCAGTAAGCCCTTCCCATGTCGATGCCTTGAAGGGTTACATACGGGACCAGCAGGAGCATCATCGAACTGAGAAATTTCAGGATGAGTTGCGCCGGTTGCTTCGAAAGTACGGCGTCGAGTTTGACGAACGATACGTGTGGGAATGATCTTTCCACGTGGGGGCAATTGTGGAACACCTTCGGCGTACAAACGATTGATGATTCGCTTACCAGGGGTGCGCCGCTGCGCGGCAACCCCTGGCTGTTGGATGCAACCGCTTCGCGGTAGTTCTGGACGCACAATCGTCGTTGAAATGGAGTCTGGAAATTTCGTTTCGTGGCAGATCATGATTCGTGAGATTTCACACTCCCACGGTTTCGCAGGAACGGCTGGCACAAGACGTGGCCATGCTGCAGCCGATTTCGGTGGCGAGCAGTTCGTCGAGGATTTCCGTTGGTGGCAGTTCCAGAAAGACGTTTCCGTCTTCGACTTTCACCGGGAAGGTTCGGATGTCGTAATCTTCGCCTTGCAGAGATTCGCCGGTTTCCAGTGAGAACGTTTTCTTGTGCAGCGGGCAGGCGACTTTGGGAGTACCAGATTGGTCGCCGACGATGCCGCGTGACAGGACAAACGCTTTTTTGTGCGGGCACATGTTCTGCGAGGAGTACCATTCACCGCGGCTGGAGAAGTTGAAGACCGCGATCTGAGACTTGCCGTACTTGATGGTTGCGCCGCCGTCCTGTGGGAAGTTGTCGACCGTGCCAACCTGGACCCAGCGAGTTTGCTCAATCAGGTCCGCGCCGTCGTCGCTCAACAGTTTCTCTTCGCGTTCTTTCAACTCGCCGAAGAGTTCGAGCGAGGTCAGTTCGTCGTTCCAGTCGGCCGGCCGCGATTGATCACGCTGACCGATGAATTCGATCGTTGGTTCTTCTTCCTCGGTGTTCACGAACTGGCGGAACCGGGCTCGTTGAGCCGGGTCGTTGACGACACGAGTCCATTCGCACTGGTAGTTGTCGATCAGGTTCTGCATCTGAGCTTCCAGCTCGTCGCAGAGACCTAACGAATCTTCGATGACGACATCTCGTAAGTGATCGAGCCCGCCTTCGAGTTTCTCCAGCCAAACGCTCGTGCGAGTCAGCTTGTCGGCGGTCGAGATGTAGTACATCAACAGTCGGTCGATGTATTTGATGGCCGTTTCTTCATCGATGTCTGCGGCAAACAGGTCGGCATGACGCGGTGTTGCGCCGCCGTTGCCACACACATAAAGGTTGTAGCCGTTGTCCGTGGCGACGAGTCCGACGTCTTTGCATTGAGCCTCGGCGCACTCTCGAACGCACCCGGAAACCGCCATCTTAATTTTGTGGGGCGAGCGGACTCCCTTGTATCGATTCTCGATTCGAATCGCGAAACCGACCGAGTCCTGCACTCCGTATCGGCACCACGTAGAACCGACGCAACTTTTCACGGTCCGCAGAGATTTTCCGTAGGCGTGCCCGCTTTCAAAACCCGCATCGATGAGCCGTTCCCAGATATCGGGCAAGTCCTGAACGTCGGCACCGAACATGTCGATCCGCTGCCCGCCGGTGATCTTTGTGTAGAGGCCGTATTCTTTTGCCGTCTCACCGATCACGACCAGCTTCTCGGGTGTGATCTCTCCCGCCGGAACTCGTGGCACAACTGAGTACGAACCGCCTCGCTGCACATTGGCGAGGAATCGGTCGTTTGTGTCCTGCAGTGTCTGATGAGAGTCCTCGAGGATGTTTTCATTCCAGAGCGACGCGAGGATTGATGTCACAGCCGGCTTGCAGATTTCGCAGCCGTTGCCGGTTCCGCATTCGGCCATCACCTGAGCGAAAGTTTCGAGCTTCTTCACGTTCACGATGGCAAACAGTTCGGAACGTGAATACTGAAAATGTTCGCAAAGGTGGTTGGTGACTTCCTTGCCAGCCTTCGCCATTTCGGAATTGAACAGGTCAGTGACGAGCGGCATGCAGCCTCCGCAGCCACCACCGGCTTTCGTGCACATCTTGACGGCACCGACGGAGTCCAGTTCCTGGTCACAGATTGCTTTGCAGATGTCGCCTTTGGTGACGTTGTTGCACGAGCAGATCTGCGCTTCATCGGGCATCCCGTCAATGTTGCCGAGCGGTGCTCCGCCGCTGGAGCCAACGATCAACTCGTGCGGGGCGCACGGCAGGTCTTGATCCGTTTTGCTCATCATGAGCAGTGTGCCGTACTCAGCGGCGTCGCCCACAAGGATGCCTCCGAGCAGACGCTTCCCGTCGAGACTGAAAAGCAGCTTCTTGTAAACGCCAGAGAAAGGCTCTTCGAAAGACAGTGGGACGGCTTTATCGGGTCCGGATTCGTAATCGCCGAAACTGGCAACGTCGACGCCCATCAGTTTGAGTTTTGTCGACAGATCTGTGCCGTTGAAGGTCCGGTCTCCGCCGGTCAAATTCGCAGCAACGGCCTCGGCCATGTCGTAACCCGGAGCGACCAATCCGTAGACCATGCCTCCGTGCAGCGCGCACTCGCCGATCGCGTAGATGTTTGGGTCGGACGTTTGAAGATGATCGTTGACCTGAATACCGCCTCGGTCGCCGACTTCCAAGTTGCACTCACGAGCCACATCGTCGCGGGGTCGGATCCCGGCCGAGACGATAATCATGTCGACGTCGAGCGTTGAATCATCGTTAAACGTCATCTGCTCGACGTGGCCATTGCCGGTGATTTCTTTGGTTCCCCTGTTCAAGAGAACGTTGACGCCGAGTTCTTCGATTTTGTTGACCAGGATTCGCGAACCTGCATCGTCGACCTGACGCGGCATCAGGCGGCCGTTGTACTCGATGACGCTTGTTTCAAGTCCCAGGTCCAACGCTGCTTTTGCCGCTTCGAGACCCAGCAATCCGCCGCCGATGACGGCACAACGCTTCGACTTTTTCGAGTATTCGATGATGTGTTCAAGATCTTCGATCGTGCGGTAAACGAAGACGCCTTTTTTATCGACTCCCGGAACCGGCGGGACGAACGGGTAAGACCCCGTCGCGATCACAACCGAGTCGTAAGCAATTTCGACGCCCTTCGTTGATCGAACGACTTTGTCTTCGCGATTGATTTCCGACGCTCGATCTCCCAGATGAAGCTCGACGCCGTTCTGCTTGTACCACTCCATCCGGGCGAGCATCAGCTTTTGAGCGTCACGGTGTGCGAAGAACGATGTTAAGCCGACCCGGTCATAGGCCGCTCGCGGCTCTTCGCAGAACGTGACGATGCGGTACTCCTTTGCCGTGTCGAACTCGACAAGTTTTTCGCAGAAACGGAGCCCGACCATACCGTTGCCGATGACGACGATCGTCTTGCAATCTTCGGGCGGAGTAGTCTCGACAGAGGTTTCTGAAACTTCATCAGCGGGAGAAATCATGACCGTTATCCTGTGAGCGCCGGAGCCTTTTTGCGTGATCCGACAGGGTCGCGTTTATGTAGCAGCTCCGAGCAGTTCGCCACGTCGGCGAGCCGTTGCTTCCTCGGTGTGAATGCGGGCTTCTGTTTCAGCTTCGGTTGAGAACCGAACGGTGAATGCCAGAAAGGCCGAGCAGGTAACGAGTGCTCCGAGAATCAGCAGAGCGGTCGGCCACGTGACTGCCGAGGTCTTAAAAAGGAATCCGGCTGCGACTGCCCCTGCGTTTCCACCCGCTCCGACAATGCCGGCAACCGATCCAAGAGCTTTCCGATTGATGAACGGAACGACTGAGAAAGTCGCTCCTTCAGACATCTGCGTGAACAGGCTGAAGACAACCAGAGTTGGGATAGCCAGAGTCAACACGTTCATCTGCGAGAAGACCATGAGTGCCAGGCCTTCGCAGAACAGAGCGATGAACAGCCAACGGACTCGGCCTTTCAGTCCCCACTTCTCACCGAATCGGTCACCCATCAGACCCCCCAGCGACCGAGCAAAAATATTCATCAGTCCGAACAGACCAGCGATGAGACCCGCCGTGGAGACTGCCTTCATGGGGTCCATCGAGGCGAAGTAATCGAAATAGTCCAGGAAGTAGAGAGCGGCAACGTTGTTAATCGTCAGCTCGATTCCGAAGCAAGCTCCGTAGATCACGAACAGAGCCCACACTCGGGAGTCTTTACTCGCGGCAAGAAAAGAGCCTTTGACCTGTTGCTTCGGTGGCATCTTCCCTGCTTCGCGAAGATCCCGAAAGTTTCCGTCCGGTGCGTCTTGCGTGAAGAAAAAGTAAGCAATTCCCATGGCCGCACAGGCGACTCCCGCAGCCATCATCGAGGCTCTCCAACCGACTGTTTCGCTGAATCCGACAATCCCGACGAAGAACGCAAACACCACTGGCATGACCATCTGAGTGACGCCGCCGCCGAGATTTCCCCAGCCAGCCGTTGTCGCGTTGGCCGTCCCGACGCAGTTTGGAGCGAACATCACCGACGTGTGGTACTGCGTGATGACGAAGGATGCGCCGATCACTCCGATGAGCACTCGAAACAGCAGGAACGTTTCAAAGTTGTGAGCAAAGCTGATCCCCATGACCGGGAGTGACCCAAGCAGCAATAACCCGGTGTAGGCGTATCGAGGGCCGATCCGATCACACAGCCAGCCGATGAACAGGCGAGCGATCACGGTGATTGATACCGAGCCAATAATGCACCAGCCGATTTGCTCCTTCGTAAGTGACATTTCTTCCCGCACGACTTTCATCAGTGGGGCGATGCCAAACCATGCAAAGAAGCACAGAAAGAAGGCGAACCACGTCATGTGGAACGCTCGCATTTGAGGTGACTTGAAGTCGAGAAGAGAAATCCGAGTTGCTTTGTTTCTGAGTTCCATTTTCCGTGCTTTCGCGTGTCTACTTCTGCTTGGTGTCGAGGGAATCTGAGAGGCAAGGCTGATGAGCGCGCACCGGTCCCGTAATCTGTGAATGGTCGTTTCTGAAAACTCAGCGGGGCAGATGACGCCAGGTGAGTTACTTTCAGAATCGATCGAGCGCTGCTTCAGCTACTGACAGGATCAGGCTTGCTGGTGATTCATATTCTGCCATTGCCCGCTTGAGTCTTGCCGTCTGCGAGCGCGCTTGAGGAAGGCAGTCGTGGATTCGACCGTGTGAACTGACCTTTTAAAAAGATTGGACCAGACCATGTGTTTCCTTTCACACAGATTGCCGGGACCAGGACGTTTCAGAGAGCGAGTCCAACAACATCCAGAATTCTTCATTGCTCACGTCCAAAGCAATGGCCGTGCCAGTCATTAGTGAAGAAGCCTCGGCAGGTCGCCAATTAACACGAATTCGCCATTGAGTATCGATGCCTGCTGATGTCTTGGGCACTTTCGGAGTCGCTGAGCCGTGTAGATGTCGTATGAGCGCGCAGGGCTGCGCGATCATTAAACAGATCGAGCGCAATCCGATGCATCGTCGCCGACAGACTCGACTGCGTTCGACGTGTGACTTGTCGCCAGTGTGCCACGCAGCCGAGCATGACTGTCCATGATGCGTGCAAACGGGAACGAACGTGGGCGACGCACGTGTTGTCGCAAGCTCGTGGTCGATATCTTCGGATACGAAAAAAAGCCGCGTCGTACCAATTGAGATACGACGCGGCTTTCTGCTTCTACCTATCGACCGAAGTTTATCCACCATCAAGAGTGGCGTCGCCGGTCGTTCAAGGCTGCTTAGAAATCGTAGCCAGGGTTCTTGACGTCAAAGTCGATGTCTTTCAGGCCACCGTTTGGTTTGACGTTGAGATACGTGTACTGCTCAAGAATCGGTGCTTTACCACCGGCACTGGCCGGGAAGTCGAACTGTTCGACTCGGACAGGGAAGGCCGTTTTTTTGTCGACGTACATCCGAGTCATGTGAAACTTCACGCCCTTGTGTTTCTTGTCGTACGAGCTCTCGAAGACTCGGCATTCGACGTTGCCTACTTTGGCATTTGGGAAGTACCGAACTTTGACGCCTGGGACGTTCAGTTCTGAATTCCACTGAGCGATCGTCAGTTCGAGCAGGTTCCGCATGCCGATGTTCGTAATCGGGTAACGGCTTTCTTCGAGTGCCCGATCGCCGCTCGGATCCAGCTCCAAGGTCCCGACGATGGCTTCGATGCCTGTTCCGTGAGCCAACATCTTGTCGGCGTTTTTCCCAGAGACAAAAATCGCTTCGCGGCCTTTGTGTGGGTTTTCGTAGCGAAGGTACGCACTGAAAGGAGTCTCGCGAACCTTCAGCGAGAGCTGATGTTTGACTCGCTTCTTGCCGACCATTTCCTCTTTGAAGAACGAAGCGGAGTAGTCTTTCACACTGTCCAGGGCACGTCGGCTTTCAACAGCCAGTCGCAATCCCGGAGCCAGAGGGTGTGAAGTGCCGCCAATTCGGACAGCGGTGGCGATTCTTTCGTCTTCTGCGACCAGCAGACCACTTGGCAGCGCGATAGCCATCGCTCCACCGGCCAACAGGCGACCAATGGCTTCTCGTCGATTTAGACCAGCCGCTTGTTTGTTGAAAGATGTCATCGTCTATTTCCCTCATTCCGCTGCAAGAGTGGCATTCCATGCCGCTGCTGACAGAGCAGTGACTTGATTGACTGTTCACCACTCATTTCTCACGTGAGTGGTCACTCGGCAGAAGTCCCATCCCAGACACTTCTACGTCCCCGTGGTTCTGTATCGACCATAAGCAGGCTCTGATTCGACCGAATCGCCAGCCAAGCGGGTTTCCGAAACATGATCAACAGTCAGAAATCCTCATAGCCGATCCAGCCAAATCGAGAAACGTCTAGTTGATGAATTCTGACCAGGATCGCTCAACCTTGCGGAAAACAGAAAGCCCCGCCGTGAAAAACCACGTCGGGGCTGTTGATCGATCAAAATATGCGAATGAGTCGCTCGATGCCTCAAGCTCTCAGTTCAGAGTTGCAAGCAGTGCGTCCAACTTGGCGTTGGCAGCGTCAGCTTCGTCATTGGCTTCGTTGGCTTCGCTGATCCCGATGACTCCCAGAGTCACTCCCGTAATACCAGCGGCGGTTGCGGCCAAAGTGCCTGGCTGCATGAAGTCAAGTGGCCCAACTTCGCTCTGGCCACGAACCATTCGTCTTCCAACAACAATCAACGCGTTGGTTTTGGCACTCTTTGGGGCAGTCCCATTGACCCAAACGCGGAAGACCGAAACGCCCTCGGCATGAACGATCTGATAGACGCCTCCGCGAAGTCCCTCAACTCTGAACTGCCCGGCATCGTTCGTCGTTGTCTTTGCCACAGCTTTGCGGCCACGCTTGATGACCACTGTACTGCGAGTAACCGCTTTTCCTTGCTCGTTGACAACAACTCCGGTGAGTTCGCCCTTCTTTCCGAGCGACACATCCGCGATTTTCACGGCTGCCCGCTTACTTGCGGTTGAAGGCGAGTGGTTGGCTGTCGAAGTCGAGACGGTTGGTGAACCTGAACGATCTGCGGCACTCACGACCGAGGTTGGAACGACGGTACCGACTGCTCCCAGTACGATTAGTGCAGACTTCCAGAGGTCATGTGACTTCATGGTTGCGCAATCCTTTTCCGTCCAGCAGTACCGCGTCAATTGATGACGGACACGTTCAAGCTTTAGTGGTTGGTGGTGGAGAGTTGCAACGATTCCACCCAGCCGACATTTCCAATTCCAAACGAGAGTTGCCTGCGTTCCACCGTTGGGCCGGGCAACCGCGCTTGTCTTCAACTATCGGAATGTCCGTCTTCCCGACTGGACACCATGCGGACAACGCTGCCGCGTGCTCGCCGTTTCTGGCCGAAATCGTCGCACGATCGTTACAACCGGAACAGCCATCTGAATGCTGCCGGTCAGACAGGCTGGCGTAACAGCAAACGACGCCGACTTTGGCGATTGTGCGGCTCATGAAAGCCGAGTTGCATCGCAGGCATTGGCGTACGCTGCAGGAATTCTACGATGTTGAGTCGGCGTCCGATTCGATGCCCAGTATTCTTCCGATTAGATTTTTCATGTGTCGATGGGCTCGCCAAAGCCGCAATGATGCCACCATTAGCTCAGGAATAAACGGACGATGACGCTAAGCACACTCCCTCTCAGTTATTGCACCAACGTCCATCCTGGCTTGACCGTCGGCGAGGTCGAAGCCGGACTGCGTGATAATACCGTTGCTGTTCGCGGCCGAGTGGGCGAGCTTGCTGCCGGACTCTGGCTTGCCCGACCGGTCGCGACAGAACTTCTCGATGCACCAGGCAACCTGGACCGTTTTTCCGGATGGCTGAACGAGGCCGGCCTGACGTGCTACACGCTTAACACTTTTCCATTCGGCAATTTTCATGATGCCCGTGTCAAAGAAAACGTGTATTTGCCGGATTGGTCCCGCGACGACCGCAGCGACTACACGTTGGACAGCGCTCGGATACTGGCAAAGCTGATGCCTGACGATGGCACTGAAGGCAGCCTCTCAACCGTTCCGCTGGGCTTTAAGCCGTTTGACTATCCGGAATCGTTTGCCGACGAATGCGCTGGGCGTTTGATTGCGCTTGCTAAGTCGCTCAAGCAGCTCGAAGAAGAAACCGGGCGAAAAATCAGGCTGGCCATCGAACCGGAACCATTCTGCATCATCGAGACCACGACTGAAACGCTTCAGTTCTTCCGCCGGTTGCGAGAACTGGCCGCCGATGCGGGATCGCTCGACGTTGTGAACGAGTACCTCGGAGTTTGCTACGACGTCTGCCATCAGGCCGTGGAATTCGAAGACGTCGCCGACTCAATCAAACAGCTTGTCGACGAGCAGATTCGCATTAACAAAGTCCACATCACCTGCGCGATTCGTGTCGAAAATCCCGGCGACAGTGAAGACGCCAGACAGGCTCTCGCGAGATATGTCGAACCTCGATATCTCCACCAGACAATGGGCCGAACTGCCGACGGCACTATTCACAGGCAAGTCGATCTGACCGAAGACACAGCTTTGTCACCACCCGATTCATTTGCAGCGGCTGAGGAGTGGCGAGTTCACTTTCATGTGCCAGTTAATGCTGAATCACTCGGCCCGTTGCAGACGACTCGCGGCGATCTGAAAAAAGCACTGGCCGCGGTTCGCGACCTGAACTACGCGCCTCATTTGGAAGTTGAAACCTACACTTGGGAAGTCCTGCCAGACGGCCAGCAAACATCGCTCGTTGATGGGCTCACCGCAGAAGTTGAAGCAACACACAGCTTGCTCGACGGCTTAAGCTGATCACGGACCGTCTTCTTCAAGCCACTGAAGAACCAGCGCGAGCTGACTCGGCAGCCAGTCTTTCAAGGTGTAGATGCCGTGTCCGAGTACGGCCTGTCGAGCGGGCCCGAAGCGAGTTAGTTGCGAAGACTCGTAGTCAACCAGCAGGTTACGGCCATCAGCATGAAGCCGCGTTCGAGTCTTCCACCGGGCACACGTGACCTTCAGTTTTTCCTTCAGCTTATGAGGCGTCGCTTCAGGCAATCCTCTTTCGAGAAACTCGCCCAGCCGTGCGTTCACTTTTCGTTTGAGCGGCGGTGCGATGTCCGTTCCTGCAATCGCAAATGCCTGAACCCAGTCGCCGTGTTTTGCAGACAGGACATCCGCAACTCCGGATGTCGCGGCGGTGAAGTTGTCACCCAGACTGTTGCCTTCGCACCCGAAGGTAACCGCCGGGATAATCGCTGCCGAATCTTCATCGTCCTTCAACGATCGGTGGTGAATCACGTGGACCAGCGATCGCAGACCGTCCGTATCCCAGCCGTACCTGACTGGTGTGCCGAATGTCACAACGTAAGTCGCATTCGCCATCGGATGCGGAGTCGGCGATGCGGCCAACGCTCGACGAGCAACGTCGCCAGCCGGACCTAGTGAGTCACCGGCCGCTTCGAAAAAGGCTTCGACACTCGCTTGATCATTAGCCAGCAAGTTGGAGAGAATCGCAAACCCGTTTCCAGCATGGCTGTGCCCCCATAGCAGAACTCGCTCGTGAGCCGGATCGAAACCTTCTGCTTGAAGTTCAACGAGTTCGTTCAGTAGGCGCACCGCGAGTCCAGCTCGGGCGATGTGATTGTTCTCGCTGCTCCAGGTCGGTTCGAGACGACTCACTTCGGGATCGTTCCCCACGAGTGTCTGAAACCGCTTTCGATATCCGTTGCTGTAATTCGCGACGTCCGCCGTGATTGTGTCGGTGAGCCGCTTCGTCTGTTCGGATAAGCGATCGATCACCGGGTTAGCCGCCAGTCTGGCCGTCGCCGGCAACGATTCGGCACCCGCCCGCATCATTGCGTGAATGCCAAACGGATCGTCCCCGGCAAACGTCCCGTGTACCAGCAAAACTTTCTGAACGCCGAACTGTGTATGCAGGTGCCCGAAGTCGAGACTCTGCACAGCATCGCCGTCAAGCTGCAACACAACTGGCGGAACCGATGGCTGAGTCGGATAAGACTGATGCCGAAAGCCGTTCTGACGAGGCATAAATCACTCCTGAAACGCCGACTGCAAACCGACTGGTTCCGCGAATCAGCCCCGTCCGATTACTAAGTCAAAGGCATGAGGGTCGCCAGGATCAACGTCATCGTCATGCTGGTGATTCCAAGGACAATCAGCAGTGGCGTCCACGTCTGCAGGCCTTCTTTTTCGGTCAGCCCGCCCATCTTGGAAAAGATCCAGAAGCCGCTGTCGTTCATCCATGAGCCGATGCATGATCCCGCGCCGATCGCAGTTGCCAGGTAAACTTTGTCGTAAGGCAGGTCCAGACCGATGAGCATTCCGGGCATCATGCTTGATGTGATAATCATCGCCGCGGTGCTTGAGCCCTGTGCTACCTTAAGCAACGCCGCGATTCCAAAGCCCAGGAACAGCATCGTGATGCCGGTGACTTCAGCCCCGCCGAACATGTCTCGAATTGCGTCTCCAACGTGAGCGACCTTGAGCATTGCACCGAACGATGATCCACCGGCCGTAATCAGAATGATGACCCCACCACTCATCAATGAAATCTCGACGATCTTCGCAAGGTCCTCTTTCGACGGGCTTCGCTGTTTAACGTAAACGAGCAGCGCGATGAGTGTTGAGATTAACAAGGCAAGGTTCGGGTTACCGACAACTTGCGTATAGCGAGTTGCGCTGGTCCACAGTCCAGGAGAACCGGACTCATCCAGTGTCGTCTGCTTGATCTCTTTAAGGGCGTCGCCTCGTGACATTGCATTGTCCGCAGCAGCCATCAACTCGCTGGCCTGTGCCTCGACGGTCGTACCGGCCGCGACGGCAATCTCTTCAGCTTTGCTCAGCAGTTCGCCGTCAGAAAACGTGCTGGCGACCGTGTGAATCGCGATCATCACGACCGGCAGAACCACGGGCAGCAGCGACATGAACAAGCTTGGCAGCTCTTCATCTTTCAGCGGGTCGGTCTCTTCGCGGCCGGCGACTTCCCGCATCGGAATGTTGTATTTTCGATCAAGATATCCAGCGAACATGATGCCGGCGATCGCCGCTGGAAGAGCCACCATCGCTCCCACCATGATCATTTTTCCAAGGTCGATACCGAGATTTGCAGCCATCGTCAGCGGACCCGGAGTTGGCGGCACCAAGGTATGTGTGATTGCTCCGCCGGCCGTGATCGCGAGCAGACATTTCAAATAAGACTTCTGGGTTCGGCGATAGAATGACCTGGCCAGAGGGACCAGCAGATAAAAGACCGTATCGAAGAAGACAGGCACCGCCAGGACGTAGCCGCTTCCCATCAATGCCCACGGGGCTCGTTCTTCGCCCAGCATTTTCATGAATGCCCGAACGATTCTGTCGGCAGCACCGCTGTCCATCATGCACGTGCCGATGACCGCCGCCAGCGCAATGACAATTCCGATCCCTCCGCAGGCTGATCCGAACGCGCTGGCAACTCGCGAAATCGCGTCACTGGCCAGCTCCATTTCTCCCGTCTTCGCGTTCTCCTCGAATGCAAGCAGGCTGACCACCATCGCCGCGGTGATCAGCGCGAGGAACGCGTTCACCTTCAGCTTCATGATCAGGAAAATGACAAGAACGATCCCGATCGTCATGATGAGCAATGGGTGAATCATCCGGGAGTCTCCTCAGAGGTTGAGCGTCGGTGGGGATATCAATATTGATGATCGAAATTACGGCTTCGGGGGACTTGGGTGGTGGAGAACCATAACTCGTGCCGCTCCGAAGCGATAAATCCTACCGAGCGACCGTCACGCATTAAACCGGTTGGGACTTCAGGGCGCTACTTCCGTCAGGATTCAGGGTTTCCAGTTTCCGGCAGTTCAACGACGATTCTGAACCAACCGACCAATAGATGATTTTCGAACTGTTCTATTCCTGAACTGTCCTGCAAATGCCCGAAGCTTCGCAACCAGTCGTTTTGATAATTGGCGAGTGTCAGTCGCCTCAGTTCCGTAGCGCGCTTTCAGATAATCACACAGCCGACATCCTTAACTCTGCCGACAGTCATAGTGTGAAGTCGCTGGCGGATGCGATCTCATTGGTTGGAACTGGCGAGTTGATTCCCGATCTGGTCATCTCGTACCAGAGCATTCCCGACGAGTACTCCGCGACCGACATCGACCAACTCATCGGGCTGCTGCCGTTCAGCCGGTTTGTTGTTGCGTTCAGCCCGTGGTGCGAATCCATCGGCCGGACAGAGCAACGCTGGCCATCGGCGTGGAGTATTCCACTTGCTCATGCCGCGGCCAGAATTCGACTCGAGCTGCAACAACTGGCTGAAGATTCAACACCGCTTCTGGCGACGACTTCCCGCGACGAAGCTTTCGCAACGCTAGCTGCCGGCAGCCTGGAACAGACCGCTCACCCCGGTCGAGGGATGTCCGCGCGTGTGATTTCTGCCGATGTTTCGCTCAAAGAATGCTTCGAAAGCATTGCCTGTTCACTCGGCTTTGAGATTCTTGACACTGAGTCAGAGAGCCGATCAGCCACTGTCCATATTCTGGTGGCACCATTTATCGATCGTGGAACTTTCAGAAGGATTCAACAGCTTCGCGACGACGACTGTCGGAGGCAACGATCATCGTTGCTTCGGACATGGCGACTCCCGACGAAACAATTTCACTTCGAGAAGCCGGGGCTGCCGCGGTGATCTCGCAACTTCGCTTCGCGGAAGATCTCGTCGATCAACTTCGTGTCGGGTTGCTATCCGAATCAAAGGCGACGGCTGCAAGGTAGGCTGGTTGCTCTTACTCAGTGTCCTGATGCAGCTCGGGTTTGAGCCAAACGAAACTCTTCCCCAAGCGGCCGCCGTAGTTGCCGGCGGTTATTTTGACCAGGCCCGGTGTTTCAGCGGACGCGTTGATAGCGGCCTGCGTTGCGTCGGAGATTGCCTGGAGGCTGCTTCCGTTGATCACGATTTCCATGACCGAGTGAACGTTTTCCGGGAGCCGCGTTTCAACGTCGGGCGAGTTCCGGAGCGTTGGGCAATACTCGGCGTACGTGCTGGCGATGAGGAATGAGTATTTGCTGCCGGCTTTCGACGCACTGGCGGCGACGCCTCCGGGAAACGTCATGATCGCGCCGGGGCAGTCGTTGACTGCGGCTGCTCCACGTTCGGCTGCGTCGATGGCCGCGTCTTCGGTCTCACCGAGAAACCATAGATTGCCGCCCATGACACCGTCGGAAAATCCAAAACGACGGTCGAGAACGAAGTCACCGCCCATCGTCGGGACCGTCCAGACTTTGTGACCGAAGCGTTCTTCGCGTTTCTGATGACCGTCTCCGAAGAATGAAACCTTCTTACCGAGCTTGAAGAACGGATCGGTGTCGAGCAGGTTGAAACAGCGAGCCGTCGGGCATGTCATCACGTTCTGGCTGATTCGAACCAGCAGCGATCGCTCCAGGGCTTCGACGCGGTCCTTGCGAAATCTCGGCACGTGAATCTGCACGACGGCTCCGGGGCGACCATCAGGAGTTTCGAACGACTCATCGCCTCCGGGACCGACGTATCGATCCAACCCGGCCTCGCAATCGCAAAGAATCGTGCTTGAGGCGTTGCCCGTTGCCTCGCGGAGCGCGTGGTCGAGCCACTTTCGATCCCGAGCGGTAATCAGAAACTCGGCATAGATCGATCGAAAACCTTCGGCGTATGTGTCCTCGACTTCAGCTCGGTGATTGGCTGACATTCCGATACTCCCTTATCCCGGTCAGTTCTTTGCGACGTTTGGTTCGTCAGATTTCCAGCGACATGCCACGCAAAAACCTGCAAGGCGCATACAAACGGCGGCCACATGGACCGCCGTTTGATTTGAAACGTGTTTTACGCTGAACGCGACTCCGACCTAGTCGTCGTCCGGATCGTCGTCCAGGCCTTCTGCTTCGTCATCAGCTTCGTCATCTTCGAAGTCGGCGTCATCGACTTCGACATCGCCCAGCTCGTCGCCCTTCGGAGCGGCTGGCTTTCTTGACGACTACGACTTCCTCATCGTCCGGATCAACAACAGGCTCAACGACCTGCACTCCGTCTGCGGCAGCCAGTGATCAATTCCTTGACCATCTGCATGAAGTAGAGTTTTTTGCCACGCCCCTGCAGAACAGCGAGACGCTCTTCGGCGGCCTCTTTCTGGTCGTACGGGTACCGGCCTTCCTCTTTCATGCTGCCGCTGTAGAGGACCCAGACCGCTCGTTTGCGTTCCGGTGGCTTCTCGCGCGTTTTGCGGGCTGCCGCCTTCTTTCGAGTGGCCTTCTTTTTCTTCTTCGGAGTTTCTTCAGAATCACCCAGCCGCTTCCGCGGCCTCGTTCTCTCTGCGAAGTTCAAGTCGACTTTTTGCCATCTTCGGTCTCACTACTGCCGCGGGCAGAACGCGCTAAATCCGGAATGCCGGCTGCGCTGCGATTTTCTGTACAGCTTCCGAGTGCGATTTCGGCCGCACTGCACTGGCCAAACGGGGCCACAGGAAGGGGGCACAGAATAGCGAGACGAATTCCTGCTGACCATCGTCCCGGGGAACGAGTGAAAAACGAGGCTCAGATGGCAACTCGCGGCCGTCTCGTATGACGTAACATCCTGTTGACACGTAGTTTCGGTCACGAATATAAGTTTGCGCTGCCGAGCCGGGTGGATCCCCGACGGACCTCATCGGCCACTTGCTACACTCAGATTGGACGCTCGATGGTCACGGAAGACCAGATTCCTGTACAGAATAGCGACTGGCTGGATGCTCCACCGAGCAGCGGGTTGCCGCCAGAATTCCGGCTGTTGTGTGTTGGCCCGACCGAGCCTGACTGGATTGGACTGACACTTCAGCTCGACGCCGTCGGATGCAACGACCCGAAATTCAAGTGGGTCAGCTCGGCGTCGGAAGCGATGACGCTGCTCCGAAATGAACACTTCGATTGCATCGTCATCGAGTGCTGGCCGAGTAATCTCGATGATGTAAGATGGGACGCCCCCGACCTGGTTCACGCGATCCGTTCGTCCGGATGCAGCGACCCGATCGTTCTGCTGACGCAACAGCCTGATGACGGTTTGACTGTCGAAGCATGCAGCTCGCATTGCGAGATTCTCGTCTCTTCGGCTCTCTGGAGTTCGCGAGCCCTTGTGAACGTCATTCAGCAGAGCATTCGGCTGGTCGAGACCGCTCAGCAGAATCACCACCACGCCGTCGCGAATCATCGTCGCCTGGTTCGCGAACGTGACGAAGCTGACCACCTGCTTCGTCAGCAACGAGACATCATCAGCGAACTTGAAGCAATCACTCAAGGAGCTGCGAAACCTTCGTCAGACGATGCAGAAGACTTATCCACTAACGAAGCCGGAAACCACCTGGCGGCGCGAAAAACTCGGACACTCCAGATTCCCGCGAAGATCAAAACGTACTACCACGAGTTGCTCCGCACGTACGTCATCATGGGTTCTGGAAGTCTGGGTGGTGAGATCGCTCAACTCGCCAGCGTGCTGGCCGAAGTTGGACTTTCACCGCGCGACACTCTGTCGCTGCATCTCGAACAGGTCGAACACCTTGTCAGCGGCCTGGGAAATCGCAGCAGCCGACACGTCATGTCTCGCGCCGATTTGCTCGCCTTGGAACTCGTCATTCACATCGGCGAGTGCTATCAACAAGCCGTGGCTGACCACAACGCTGGACAGCACGACGCTGAGTGATTCGCCTCGCCGACAGGGTGGTGAGCCTCCGGTTGCGCCGGCCTGATCCCGACGTCTTTCGCCGTTTGCCACGATGCTCGACCTGAGAACGCGAGCAGGTCGCAATTTGCGTGCGGCAAATCCCCCAACCGCTGAAACCCGCAGTCGTTCGTTCAGCGGCAATCTTTCCATGACCGATACTTGGCAAGTTGAGAGACACTCGGGTTCGGTGCTGCGCGCCGACTCCCGCCCTGTTACCAGGTAAGTGAATCACCATGTCTGCCATTAGATCAACCGTCGGGCTGAACAGCGGAATCGATATCGCTGGGATTACGTCCCAGTTGATCTCGCTTCAGCGTGCGCCCGCTCGAGTGATGGAAGCCCGGATCGACGGCTACAAAGGTCTTAAGCTTGGCATCGAAGCGCTCGAAACCAACGTCCTTCAGATTTCTTCAGCCGTTTCTGCACTGAAACTTCCAACGACTTTCGAAGCAGTTTCCGTTTCAAACTCTGACACGGATCAACTGACCGTTTCTGCCAACTCGGATGCGCCGCTTGGTTCGTACGCCTTTCAGACGTTGAGACTCGCAACTGCCGAGCAGCGAACATCCAAAGGCTTCGCTAATTCCGACGAGCAGAAGATTGGTGCTGGCACGTTGACGTTTTCGCAGGGCGGAAAACTCGCGACATCTACCAGGCTCGACACGTTCAACGGTGGCGAGGCCGTTCAACGGGGATCGATCAAAATTACTGACCGCTCGGGTTCTTCCGCGACGATCGACCTCACCAAGGCGTACTCGATCGACGACGTTCTGAGCGCGATCAATGATGAAAACAGTTTGTCAGTAACCGCCAGCACGTCCGGCGGGCAGATCATCCTGAATGACTCGTCCGGCAGCACGACGTCTAACCTGATCGTCGAAGAAATCGGAACCGGCACGACGGCAACCGATCTGGGTATCCAGCAGTCCGTCGCCGCCAACACGTTGACCGGTGCCGAAGTTTACTACCTGACGGAAGACTTCACGCTCGATCAGCTCAATGATGGTAACGGCGTGTTTCAATTCGATGGCGCAGACGATCTGAGGTTCACAACAACCGACGGAACACAGATCGACGTAAACCTCGACGATGTTTTTGATCTGGGCGAACTGGTCAACGCCGTTAACGATGACGCGGCTAACGGTGGAAAACTGACGGCCGCACTATCAAATGGACGGCTCGTCCTGACCGACAATGCCGCCGGTGGCGGATCGCTAACGGTCGAAGATATCAACAGCGGAAATTCGGTCGAAGCGTTAGGGCTCGACAATGCCGCGGTCGGAAACACGCTCACGGGAGACCGGTTGTTGGCCGGTCTCGGTTCCAAGTTGATCCGCAATCTGAACGGCGGGCAGGGAATCACCACGCCAGGCAGCATCACCGTCACTGATCGATCTGGACTGACCGCAACGCTGGACCTCAGCACTGCTGAATCACTCGACGAAGTTCTGAACGCAATCAATGGAGCGGTCGACGATTCCACGAGCGACGCCTTGTCACTGACAGCTCGATACAACGAACTCGGGACGGGCATTGAGGTTGTGGACTCATCCGGAGCGACGGCCAGCAATCTAATCATTGCCGACGTTGGCGGAGGTTCGGTCGCTGCCGATCTGGGCCTTACAGTCGATGCCGCGCAGACTTCGGTTGATTCAGGGTCGCTTGGAGTTCGGCGAGTCGGGCTGCAAACGTCGCTGACCGACTTCACGGCCGATGGCGAAAGTGTCGCTTCGGGTTCGTTCCTGATTACGGACTCGGCAGGTAACCAGGAATCGATCGCGATTTCGTCTTCCTCATCGACAATCGGCGATGTCCTGCAACGAATTAATGCAGCATCGACTGCTCAAGTGACGGCTCGACTAAATGATACCGGAGACGGAATTGTCATCGAAGACAACGCCGCGGGCGCTGGTACGCTGACGATCGAAGAAGTCGGCGGCACCACCGCAGCTGATCTAAGAATCCTTGGCACCGGAGTCGTCGGCGCGGGCGGCAATCAGGAAATTTCGGCCCAGGATCAGACGGTTATTACGATCGAAGCTGATGACACGCTCGACACGCTGGTCACCAAAATCAACGACGCGAAGATTGGTGTCAGTGCAGGAGTCTTCAACGACGGATCGGCGTTCAATCCGTTTCGGCTCTCGCTGACTTCTGACAACTCAGGGACGGGTGGAAGTTTCACCATCGATGATGGCAACCTGGACCTCGGACTGGCGATTGGAACGGAAGCCAAAGACGCATTGCTTCAAGTCGGAGCCACACCGGCCACATCGTTCCTGATTGGCTCCAGCAAGAACCAGTTTGACAATGTCGCTTCCGGAGTCAGTGTCACGGTCAGTGAAGTCGGCACCAGCGCCGCGAATGTGGATGTTACTCGTGATAATTCCAGAGCGCGAGACGCCATCAAGTCGCTGGTCAGTGCGTACAACTCTTACATCAACACGACGGATCAGCTAACGAAATTCAATGAAGACCCTACACAGCGAGGCATCCTGCAAGGGCAGGGAATTGTGCTACGAGTTTCGACTCGATTGAGCAATCTCATCAACAAGTCGTACTTCGGCACGAACGATCCGCTGCAGAGCCTGGCGAGTCTGGGCGTCCGAACGGCTGAAGGTGGGAAACTCGAATTCGACGAAGACGTCTTCAACGATGTCGTCGAGGCAACGCCTGACGCAGTGCAAACATTCTTTCGTGACGAGAACAATGGAGTTGCCGCCAAGTTTGAAGCCACACTGGAAACGCTGACGGACAGTTTCACCGGCACGTTCACGAATGAAAAGAACGGTCTGGATAACTCGATCAGCGCACTGGAAAATCGCGTCGAACAGATCGACGAAGTTCTGGCGATCCGCCAGGAACGTTTGCTGCGTCAGTTCATTCAGATGGAAGAAATTATCGGCCAGCTCCAGTCGCAAGGTAGCGCGATCACGGCGCTACTCGGCACTGGCTCGTCCGGTAGTTAAACGCCAGCAGCGTAGACGTGCTTTGCTTCGAATGATCCTATTCGCTGCACGTTCCGCCGCAGGATGGCGACTCGTCTGAAGTTGACTCGTCCGAGGATGATTCTTTCTTTTCTGGAATCTGAACCTCGATCATGCCGGCCTCGACGCGAACCGGGTAGCAGTCCGTTTTGATCTTGGGATTGTCGAGCCACGTGCCATCTTTCACGCTGAACCGCCAAGCGTGCCACGGACAACTGACCGCGTGATCTTCGACATAGCCGCTGGCGAGTGACGCTCCCATGTGCGGGCAGAAGTCGTTCATCGCAAAGTATTCGCCGTCCAACAGGTAGACGCCGACCATGCGCCCTTCGACAGCAAACGCTCGCCCTTCGCCCTCGGGAACGACTCCCTCTTTGGCAACTTTGAAAAAATTCGACATTCAGCAATTCCGTCATTCAGTTGGACGTTCAACAGCAAGGAAGCAGTGCCGATTCAAGAATCTCCGTGAGACGATCCGCCATCAGACAGCTTGTCGATGTCGGAAGAATCCGATCCTTTTCCCTTCCGCAGATACCACAGTGGGTCGCCAGGATGCTGCTCGGGCAACGGCTGGCGAGTCAGCATTCGAATCCGCCGTGCCCACAACGCGACGAGCACGATCAACACGAGAAAAACGATGCAGATCAGGCTGAGCACGAGCAATCCAGCCATCGCCGACTTGCGTGCTGACTCGCGCAACCGTTCCGTTTCCTGTTCATCGATCACGCGTTGCGCCGCGTCACTGACTTCGCTGGGTTCAGAATCGGCATCGTTCGATGGATCCGTTTGCGCATCCGTCGGTTCAGCACCCCTCTCGGCCGGCTGTTCCGCCGCTGGCTTCTCAGGGCTCTCGTCCTGAGCAACGACGGAGCCTTCGAACCCAAGCGCGACAACAGCCATCAGCAGAACGGCGATCAACACTCGTGATCGATAGTCTTGTCGAAACATCATTCGTCCTCGACAGCCCGCCGAGTTTCTTCTGAACTTAACTCTGTGCTCGATTGAAGCTGTGGGGTGCGTCGTGACACACCATTTGTGTCTGGTGGTAGTCAAGACGCATCCTACGCCAAACTAACTGGTTTCGTCGTCCAGCTTACTCCGACGCGGTGCCAGGTGGAGTACAAAGTTCGATCGCGTGGCCGTCCGGGTCGGTCACATAAATCTGGTAGGCACGGTCAGGGCGAGTTCTTCGCTCCTCGTAAGGAATGTTGTTCTCACGGAAATAGTTTTCCCACTCGTCCATGCTGTCGATCATCAGCGCGTAATGATTGCCTCGGCTGTGCGAGTTTGTTTCCGCATCTCGACCGCCGATCAGGTGCAACTCCTGAACTTCGCCGAGCAGATACCATGCACCCGGAAATTTGAAAGCCGGCCGAGGAATTTTCTTCAGTTGCAGAACGTTTTCGTAGAAGTCGCAACTTTTATCGACATCTTTAACGTGTAACGCAACGTGGTTCAGTTCAAGAAACTTCATGACGATTCCATGCTCGTGGATTTTAGAGCCGTGACACGCGGAGCAACGTACAGTTTCGGCTCGGCTGGAGTACCCGCAAGCCTATTTTAGACGCAACGACTGATTCCCGCACCCAATGAATTTTCAGCGAGGCGCGACTGCCTGGGCGGCTCGGTGGATCTTTTCCAGTGTTGCTCGTGCTGTTTCCGCAACCGTCTTATTCGCGTCTGATAGACAGTTCTGAATCGAGTCGGCAGTAGATTCTGCGTGAGCCGCAAGATGCCCCAGGGCCTGAAGCGTCGCGATTTTTACACTGTCGTCTGGTGAAGAAAGATTGCCAGCGAGCAATGGCAAGTCGTTTTTGATCGACGCTCCCATTTGAGCCAGCGCGCCAACAGCAGCTTGCACGACGGAAGGCTGAGGATCGTTTAATGCAGCGATCAATGCTGGTGCGGTCTTGCTTGCGAGAGGCCCGATCGCTCCCAGGGCCTTTGCTGCCGCTTCACGAATTTCCTGATCGGAAGACTCAAGAAGAGCGACGACCGCGTCGACTTGAGCGGCGGCGGCACCACCAATCTGACCGAGCGATTTTCCGGCGGCAAGCTGAACCGCCTGGTACTTGTCAGAAAGAAGTGCGACAAGCCCCGGTGCTGCTGAGTCGGCAGCCGCACCGAGTCGCCCTACAGCTTCCGCCGCCGATCGACGGACACTTCCTCGGCTATCGCTCAGCAAGTTTACCAACCGGCGTACCGTCACCTGGTCAGCGCAGGCTGCTTGTCCTGCCGCACGAGCCGCCGCTTCTCGAACGCCCCAGTCGCGATCATCAAGGCACCTTGCGATTCCTTCTTCTGCTTGCCGCGCTCCTGGGCCAATACCGGCCAAAGCATCCATGACCGCCTGACGGAGATCTCGCGACGAATGCTCGACGTAGCGGCTCAAAGGAACGACAGCCTTCTCGGCATCAGCACCCATTTTCCCAAGAGCCTGCGCTGTCGCGACCTGGACGCCGACGTCGTCGTGTTCGAGCTGCTCGATCAGAGTCGGGACAAACACGCGAGTAATCGGGCCAATTTTTCCAACTGCAGTGCTGGCTGCGTCGCGGACTGCTTTCTCGTGATGCCCGACCAGGCCCATCAACTGTGGCACGACAGACTTCGCGGCAGGACCAATGCGTCCCAAGGCTGTCGCCGCCGCGGCAGCTTCTTTGATCTGGTCGGAAGCAAGATGGCTCGCGACTTGAGCAACGCTGTCAGCCCCGCCTGAACCAACGGCTCCGATGGCTGTCAGTACGGCCACTCGCAATTCGAGAACCGATGATCCCAACTGTTGGGTCAATAGCTGAAGAGCTGGTGCGGCCTCGGGACCGGCCAGCGCCAGTGCCTTCGCCGCCGCCCTTTGAGCTGGCGGGATTGGCTGAGCCAGTTGTCGCATTGCCGGTTCGACGATGATGCCACCAAGCGATTTTATTGCCGCCAGGACGTCGCCCTGGATATCTGGATCGGACGTGCCAGAAAGTTTGAGCAACTGCTGAGCAGCGGACGTTGACCGCGACTTGCCCAGCTTCTGAACGGCCTGCGCGCGGACGTTCGGTGGGAGAAATTTCGTACCGGCAACCAACCCGAATATGACATTCATCAAACGCTCTCCGTGTGGCCCAGAGGTCGACTCATTCGCCGCGGCCAGGTGAGAATCCCGCGACATGATCCGGAAACTCGAAACCCCGTTGGCCGAAGTCTGGCTTCAAGGATGCCGAACCGGCATCAGCATCGCAACGGTATGATCACCGCTGGACAATCCGGACGAGATTTATAATTCTGTGCCTTTCCATTTGTTTTTTCGCAACTTTTCAACGTTTCATGAGGTCCAACCCGCGGCCTGATCGGCAGAAAACCTGTTCAAAATCGGGCAGATGGACCTCTCCACAGTTGGCGGAAAACCATTAATCAGGCTCAAAACTGTTTAGGATGGATCGTCAGCGGGCCCGAAGTCGATCGGCAAAAATTCCGATCAACAGGTTGCGAAATGGTCGCAGCAGACTTCAAGACTGTACGATTTGAGGAAACCAGTCATGCCCACATGGACCGGAGGTCCCTGCCCGGATTGCGGACAGGACATGCCTGCCAATCTGATCCACTGTCAGTTCTGTAGAGCATTACTGAACTCGGATTTGTATCGTAGTGATGTAGAAGTTCCGGCGTTCTTTGAGCTAAAGGAGATCGGCAACGTGATCGACGTCGAAGTTGCAGGATATTATCTGGTCTGCCCGCACTGCACCGAAGAGCTTCGTATCAACCGCAAATACGCCGGAGTCGGAGTCGCGTGCAAACACTGCAGCGGCCAGTTCGAGATCGACCTCGCCAGCCCCCGCATCAAAACAAAGGCGTTCTACGCGGCGTGCGGACACTGCGATAAAGAACTGCGAGTCGCTCCGAAATACCTCGGCGTCAAAGTCGCCTGCAAATTCTGCGAAGGCCACGTCTGCGTCCAGACGAGTTCTGAGAGCGTTCATTGAGATTTTTAGTGTAGAAGACTCAGCATGAACGCGGGCACTTTTCAGAGTTGCTTTGAATCGTGGCAGAGTCGCTGTGAGTCGTTTGAACGAGTTCTCTCACGGCTTGTGACAGAACCGGTTGACCTCAACACAGATGGCTGGCTCGAGGAAACCGACGATACACCTTCTGTTGCAGAACGTTCCGCATTGCAAACTGAGCTGAGTGATTTTTACTCGGAAGTAGTGACTTGGTTTCCGAAGTTTGAACAAGAGCAACGGGTGGCGGTGATCGACCTGCTGATAGGTCACCCATCAGTGATACAGACGCCAGTTCTGCAAAACGACTACTCCACTGAACAGGGAGTTCGACAGATGGTCATGCTGTTTGTCCTGCAGGATCAATGGCCCGACCCTCGTGACGCGTCGATGCAACTTTCACATCTTACGAATCTGGCACTTGCGAATGGTGTAGATGTTTCACCGATTTTGCTCCAAGCTGCGAATATAGCCAACGTGAAGTCGCGGTATGGAAGTTGGGGCTCAACGTCCGAGATTCTTTTGGAAGCTCACCGAATCGCTTCGACCCAGACGCCGACTAAGCCACATCCCTGGTGGCGGTTTTGGTAGTTGGAGCGAATTCAGATCAATCTTCGAAACCGCAGCGAGTAAACATCGCCGTTCTGAATCACGAATCGGATTCGGATCGTCTTTCCCGATAGCTTCGCGACGCTGTCGGACGTTTTCCATGAAACGATTTGCTCGATCGAATCGCCCGCCAGCGGTTGGCAGCTCGCGAGTTCGAAGCCAGGAATGGGTTTGCCGTTCTCGTCCTGCAGCTCAACTTTGACACTGCCGCCCTTCTTTGTCGCGAAGTTGAGAACAAGTTGCTCGCCCTGAAACTTCAACGGTTTGGTCAGCAACTCACCGCCATCGGACCCGGCTCGCACGGAAACGAAACCGTCGACTCGGTAGGTAAAGCGGCGTAGTCGACTGTCGGGGCCTTCGTAGTAAGCCTCGCTGCCGTACACGGCGAGTTCCCGATCGTTGCCTGTCAGCGAAACCAGAGCGTTGGCCATGTAGTTGCTGCGGTTGCCGTCTCGTTCCTTCGGAGCGTCCGGTGGAATGACCGCTTTGTTCCAACGCTTAAAGCTCAGTCCGTCGCGGCTGGACATGAAGATCGGTTCGACCTGACTGTCACTGGGGCGGTACCGGGTGGGAAAACCGACTTTGATATGCGGGGCTCGTTCGTAAGGTCGAATTGCGTTTGTGTAGAGATGCTGATCTGGAGTCCCCGCCGGATACTTCAGCAGGACGGGCTTTGTCCAGGTCACAAAATCGGCCGAAGTGCACGTCATGATCGTTCGAACTTTGTTGGTGAACGTCCGGTGGTAATCGACGTACTGCTTCTCGACCGGGTCCCAGAACGCGAGGTTCTGCGAATCAAAATATCCGTCCGTGATGACCGGTTCATTTTTCGTCAGCGACCATCGGATCCCGTCGGCCGAGTGAAAAACGTAAAGCCCTTTTTTGCCAACCGGTCGGCCACGTGAAATGCCTTTGTACCGAGCCTCAGGTTTGCAGTTGGGATTGTCATCGCGAAACGCGACAAAGCAGTGAGTCCCCAGGCCTTCCAGAATGATGTTGTTCTCTTTCGAACCGTCCCATTCAACGAGTCCCAATTTCGGCTTCGTGAAATGAATTCCGTCGCGACTTTCGGCGTAACACGTGAATTCTGGGTGCGTAGCCTTCCTCGTCTTTACGTCAAAGTGCGACGCTCGGTAGTACATCCGATAAACGTCGCCATCGCGGAAGATTGAGTAGTAGGCACACGTATTCCCCTCCCACGGCTCGCCCGTCACCAGCACAACCTCACGAGGCTTTGGCTGATGCACAAACTGCTGAGCATCGCCCGACAGTTCGTCGACCAGAAAGTCATCAACAAACAACTCCAGCCGCGACCCGATATCAATCGAGTCTTCCGCGAAAACACCAGACGGTACCAGCAAGGCACTGACGACTACTGCAAACAATCGGAGTTTCATAAAAAGCTCCACAGCAAAGTGGTTGTGATGACATCAAAGGTCGAGGCAGAAATTGATGGGATTTCGTCTGTCGAAGAACGTTGACCTCGCGAAATTTTCATGATCGTGTCGGGTCGGCCCATTCGAACATTAGCTTGTCGATAAACATTCCACGTCGCAATTGATACGGAGCAAAACACAGAAGGCACGGTCGCAGTTGATGTCTTGTGAAAGGCTCGGATCGGCACCGAGGGGTTGGTCTGAAAGTGCTCTACGCTACAAATCGTGAATCGCTTTGGTGATGCTGCTGTCTACTGCCACGTTCTGTTCGGCCGTTGAGTTGGAGTTGGCGCTTGTTTCAGAAACTTCACATACCAGTCATCGTTTGGATGGTCACAGCCAACTTTGCGACGCTGCCAGGTGTTGCGGGTGGTGATGACGCCTCATCAAGTCCCGATGTCTTTTTTGAAGACGCGGTTGCGTCGACCGTGAAGTCACGCTGTGTCTCGTGCCACAACGCCCGGAAGCAGGAAGGCGGAGTTGATCTTTCGACGCCAGCAGGAATTGTCGCTGGCGGCGATGCTGGAGTGATTGTTGACCGCGAGCGTTTTGGCGAAAGTGTTCTTCTTGAACGCGTGGTGTCCGGTGAGATGCCGCCGGAAGGTGAGCCCCCGCTGTCTGCCAATCAAATTCTGCGGTTTCGACGATGGATCGAATCCGGGGCGAAGTTTCGGAAACCTCCTCGCCAGAAAGAGATTTCGCAGCACGACGTGATTCCGATCCTGCTTCTTCGCTGTACGGCATGTCACGGGACGCGACGGCGGGAAGGCGGACTCGATCTTAGAACTCGTGAGTCGATTCTGAAGGGAGGAAAGTCCGGACCCGCCGTTGTGCCAGGTAATCCGGACGAGAGCCTCTTGCTTCAACGGATTCACAAAGAGGAGATGCCACCTCGGCGAAAGCTCGTTTCGGTCAGCGTAAAACCGATGACGGCGTCTGAACTGAAAACGGTGGAAGTGTGGATTCAGAATGAGCTTCCGATTGCCAAACATGCCCTGGCTGATGAGGCGAATCAACGCGTGAAAGTGACGGACGAAGAGCGTGGCTTCTGGTCATTTCAGCCTCCCCGTGCGGTCGAGGTTCCGTCGCACGCGGTCACTTCGAGCAACCCTATCGATGCCTTCGTTGCCTCAAAGCTGGCCGAACGCGGGTTAGAACTCGTACCAAAGCCGGAACGAAGGACGTTGATGCGGCGGGTCGGGTTCGCGCTGCATGGTCTGCCTCCAAGCCCTGAATCGGTCGACGCATTTGTCGCCGATTCGTCCGCCGACTCATTCAAACGTCTGGTTGACCAGCTTCTCGGATCGCCCCGGTATGGCGAGCGTTGGGCAAGGCACTGGCTCGACGCCGCGGGGTATGCGGATTCGGAGGGGGCACAGAACGAGGATCGAATTCGACCACATATATGGAGGTACCGCGATTATGTCATTCGTGCCTTCAACGTAGATAAGCCTTACGATCAATTTCTGATGGAGCAGATCGCTGGCGACGAACTGGCTGACTACAGCGACGAGGACGCGATTACGCCTGAGGTCTACGACAATCTTGTGGCCACGGGATTTCTGCGAACCACTCCCGACAGAACGTTTGCCAATATCACGAACTTCGTCCCGGATCGACTTGAAGTTATCGCCGACGAAATCCAGGTCTTCAGTTCGGCGGTGCTCGGGCTGACTTTGCAATGCGCTCGGTGTCACGATCACAAATTTGATCCGCTTTCGCAGCGCGACTACTACAGCCTGACGGCGATCTTCAAGGACGCTTACGACGAGCACGACTGGCTGAAGTCACAGGGGCCGCGAACTCTGCCTCATGTCACCACGGCAGAGCGAACCGCCTGGAAAAACGAAGTTCAGACGATCGACAAAAAGATCGCCGCATTGCAGAAACAGGTCGACACTGAATCCGACGCGGACAAGCAGGCGGCCTTTAAAAAACAGATTGCCGAACTGAATTCGCAAAAACCGCCGGAACCGCGAATCCGAGCACTCTGGTCACGAGGCGAACCCTCACCAGCGTATCTGTTGCGCCGAGGGAATTATTTGACACCTGGTGAGCTGGTGGCTCCGAACATTCCGGACGCACTCGCTCCGGCCGGTTTCACTTATGAACCATTGCCGCCGAAGTCGAAGCAATCGGGAACGGGTCGTCGGTCAGCACTCGCCCGCTGGTTAACGCGTCCGGATCATCCGCTAACGGCGCGTGTCATTGTGAATCGAATCTGGAAACATCACTTCGGACGTGGGATTGTGGCGACGGTCGACAACTTCGGGACGACCGGAGAACGGCCATCACATCCGGAACTGCTCGATTGGCTGGCAACGGAATTCGTTCGGAACGGGTGGAGTATAAAATGGTTGCATCGACAGATTCTGTCGTCGGCGACGTGGCAACAGTCATCGTTGATTCACCACACGGATGACAGTGAAGATTCAGCCGTGTCGGACGATGATCGAACTTCGTTGTTGTATGGATCGCCCATGCGACGAATGGAAGCCGAAGTTGTGAGAGACTCTTTGCTAAGTCTTTCCGGTCAGTTGGATTTGACTCCGTTTGGCAAACCGGACTCAGTCACTGAGCGTCCCGACGGACTGGTGACATCAGTCAGGTCGAAGGCTGGCTGGCGCCGGAGCATTTACGTTCTGCAGCGCCGCACGAAGATTCCCACGTTGCTTGAAAACTTTGACTCGCCTCAGATGGGGCCTAACTGTTTGCAACGGAGTGAATCGATCGTCGCTCCGCAGGCATTGCATCTGCTAAACAACGGAATGGTTCACGAATTGGCTGGCCACTTCGCAGCTCGCGTCGTTGGACGTGTCGGGTCTGACTCGCAAAAGCAGATCACAGAAATATGGAGGCTTGCACTGAGTCGGCATCCAACATCCGAGGAACTGCGAGAAGGCTCGGACTCGCTGACCCGACTGGCGAATCATTGGCGACAGGTTGAAGGCGAAACGGACGCATCAGCAGCTCGTAAGTCGCTGGCCAGTTTCTGCCATGCGATCATGAATTCGGCCGCGTTTCTGTATATTGATTAGATATTGATGAGCTTACTTCTGTGGTCTGAAACTCGGCGTTCAGGGCACGGTGACTTCTATGAACACTCGGCAAGCCAAACCTCAATTGTTGTCGCGGCGTGATCTGTTCCAACAGATATCGGCCGGCGTGGGTTCGGCTGCGCTGTTGAGTTTATTCAATGAAGATGTGTTCGGAGCGGGCGATACTCTGCCGTCAGTTCCGAACCACAAGCCGCGTGCTCGGTCCGTAATTCATCTATTCATGAATGGTGGACCCAGTCAGATGGACCTGCTGGATCCGAAGCCGGAACTCGACCGACATCATGGCGAGGATTACTTCGAGCGCATTGCGGGAGAAGTGGAGTTTCCCGATGCGGCCGGGTCGTTGATGCGGAGTCCGTTCAAGTTCGCTCAGCATGGCGAATGCGGAATGTGGGTGTCCGAGCTGATGCCTCACCTGGCGACTCAGGTGGATAAGATTGCTCAGATTCGGTCTTTGCAAACGACCAACCTCACGCACGAGCCGGCACTTTATAAGATTCACTCTGGTAGTGAGTTCACAGGTCGACCGTCGCTGGGTGCGTGGGTCAGTTATGGGCTCGGCACCGAAAACCGAAACCTGCCTGCCTATGTCGTTCTTGATGATCCGCTGGGTTTGCCAGTTAACGGTGTCGACAACTGGAAGGCTGGCTATCTGCCGCCGGTTCATCAGGGGACGCGATTTCGAGCGACCGGTTCGCCAGTGTTGAATCTGAAGCCTGAATTTTCTGAGCCGGATGCTGTTCGGAAAGTGGAGCGCGAATTGATCGCCAAGCTGGACCGCATTCACCGCCGAGATCGTCCGGCCCGTCCGCGGTTGGACGCTCGGATTGCCAGTTATGAACTGGCGGCTCGAATGCAGCTTGCCGCGAGCGACGCACTCGACCTCAATCAGGAAACGGCTGAAACTCAAAGACGGTACGGCATCGATCAGCCAGTTACAGAATCGTACGGTCGCCGATGTTTGATCGCTCGTCGTCTGGTGGAACGAGGCGTGCGATTCGTCCAGCTCTTCATCAACAGCCAGATTTGGGACAATCACAGCAACATCGGCACGGCACTTAAAGACGCGTGCGACCGTACAGACAAACCGACAGCGGCGTTGCTGGATGATCTGGACCAACGAGGGCTGCTGGACGAAACGCTGGTTGCATGGGGCGGCGAGATGGGCCGTTTGCCGATCGCTCAGTTGACTGGCGATAAGGACCCAAAGAAGGCCGGTCGAGATCACAACCGCAACGCAATCAACACTTGGTTTGCCGGGGGCGGAATAGCCGGAGGCTTCGTACATGGCGCAACCGACGATCTGGGATTTTCGGCCGTTGAAAACAAGGTCTCCGTCCCTGACTGGCACGCCACGATTCTTCACCTGCTCGGCCTGCACCACGACGAACTGTTTATCGAACGAAACGGCCTCAAGGAGCGACTGACCGGCGTCTCACCTGCCCGCGTGATCTCAGAAATCCTTGCCTGAGCCAGTCAGTCAGCATCCTGGCGTCTGAGAACCAGTGTTGGACATTCTGCGTGACGCAGGACTCGCTCGGCGACAGATCCTAAGAGGATGCGCCGCAGTCCGTGATGACCGTGGGACGGGATGACGATCAAGTCGGACTTCACCTCAAGTGCGTATTCGGTGATTTCCAGGCCGGGGTTACCGACTCGGACGACCTCGGTCACTCCGGTGATCTCATGGCGCCCCAGGAACTGATCGAGGAATTCGCCAGCACGCTGCTTTCGAGAGGCTTCGTCGAAGTCACCAAACAGCGCGGCTGGTGCCGAGTGCTCAAGTTCTTCGAGCACGTACAGAACATGCACGTCGGATGGATTTTCCACTAAGTCCAGGGCGGTGTTGACCGCATCGACGGATGGTTCAGAGAAGTCAGTGGGAACAAGCACGGTTTTCTTAGGTAACCAGCTCATGGCGTCTTCCTTTCATCGTTTGTGGTGTTCGAGAATGGCGGCTTGATTTCTTCTGGTTGAATGTTGAATCGCTCGAGAAGTCGGTACAGCTTCCGACGGTGAATCCCTAATGACCTGGCTGCTTGAGCCTTGTTGCCAGAGTGTTGCCGCAGAAGTCGAATGACGTGTGCTCGCTCCAGGTCTTCCAGCTTTTCGTAAGACGGCTGTTGCGGTGTTGCACGATCGTGGCGAACTGGCCGAACAACTTCGCCCGGTAAGTCGTCGATGTCGATCCGACGGTCTTCGGCAAGGATCGTCGCTCGCTCAAGTACGTTGATCAGCTGTCGGACGTTGCCCGGCCATTCGAAACTTTCAATCGAGGCGCGGGCTTCGTCGGTGATTGACCAGTCGCTTCCGAGGATATGGTTCGTCAGCAACGGGACATCGCCAGTGCGATCGCGAAGCGGCGGCAATTCGATCGTTAGAACGTTGATCCGATAGTAGAGGTCTTCGCGAAACGCGCCTTCGGACGCCATTTCGGACAGGTCGCGGTTTGTGGCGGCGATCAGTCGCACGTCAACTCGACGTTCCTGATGAGAGCCGACTCGGCGCAGAGAACCGTCTTCCAGAACTCTCAGCAGTTTAGGCTGCAGGCCCAGTGGCATTTCTCCTATTTCGTCGATGAAGATCGTGCCGCCGTCGGCAACTTCAAAGAGACCGGCAGTTGTCGCGGTCGCGCCCGTGAAGGCGCCTTTCTCGTGCCCGAACAATTCACTTTCGACAAGTTGTTCCGGCAACGCTGCGCAGTTGATCGTCACGAAGGGTTTGTCACTTCGCAGGCTGCACGACTGTAAGTCGCGGGCGACCAGTTCTTTGCCAGTTCCGCTTTCGCCTTGGATGAGGATGGCTTTGTCGGTGGGGCCAGCGCGTTCGATCAGCCGTCGAACATTCTGCATCTGCGGCGATTCGCCAATCATCTGCGTTTTGGGCTGGCTGCGTTCAATGACCGCCTTGAGTTGCTGGTTCTCTTTCTTCAGTTGTCCGCGTTCCCAGGCGTTGCAGCATCGTTTTTCGAGTTCCGGCAGAGGAAATGGCTTGCTGAGATAATCGGTCGCTCCCAGCTTCATCGCCTGCACGGCGGTGTCGACCGTTGCCTGACCGGTCAGCATGATGACTTCCGTTTCGACGTTGCTCGAACCGAGCCTTTCCAGCATTTCCAATCCCGACATGCCAGGCATGTTGAGATCAACAACCGCCACATCGAATTGCTGACGCAGACAATGGTGCAGACCGTCGTGCGCATTGGCCGCCTGCTCGACGCGGTGACCATTTCGAGTCATCCAGAGTGCACACGTTTCGCGAAACTCGTCATCGTCTTCGACGAGCAGCAGTCGCATTTGTTTTGACGGAGTGTTGGTCACGGTTTCACTTCCATTCTGAAGCGACGTCGCAGGTCAATTTGAGGGTGAGACTCAAATCGTGGCTGATGAAAGTTCGTAGCCTTCCAGCATCTTGTTGATTGACAGGTTGAGAGCTTTCGTCCATTCCACCTTGAGTGTTTCTGACCAGTCAGCGCCGTGAAATTCTTCCAGTTCGTCGAGCAGTATTTCACGCCACCTTCCGTACATATCCTGCGGAATATTTCGCTCACGATGCTTAAAACCGATCACTCGCAAGTAGTCGCCGATGGCTCCGAGTTCGTGCGAGCAAAACTGTTCGATAATTTGAAGCGACATCCGTAGAACTGCCGCTTGGTGAATCATGTTTGTGCTCTCAAAGAACGTCATTGCTTCCGGAATCTGAGCAAAGAATCGTTCGTAGAAACGTGAGGCCAGTTCAGCTTCATGCGACAGGATTTGTGAGACGCTCTCCGAAAGATTCATACGCTCTTCCAATTCTTTGTGTCCTTCAGGTTTCTGGAGATTCCTACTCAGGCTTTAACTCGGTGCTGGGTGGATTTCTCCAGGCGTGTTCTGGCCGAGCGAGAATTTCATCGATCAACTTGTTGACAGCCGCTGCCTGTTCTTCTTTGCCTTCTTCTGCGGCGTATTCTGTGATTTCACGAGCCTGCGGGATCATTTCCTGGTAGAAGCGTTCGGCGACTTCGAACATGCCGTGCCAGTGTGCGTAGTCCGGAGCCATCATTGCGGCACCGTGTCTGGCGCGGCGGCCTTCGTGATGCCAGAGGTAGAACCAGGTCCACTCGATTTCTTCATCGAACTGAGTCTTGGTGATCAGTTCGTTCTTACGCAGAGCTTTCATAATGCTCTCACCCGGCTTCGCGAACTTCTCGTTGAACAGCACGATGAAATCGTCGTACTGCTTGTAGAAAGAGTTCACGTAGTCCTGAGTGTGGCAATGATGGCAGACCTGCTTCATGTTGGTCCGCTTTTCTTCGGCCGAGAATGCAGTCATTTCACGACGCAGGACCGGGTCCAGTTCGGTGACGATTTTTCCGTCTACATCCGTGTCGAGGACCTTGCTGACAGGCGGCCGGTTCGACCACGAAATCCGCTTGCCGGGATCATGAGTGACGACTCCGCCGTTCTTCGAATGTCCAGACATGTGGCACGTTGCACAGGTTGGAGCCTGTGAATAATCCTCGCCGAGCACCCAGTCTTCGGCGTCGAGATTCATGTGCTCTTTCAGGTCTCGGAAGGCGACACCGTGCTTGGACTCTTCGTAGATCTCTTTCTGAGGATGATCCGGACCAAGGTGGCACTTGCCGCAATTTTCCGGCTGGCGAGCGCGTCTCGGTGAGAAGTCATGCCGACTGTGACAGGCTGAGCACGAACCTTTGGAACCATCAAGATTCAACCGACCGATCCCGGTATTCGGCCAGGTGCCGGCGTGAAATCGTGGGCGACCGTCGTCGCTCTTCATGATCTGATCGAGGATCGCCAGGTTGGTCGGTTGACCGTTCGGCCCCGGTTTCAGATCGTCGACGGCGATTGAGCTTCCATCTTTACCCAGCAGTGCGATCTTGCTGCCGTGACACTGCTGGCAGCCGACAAACGAACTTGCCATCCCGTTAACTTCGGTAATGTCCGGGCGGCCGGGCGTTGGCGAGTGCGGGTTAAAGGGAACGCGCGATCCTTCAACGGTTTCGGCCAGAAAGTTATCGAGCGACGCGAGAATGTTGCCGGCCTTCGCATGGTGGCTGTTGTCGAACTCTTTGGTTTCTTTTTCGTGGCAGCGTCCGCAGTCTTTCGGCGTAACGATCGTGGCGATGACCGTTCCGTAATGCGTGAACGCGTCAGCGTCGGCTTTGTCGGCGAGATGGCATTCGACACAGCCCACGCCTTTGCGTGCGTGCGTCGAGCCTTTCCAGTGATCGATGATTCCCGGCGTTGACTTGCCGTGACACTCGACACAGTTCTGAGACTTTGCCGGAACAGCGACGTGTGCTGACGTCAGGCCGACTTCCTCACGCTTGCGGGCAACTTCCATCGCCTGAACAAGAACCAGCGACGCCAGGAAAACGAGTCCCAGGAATCCGATGATGAATTGTTTTGTCTCCAGTTTCATTTCCGTCGTCCATCCGGTGAGCGTGAGTAATCTTCAGATTTCAACGTGAGAGAATGTCAGAGTTGCAACTTCAGTAGCCGGCGATCATCAGGTCGATGCCGTCGGCAAGGACTTTCCGCCATGCAGACTCCGTATCATCATTTGCCTGCGTGTCGTGCTTCCGTACGGCCTCCATCAACGCGTTGATCCAGTGCGGGTAGTACTCCGGAGCAATTCCCAGTCCGGAACGCGAATGACTTTTTGCAAGTCGTTGAAGTTCGGCTTCCGCTTTCGAGCTGCCATACGCAAAGTCGATCAAGTCTCTAATGCCGTCGCGGATCAGCTGGTTCTGTTGTTCCATGTCCACCGAAGCGAACATCGAGCCAACCGCTGGGATCCGATTCCCGAGGCCAAAATAGAAGTCGTCAAACGCGTCCATGCCGCCAGCGCAGAACCGTTCGAAACTCGGCCGCACGACTGATTCGATGAGCGCGCGCCGCTCGGCGGCAGCTTCGATTTCTTCGTTAGTGTTTGACCGCTCTGTCATGGCCATTCGATAAAAATCTCGGTTTCGTTATTTCCGCGGGCGATGTCATCAGTGCTCAACAATGGCTTCCCAGACGGTCAGGCCGACCAGCAGGAAGACACCAACAATCCCGATCCATACGCTGGCTTCCGTGTACCGAGTGTGTTTGCGAATCCAGCCGTCGATGAACGGCCACACGAACATCACAAAGACAATGAAGCCGGAACTGACCACCGCGAAAGTGCCGCTGAACAACTTGAGCCAACGGAACGACACGTAGAACCACCACTCTGGCTTGATCACTTCCGGGGTTGTGAGTGGATCGGCCTTTGGTCCCAGATCAACTGGAAGCACCGTCGCGAGCACACTCAGCAGGATCATCAGGATCAGACCGATGGTCAGTTCGGTGTAGAAATGGTCGGGGAAGAAGTTGAACGTCTGCGGCTTGTCGTCGGGCTCGTTTTCAAAACGAAACTCGGTGATTCCCTGAAGCCGCAGGATGCCAACATGAACTACCAGCAGACCGATCATCACGGCTGGCAACACGGCCGCGTGAAGAATGAAGAAGCGAGGCAGCGTTTGCGAGTTGTAGGAATCGCCAGCCAGGAGTAGTCGTTTAAAGAACACACCTGCAAAGGGAACGGTGTCGCAAATGTTTGCCGCGACGGTCGCTCCCCAGTAGCTGAGTTGTTCGAACACCAGGCTGTAACCGGTAAAGCCGATCGTCAGCGTGCACAGCAGCAGGCACATGCCGACCATCCAGTTGAGTTCGCGAGGCTTGCGATACGCTCCCGTAAAGTAAATCCGCATCTGATGCAGGATCACGGCGGCGATCATCAGCGTCGCTGCCCACTTGTGAATACTGCGAATGTACCAGCCGTACGAAACATCGTGCGTGATCGTGCGGATTGATTCGTAAGCTGTTGATGGCGCGGGCTGGTAGTAAAACGCGAGCAGAATTCCGGTCACGATCTGCACGACAAACAGGTACGCAGGCGTGCCTCCGAGACAGAACCACCACCGTTTGAGGTGATTAGGCACGGGCTCGTTGGTCAGTTCGGCGATCTGCACGCCGGAGATCGGTAAGCGTTCCGAAAACCAGTTTCGAACAGCAGTAACCACGGCAGTCCTTTCGCTACGTCAAAGATGTCGTGGGAACTTCGATAAACAGCAAATCGTTCTTGATCTGCAACGCGTATTGCGGAAGCGTCTGGTCCGAATCCTTAGGCGGCCCGGAAAGTGGCTTGCCAACTTTGTCGAACGCTCCGTTGTGGCACGGGCAGAAGAAGCGGGCGTTGTTCGACTCCCAATGAACCTGGCAGCCCAGATGAGGGCAGACGCTCGACAGAGCAATGAAGTCGTCGACCGTGCCCGCGTCGGCAAGACGAGTGACGACAATCTTCTGACCGGCTGGCGATTGGTAAGTCAAAGAGTGTCCCACACCGAAACTGCCGAGGTCGGACAGAAACTGCCAGCTCTCGGCTGACTCGCGAAACGGGTAAAGAAAAACTCCGATCAGCCACGCGAACATGCCGTAGCCAGCCGTCAATCCGAAAGCCATCACTGCGGCAGAAACGGCAAACAAAAACGACCGCCGTATCGGCTCGGCTACTTCGGTTTCAGATTCGGACACTTCCGTGTTCATCATTCGGCACCTGGAGATTGGAATTTCATCTCCAGATCCCCTGTGGCAGATCGCGTGCCAATGAGACGTTGCTAAGGTCTCTTTGGAATTGCCGCTGACAGTCCGCGACGACACGTTCATCGGACGTGCCAGTGTGCGCGCAGCGTGCGAATCGTCGCGCTTTGGCTGTCGGAGAGTGTGCGATCAATTGTCGACGAGGCTGCCGTCTGGCTGTGGGCGTTCACGTCAGACGGGCGCGGTGGAAGAATTCACTTTGTGCCTACTGGGTTTCCTGCATCGCCTGCAATTCTGCTCGCCTGGTGCGGCGGTACAGAAATTCGATCAGTGCGATGAGCATCAGAATCAGCACGACACCGCCGAATCGAACGACCGGGTGGTGCTTGTCCACAAACCGATTGATCAGGTCCGAGCCGTACCACATCATGCTGTTGCCAAGCAGACTTCCCAGAAGAATGGCCATGAAAATGCGTACGCGACTGACTCCGAGCATGCGGCCGAAGATGGTTCCTCCGACGCTGCCCATTGCAGCCAAAGGAATCGCTACGAAAAGTACGAGACCGAAGAACGTCGCCCGCCTGATCCACGGTTGAGCGTGAATCAGGAACCGTCCGTCATCAACGAGCGCGGTCGCTCGCGATCCAAACCAGGGCAGCCGAAAAAGGAAGCCCGCGTGAAAGATCAGCACGGTTGCTACGATCAGATCCAGGTAGGTGACCATCAGGAATAGCTGTCCTGATGAGAAGCTGCCTGTCACTCTGGCAACTTCCGGGTCGTGCCCGGCCAGAATGATAAAGCGGCCAAACAGAAGCATGCCGGTGAGGGCTGTTGTCACGAGTTGGCCAGCGAATTCTACGCCTGCGAAGATGTAAACAGTTGCCACGATCGAAGCTGTGACAAGTACCGGGCCGACGAGCGTGATCCACCAGAGAATGCGATGACGTCTCCAGAGAGCATCCTCTGCCTGTTTCAGGGATGCGGCGAACTGATCGGCATTGGAATCTCCGCTTGACGTTGACGGATCGTCCAACGCGGATTTCTCAGTCGAAGGCTCAGCCGGCTGCTCAGACATGAATGGTCGCATTTTACGATGCCGTATTTCGGACGGGTTCGACCGGCAACGGAAAGCAATCAGCGTGCCGCCCGAAAACCCTTATCCGCGGGGTAGAGTGATCACGAGATCGAGTCCGTCGTCGCAATCTCCGACGACAAGCGTGCCAGAGTGCGCTTCGATAAAGCGTTTGACGATTGCCAGTCCCAGGCCAGTCCCATGAGTTTTCGTTGTAAAGAATTCGTTAAACAGCTTCTCGCGAGCGTCCCGAGTCAGTCCGGGTCCGTTATCCCGCAAAGAAACCTGCAAAGCAGCCCGACTGTTCAGCTCAGAGTTTTTCCAGGTCGCGGTGATGGTTACCGGGTCTTCGCAGGCCGCGAGTGAATTATCCAGAATGTTTCGAAGCGCCTGACGAATCAGAAACGGTTCGACAGGACAAACAAGGTCGTCAGCTTCAGCCTGCTCGATGAGGTGGGCGTCTCGGTTATCGCGTTTGACGATCAATTCATCCCAAGCTTGCTGCAGCAAGTTGTCGACTCGTTGCGGATTCTTTTCAACTCGAATAGGACGAGCATATTCGCGAACGTCTTCATACAGTCGATGAAGATCATCCTGAGCCAATTGAACTCGCTGGATGAGTTTTATTGCGTCCGGTTCGCTGTTTCCCACGATTGCCGAGAGCATATCAAGCGATGCTTGACTGCGCTGCAAAGCGTTTCGACTTTCGTGAGCAAGCCCGGTCATCGCCGTGCCGATTGCTGTCAGCCGTTCCGCTTGAAGCGCTCGTTCTTCGGCGAGTTTTCTTTCGGAAATATCCCGCAGCGTTGCGACGGTATGGGTTCTCGCTCCCGTCGGATCATTGACCGGCGAAAGATGTAGCTCGACGGGAACGTGCGACTTGTCTTGCCGTTCGATGATGACTTCCTGGGTGACAGCGTGTCCGGCTGAAAGTTGTCGATCGAGTTCATCGATCAAGTGTTTTTCGTTTTCGATGCCAGCAAGAATTGCCGGAGTCTGTCCCTTCAGCTCTGCGGGGGAGTAGCCGGTGATCGTTGTCAATGCTTCGTTTGCAAACACAATCGGCGATTCGAACCAGGTCTCGTCGCTCTGAGAAATCAGTACTCCTTCGTTGAGGTCAGTAATCGCTGCATCGAGCAGCCGGAGTTGATCTTCGGCATTTCGTCGAGCGGTAATGTCCTGGCCAACGATCAGAATCGCAGGCGTGCCTTTGTAATCATCCAAGTGCCGAGTGTTGCAAATCAGCCAGCGATGATGCCCAGGGTGGCACTCAATGGCGAGCTCGAATTCGTCGACCGTACGGCCTCGAGATACCCACTGGAAGAGTCGCTTGTAACGGACCCGGTCGTTGTGCGGCAGAAAGGTGTTTAGACAATCGCTGCCAATCAGCTCTTCAGCAGTTCGGCCGGTGAAGTGTTCGGCAAACGGATTTACCCAGGCGATCGTGCGGTCCGTTCGTGCCAGGACGATCACGCTGGCAGCGGACTCAACGAGTTGCTGAAACGCATCACGCGATTGATCGGCTTCGCGTTGTAATCGTTTTTGCTCAAGACACCGCTCGATTGAAATGCGAAGAGCGTCCGGATTTATCGGCTTGATCAGGTAGTCGGCAGCGCCATTCCGAAGCGCGGCAATCGTTCCATCCAGGTCTGCGTGAGCAGTGGCGACGATCACGTCGGTGTCCGGCAGTCGTTCGCGCAGCAGTGGCAGCAAGTCATCAGCCTGCAGATCGGGCAGTTTACGATCCAGTAAGATGACGTCAGCGCTGCCGAGTTCCGGATGTGCGAGTGCTTCGCCACCCGACCCCACGGCGAACGGATCCAGGCCAAACAGTTCCAGTAGATCGCACAGGTTTGCACGGGTGTCCGGTTCGTCTTCGATGATCAGAATGCGAGCTGTTTCGCTCATGCGGACTCTTCGGAGAGGTTAAGTGTCATGGTAAATGTTGTTCCGTCTCCCAATTTACTCGTGACGGACAAGTCGGCATCGTGACGTTTCAGGATTGCCTGTGCCAATGCCAGCCCGAGTCCCAGTCCCCGAGTCTTGGTCGAAAACAACGGTTCCATGATCTGAGGAACAATGTCTGGTGCGATGCCACAGCCAGTGTCGGTAACCGACAACTCAAAACGACCGGCTTCGCCTTCCGCGGGCGGAGCAATTTCCTGGCACGAGATGGTCAATTGCCCGCCGTCCGGCATGGCTTCACAGGCGTTACGGACCAGATTGCTCAGGACGATGACAAGCTGTTCCTGATCACCGGTCACGTGAGGAATCGTTTCCGGACGATTTCTTTTGAGTGTTATGTTGTCGGGAATCGGGTTGGCATCGATTGTCTGCTCGACAAGATCGCACAGATCGACTGGCCGAAGCGTGGGAACCGGAAGCCTCGCGAATCGTGACAACGCAGTGATGACGTTATCCGAAATCGCGACCTGACGATCGATGCGTTCCAGATGCTCTCTGGTTTTCTCCGGCGGTGCATCAGGAGCATTTAAAAGATAATACACCGATGTTTTTATGGCATTGAGTGGGTTTCGCAGTTCATGGGCGATGCCTCCGGACACTCGGCCAAGAGTTGCCATGCGTTGCTGTCGTTGTTCACGGGCGGCGAATTCCCGCTGGTAGGCGACGTCGATGATGGCTGAGTCGAGGTCAAGTATCCGGTTGAGTGCTCGGATGGCCGCGTCTCGTTCTGTGATCGATTCGGGGGCGTGTTGGGCAAGTGCTTCGAGTAACCGTCCACGAATCCGGGACAAGGCCACGTTCGCGTAGAACTGTTCGAGCTGTATTTCGACGTGGCGCTGCCCCACCCGGAAACGCCGTTCGACAAACTGCTCGTCGTACGGTCCCGAGAACAGATCGCTGAGCCAGCCTCGAAGAGTCTGCTTGAGACGAGCAATCTGGTCATCACCGCCAGTGATGACTCGGACGGCATTGGGGTGTCGGGCAACCTCGTCGTAGAAGTCGCCGATGATCGCGTCAAATGACGGCTCAAGGATTGGCTTCAGCGATGCCAGACGCTCAGGATCACGCTCTTCCCATCCAACGTACGCACGCAGTTCGTCATACAGCTTGAATAGCTCGGGTTGATCCATCGGCGATTCCGACTCTTGCATGACACATCGCTTAACGGAGTTTGCACGGACTTCGAATTAATCGATCGCGCGAGAGGTTACCTGCGAGGAGCATTCATGACTATCGCCGGCTCGATCGCTGTCGGTGTGACGTTGATGAAGAGTCCGCATCGCTAGTTGATGACGCTGAGCGACCACCAGATGACAATGCTCATTGCGATGAGAGTGTAGACAAACAGCGTGGTCAGGATCTTGCCGATACGACGTCCTGCTTCGGCATCGTCCGAGTCAAACCCTCGGATTTCTTCGTGGGAAAAGAGCGGTTCGCTGGCACGGCCAGGTTGTAGCGTTGGATCGGCGACTTCGACTTCCGGGCGTTCAAGTGTGCTTGTTGACATGGCGAAAACTCCAGTTCGTGGATGAATGTTGAATCGCGACTCGCCAATTGCATATTTGGTGCCAACACTGTCGTTTGTCCGCCACGGACGTTCATGCGGTTGTGCGGCCCGGTCTGTGACGATGAAAACGGGCTGCCCGTGTGACAATTCTGCACGCTGTGCGATCTCGCACGTGCGATTTCGGGAGGAGGACGGCTGCGAAAATCGTCGAGCAAAATCGTGGCATCAACTGGTTGCGAAGCTTGCCCTTCTGAACGCTCGCTGCTATTTCACGAATTCATCCCCGTTCAGGAACACTCTCCATGAAGATCATCAGCGCGGTCGACGGATCGCCACATGCCAGCGCTGCCGCAACATTGTTGAACCGGATTCCTTTTCCCGGTGATACCGATGTTGTAGCCGTGCACGTTCTCGAAGATGTCTATGAGTCGGCCTATGGCAAACACCTGGGTACGCTGGTTCGAGCAACTTTGGATAAAGACCGCCGAGGCGCGGCGAAAACTCTGCTGCAAAACGAGTCAGCGAAATTGTCGGAGACGTTCGCTTCAGTCCGCGAAGAGCTGGTGGTTGGCCACGCGGCTCGCGAAATCACAGCCCTGGCGGCATCGGAAGACGCAGATCTGGTCGCACTGGGTGCTCGCGGCATGAACGCCTTGGAGCGATTTCTGCTTGGCAGTACATCTGAGAAGATTGTCCGTCACGCTCCGTGTTCGGTGCTGATAGCCCGCGATTCTTCTCACGCGAAGACGCCCTCAGAATCTGATCAGCAGCCGCTGCGTTTTCTCGTTGCCTGCGATGGATCATCCGCGACGAACGAATCCATCGAAACGCTTGCCCAGTTGCCACTGAGTGAGTCTGCCGAAGTCATGTTGCTTTCAGTGCACAGCCTGGTCACCACATTCCGAGCGGATATTCTGCAGAAGATGAGTGCCGAATGGCGACGGGAAGCAGAACTGGCACGAGCCGCTCTTGACGTCGCCGCCACGCAGCTTGACGCCGCAGGGATTCGCAATGTTTCAACCCGCGTTGAAGAAGCCAGCGACGTGGCTTCCGAAATTCTTCAGGTGGCCGGGCATTGGAACGCTGACATTGTCATGGCGGGCAGCAACGGAAAGGGAGCCGTTGACCGCTTCCTGCTCGGCAGTGTTTCGAGGCGACTGATTCGTCATGCAGATGGCAGCGTCTGGATCGTCCGCGGGAAGGACGATCCGGCAACGTAGACCACGTTCACGTCGTTGGTGCCGGGGCAGGAGTTGCAAAAGAGCTTTCAGCGTGCGTCTGTTCTCTCGTTTTGCATGGCGTCGTGGTCCGTCTGCGCCTCACTCATCGCTTATTCGGCGGAATTTGCACGGTGTCGTTGTCGGCGATCAGGACCGTGCGGACGTAACGATGGCAATCGATGCAGCTTAGCGTCACGTCAAACCAGGACAGAGCTGCGCGATCGATCGAGCTTCCTTTGGATGCGGCGATCAGTTTGTCGACACTGCGACGGAAGTCTTCGCTGTGGTTTCGATACATGATGTCGTTGGAAACTCGCCATCGCTCAGTGTCGCTCATCTCTTTCAGCTTCTTCGCCGCCTTTGCGATGGACTTGCCGTCTTCCATCAACAGCCCTTCCATGATGTCATGCGACGCGTCCATTTTTTGTCGCATGAAATCTGCGAGTACGGGCTTGTCATCCTCTTTGTCGACGGCCTCAGACTTTTTTCCTTGAGGTGCTGCGTTGGCTTGTTGTTCCTGTTGGATTCCCCAGAACAATCCGCAGGCCAGAGCGACGAGCAAACCGACTGCGACAACGATAGGTTTTTCAGTTCGAACTGACATCAGAGATGTCTCCTTAGAGTGAGTGGCGCGGACAACCTCTCAGGTCAAATTGCAAATGGAGTGCCGTTTGGCTCTAAGCAACGTAGTGTCGGCTGATGAAATCGTTCTGGATCCACATCAACTTGTTGAAGGCACGAATCGTGGCCAGAGTGGCTTCGGCGGGGAGTGGCGATTCGATCAACGCGTCAGCAAGAACGTCGGACAGGAGTCCCATCAGCGCGTTCATCTGGACCAGCGGAATGCTGATCTCACCGTTGCCGGCGCTGGCCGTGTGAATCTTCCCGACCATGTCGAGATATTGAACCATTTTCGTGTCGTAGGCTCGGCCGATCAGTGCGAGGAAGTATCTGTTGAGGTGATCCTTGCGAAACTGAATTTGCGGATGAGAAGCGTCAAGATCGGCGAGATTAATAGGAGTTTCACCTTCGAACCCATGTTGCTTCGGCACAAAGTGCCGTGCCGTCGCGTCGTAGCTCAAGAGCTTCGCGTACGTTTTATCGACCAGCTCTCCGATACGCGGTCCGATCTGCGGAGCCGCGGACTGAATCAATTTTACGTCGTCCGGCCCGAACCCGATAAAGTCAGCCAGATAGTCGTACCGGTATTGCGGATCGGATTCGAGTTTTGCTTCGTCAATGTTCAACATGGGGACTTGTGTCGCAGAGGGGAAAGGCTGGAAGAAGAGCCGCCCCGAAAACGAACACTTGAGCGGCCAAACTCAAGTGCTCGCGTTGTCATCGCAGCGGATCGTGGGCGACCGATCAGACCGTGAGCTGAACCAGTTCGGCTGGCGGTTCAGACTCGATCAATTTCAGGTCGAACTTCTCCTGCAGAATCGCGAACACGTTTGGGGAGACAAACGCTGGCGGAACGGGCCCTAGACGGATTCCTTTCACATCGAGAGCCAGCAGGCTGAGCAGTACGGCGACAGCCTTCTGTTCGAACCACGACAGAACGATTTCCAGTGGAAGATCGTTGACACCGCAGTCAAACGCTTTCGACAAAGCCAGAGCGACCTGCACGGCTCCGTAAGCATCGTTGCATTGACCCATATCGAGAAATCGCGGCAGGCCAGCGACCGTGCCGTATTCACGATCGCGGATTCGGTATTTCCCACAACCAAGCGTCAGAATCACTGATTCTTCCGGCGCCTGTTCGGCAAGTTGCGTGTAGTAGTTGCGTCCGGATTCGGCTCCGTCACAACCGCCAATCAGGTAGAAGCGTTTGATGTCTCCGGCCTTAACGGCGTCAACAATCGTTCCGGCATGACTCATGATGACGCTGTGGTGGAAACCGATCGTCGATTCTTTCACCTTGTTGTCTGGAAGAGGCTGTGAGTTCATTGCCAGTTCGATCACCGACGAGAAGTCATTTTCGGTCAGTCGCTTTCCGCCGGGAACGGCAGTGATTCGCGTTGTGAACAGCCGGTCGGCGTACGAGTCTGACGGGATCAGCACACAGTTTGTTGTGGCAACGATTGGTCCCGAAAAACCGGGAAACTCCCACTGCTGATTCTGCCACGGACCGCCGTAGTGACCTGCAAGGTGTGGATATTTTTTCAATTCGGGGTAGCTATGAGCCGGCAGCATTTCGCCGTGCGTGTAAACGTTGACGCCCTGGTCGGCTGATTGTTCGAGAATGTCGGCCAGGTCGAGCAAGTCATGCCCAGTAACCAGAATGCCGGGCCCTTCCTTGGTGCCCTCGTAGACTACGGTCGGCTCTGGCAAGCCGAACTTTTCGGTGTGGCCTTCGTCCAGCAATTCCATCACGCGGATGTTCTGCCGCCCACACTCCAGCACCATTTCGAACAGGCTTTCGATATCGAAATTGACATTCGTCATCGTCGCGAAAAGAGCATCCTCAATGAACGCGCTGACATTTTCGTCCGACTTACCGAGCCGGCGAGCGTGGGCAGCGTATGCGGCCATACCTTTGACGCCGTACAGGAGGATTTCCTGCAAAGACTGGACGTCAGGATCCTTTCCACAAACTCCGATGTCCGTGCAGCCGCTTCCGTTTTGAGTCTGTTCGCACTGATTGCAGAACATTGAGCGCTCCCGTTGAGTTGGTTGAGTGAGTAAGAATCTGACAGACCAGCAGGAACGCACGAGATGTGCCAAACCGTGAAGTCCTTACTTCCGAAACGGCGAAGACTCAGAAACAGGAACAATGACGACCGCGGCAAAGCCTTCACTTTTACGAAGTCGCCAGAACGAGCGAGCATGAATTTCGAGTTGGCATCGCAGAGGCATTCGCATCAATAAGCAGGAATCAACCCTGTCGCGCGCGTAGTAGGACAATGTGAGCGTCTCCGCACACCTTGTCGCACGCTGGAAGGCGCCGCGAGGCAAACAAGCGGCCAGATCGAGCTGCCTTCATTCGGTTCAGTTGAGCCGATCAGAAGCGTCGTCGAAGAATGCGTGTTCTTTCCGGATGATTCTGAAAATGCGAAGCGTCGCGCACACGATTTGCTCTATGTTTCGGCTGGTAGCTCGGGCCGATGATGAGCGAGCCGAAGCAAGGTTCGATGCCGGAGCTTCCGCGATGTACGCCGCACGCGTGCGATCATCCGAGAAGGAGGGTGCCATGAAAGTGCTGGTCCACGACAACGTGAAGACTCCCCATCAACCTCGAATCGACTATCTGACTGAGCGGTTGACTGAAATGCTCGGGCGATTCGATTCTGCCATTCACCAGGTAGACGTCACGCTGACGGTTGAAGGACACAATGGTGCAGCAGTCGCGCACTGTCACGTCGCCGCCGAACTTGGCTCGCTGGGAGCGGTCGTTGGAGACTGGACTGATCGAAGTGAGCACCATGCATTTCAAGGAGCGGTTGCTCGACTGATGCGTGGAATTGCCAAGCGAATCGCGAAACTCCAAACCAAACGAAGGAGCGTCGAATCTACGGCGCAGAACGAGCTCGCTTTAAGCTAGCTTTGACAGTTCAGAGTTTCCGAAAATCTGGAAGTTCTTCACGCAAAAGTCTTACTTTTTGCGGCATATGGCCCCTTGGCAGCGACTGCCTGTTGAGGGGCTTTTTCGTGGACTTTTCACAGGGTTCGCTTTCTGGAAGACAGTGTCGCAAAACATTCAGCGAAAGACTGTCTGGCCTGTGGGCTGAGCGGTTGCGTCAGGCGCCGGATCCATCTGGACGACATTGCGAACATGTTGATGACAAGCGGTGCACGACACCGTCAGGTGCATGTACGCGAATGTTGCTTTTTCGATGCTGCGAGCGCGGGCCGCTTTTCGTAGCCTCAGCGCGGTGCTTTCAAAGTCTGCCGAATAGTGCATGTAGATCGGATCTCGGCGGACCTTCCACGAAGCAAGTTCGGTCATGCGAAGTAGTTCGTCAGCGCCGCGTTCAATTTGGTTGAAGCTTTCAAACGCCAGACCGTCCACGATCTGGTGAGTTGCCGCCAGCTTGGCGTGCATGAAGGGTGTGCCTGATCGATCGTCATCGTCCAGTTTTCTACTTGCCGGCGGCGGGTGAATTTCATCCGCAAAAGCGTGAAACGTTACCGCACCAGCCAGAGCCACGGTTGCCAGAGCTGCCTTCCACGAAAACTGATTCCACATCATCGCTGTTCTCCTGATTGAATGTTGTTGGCTTTGTCACCTGTGGGCACTTCGGAGCGATCGACGTGCCTGGTCATCAGTTTGGGTGAGCTCGCCACACGACTTTGCAGCAAGTCCGCGCGCACTCAACGATCACGGAACTTGAGCAGAATTGGTTACCTGCAACAGAAATCCGAGTGATCGCGTTTCAACCCTTAAAGTCTTTGCGAGATGCAGAACCTCCGTCATTGATACACGCACGCCACGACCGGGGAATTCACGAATAGATTGACCATCCTTTGCCCGTCGGCATGCTGATTGCGTGCCCGGTGGTGTTCAGCATGTCCGAATCAGGGCAGACACAATCGCACCAGCGAAAGGAGCCGCTATGAGAACTTCAAGAATCGCCATCGCATCTGTTTGTGGCATGGCCACTCTGCTGTGCCTTCAACAGGTGCTGACGAGCGAGCATTCGCAGTCGTTCGCGAAGGAACCTCCCGCCGCAAAATCGGATTCGAAACGAGCGAAGACGGACGAAAACATCGTTACCATTCCCGTTGACGGTAAGGCAAAACAGAAAAGTATGCTGCCATACATGCACGCGAAGCTTCGCCATTCGCAGCAGGTATTCGCAGGCCTGGTCACGAAGGATTTCGAGAAGATTGAGCTTGGTGCCGAAGCGCTTCTGCTGACTGCATTGAGCACGCCGAAGGTTGAGCCGGATCGAAAGCGGAATGACGAGGTGTTTGAGCATCTCAAACTCGAATTCGTCCGCCTTTCAGGGCAGCTTCAACAGATGGCGGCTGACAAAAATCTGGAAGGGGCGGCGTACGTCAGCGAGAAACTAAATGCGACGTGCATCGCGTGCCATCAGTATCTCCGAGACGAACTTCCACGGATTCCAACAGCCGTGCAGCAGGCTAACTAAATGCTTGTCGATTTCATGGTTTCGTCGGTTTTCAGTTCTACGGAAACATGGCACACTCACTGTTCCGTGATCCGAAAATCGAGCTGCATGGCGTGAGTTCAAAAGCCCTTCCAGAGTGAGTTTTCCGTGTCCTGCACGCGGGCCACCAAGGGGGCGACTTTGAGCGTTCCAGCTCCTGCACAGAAACGATGAAGATGGTCTGAATGACACTCACCTTTGAAATCGTCGTTGGCTTTGTTCTTGCGGCAGTCAGCTTTGTTGTTTCACTGGTCGCGTCGGGCCATGTCGTTCTTTACAAACGGGATTCGCGAGCGGCGATAGCATGGGCAGGCCTCATCTGGCTGGCTCCGTTTGTGGGTACGCTGCTTTACGTGCTGCTTGGCATTAATCGGATTGAGCGTCGAGCGCGGACATTGCGGTCCGACGCGGCATCAGGCGGTCACCCGCCTTGTCTGACCACTGACGCAACGATCGCTCGCGGACCTCACGTCAGCTTAGTGCCTACTCAACTTTCGATGCTGGTTGGACGCGTCACCGGGCAGGAGTTGACGCACGAAAACTCCATCGAACCACTTTCCGGCGGTGATAATGCTTATCCCAGAATGCTTTCGGCGATTGAGTCGGCTCGGCGGACGATCGGGCTGAGCACCTACATTTTCGATGATGATGACGTGGGGCTGAAGTTCGCAAAGGCTCTTTCTGCAGCGAAAGAACGAGGAGTCGAAGTTCGAGTGCTGATCGACGCTGTCGGAGCGACTTATGGATTTTCGACCATCGGAACGTTGAAACAATTTGGCGTACAGGTTGAAACATTTAACCCATTGCGACTGCCCGGTCGGTTTCGATATGCGAATCTCAGAAACCATCGCAAAATATTGACGATTGATGGTCAGGTCGCGTTCACCGGAGGAATGAATATTCGCGGTTGCTGTGCAACGACCGACGACCGTCCTGCGTCGGTGGATGATCTGCATTTTCAACTTGGCGGACCGATCGTCAGGCAGGTCCAGAACACATTCACCGCTGACTGGTTGTTTGCCGCAAATGAAGAACTGGTCGGAGACGAGTGGTACCCCGAGTTGAAACCGTCGGGAGAGTATGCCGCTCGCGGAATCGTTGCGGGACCGGATCAGAAACTTGATCGATTGCGGCTGACACTCCTTGGCGCGTGTCAGTGTGCGAACCGTTCAATTCGAATCGTCTCGCCCTATTTCCTGCCTGAGGCTTCGCTGATCAGTGCGTTGAACGTTGCGGCACTTCGAGGCGTGACTGTCGAGATACTGCTTCCGGAACACGGCAACCAGAAGCTTGTCCAATGGGCGTGCGACGCGCAGTTGTGGCAACTCGTCGGTCAAGGCTGCGACGTCAGAAAGACGTCTCGCCCTTTTGATCATAGCAAGTTGGTCATTGTCGACGATGAGTGGGTGCTGATGGGGTCGTCAAACTGGGATCCTCGCAGTCTTCGATTGAACTTCGAATTCAATGTCGAGTGTTACGGCCAGAAACTAGCCGAAAGCCTGAATGATATCTTCGAGGTGAAAAAAGCGCAGTCAAAACAGGTGACGATCGAGCAGCTTGAAGCCAGAAGTCTGCCGATCAAATTGCGAGATGGAGTGGCCCGGCTGGCGGCTCCGTTCTTGTAATCGATGCTCGTTCTTTCGAAGACGTTGCATTGTACGTTGGTCGCGTCATATCCGCACATTTCGTCTGCCGCCACGCCATATCCGCACACTTTTACGCTGCGAGCAGCACCAGATGCGGTGGCATGATGTTTGCGTCTTGCCAACTTGCCCATCGATATCCGCTGCTCTTTGAGTAGTTTCATTTCTCACCGCTCAACAGTCTGGGAGCTAATGCCATGACCGTGAATCAACCAAACGCGATTGACTGCGCTGACGTCTCTATGGAGCTCGTCGAGGTTTATACCGTTCCTGATCCGAACGTCGCGGAGATTATCAAAGCCACGTTGCAGAGTGACGGCATCAGTTGCTGGATCGAAGGAGAGAACCAGGCCGGGCTGGCTGGAGTTCTGAGCATCAAGCTGTTGACGCGTGCTCGTGACGCGGATCGTGCGCGACGAATTATCGCCACGTTCGATCATTGATCACTCCAGAACGATGACTGCGAAAGCGCGAATTCGTTGCAGAAAACAGAGAGACTGAACGATGAAACCGTCACATATTCTCGTGCCGACCGACTTTAGCGACGCGTCACGACAGGCAACTGGTCATGCGCTGGATCTTGCCCGGGCTTTTGGAGCAAAGGTCACGCTGTACCACGTGATTGAGGATCCCGTCGTCTATATTCCGGCCCTCGGCGGCTACACACCGCAGCCACAGGACTTTGAAAACTTCAGCGACGCTGCGCTTGCCGAATGGATCGGAGCCGAAGATGCAGACGGGTTAACCATCGAACGAAAATGGGTGCATGGCCACCCGGTTTCGCGAATTCTCGACTTCGCCACTGAGCACGCTTGCGACTTGATCGTTCTTGGCACTCGCGGCCGCGGGGCGATTGCTCACGCTTTGATCGGAAGTGTGGCCGAGCGTGTCGTGCGGAAGTCAGAGTGCCCGGTTCTGACAGTTCATCCCGCTGCTGAATAATGCCCGCGGTTCAAAGCGTTCGCAGCGCTGAACAATGAAGCAGCGCGGTCGATACCGGCAGCATGAGCCGCGTTGACTAGATCACAAAAAACGAGGCAGCTCGATCTCCGACCCGACCGAGCTACCTCGCAAGCAGCATCTCCGCCGCACGTTTCACGGCATGACGAATTCGTGTTCTTCGTCACGGACGGTCAGAACAGGGCACGGAGCTTTGCGGACGACTTTTTCCGCGACGCTGCCCAGCAGCATGTGGGCGACGGCGCCTCGACCGTGAGTGCCAAGGACGATCAACCCGATGTCGTGCTCTTTCGCGTAGCGAATGGTTTCGACGAAGGGGTGTCCGTGCTGAACTTTTCGCACAACTTTCAAGTCGTCGCTCGAGTCGGCAAGCAGGCCTTCGAGTTGCTTCGACGCAGCCGCTTCGATTTCCGCTTCCGTTTCTGGAGCGACGTAAGCACCTTCGCCGTACATTAGCGGAGTCTGCTCGACTGCGTGCAGTACATGAAGTTCTGCTCCAAATTTCTTTGCCAGTTCGGAACCGTAGAGCAATGCTTTGGCGCTGTGCTCACTGAAGTCGGTTGGGACAAGAATCGTTTTCAGGGTAATCATTGCTCTGCTCCCGAAACTCCGAGGTGAGGGGACATGAGCCAGCCGCTGCCGACTCTACTCAGAGTTATTGCAAGGAGGATGCCAAGCGAAGCAAAGTTTGTCGGAAGCACGCTCGAATTACGTCAAACGTTGCTGGGCAGCAGGATCTTGTAAGCGGCTTCTGGTGGATCACGTCGTGCACGCAAGGAAGGCGATTCATCGAGACGTCAGATCGGCGACCTGAGAGCAAGCGGTCACGTTCATTCGGCCGTCAATGGCGAAACCACGCCGAATTCGGTGTGCGGCTCAACGGTCTTCCGGTGCGCTTATCCGCGCGCCTGGCGAATGTGTCGAGTCGATTTGTCACACCTGGCGAAAACTCACGCCGTGTGGATTTCCTCAGGCTGGATTTCGAATCGTTCCAGCATCCGGTACAGCTTGCGTCGATGGATACCGAGCGACCGAGCTGCCTGAGCCTTGTTGCCGTGATGCTCTCGCAGAATTCGTACGACGTGGGCGCGTTCCAGGTCTTCCAGACGCTCGCTGGAACTCTCCGCCGAATCGACGCCGGCGGCTGGACTGTCTGGTTCCGATGTTGATTCGTTGGCCTGTCGCGGTGTGTTGGCGACAGTCGTTCCGGCGAATCCGGTGACCTCACGAGGCAGGTCGTCGATCAGGATCTCGCCGTCGTCTGCCAGAATCTGAGCCCTCTCTAGAACGTTAATCAACTGTCGAATGTTGCCGGGCCAGTTGTAGGTCAGCAGCCGCTCGCGAGCTTCTTCGTCCACCTGCCAGTTGTCACCAAGAATGTGATCAATGAGCTGGTCGATGTCTCCTTCCCGCTCTCTTAACGGTGGCAGCTCAATCGTCAACACGTTGATCCGGTAGTACAAATCCTCTCGAAAATTACCCTCCTGGATTTCGGTCGTCAGATCGCGGTTGGTGGCGGCGACAATTCGCACATTGACGCGCCGTTCCTTATGAGAGCCGACTCGTCGCAACGATCCGTCTTCGAGCACACGCAGAAGTTTCGGCTGCAGACCGAGCGGCAGTTCTCCGATCTCGTCGATAAAGAGCGTTCCTCCGTCCGCGACTTCGAACAGTCCCGACTTCGTCTCCGTCGCGCCGGTGAACGATCCTTTTTCGTGTCCGAAAAGTTCGCTTTCGACCAACTGTTCCGGCAGCGCGGCACAGTTGATTGTGACGAATGGTTTGTCGGCTCGCAGGCTGCATTCCTGAATGGCTCGTGCGACGAGTTCTTTGCCCGTGCCGCTGGCTCCTTGAATCAGAATGGCTTTGTCTGACGGCCCGGCCCGTTCGACTAACCGCAAGACCCGCTTCATTTGAGGCGAGTCGCCGATCATCTTCGGACCTGGTTTTCGAGTCCGTCGAACGACTTCCTTCAGTTGTCGATTTTCTTTGCGAAGTTGTCCCTGTTCAAAGGCCATCCGACAGCGTTCTTCCAGCTCTGGCAGAGGGAATGGCTTGCTGAGGTAGTCGCACGCTCCCAGCTTCATCGCCTGCACGGCCGTGTCGACCGTCGCTTCGCCGGTCAGCACGATGACTTCCGAGTCGACCTTGTCCGCTTTCAGCCGATCGAGCACTTCGAGCCCCGACAGGCCGGGCATATTCAGGTCAAGCACGACCACGTCGAAGTGTTTTTTCGCACACAAATGCAGAGCGTCATGTCCGTTCGGAGCTTCAGCAACGCTATGGCCTTTTCGTGACATCCACATGGCGCATGTGTCTCGAAACTCGTCCTCATCCTCAACGAGCAGAATCGACATCGGCTTCCCGTTAGACATCTCGTAGCTCTCCAGGCAGAAATCGTCAGCCGCAGATACAGCGGCCGCATCTTATCAGGAATGAATACGAATTCGGACTGACACGGCACGTCCGAAATAACTTCCCGATTTCGATCCAGACGGCGACGCCTGTTGTTCTCGCAGCCAGATTATTCACCCTCTCGCTTGCGGGAGGGTCGGGCTCTCAGGCCCGGGGAGGGCTTTTGTGTCGTCCCCTCTCCGCGGTTGATACCGCGACTCTCCCAGAGGGAGTGCGAAACGTTACGGTCGCTACCCAGCCAGGCCTTTGAGCAGCACGCCGACGACGTAGGCGAGCGCAGCGGCACTTCCGCCGATGAACAAATATTCGAAGCCACCCATCGACCAGTGCTGATCGACGAAGCGAGATTTAACGGTGCCGATCAGGAAGAAAGCGACTCCGGTAAGCAGCAGGCTCACCGTGTAAGGAGCTGATGAAATGCCGTCCAGATAGTGCAGAATGAATGGCAGCAGCGGGATCAAACCCAGCAGCAGAAACGCCACCAGCGTCGCCAGTGCAGCCTTCAGGGGATCGGGTCCGTGCAGACTGAGACCGTGCTCGTCGGTCAGCATCGTGTCTACCCACTGGCGACGGTCTGACGTGATTACGTCAACAGCCCGCTCAAGATTTTCTCCTTCGAACCCCTTCGCGGCGAACAACTGACGGACTTCTTCGCGTTCACCTTCGGGGAAACGGTCGATATGGAGTTCTTCCATCTGCCGAACTCGATCGCGTTCCTGCTGCTCCGCCCGCGTTCCCAGATAATTTCCGGCGGCCATACTGAAGCCGTCACCAACCAGGTTCGCTGCGCCGAGAATGATGACGATGCTCGAATCTAACTCGGCACCGGCGACTCCCGACACGACAGCGAAAGTCGTGACCGTTCCATCGATCGCTCCATAAACGAAATCTCTGAGATAGCTATGCCCCTTCGGCCGAGCAAGCCTCTCGTGAATCTCGTCCGGCGAGTGTCCATGTTGAAGTAAATTGTCTGCGTTCGGATCGTCGACCATGTTCCCTCGCAACTTTGCGGCTTCACCGCCCTGTCAGGCTTCTGACTTTAGTTGGTCATTTGGTTTCCGATCGTAAACGCAACGGCCGCTGCCAGGCAAAGCGCGGCGTTCGAGACGGTCAATGGTGCCTGCCGAGTTTCGCTGACGATAATCTCAGCGTTAGCCATTCTTTCATCAACGAGAATCCGGTCCTCGGCCTTCACCGACCCGACGCTCTGAGCGCGCTCCCCGCTTGCCTGCGTGGCTGAGTGTGCAACGCTGGTGGTCGTAGATGATGAACAGCGTGCCGTCTTCCGCCTCGGCTCTGATTGGAAGCCGCGCGCCGGAGATCTTCGCAACGTAGGTTTGCAGCTCAGCCGCCGCCAACCGCGTCGAACGAGCCGGAGAGTCCGTAATGGGGCACCCGTTAACGCTGCGGATCAGTCGCGGCTATTTGTCGTCGCCTGCAACCGAGTTGTTGGCATTCAGATTCTCTGATTTTGGTTGACCGGGTAGCGCGAACGTCGCGGTGACGGCACGGTGGTCAGAGGGATAAGGAGAAACGACGATATCTGCATTCTCTTTGTTTTCACCGACGACCTTTGCTGCATTCACTTTTACGCCTTTGCCTTTGTAGTACACAAAATCGATCCGATCGTGGTGGGTCGTAGGATCATCCGTCTTGTACATGGGCGACCAGGTGAAGCCCGGCTTTTTCATTTCGTCGGGATAGACCGTGCGCCAGGCATCGCCAAAGCCTGCTTTCGCCATTCTCAAAGAAGTGGGATACTCCACTTTGATGGGGTGGCGACCGGACATGGCTGCTTTTTCGGTCCAGTCAAGGTGGGACGGTTCGTTGAAATCGCCTACTACAAAAACAGGAGTCTCTTTGTCGGGGAGGGAACGTATCTGCTGAAGAAGTGCTTCGATCTCTCTACCTCGTGCCTCTGTTGCGGCGGCAATTGCCTCGGCTTCGGTCTTGATGAAAGGAGTATCCCAGTGCTTGTGCCACTTAGGCCGGATGCTCAAAAGCTGGTATGGCTGATAAGGGTTTGATGCTAGGTGGAGGGTGAAAATGTAGGCATGTTGACCCGAAGGCAGTTTGATCTTGATGCCACCGTTGAGACGCCCGACGATCTCATGACGCGTCAAGATGCATTTATGCCTAACGCCCACATAGAGATTCCAACCCAGCAACTTCGCCAACTTCTCCGCATTATCTCCCGTAGGGGAACGCGTTTCCTGAACGCCGACCGCATCTGCCTTTGCCTCCTGAATCACCCTGGCCGTTTGGGACAAGGGTTGCTTCCGCATCCTGCCGCCGCGGAAGATATTGTAAGACATAACATTGACGCTGGACTCTTCGGATTGAGCGTCCAGGGGTGCCAGCCGAGTAAGGTTGGCCTCTTGCCGCAAAGGTGTGCTGAATGTGTTGGCCGTTGGTTTATTTGTGGGCCTTCCTGGCGGACCAGACTCCTTGTGTCCTTTCGCTTTCTCAAGATTTCGAGGGAACACGATTTCCGCCCAAATCGGCTTGTGATCAGACAAAGGTTTCTCGAGTTCGATGATGCCTCCACCTGTTGACCTGGGACCAGCCGAGGTGTTGTAAAAGATGTGATCGATAACACCGAGATTCTTTCGGGGATCCTGAGCATTGTAGGTGAACTTCTTCGAGACATCGATCTTCAAGTCCGGCCATGTTGATCGAAATCCTGCCGCCTCGACCGTTTTCATGGCAGCATCGTCAATGTTGTTGTTGAAATCTCCAACGACAATCACCCTCGCCGTTTTCTCTTTTGGTAAAACCTCAGTAGCAAGGCTGTAGGCGTGACCATTCGTTGCGCCCGACCTGCTGATATGCAGTGAGTAAAATGCGAATGGAACGCCCCCTATCTTTGTTGTCGCTCTGACTGCGGAAGCAGGATTCCAGCCACGGCCTGTGAGTTCATATTCTTCAGTGCCCTCCAGCGGTGTCCTGCTAAGAATCGTTTTGTATTTGTCCTTGTGATTTGCAGAGGAAATTTTGCCTGCAAAACTAAATGGCATGCCGAGGACTTTGCCGACGCGCGCCGTCCAATCGCCATCCGGAGCTTCGTCAAAACCGATGATGTCCAGCTTGTATGGCGCGAACATTTCACCAATCTGTTCAGGTGTCGCGCTTTTGCCGAACTCAACATTGTAGGATGCCACACGAACTGTAATGGGTTTATCAGGCTCTGAAGCAGCAAGGCAGAGCGTCGCTCCGAACATGCATGCAACAACCAGGGACAATAATTTTATGGCGCTCATTCTAAATCCTTTCTGTCTCTTAAACCGACCCGTCTCCGCTCACCGTGCTGTTTGTGTTCGGGGTTAATGCAGTGTAACTCCAGGTCAGCGGACATTTCGGTGAGCTTCATATCGACCCAGCCATGCGCATGGCCTTTTCCAAAATAGTAGCTGACTGCCGGTTGATTAATGAGATGGAGATGGTCCCGTCGATCGTACTGCCACTCATGTGTGTGACCATAGAAATAGGCTATGGCATGCTTTCGTTCGGCAAGCATGTTCAACAGAAACGGCCCATCACGCATGCCCTTGATGGGACGCACGCCGCGGTTGGGATATGGGTTGAAGTGACCAAAGATGAGAGCTGGCTTATCCGTTCGTCTGTCGAGTTGTTTGGCGAGCCAATCCAACTGTTGGTCTCCCAGAATTCCCTTTCTTCCTGAATCCAACAGGACCAGATTCGCGTGCGATAGTTCAATCACGTCCGCTTGAATGCCCATGTGCTCTTTCTTCAGGAACGGGAGCAATTTCCAAAGGTTCTCACGGTTGTCGTGATTGCCGATCGTCACATGAACGGTGATGCCCGCAGCACGAATCGGCTCCACTAGCCTGAGAAACTCTTTGTATTCGGCTTCTTTACCATTGCTGAGAGCACAGTCGCCGTTGACGATCAGGTGAGCAGGCCGAGGATTGCGTGCGAGGACGCTCTTGGCCGCCTCTGCAAGACATTGCGCCATATTTACGCTTTCATGCTCGTCCTCCCCGACGGGCGAACCAGGCCACTTCGTCCCAGGGTAGATAAGGTCAGGATCGACGCTGATGTGCGTATCCGCAAGCAAAGCGACTCTGTTTTGATCCAACGCAGCACGTTCACTATCCGCAGCGACAAACGCGTGAGACGTCATTATCGCTGTGCCACCAAGAGCGATCGAGCGCTTTGCGAATTGACGACGAGTGATCGGCGGAAGAACGACTGGCATCTTGAATCTCCTCTACGGCCTAACTGGTTTGGGGAGGCGCTTCTTGAAGCTGGGAAGGACCAATCAGGTCAGGTCTGTTTTCTCGGCGATTCCACAGTGCGACAACCGCGGTTATCAATCGGGTCGTCATTTTCCCGGTGCTCCCGACGTGTTGTCTGTGTCCTGAAGTTGTGTCACGACCTGGTGAAGTCGCATCGTGTACCGGGAATGCGGACCTGACCGGTGTTTCGCAACTCAACCTGATTGCTACGAAGAAAAACAGCTTGGGCCAGCGAGTGGTCAGTCGGCGTCGTCCGGGAAGTCTGGTTCTTCGAATCTTCTTTTTCGCAGGACGACGTTTCGGCCGTTGTCTGAGAATTGGACGTCGTCCATGAAGGTTCGCATCAGGCGGATTCCGCGGCTGCCGTGGGCGTCGCCGTCGAAGTCTTCGCCCTCGATTGATGCGACGTCGAAACCGGGGCCTTCGTCCTGGATGGTGAAGACGGCTTCGTCGTGTGAGACCGTCGCTGTTACTTTGACATTGCGATTGCAATAGGGCGGTGCCCACAGACGTTCTGCAAGAAGGTCATCAAGTGGTCGCGTTGCATCAGCCGTGCCGACTTCCAGGCTGCCATGATAAATCGCATTCTTGATGGCTTCCTCGACCGCGACGCTGACTCGAAGTCGTTCGGCCTCATCGCCGAGTGGCAGGCTGCGAAGCATCTCCTGAATCAGGCGGATCAGCGGTGCGATTAAACCAAGGTCATTTCTAATATCGAAGGTCAAGCTGCCGGTCGTCAGGTTGTGCATCAGCCTTGAATGGCGGCGGTCGTGATCGGCAGCGGTCAAAATTCTCTGGACTGTCGGAATCAAATCCTGAGCAAGACATTTTTTTGGAACGTAGCCAGCGGCGCCGACTTTGAGAGCTTGAGCGGCGATATCCTCGCTGCCTTTAGCCGTCATCAGGATGACCGGCAACGAAGACATCTCACGAATTCGCTCAACAAGCTGCAACCCGTTGAGACCTGGCATGTGCAGGTCGGTCAGGACGATATCCGGCTCAGCGTTCGCCAGATACTCCAATGCCGCCTCGGCACTGTCGACTTCGGTTGTCGAGCAGTCGAGTGCCTGTTTCAGCAGGCTGCTGGCCAGGAGGCGTTCAGTGAGCGAATCGTCAACTACCAGGATGGTCGTCACGGGTGTGCCCCTTGTTATTACAAAGATTCCAAATCAATTCGATTGTCCGGTTCCGGATCCTGGTCTGACTTCAGCCAGTCCGGATCAGCATCTTTTTCAAGAGCCTTGGTCAGCCCTGCTTTTTCCAACAGGCTGCCACCGGCCATTGGATCAAGTGGTGGCGGCGGTTGTTCGCTACGAGGTTGGTAGTCGATTTCAAAACGAAATTTGGCAACGGACAACGTGTCGCCAGGCATCAGCCAGTTTTCGCGAGTCGTTTCGCCGTTGACCCGAATTCCGTTTCGACTGTCGAGGTCGCGAGCCAGCCAGTAGCCGTCACGAAACTCAAGACAACAGTGTTCCGTTGAGACCGTTGCGAATTTCAACCGCAGCTCGCAGCTTTGTCCACGCCCGATCACAATTCGATCGTTCATCAACGGGAAGACATCGCCACCCGCTTCAGGTGTCAGCTTGCCCAGAAACCGGCGGGCCGCTGGCTTTGCAGGGGTTTGAGTTGTTTGGTTTGATCTTGGGCGAACCGCTGGCTCTTGAGTTGGAGACGCCTCTCGTTTTCGAACCGTCGCGTCAACTAGACGGCCTCGTCGTTCTTGAGACGTTGCTGCGTTTACGTCTCGCCGCTTCGTTGTGACCGCTCCTCGCTGATCGGAACTGGTTGTCCCCGTTCCACGAGAAGGCATCGACAGTTCGAATCGGGCAGCGCCGACTCGGATAACGCTGCCTGGAGCAACTTGTTGTTCTGTGCAGGGCTGTCCGTCAACATGCACGCCGTTCTTGCTACCTGAGTCGAAGACAAACCATGAACCCTGTTGCCACTTGAGTTGGCAGTGCTTCGCCGCGATCGTTTTATGTCGAACGACGATATCGCAGTCCGGGCTGCGTCCGATCGTCAATACCGGCTTCGTTAAAGGGATCGGGTTTCCGCCGTGGAGCGGGATGAGCTGTCCGTGCTTCATGATTGCTTGAGCGATTCGCGTCGTGAGTGTGTGCTGAGTCTGTGCGGTCTGGTGGATGATCAATTGGTTGCAGGGGGATTCCGGAGTTCCTGCAACGTCAGGTCGAGAAGTGGTTCGAGCTTCGTGAAGAGAGGAGCAATCTGGTCCAGCGATTCAGATTTCGCCAGCGCTTCGATCTGTTCAGCAACTTCGATCATGGGGACGGGATTGAAGGTCCGGTATGCGCCCTTGACCGTGTGAGCCGTACGGTGGATCACTTCGAAGTCTGACGACTCGATTGCTCTTCGGAGTTGGTCGAAAAGTACTGGTCCTTCTTCAATGGCTGCTTCGACGACGGTATCAAGAATCGATTGATGCCCACTGACAAACTCCAGAGCGCCGACCCAGTCAATCATTGATTCAGTCGGCGAGGCCGCCTGCTGTTTAACGGCGGACTGGTCAACGTGTTTGCCGCCGCATGCTCCCGCACGGGTCAGAGCTTCCGTCAGCTCGTTCATGTCCAGCGGTTTGGAGATGTAGTCATCCATGCCTGATTCGAGACAACGGGTACGGTCGCCGGCAGACTCATCGGCTGTCATCGCGATAATGAGCGTTCGTGAATCGTTTGATTGCTCGTGCTCTCGAATTCTGGTTGTTGCTTTCAAACCGTCCATCTCCGGCATCTGAACGTCCATCAGGATCAGATCGAACGATGAACTCGCAAACTTTTCCACCGCGATGAGGCCGTTGTCGGCGACTTCGACAGAGTGCCCTTCGTCTTCGAGGATCAGCATCGCCAGTTGCTGGCTGGTTCGGCTGTCTTCTGCAAGCAGGATCTTCATTGTCGTGATACCTGGCAAAAATAATTCGTGTGGTCATTGGTTCGTAGCGTCATAGATATCTGGCAAGACGCCAAAACCCGCACGAAACTCGTTACTTGTAACACGTCCTGAATGACGGGTTGAACATGGAAAAGACGTTTAGTGAGTTTGGTAATGCTCTAACTTCAAATGCCTCATCGTCGGTCACGTTGCGTGATCGTTCATTCGGGTGCTCCCTTATGTTGAAGCGTTCCGGTACTTGATCATTGTGATTTCATTGCCGCCCTCATTGAATGTGACCTCATCCATAAAGCTGCGAATCAGCAACAGACCGCGGCCGTGGGCTCTCAGCATATTCTCCGGATCCTGCGGATCCGGAAGCTTCGATGGATCGTAGCCTCGCCCTTCATCACCGACAGTGTACGAAACCAGTTCCGGCGTAATTCGCGAGCGGACGGTCACTTTGCGATTGCACCAGGGCTCTTGAGTTTTTCGTTCGTCCCCGAGTTCATGAAAGCTCGAACCGTCGCCTTCGTCGCGCATGGCTGAGTCGAGTTCGAGGTTGCCATGATCGATGGCGTTGATCACGGCTTCTTTCAGAGCGAGTACGATGCGGAAGAGTCCCGTATGATCGTCATAGTTGACGTTGAGTAACTCAGACTCCAGATGAGCAACCAGTGGCGCGACGAAGTCGTGATCGTTTCCGAAGACAAACTCCAATTCGGCATGAGTCATTGCCCCCATGACGTTCGTGCGTGCCTTGCGTGATTTCAGCATTTCGGCAATTTCGCCGATCGTCTGAATCAGGTCGCGTTCGAGTTGCCGTTTAGGAATGTAGCTGGATGCACCTTTGCGGAGCGCTTCGGCAGCGATCTCCTCGGTGCCGTCGGCAGTCATCAGAACGACTGGCGTTTCGGGGAACGACTCGCGTACAGCTTCGGTCAATTCAAGCCCGTTCTTGCCCGGCATGTGCATGTCGGTTAGCAGAATTTCCGGCGGCTCGGCATTCACTGCCTCAAGTGCCTGGTCACCGTCCGCCGCCAGTCGCACCGTGTGCCCGGCTTCTTCCAGCATGAATTGAATTTCGACAGCCTGTGTCTTGCTATCTTCGGCGACAAGTATGATTGCCATTGCCCGTCCTTCTTCGCTGCTTTGAAGTGCCCGCTGAGGTTGCATCAAATTTCGTAAACGCGTCGGCGATCACTGTCGACTTCAAGCTCGAAGATTCTACCTGACGAGCAACCAAGTCACAGAGATTCTGGAAATTGTTTCGGTTACGGAGGCTGACCGGTGACGACTCGAATGAGTTCAGGTCCGATTTCGTCGAGAGGGATCACCGCATTTGCGAGCCCCGCCTCGATTGTCGCTTTCGGCATTCCGTAGACTACGGACGATGCCTCGTCCTGAGCGATCACGGCACCTTCGGTTTGTCGTACGGATCGCAGACCGTCCACGCCGTCGGTGCCCATTCCTGTGAGAATCACTGCCAGATGCGTCTGGCCAAACTCTCGGCTGGCCGATTCAAACAACACGGTAGCGGATGGCCGAAATCCGCCGACAGGCGCCCGGTCGATCAGCACGATGAATCCGTCAGCCGTGACTCCGCAGTGACTCTCCTCGGGAGCGATATAGGCAACGCCCGCCTGTAGTTGTTGTCCTGCCGCGGCAGTGGTGACCTCGACAGTCGTTGCGCTGTTCAGCCAGTCGATCAATCCCTGCGTAAAGCCGTCGCTAATGTGCTGCACAATAACGATTGGGACCGGAAAGTTTCTGGGAAGTGTTTCAAGAATCGTCCGCAGTGCCTGAGGTCCGCCTGTCGACGCAGCGATCGTGATCAGTCTAGGGCGGATGCCCAGGATCAATGAGTCGACGCGTGCGGAAAAGTCTTCGTGTGCGGGCTCGATAGTATCGCGCGAGCGATGTCGACGAATTACTTTGACGGCGGCCATTGTTCGTAGCGTGCTTACGAGGACTGAGCATTGTTCCTCGAAGTGTGGTGAGGCCGGCGATGGAGGTTTTCCAACGACTGTCAGCGCACCGGCATCCAGCGACTGCATCGATTTCTCGACATCTTCCTGCCCCATACTGCCGCTCACGACGACGATCGGCGTGGGTTGGGTCGTCATGATTTCTCGCGTGGCTGCGTAGCCGTTCATGCGAGGCATCTGCACGTCCATCGTGACGATGTCCGGCTTCAGTTCCTGGACCATGCTGACAGCGTCGACGCCGTTGAATGCTTCGCCGACAACTTCGAAGTCGGGTTCGCTACTGAGGATCTCTTTCAAGAGATTCCGAGCGACCGGCGAATCGTCGACGATAAGAATTCGCAACATGAAACATCACACTCCTTCGCATCCGCCTGCTGCTCTAAAGTAGCTGTTCGATCGTGTCGAGGACGTCCGTCTGCTGAAACGTGCTCTTCACGAGGTAGGCATCCGCCCTCGCCTGAACTCCCTTTGCCTTGTCGTCGTCGGTGTCTCGTGAGGTAACCAGGATGACCGGCAGATGTTCGTACTGCTCGGATTCTCGAATCTGCGAGGTCAACGCAAAACCATCCATGTTGGGCATGTCAACGTCCGACACGACCAGCTCGATATCTGAACCCTGCAACTGGCTCCAGGCATCCTGCCCGTCGACGGCTGCGGTCACATCATAGCCAGCTGACTCCAGAATTCCTTTCATCAGCGACCGAGTCGTTACTGAATCGTCGACGACCAGAACTCGACGTGCCGATTCGGTGTCGGTCTCTGATGACCAGTCTAGGTGTGCCGTCGTCAGCCCTGACGTGGCTTGAGATCGGACCAGCGTTGCCACATTCAACAACAGAGCGATGCCGCCGTTGCGAAGCAGTGTCGCGCCGGACACGTGCCGAACTCGACGAATCTGCGGACCAAGATTTTTCACGACGGCTTCGCGTTCGTTGACAAGCTCGTCAACGATGACGACCAGTTCGCGGTTGCCCGTCGTGAGTACGACTCCGGTGAGCTGTTCGTGAGGCGTGGCACTCGCGGCTTTGTCCAGGTTCAGAGCACCTGCCAGCGTGGTTACAGGGATTGGCGAGCCGCCCAGAGACAACACGTCCTGCCCACTCATTGATTTCACGTCGCCCGGTTCGAAGCGAACAAGTCGGCTGACGTTGGTACTGGGGAGCGCGAAACTTTGTCCATTCGCGCGAACAAACAGTGCCGAGATTGTCGTGAGCGTCAGAGGGACCGAGAGGCTGAACCGAGTTCCGAATCCCGGCTGAGAAGACAGGTCAATCGTGCCGTGCAGCGATTCGAGCTGCGACTTGACGACGTCCATTCCGACGCCGCGGCCAGAGAGGCCGGTGACGATTTTGGCAGTGCTGAACCCCGGCAGAAAAATGCTCCGAAAGATTTCCTGATCGTCGCGAGGTTCGGCCAGCCCTTTGGAACGAAGCTTGTTGAGAATTGCCTGGCGGTTAAGTCCCGCTCCGTCATCGGTGACCGTGATGTCAACCTGCGAACCTCGCAGCGTCGCGGAAATGGTGACGTGTCCGGCTGCACTCTTGCCGGCTTTCTGCCGATCGGCCGGAGCTTCGAGGCCGTGGTCGATCGAGTTTCGAATCAGATGTAGCAGCGGATCGCGGAGTCCCTCCAGCACGGTTCGATCAACTTCGATGTCCGCGCCTTCGATTGAGAATTCAACCTGCTTTCCCGTTGCTGTGGCCACGTCTCGGACGGCACGATCGAGCCCCGCGCAACCATCGCCAAATGGCAACATGCGAATTCGGTGGATGTCTTCCTGCAGCGATTCACCTGTGTGATTGAGCTGTCGCGAGTCGATCAACAATCGCTGCTGGAGCCCTTCCAGACCAACTTCAAGTTGTCGAAGTCTGTCGCCAGTCTGTTCAACGATCTGCTCCATCCTCGCGGTCAGTCTCGCCGATCTTTGCAGCAATGTGTCGTTGCCGTTCTGCTGAATCAGTGCGAGCAGCGATCGTTGAATGCTTTGGAATTCAGCCCGACACTCTGACGCAAGAGCGGCCGATTCTTCAATTTCCTTTGGGCGAACTTCGATTCGCTGGCGAGCGACCAGTAGTTCGCCAGCCTGTGCCATTAACGAGTCGAGCTTCTCCTCCGCCACTCGGACAGTGTTGCCAAGGCCGCGGCGTTTCGGTGCCGATTCTTTCTTCGCGGCAGAGTTGGATTCGGATTCCGATGGGTTCGTATCAGTATTGAACTGTGAGGTTGAGATCTGGCCGTCGTTCAATGTTTGATCGGCGACTGTTTGCTCGCGCGCGGCCGTTGAGTTTCCGGATCGGTCTTCCGTTGTTGTTTCGTATTCTGCGGCACTGGTTACGGAACCTCTGTTGCGATCAGGATTGGTTTCCGGAGTCGGTGCTTTGGTCTCTTGATCGGAAACGTCGATCGTTTTATCCGGCTCTTTCTTCGGCGATGTCTCGGATGGTGAAGCAGGGTTGGTCGCAGCTTGCGGAGTTTCTCCGGCTGCAATGCTCTGCAGCCGGTCCGGCATATCGGCGAAGTGGTTCTCATCAACCGGTTGTCTCTCGCGAAGCAGGTCACCGGCTGCGGCAATGGCGTCGGAAACTGCAAGCACTGCCGATCCGATCTCGAGAGTCATCTGTAACTTGCCGTCCTGAAGCGCCGAAAAGACGTCTTCCAGATGATGGCACACTGTTTCGATTGGCAGCACATCGACCGCTCGTGATGCACCTTTAAGGCTGTGCGCGGCGCGGAACATTACGGTCAGCGTTTCCGCTTGCTGAGCGTCGTCCTGCCCAGACTCCAGCGACAGGACGCCGGCGTTGAGCGACTCAACGTGCTCGGCAACTTCGTCGACGAACGTTGCCAGCAGTCGTTCGAAAAGTTTGGCTCGATCCACGGCTAACTCTCCTCACCGTGGCCATTGCTGTCGATGAGGTCTTTGAGTCGATTGCCGAGCTCATTCAAATCACGTGCGGACTGCTCGGACTGCCGAGTCGCGGCGAGCGTTTGCTTCGTGCTCGTATCGATGTGCCCCATTGCGTCTCGAATTTGACGCATCGCGGTCGCCTGCTGATTTGCTGACGCCAGAATCTGGCTGGCAGATACCGCTGAGGCACCGACAGTTTGTCCTAGTGTGTTGATCGTGTCTTCGGCTTCGCGAATCACCTGCTCGGCTTCTGTGACCGACTTCGTTCCCTGCTCGGTCGCCATGACGGAAGTGTTTGTTGCGTTCTTGACCTCGCCTAGGATGTGGCTGACTTTCTCTGTTGCCTTGCGTGACTGCTCTGCCAGAGCTTTGACTTCGCTGGCCACGACTGCGAAGCCTCGGCCATGCTCACCCGCACGCGATGCTTCAATCGCGGCGTTCAGGGCGAGCAAGTTTGTCTGATCGGCGATGTCATTGACGGTGTCGATGATCCCGCTGATTGCTTGAGCCCGATCAGACAACGCCATGATGTTGTCGGCGATTGACTGAACTTGCTCCCGCACATGCTGCATCGCATCGATCGTCGCGTTGACGGCCGAGCGGCCGCGATGCCCCACTTCGTCGGCCTTGTGTGCCGAGTCGGCAACCTCTTTGGCTCGGCCGGAAGCTTCTTCTGCCGTTTGGGTCAGTTCTTCGATCGTGGTTGCTGTTTCCGTAACACTGGCTGCCTGCTGCTGAGAACTGGCGGCCTGTTGAGTCGTGGTCGCAAGAATCTGAGTACTGGCAGCAGACAGGTTGGTGACTGCGTCCTCGATCCCATCAAACAGTCGCTCGCGTTCCTGTTCGTTCTTCGCTCGTTCCGCTTCTGCTTGTTGTCGCTCCTCGTCGGCTTTCTTTCTTTCGGTGATGTCCTGCAGCGTCGCGATGTAAAGACGTTCGCCCGCATGCTCCATTTCTGTGACGCGAACAGCCAGCGGCAACTTTTTGCCATCACGATGATGACCGTACATTTCCAGCTCGCCGCCTAGCGTGCGAACTTCGCCTTCCCTCAACGGTGCCGATTCGTACTGCGCGTTGTCGTCGTGAAGTGTCGGCACGAGCTGGCTAACACTGTGCCCCTGCATTTCCTCACGCCGAACGCCGAAGAGGCGAGCCACTGCAGCGTTCATCGATCGAATGCTGCCGTCTTCGCTGATCGAAATGATCCCATCGGCTGTTGAATTGAGAATCGCGCTGGTTCGGCGTTCGTTTCGTTTAGCGTCGTCGATCGTTGTCCGTAGATTCTGCTGCATGGTCGCCAGGGAGTCTTGCAGCTCCCGCACCTCGCCCATCGGATCACCGGTCAAGCCTTCGGCATCGAGGTCGCCCTGCGCGACGCGATCGGCTCGTCGAGTCAGATCCTGCAAAGCCGACGTTAAGCCTTTCGAAGCAACAAACGTGAACGCACCACAGGCGACGATCACAAATACTCCCAGCGAGACAAAGCTACGCCCTAACGCATTGACTTGAGCAAGTGCATTGTCGGCGTTAATGCTTGGCGCGACGGCCCAGAACCGGCTTCGGTCTGAACCCGCATAATGAAGTTTCTGGTAGCTGGCGACGAGCGACACACCATCGGGACGCTCACTTCCGGGGATCAACCTGCGGTAGGTTTCTCTGCTGCCTGAGTCGGCCAGCAATTCAGCTCGGACAGGTTTGTCGAGTGAATAGTCGCGGTTGCTGCGTGCGTACTCCGGATGCTCTGAGCAGAAGATGTACCGCCCTGTGTCATCGACGATGTCCGTGGATCCTGAAGGAATTCGATCGGCTGCTCGAGCGAAAATCTGACCGATGTCGAGCGACATGATCAACGCTCCGCGAGTTTTTCCGGTCTCGTCTGCAAAGGGCGTCGCCATGTGGACGATGCGTCGTTGAGCGACTTCGTCAAAGGTCGCCCTGGAGAACGTGACCGTTCCTGGGCGAGCGGCAAATGCTTCAGCCAGCAACTCCGCAGGCTCGAAGGATCGAGGATCGTCGGCCACGACTCGCGTTGAGGCACCCGCTCGCTCAACGCGTGCAAGCTCCTGACCGTTTTCTCCGACGATGGTCGTACGCAGCCGCTCAGCGTGGCCACTCATCTGAGCTGTGATGATTGTTGCCAGACGTTTGATCCAGATTTCGGTAGTCGATCCTGTCTGCAATGGATCGGGATCCATCCCGTCGTTATCCAGACAGCGGATAATGCCCGGAATTGGCGGATACTTTGGTGTCTGGAGAAGGTCGTTTCGAGTAACGTCGAGATTCTGCTCGATGATGTTCAGGCCGACGCCGGTTTCGGAATCGAGCATGTCCAGCTTCGCGTTGGTGACGGCCTCCTGCGAACGCGAAAAGCCAACGGCACCCAGCACACACATACTGACCAGCACAGCCAGCCCGGTGAGTCCGCAAATCTGCCACCGAAGTGAGATGCGTTTAGCCCGCCGCACGAGTCGTTGGAAAGGTCCGATTTCGGTCGTCATGGCCGTGCCCCAATTGTTCGTTCAAAGTTGCGTCGTACTTAGATGCTGTCTGAGCGTTGCGGGCGACCTCCTGTGCCGAATAGTCAGAGTCGAATTCTCAATTCATCATCGTTCAGTTTTCGTGCTCGTCAATGACCAACCGCGAATCATCAAGAACTGCCTGGCCATCGAGAATAATTCGCGCGTCGTCAGTGACGCCTCGAACCAGTTGACTATCACTGATTTTCGTCTGACGGGATGGATCCAGAATTTCGCTGTTCGGCACACCGACCACTTCCGTGACCTTGGTAACCGTGATGCCGAACTGAGCGTGCTCAAGCCCCAGCACGATGACCCACCGACCGTTTTCGAGGTCGTCATGCGGTGATGGTTCAACGGCCGTTGCGCTTAACAACGGAGAAATTGTCATGACGGCCAGCACTTCGCCGCGCAGATTCGTGACGCCAACCAGCGGCCCGTTTCGCCCCGGCAGCGGAGTCACGTCGACGTTTTTTAGGACCTCGCGAACGTATCGAGTTTCGATCGCCAGTTGGTCTTTTCCCGACCGGAACGTCAATAGCTCAAGGAACTCAGACGCGAGCGGTTCATGAACCGGCGGCCGGGCAAGCAGTTCTGCCCGCTCGTCAAGCAGTTCACTTTCGTTGTTGTGCTCGGCAGGGTCTGCCATGACGTCGTCATCTTCCGATTAATACACGAAGTTCTTAGTCGAAGCGGCTGTCGCATGCCGGCGTAGCATGCGAGTTGACATCTTCGTAATTCATTCTCAGACGTAACTCAGCGAACAACGTGCCAGCTCCCGATGGGCGTTCTGCGTTGTGTGCAGTAAGTCTGACAAATCTCTGAGAACATCGTTACCAACTACAAAACCGGACGCGACAGCAAAGAAGTATTCGATCAAGCATTTCGACCGTTGCGTACTGGTTTGTGGAAGCCGGTGTTTAACAGACGATGATGTCGCAAGGGGCTGCGCTTACTGAGTTGTCAGGATCGGTGGGTTGCTCGGCGCTGGGGTGTTGCTGATTCGCTGATGTTTCGAAGTCAGGATCGTTTGACGAATCAGTAGAAGGCTACGGAGCAAGCGAAAGTCGCCGTGTCTGGCTTGTCCGTTCTCACAAAGAGCTGCCGCTTAATTATTGGCTTCAAGCAGAGCGAGATGTCGCGCAGCCGATTCAGCCAGTCGGGAGGCTGATTCACCGTCGGAGCATGGCACCGGCTGATTCTCCGGCCAGTTCTCGCTCAACCTTCGGGCATTTCTAAAACTGCGTCGCGCTCCGGCCGTTTTGCCGAGTCGCTCAAGAGCGCTTCCCAGAGCCAGGTGTCCCACAATCAGATTCTGATCGAGAAAAACTGCACTTCTTGCAGCGGTGGCTGCCTCGGAATACAGAGCCAATTCAGTCAAAAGAATCGCGTGCAGGTAATGCAGTTCAGCCGAAACCTGATGTTTCGTCGTTGCCTCGCTGCAGAAGTCTGCGGCCTGTTCGGTATCAAGATTGGCGAGAGCACGGACTCGCAAAAGACAGCAGCGGATGTCATCGAAATGCTTGTCCGTCTCATCGAGCACTTGCTGGTAGTTCCCCTGCGAAAGCAAGCGTGACGCTCGCTCGTGCGCAGGTTCGATTTGCACGGTGGCACGTTGCTGCGCCACGTGTCGACTCTGCTGGCCGCGACCGTGAGTTTTCTGAATCGGTGGGCGTTGTCGATTCTGGCGATCAAGTATCGGTTGACCTGAGACGGTAGCTTCACCGCCACCCTTGTTCGGCGACGCATTGTGGATGCCTGCTGAAGACCTGGTTCCGGACTGCGGCGACTCCGCTTTGCAGGGGGCCGGGCGAACGTAGACCTGACCGCAGTCTCGCATGAGAAGTTTGAACGGCGCATAGTCGGCGAGTGGCGGATCGGAAGCTCCGGTGATCAACCAGCCGCCGGGGCTGAGACATTGAAACAGTTTCTCCGCAACGGATTGAATGGTCGCTCGATCGAAGTAGATCATTACGTTTCGGCAAAGGATCAGGTCGAGCCCGACGGTCTTCGACGTGAACGACGGGTACTGATCGGCGGCTAGATTGAGATACTCAAAAGTCACAAGCGGTCGCAGGCGGTCAGCTACGGTGAAACGGCGATCGGACTCAGTGCCCCAACGACGCATCTTTTCACCGGCAGATCCTCGGAGTGACCATGAGCCATACTCGCCGGCCCTCGCTCGTGTCAGAGAACTCTGCGAGATGTCCGTCCCTAGAACGTCAGCACGATCGCCAAGTTGAGCGTTCGTGAAGACCGATGCCAGCGTCCAGGCTTCTTCTCCAGACGCGCAGCCAGCACTCCATGCACGTAGCCGATGATCGTCAGGACGGCTTGCCTGCATGACGTCGAGAAACTCACCAGCAATCAGCTCAAACTGTTTTTCGTCGCGGTAGAAGTACGTCTCTCCAATGGTCAATTCACCAACGAGGTCATCAAACGCGGCCTGATTCGATTCCAGTTTTTGTCGACAAGTAGCGGCCGAGCCAAAGTTCGATCGTTGAATGTGTCGATTGATGATTTCGGCGGCGGAGTCTCGCTGACTACGAAACGACAGGCCGGTTTGTTGTGAAATCCAATCGATCAACGAATCAGTCTCGCCGGCCAAAGGCCTCGTTTCCTCGCCGGGACGTGACGGGTTCACTTATCGATCTCCCGCTGTGTCTGCACCGGACTCGCTTCGTGAAGTGCTCGCGGCACCGACGTGCTCGATCAGCCGGTCTGGACTCAGCAGTGGAACGATCGCGCGACCAACTCGAATCTGCCCGGCCGTTGACTCATGCGGCTTGCCACCCGCGGGATTCTCAACGACTTCCGCTTCAGAAGTGAGTTGGACTTCACTGTTGGAACGCACAGCACAAAGTTGGTCCTGGCTATCGGCCAGAATGACCAGGAAATCCGAGGCGGACATGGCGACCGTCTGAAAACTCAGCAGACGGCCGAGATCAACAACGGGCACAACACTGCCACGCAGATTGAGTTGCCCCTCGACAGTGTCAGTCTGCGCGGCGGAACAGGACAACGTCGCGGCACGAACGACCTCACGGACACAACTGACCGCCACGCCGAAACTCTGCTCACCAACTTGAAACACAAGGTACTCTGCCATCGATGTCCGAACGCTGTTTAGCCAGGGGATCTACTTAAGCGGGGATCTTCACGGGTCGTAGTCTACGTGACGCTATCACTCAGTTGTTAACAAGCTTCCGAAGAAGTTGATCCTTATGCAACGAAGTTTTACGCAACGGTCACTGAAAGGGCCACGCGGCAGAGATTCGAAAGCTGACATGTCCAATCGCCTAAGCACGGCAGCAATCGTGCAACCCTCGTGTCTACGCCCGGTCTTGTTCTCGTTGAACGTGTCGGTTGTGATGGTTTGCCGCTCACCTCACCATAGTTGATCGACTTGGATGATCAGCGGCCGAAATCAGATAGTACAGCGGGGAGAGATGCGGATGGCGATCAGGTGGGGAATCATTGGATGCGGCGACGTTGCAAAGAAACGCGTCGCCGGAGCAATTCAGAACGACGCGAACAGCGAACTCGTCGCCGTGTGCCGTCGCGACGAGACAAAGCTTCAGAGTTTCGCAGAGGAGTTCGGAGTCTCAGTAACTACGATCTCAGCCGACGAAGTCATCAACTCTCAGGAAATCGACGCCGTTTACATCGCGACTCCGGTCAATCTTCATCGCCCACAGACGGTTGCGGCCGCTGCCGCCGGCAAGCATGTGCTTGTCGAGAAACCTATGGCGATGTCGACTGCTGAGTGCAACGAGATGATCGCCGCGTGTAACGCTGCTGACGTTCGACTTGGAGTCGCCTACTACCGACCGTTTTATCCGGTCGTTCATCGAATGCAGGAACTCGTCCAGAGTGGCGAGATTGGAAAAGTGCTTTCCGTTTCCGCGACGACTTGCACACCCTTTGCAATCGACGCGGGTGAAGACGGTTACTGGCGAGTTCTTCCGGAAGCTGGCGGCGGTGGTGCCTTAATGGATATTGGCAGCCACCGTCTCGATTTGTTTCTGCGGATGTTCGGCGCTGTAGCGAATGTCAAAGCGCAATGCAGCACGGTGGCCGCGAGTTACCAGGCAGACGATGTCTCGACACTGGCGTTGCGATTCGAATCGGGGATCCACGGACTTTTGCATTGCTGCTTCGGTTCAAGCACGGACCCTGATGAATTTGCAATACTCGGTACTAACGGTCGACTGGTCAGCCGCCCTCTGAACGGTGGCGAGCTAATCGTCGAACACGGTGGTGAGCAGCTCATCGAGCGACATCCTCCGGCAGCGAACTTCAATTCGCCCTTGATCGCAGACTTCTCCGCTGCCATTCTTGAGTCGCGACCACCGCTCGTCACTGGAGAAGCTGGCCGTGACGTGAATTCCGTCATGGAGCAGGCTTATGCAGGCTCTCGTCGTTGACCAGCTCCGAGCTCGCCGCGGGTGGGCCGCAATATTGAGAATCAAAATGTAAAACTTTAATTGCCCTTGAGAAGCTCGAAAGGTATTCGACATGACTCAGCTAAAATCTACGATCATTCTGACACTGTTGCTGTTGACGGGCGGAGCACTGTTAACTGCAGTTGCTCAGGAAGCCTCTGAAGCAAATGCTGACAAAGCCCAGACCGAAAAAGCGGCGGCAGAGGCGGAGTTCGCTGCCGTGGTTGCCGAATTCGAAGAGGGGGAACGAGAAGGCGTCCGAGACGGTGACCGTCGACGAGAGGAGCGGGAAGACAGAGATCGCGACCGCGAAGAAGATCGTGAAAGGGACGGTGACCGCGATCGAGATGAGCGAGCACGCGACGACGAACGGCGTGATCGGGAGCGCGACAGAGGTGAACGAGATCGTCCGGATCGTGAACGTCGAGATGATGACGAGGAGCGTGAGCATCGCGAACGGGTCGCGCAGGAACACGAAGAATTTGAACGCCACGTCGCCGCAATGCGGCGCGAGATCGAAGAACATGCCGAGGCTGGTCGGCGGGATCAGGCTGAGCGACTCGAACGTGAACTGCAGAAAAAAGTGCGGGCATTTCGAAGTCGCCATGCTGAGTCACGCGAAGGCGATGAAACGCGCCAGCGACTGGAGCACGTTCATCACGCCGTAGAACTTCTTCATGAAGCCGCCCGGCATCTTCACGAAGCCGGTATTCATGAAGCTGCAGAGGAAGTTGTTGAGTACTCCGAAAAGATTGCTCGTCACGCCCGAAACGAGTTAGAGGAGCGACGACACGAAGAAGATGAGGACCGAGACGAGCGCGAAGACAGGGAGCACGGCGACCGCAAACATGAAGAACGTCGAGACCACGAACGTCAGGAGCTGGAACGAGTGCTGGAATCTCACGAGGACCGCATTCACCGCCTCGAAAAGCAGTTGAACGAAGTCCGCGACTTTCTGCAAGAAACGCAGAGACGGCGTGACAAAGACGACGAGTGACACTTGGGCGGCAAGTGAGCTGAGCGGCAAATCAGCCGTGAAACTCAAAGCTTGAACTCTTGCAAACCAAAACTCCTCGTCCTAACTTCACGACTGTGATGTCGTCGGCCGTCTCAAACTCCGGCGATGATCATCAGGGGACGTAGCTCAGTTGGGAGAGCGCTGCGTTCGCAATGCAGAGGTCGAGGGTTCGAGTCCCTTCGTCTCCATCCCCGAAGCCCGGTCAGAAAACCCTTCTGATCGGGCTTTTTTCGTAGGTTTTGTGCGGTTTTCGATCTCCGGTCCCGTGCTCGCCTTTGCACCGAAGTCTGCCGTCAAAATGTCAGCAGATGGCATAGAATGCAGGTTTACGGCACCAGCAAGGGGAAGCACAGGGGGAAGCGCGCCGTCTGTCCCGGTCGATCGTACCGATTCAGCAGTCTCTCCGGACGGCTTCGTCGGCGATAACTTTGGGAGTGAGTCGAGAGCACCGTTGACGTTCAACATGCGGGCGTCCGTGTACGTGGCCATCGTCAGGCGGATATCTGAATGTCGCATGATCTCCTGAGCGGTACGCGGTGCGACTCCGGCTTTGTTAAGCATTGTGGCGAGCGTCATCCGCATGGCGTGGACGTCAATAGTCCGACCACGTTCGTCGGTCTTTGGGATGCCAGCCGCTTCCAGGTCACGATTCAGAACCTTGAGCAAACTGGTTGGAACCGAGAACAGTGGCAGTTGGCTGAACTCATTCTCCGAACCGTTGAAGCCGTCTCGTTTCTCTGCAATCCATGCTCGCAGTTCTACGACGAGATCGGCCCGCAGCGAAATCTCTGAACCCTGACCGTTCTTTTCATCACCAGCGGCCAGTACAGCGAACGGAGTGGCCGCGTCGAGTTCGATCGAACCGACAGATAGGGATGCCAGTTCCCCGCGTCGCAGTCCCGTCAGGACCAATGTTCGGTAAACCAGCGCACGCTCTCGTCCGCGGTAGTCGAGCTTCGCGGCGAACTCCGAATTGTCTGCCAGCCGCTCCACCGCCAGCGCGACAGTGTCTTCCAGCGTGTCATACGTGATCGGTGCTTTGCTCCAGTTCGATCGTTTCGACTCTTCCGTTCCTGTAGGTCGGATCGTCTTACGCCCGTATTCAGCCAAAAGTCGCCAGCGAGCCACATAGATATCAAAGAGAGACCAACAGTGCCGCGCCGCGCGAAGAGGAACTTCTCGAATGGGTTTTCCCCGCGTGCTTCCCGCCGTACAATTGCGACTCGTTCTGCGTGGATTGCCATCTTGATTTGGATCATGGCCGGAGCCATAGTGATCGTCGTCCTGTTCTCGGTGACGCTGTTTTTGATATTCGCTTCCAGTTCCGGCCACGACGATCCAAGCAGGGAAGTACTTTCTGCCAAGTACTGGGGCATTCGGCCGCGACTTTGGAACGCCTTCGTTCGATCGTGGCTCCTCCGCTTATGACAATGAGGATCGATCGCCATGCCTAGCTACGACACCGCCCGCAAAGGGGATTGGATGCGCGTGTTGGGCGCGGGTGATAACCAAGGTGACCTCAGCTTTAGCATCGAGGGACGCGGAGAATACCACTGCGACGAAGAGAACTGGACTGAGTACTACGGTCGCTACCTCGGTCGCGAAGTGTGCGTCGAATCGTTCCAGAACGGTGAAGTTGGCGTTGTTCTCCGAGATCGTGTCGTCACATTGAATGACTTGGACCTCACAGAGGAAGATTTAGTTCGCTACGACGAGGAAGACGCTGCCGAGCCTCTCCAATTCGACGGCTCGCTGTGGGAGTTTATGTCGAGCGGCGAAGTTACCTGTCGCGAGAGTGGCTCTACGGACGGCGACCGGTATTACAGCTGGGACTTCGTCGAGCAGGGGGGACGAAGGATTATCTGTGTCGAGAAACGAGAAGACGAACCTTTTGAAGTCTGCCTGGTGCAACTGGTCGATGCAGAGCGTGTCCAGATCTCACGTAACTAAGGATGGATTATGGATAGTAAACTCATCGGCTTCCTGGTCGGGCTGGTCGCTTTGTTGGTTGCCGGAATCTTATTCATCGGATTTCTTGCCGGTGGATTGGGAAGCGAACTCAAGGCAAGAGCCTCCGCGGAGATTAAGAACTTTGCCGACGCCGAAATCCAATTTTCCGCTGCCCGCAAGGAGATCGATTCGGCCGTTGCGGACAACCCGGCCCTTTTTGCCGCCGAACAGACGGGTCAATCGTGGAACGAACAACTGGAAACCGCCGGCAAGGACATACGAAAAGTCGCTGCTGCACGCGACAAACTGACCGCGTTGTTGGAAGCCAACAAGAAAGACACGGCGTCACAAGTTGAGGACCAAATCCAGGCCCTGGCAAGGGCGCGACAGAGTGCACTTGCGAAAGCGGCAGAGATCCAGCAAACCGTTCGCAAGCTGACCGACTTTCAGAAAGAACTGGCCAGCAAACTCCCGGAGTTGCAGGCGGACTACGACGCCGTACAAAGTATCAATCTCGCACCGGTCGAAGCCCTTGTCGAGAAAGCGATCGTCGATTGGCCGGAGAAGGCGGTCGATCTGAACCGGCGGCTGGCGTTGTTTCTATCGGACGAGCGATCCGCCGAGACGCTGTGGAAGCAAACGGAGGAACCTCGTCAGCGCGCGCGCGCCGGCGAGCCGACGGGGAAGGACGTTGTCGCCTTGTTGACCGTCGCCACCCGACTGCACAAAACTCGTGGCTCACTGCAGAGCTCCGAAAAGCAGATGACCGCGTTGATCGACCAGCTTTACTGGGTGTGGGACAAAATCATCGTCGACATGGAAATCCAGGAAGGCCAACTAGTGACGTTCCGTCAGAAGTTCCAGACGACGCGCACCCGCGTGGTCATCCTCCCCGAAGGGAAAGAGGACGAAGCCGAAGCCGCGAAGCTCGTTCAGAGTGAGCCGGCTTGGCAGACAGTGGACAAGCGGGTTTACGAGTCGATGAAGGACAAGCTGGGCATGTCTGTGCAGCACAAGCCGGCTGGCAAGTTCGATCATGAAGCAACGTCGCTCGTCCAGCCCCCTGGATACGCATATATCGCGCCCGTCCAACAACATCGCAACCACTATGGATACTGGCGACACCACGGCGGCTACTACCATTGGTATTACTACCGCCCCTACTATCGGATGCGTTCTCACCACTGGGGAAGCAGCTACTCACCGATTACTGGTCCGATGTACGACTCCTATGATTCCAATCGTCGGTCCGGTCAGACCTATTATGGTAGTAACAGTCTGGGCGCTCCGCTCTATGGCAGCAATGGTTCCGTCACAAAGCAGAACTACTCATCCAGCCGTTTCGTTTCCTCCAATGGATTCAAGAACACGCAATACGCCAAATCTGGTGGAACATATCGTGGGTCTCGCTACGCTCCGAAGGCGAGCGCTTCTTCGTCACGGAGCACGTCAGCATCGCGCAGCAGCTCTTCGTATCGATCTTCTTCCTCACGCAGCAGCGGTAGCCGATCCAGTTTTGGTGGCAAGTGATTCCAGCAAGGAATGAGTGAAGCATGGAAATGGTTCAACTGATCGGAATCGGTACGGCATATGTCGTGATGGGCATCATCGTTTTGCTGGTGGCCAAAATTGCAGCGGACCTGATGACGCCGTTCAGCCTGCGGTCCGAGTTGACCGTTAAGGACAACCCAGCCGTCGGACTGGTGCTTGTCGGTTACTTCGCGGGCGTTGTGATCATCTACCTGGGCGCCGTGATCGGACCGGACCCGGAGGAGCTGCTGTCGTCGGTTGAAATCGCCAGCATGATGGCCGTCGACTTTGCCTATGCGATTGGCGGCATCCTGTTCCTGAACATCGGCCGCTGGGTCGTCGACAGACTCGTGCTCCACCAGTTTAGTAGCGTCAAGGAGATCATCGAGGATCGTAATGTCGGCACAGGCGCGGTGGAATGTGGTTGCCTGATCGCTACGGCGTTGATTGTGGCGGGCGCGATACACGGCGAGTCTGGGCCGGAGTGGTGGGCGGGACCGATATCGGCCATCGTGTTTTTTGTCTTGGGACAGATGGCTCTGGTCGCGTTCGGTTGGTTCTATCAGTGGATGACCCGATACGACATCCATGCGGAGATTGAACAAGACAACGTTGCCGCGGGCGCTGCCCTCGGGTTCAGCATGCTGGCGATGGGCATTATTGTGCTGAGAGCTGTTGCTGGGGATATCGAGAGTTGGAGCGAGACACTGACTTGGTTCGTCATCGATGTGGCGATGGGCTTTGTCATGCTCATGATCCTCCGCAAGGTTACCGATGCGTTGTTCCTGCCGGGGACAACCATCCAACACGAAATCGCCACTGACAAGAACCTCAACGCGGCGTGGATCGAAGGTACTGTGGCAACCGGAATCGCGGCGATTATCTTTTTTGTAGTCTGACTTAGTTCCGCCAGGGTCCCCTTGTACGACGGTCTGGCTAGGAAGATGGAACAGTTGACCGGTGAAATCCAAGAACCCGCTCCGCTGCGAATGCGGTTCGCGCATATTGTCCTAGCTCTGTCGATGTTGGTTACCGGCGCCTGTGGGATGATCTACGAATACACGCTGGGGGTGCTCGGTAACAACCTGATGGGCAGTTCCCGCGAGCAGATTTTTGTGATCATCGGGTTAATGATGTTCGCTATGGGAATTGGCGCTACATTGCAGCAACGCTTGGTCGCGAGTTTGCTTGATAAGTTTCTGTTCATCGAACTTCTATTGGCGTTCCTCGGCGGCATCAGCACTCTGGTCATCTACACGACGTTCGCGTTTGCCGACAGTTTTCATCTCGTGATGTACAGCTTCGCCCTGGCGATAGGGGTGTTGATCGGCTTTGAAGTTCCGCTCTTGATTCGCATCAATGCAGAGTTCAGTCGCAACCTCAGCCGCAACATCGCGTCGATCCTTACGATGGACTACGTCGGTTCGCTACTGGGTTCTCTCTTATTCGTGTACGTCTTGCTAACACGGTTTTCGGTGGAGAGAATTAGCCTTTTGTTGGGGCTCGCGAATGCAATCGTAGCAGCGGCCGGTTTGGTCTACTTTTGGCCGCTCGTGGCCCGCCGCTATTGGTTGGCAGGCGGGTGCAGTGCGGCGATCATCGGCCTTGTATTCGTTATGTATAGCTCGAATGGTTGGATGGTGCGTCTGGAGCAGCGTTGCTTTGCCGATCCGATCGTCCACAGCGAAACGACAAAGTACCAACATCTCGTGCTCACGCAACGGCGGCAGCGAACGCGGCTCTATATCGATGGCCACCTTCAGTTCTCGTCGGATGATGAGAAGATCTACCATGAATTGCTGGTCCACGTGCCGATGAGCGTAGTACCGCGGCGAAACCGGGTGCTGATTCTGGGTGGTGGCGATGGCTTGGCATTGCGCGAGGTGTTGCGCTATGGGGACGTGCGCGAGGTGACTCTCATCGACATCGACCGTGGCATGATCCGGATGGCTTCGGAACACCCGGAAATGATTCGGCTCAACCGCGCATCGTTTCACGATGCCCGAGTCAGCTCCACGATTGGTCACGGCGTTATTGGTGGGGAGAAGATCACGATCAGCGGCCATGCATACGGCGATTGGCTGAAGGACGACCGGCAGTACGAGTTGGCCGACGTGCAAGTCTTGACGATCGACGCGGATCTCTTTGTTCGCGAGGTGGAGGGAACTTACGACGTTGTGATTGTCGACTTTCCAGATCCTCGTAGCATCGAGTTGGCCAAGCTGTTTTCCGTCGAGTTCTTTCAAAAGGTGCGACAGCATCTCGCGCCGGACGGTGCTATTGCTGTCCAGTCGACCAGCCCACTGCGAGCGAAACTCGTGTTCTCGTGTATTGGCGAGACGCTATCGGCGGCCGGCTTCAGCAAGCTCCCTTATCACGCTCACGTGCCGAGTTTCGGCGACTGGGGTTGGTATTTGGCGTGGCAAGGCGGAGCGAGTGAAGCTGAGATGCGTGAGCGGTTGCCGCGTACCGATCCGCTTCTTGTCAACACCGAATTCGTATCGGCCGAGGTCGTCCGATCGGCGTTTGTGTTCGGAAGGAATGTACTGAGGGTAGACGAGGACGTTCGCCCCAATACGAAGTTTCGACCGGTAATTCTGGCTTACTACGAACGCGGTTTTAGATAAGATCGCGATGGACCGGCAAACGTCAGCTGTTTTTCCGAGTCATCGTGGGCTGCCGCTAGGGTTTGGAATCAACACGACGGGTGGAGCTGAAATGTCATCGCATAGCGGCCGTCGAACCACGTTGTTCTGTTAGAATTGCGAGGTGGGTTTGCGCGATTACACGCGACGCGAACTTCTGGCGACATTTCTTGGCTTGCCTGCCGCGACTATTGCGGGCTGTGGGCAAACGACCGATGTAGCCGAACTCCCTCCGGGTGAGTTGGTCGGCTCGTCATCGAACATCGGGCACCGCTTGCGCGACGGACTGCGGATTACCCCTTCAAGAGATCACTGGACACGGCATCGTGTCGTCATCGTCGGTGGTGGGGTGGCTGGTTATTCCGCGGCACGAAGGCTCTTGCAGAGTGGATGGGACGATATTGTACTTCTGGAACTCGAACACGCACCGGGCGGAACTTCGCGCAGTGGACGTTCGGAAGTCGTCGCCTATCCCTGGGGCGCACACTATCTGCCCGTTCCACTTAAGGAGAATCACTCATTACTAAAATTGCTTGATGAGATGAACGTGCTGGAAGGTTTTGACGCGTTCGACGAGCCGGTCGTGGCCGAACAATTCCTCTGCCGTCAACCGACCGAGCGACTGTTCTTTCAAGGACGCTGGCAAGAAGGGCACTTTCCGCATTCAGGCTCCAGTGCTGCTGATCGCGCTCAGTTTCAAGCCTTCAATCGGCATATCGACGACTGGGTCGCCTGGCGAGACGGCAGTGGCCGCCGCGCCTTTACCTTGCCGTTGCTCACGGGTTCGGATGATCCGGAGGTCACCCAGCTCGACCAGATAACCATGAGCGATTGGATGAGTCGACATGGCCTGAATTCGTCCCGGCTGCGATGGTTTGTCAACTACTGTTGTCGGGATGATTACGGCATGACCGTTGAGCAGACCAGTGCTTGGGCCGGCCTGTTCTACTTTGCCTCGCGGATCCGCCGCCCCGGAGACGAATCGCAGTCGCTGATCACCTGGCCCGAGGGCAACGGGCACATCATCGCCCATCTCCACAAGCTAGCAGGTCAGAAGGCCGACGTTCGCCTTGGTATGGCGGTCACCGAGATCACTCCACTTGCGGATGGTGGAATCGACGTGGTCGCCGTCAAGCATGACGCCAAGTCCGCGCACCGTTTCCATGCTGACCATGTCGTTTTCGCCGCACCACAATTCCTCCGACCTTACCTACTCCGATACGACAAGAACGCTCCACCATTCATAGACAAGTTCGAGTACGGATCATGGATGGTGGCCAATCTGCACCTTCGGGAGCACCCTCGCGCCAGCAGCGTGCCTCTTTGTTGGGACAACATCTTGTATGATAGTCCTTCGCTGGGCTATGTGGTCGCAACACATCAACTTGAGCGGAACGCTGGTCCGACCGTGTTGACGTACTACTACCCTTTGGACGGCGAACACCCGAAACAGGAACGGCGCAGGTTGATGGAGGTTGACCGAGACGGTTGGGCCGAGATCGCGTTGAGCGATCTTGAGCGTGCGCACCCCGATCTGCGTGGTTTGGTGGAACGGCTCGACGTAATGCGTTGGGGGCACGCGATGATTCGGCCTCGGCCTGGATTCGTCTGGGGCGGAGCTCGCCACGAGGCTATCAAACCCCACAGAGGCATCCACTTCGCCCATACCGACCTAAGTGGCGTCGCGCTATTCGAGGAAGCTTTTTATCACGGCATTCGCGCCGCCGAAGAAGTTTTAGCGGCAGCCGAGGCCCCACAGTCTCTGTGAGACATTTCGGCGATTCAGTCGCCGATGAGCATCACAAGAGCGCAATCGCCTCGTGAGGTAAAATAACTGAAACGGTTTGCAAGTTGTTTGCTCTTGGAGTCTTGAGCACGATTTCGGGCCGACGGGACGTATAACAGGGCCGAAGTGGTACTGGCTCGACGAAACGGAGAACTCGAACGACGTGAAGTACAGCACTTTCAATCCAGTGACAATCACGGAAGCATCGGCACAGCCCTTCCTGCGATCTGCGCAAAGACCGACCAGCCTTCGGCCCCGCTCGTCATCGACCGGTAACAGTGGGACTCCTCAATTCGACCATTGTCCACTGTGGTGGCGAGATCGCGACCGGCCTCACAAATTAAAAGCCTAAAATCGCCCCCGGTCGGATCGACCGATTGTAGGTTGACTATGAAGCCGTGTGCTTTTCAAGTTTGAATTGCTCAGTTTTTGTGGTTGTTTCAGGTCATGGTGTGAGTTTCCTCTGGAGCGTTCTTTCGGCGTAGGCTGAGGGCTCGCAGAGCTTCCCCTCAGCCGCAGTCGATAGAACGCGGTTCTGCTGTTAGTTGAGACGCTTACGAGTATCTGGAAGCGGAATCTTCAATCGACTATTCGAGGTGTCCGGGCCGGTTGGTTTCTAAAGGCCACGGTCTCATTCATCCGAATACGCCACGCGACTCATTCGTTAGAACACGCTTGCGAACCGGTACGGTTCAGCGTCGCCCACAATTCGAGTTTACGTGGTCATGAATTCCGCTCATCAGGGAAGTTCCGATCCAGCAGTCGCCAGTAGTCTCAATCGTTGTTGGATGTTCGTTATTACTTTCAGGCGGGTTTAGTGACTGGCGGTTCCCAGTTCGTTCCGTCACGCAGCATTGCCCAGCAGCGGACAAGTAACCGCCTCGCCACTGCGACGATCGCCTGCTTCTTTCGGGTCTTCTGCCCTCGCGATATTTGCTGCACCAGTTGTTGAGCCCACGGGTTGTACCTCAGTAATAACCACGTGCATTCGACGAGCCGCTTTCTGAGCAGCTTTGACCCACGTTTGGTGATACGGCCACGACGATCACTTTCGCCCGACTGATACTGTACCGGCACCAGGCCCGCGTAGGACGACACTTCCCGGCCGTTGTTAAATCGTTTCGGATCGTCGATCCACGCACACACTACTTCGGCCGTGCAGCGACCGACGCCAGGGATTGTCATCAACCGCTGAATGTCTTCGTTCTTCCGAGCCAGTTGTTCCAGCTTTCTGTCGACATCCTTCTCCTGCCCCACCGAGTGTTCGTACGAAGCAAGCAGCAATTGTAACTGACCACGCCAGAAATCCTCGGAACCACACTCTGATAATGGGCGAGCGTGACTTTGCAGTAGCTCGATTCCCGCGACCGTCCACAGGCTCGCTCCGGAAGGCAGTTGCGGTAGCCCTTGAGCCTGCCACAACGCTCGAATCTCGTTCTGAACAGCGACTCGATTACGCACGATGATTTCTCGAAACTTCAGCAACGATCGCTTCGCTCGTACACCGCGTGAAGGCACATGTACTGTCGGCAGTTCGTTCATCGCCGTCATCCGAGCCAGCTTCAACGCATCGTCGCGGTCCGTCTTCCGCTTGATCCGAGACCACCGCCATGCCTCGCCATTAGGATTGGCAACCAGAAACGGAGCGTCCAGTTCCTCGCACAGGTCTGCCAGCCAACCGGCCACCGTGCATGTTTCGAAGACGACAACGTCGGCCGACGACTTTGCAATCAACTGTCGAAACAAATCACGATCGGTCACCACCGTCTGGAACTCCGCCGAATCCCCGTGATCCGCATCCTTCTGATAAAGGCACGAAACGCTCTTGAACTTTCCCAGGTCCACTGAAAGAATCTTCATCGCCGTGTGCTCCTTTGAAAAAAGGTCGATATTCAACAGCGGGAGAGTATCCACTCCCGCAAGCACGCGGCTTTCATGGATTCTTTATGGGAGATGCATGCTACTGATGTAATCAGATTGACCACGCAATCAATGGCCTCTTCACTCCCGGCTGTCGTCAACTTTCGCAGCATCGGTCGGCAATACCGGAGGCAGCTGCGCCGCAGACTTACACGCAATTCAAGTTTCGACGGTCGTTGTTTTCTTGTGGTGATAGGCAATTTCTCAAAGTTAAAAACTTCTCCGTGCGTAGGTACCCTAATTCGTCATCAGAATCAAAAGAGGGCATCCCCCGGGGCTTCGACGCGACCACTCCGAAATCGAAATTTCTGAATCAGGCGTCACGTTCGGCAAGCAATCGACGAATAGCCTCAGCTTTCTCCGCATCGTTCAGCGTAAAACTGGCAATCATCTGCATCGCCGCAGCGAAATCGCTTGCGGCAGGTGGATCATCGGCTGAATTGACGTCGTCTTCTGGCTGCTTTGGGGAAGCGTTTCGGACTGTCGTCGTAACTGTGGTGGCTTCGTCGTTTAGAACCTGCGTCTTGTGCATCGCCAACGATTTCTTGCGTCCCTCACACGTTCACCGGGGCAAGTGGCGAGTAGGTCAGTGCACCAGATGTGACCTTCTTTTGCTACGGTCTCGTAACTGGATGCGCGAACAACGTCCGCTTTGGCATGGTTGAATTCAGGCACCGCACGTCGGTTCCGCCACTGCGACTCTATTGCTTGTCCTCGCGTGTCAGACGCATTTTGCGGATTGACTTTGAACGATACGACCGTCCTTTTGGCGGGTTGCGAAATCGTTCCCACGATTGAGCGAATGTGCGCGGCTTGCTTGTAAAGTCGCCCTTGAACTCAGGCCAGAACATCTTTGGTGCAAACGCCTGCTCTCTCGCGTCAAAAACCCAATCCGCATAATGAAACTCGCTTTGCAATCCTGCGTCCATCTCACGGTCGACGGTCGAAAAGTTGCCGGAGAAATTTCGAAAGAAGATGGCTTTTCGCTGTCGGGCGATCGCCTCCTCTTCCGTATGCCGTTCTCGCCGTGTCCCATTGAAGGCACGCCGATAACGCAAAGGATTGCGCCACCGATTCGTGGTGGGGTGGCGGATGACGGTATGGGCGTTACTCCATTCGCCTCGTGTAATCGAACATGTCGTGTCGCGATCGTAGAACTCGAATGGTACGGAACGAAATGGAATCTCGATCTGCGTAGTCAGGAAGTCTAAGACAAAGTCGTCGGGGTACTCCGGATACTTCCTGGCATATTTGCTCCAAAGATCGACGAGGCGTAGTTGTTGTGAATCCAGCATCAGGACTCCCGACGAGAGTCCTTGCGATGTCCCTGAGGAGTAGCACGAAATCAGCGGGCTCTGCCAATCCCGCGGGATTGGTTGATCGATTCGACATTCGACGTCGAGCCATAACACTCGATCGAATTGACGGATTGCTTCACGAATGAATTCAATCTTGTAATCAAAGGCCTCAATCACGTTTGAGAAAACTGTCGGGCAGGCATGAGCATGCAGCGAATAGTTGAGTCGCTGACAATCTTCACTCAGGCCGCTGAGAAATTCGGCGAAGTCGGGAGTGAAGTAGGTAATCACGGTGAAGTCGCCCATCCCAGCGGACCGTATTACACGATCAGGACTCATAGTCGAGTTCCTTCAGTAAAATGGTCGCTCCGGGTGTATCCAGGAACTCCTGAACACGGGCCGCGTTCGTCGGTTGCTTCCACCGTCCGATCGACTCTGCGGAAACGGCACGAGCTTTGCCGAACCATGCGTTGCTACTCACAACACTCGCGAAACGCGGATACTTTTCAAGCCGGTCGTCGCGTTCCAAAGACAGAAACTCGCACAAACGCCGACTCCACTCTGGCAGATCGCTGACCAGGTCTTCGTACCGAATTGTCAATACCTGTGGGTGAGCGCGAAACGCCAAACCTGCGCGAACGTCGCTTAGCCAACGTTCCGGAGAGACCCAGTATTCGGCGGCGTTTTGGGGATGTCTGGACAACACGACATCGCGTCCGTCCCGCACAATGTGAATCAGTCGAGCTCGACTTCCGAGAGAGGTAAGAATTGCTTCAAAATTCAACACGTTCCGCGGAGTCTTCTCGCACCATGCCAGACAGGTTCCGAAAGAACCGATTTCTGAAACGTCGCCATACAGCTTCTCGATATCGGGCCTTGAAATTTCGCCTTTCGGTGGCCAGTAAGCACCTGGACAAAGTAACTGCGTCTCAAAAGGAACGGCTGCAATCTGACCATGCGACGAAAGGAGTGACAGCAGGAGCGTTGTTCCAGAACGAGCACACCCTCCAATGACGATTGGACGCAACTGCCGAATTCTTCTCCTGACACACCATCGACTGCATCGGGACCGCACCCGTTTCATCGTTGTGACTATCGTCGCGACCATTCATCGTTCCCAATTTTCGGCGACGACTTTTGGGGCAAAGTTCGGCTCGCCCGGCGAACTCCCCTTGGATTCAATAATCACCGGTTCCAGAACCATTGTGTGTTGTGTTGCGAGTGTCGGTTGACTCCAAGTAGCTCTCTGCGTTGCAATGATGCGCTCAGCAATCAACTTGATCAATCAACTCGTTCCACGATTTCACTACCCAAGCGATATGCCAACAGGGATGGGATTCGTAAATGCCGCTTTTTCACCTGGCTCGCCTCTATCGCCGAATGCGGTCAAGGCGACACATTGGCATGAGCACTATTCTCGTGCTTCTCGTATTCGCCATCGTCGGCAATTCGATTTGTTTTTATGTCTACGACGGACCTCTTCACGAGGCGGCTGGTTCTCCAATCAGCTTCGGCGACGCACTTTGGTACAGCGTGATCTCCATGACCACGATTGGCTATGGTGATTTGTATGCATCGAGCACGGGAGCGAGAGTCGGTACGATCTTCTTTATCGTGATTGTGGGGTTGGGCACGTTTTCGTTTTTGATTGGAATGACCATCGAAGGTCTCGCCGATTTTGCAGCTCGAAGGAGAAGAGGCATGAACGCCGTCCTTACGAAAGAACACGTTCTCATTATCAACGTCCCGTCGGAATCGCGACTGAAACAGCTCATTGAAGAGTTGCAGTCTGATCCCAATTACGAAGATTGTGACATTGTTGTCGTCAGCGATCAGCTCGAAGAGTTACCGATCCGCGACGAGCACGTGCTGTTTGTACGTGGATCAGTGCTCGAAGCTGCCACGTACGAACAGGCGAACGTCACGGCAGCCAATATGGCAATCGTCCTGGCAACGTCATACGAGGATGCCACCAGCGACGCTGTTGTCGCTTCGGCCATTGCCGTGATCGACAGCCTCAACTCTGACATTCACATCGTGGCCGAATGCGTGAATTCCCGGCACAAGCAGTTATTCGACTCGGTCCGCTGCGACTCGATTGTGTACAGCATGGGGATTACCGGAAATCTGCTCGTTCAGGAAGCGCAGGATCCGGGAATCGCCCAACTGATCGAAGTCATCACGAGTAACACTCGCGGCACGACACTATTCAGCACCGAAGTCTCTGAGACTGGCACTGGCCATTCTTATAACGATCTGGCAAGGGACCTTCTTGATCGCAACATCAATCTGTTGTGTGTGAATCGTGGAGCGTCCAGCCTGACCGGCTTGAAGGATGTGCAGTCGCAGCGAGGAGACCGCGTGGTCTACGCCGGTGCGCAACGTATGCTATGGGAAGACCTTGTGCAGCAGGCTCAGGCGTGAAGAACTCACCGACTCTGTTGATGCTTACAGAGAGATTTGCACCCGACCTTGGTGGAGTCGCCCGCAGCGCATTCCGAACGGCCAATGCGCTAAGCCGGCTCGGAGTCGACGTGCATGTCCTCGCTTGGACTCGCACTCTGCAGCCAGGTGAACTCAGATCGTCGACGGAGGCATCACACTCGGTCGGTGGAATTACGGTGCACCGATTGGGGCTGTTTTCCAACTGGGATTTTTCGATGCAGCACACGTCGAATGTGTTGGAGTGGCTCCATGAGCAACACGACTTCGATGGCGTGTGGGGGCACTACGTCTATCCTGCTGGCTTCATGGCCGTTCTGTTTGCCGAGACGGCTGGTCTGCCGTCGACCGTGAGCGCAAGAGGCAACGACATTGATCGTCTGGTATTCCCACCGGGCGATTTCGCTCGCCTGACGTGGACGCTTGACCGAGCCACCGTTGTTAGTTCTGTGTCGAAGGATCTGGCATCGAAGATCAATATCCTCCTGGGAAGAGACGCTTCCTGTTGCGTGCTCGCCAACGTTGTTGATTCTGACATCTTCCATTCGCAAACGCCGCAGACGGAACTCGACAAACTACGCAAACAGTTCGGGATTTCATCTCATGAGGCCGTACTGGGATTCAGCGGCGAGTTGCGCTACAAGAAAGGACTTCCGTTTCTGCTGCAGGCGCTAGCCGAAACCAATGCGACGCGGCCTACCAGACTGCTTGTCATCGGTGATGTGCGACCTCGTGAGCAGTCGACCATTTCCAGCTTCCTGCTTGATCACCCGGAGCTGAGCGATCAACTCACCGTAACAGGGCATCTCGACCAGCCGGCCGACGTCGCGATGTGTCTGCAAATCTGTGACGTCGTACTACAGCCGTCCGTCTGGGATGGTCTGCCAAACTCCATTCTCGAAGGTATGGCCTGTGGCCGGATCGTGATCGCCAGCGATGCTGGTGGTATACCTGAAGCCATTAAGCACGGCGAAACGGGCTTTCTCATCGCGAAGTCACAACTGCATCGCCTGGGGGAAGGTATTGGAGAAGTGCTGGATTTACCCACCGCCGAGCAAGAACGGATCGGCCAGAATGCGCGGCAGAGTGTTCTGGACCATTTCAATGCGGACATTGAGGCACGGAGACTTTCTCATCTCCTGCAGAATCTCTGGCCCGAATGGCGTACTACTTTGAATGAGCCGGACACATGAGGTCTCGATAGACGGAGAGCAGTGCCTGTTGTGCCATCGCCCAATTGAAATGAGCATCCACATGCTGCCGTCCCGCTGTGCTCAACTCTGTCGCCAGTCGCGGATCGTCACGAAGTCGCAACATGGCGTCTTTGATCGACTTTCCAGACCCAGCTCGAACCAGCAGTGCATGCTGTTCGGCCCTGCAAAGCTCCCGTACGACTTCCAGGTCGCTCGCGATCAGCGGAGTTCCACACGCGAGAGATTCCAGAACTTTGAGTGGACAGCAGCCTTGATCGCAATTTCGGTCGTTACGAGTGAGCGGTGCGATCACGACATCTGATGAATGGTAGAGCTCCGCCAGTTCCCGTTTAGAAACTGGGCCCGTGAGTTCGATCCAGTCAAAAACTCTCAGCCGCCACGCGTGTTTCTCAATTGATTTACGCTCGTGATTTCGGACTGGCCCAGCGATCGTCAGGCGCGCGGGCGAGTCGCGACGGTAAAGTGCCAACGCATCGATGGCATGCAGAATTCCCTGCCACGGAGACAGCGTTCCCACGTAGAGCATTTGCATTTCCGGGTTGATCAGTGAATCGTCGTGCGAACTCGTCTTCGAATACTGTGGCGGCTGCCAGGAGAACATCTCAAGATCAACTCCGTTGGGAATGACGGAAATCTTTTGCGGATCGACACCGCGGCTTTCGAGGTGTCTTCGATTAACCTGGCTGACAGTAATGATCCGATCAGCGGCGTCCAGGCACGTCTGCTCCTGAATCCGAAGCTTCTGCAGAAGTTCCCGATCATCGGCGACCGACGGGTAGTGATACTTCATCTCGATCGAGGGAAGTCCGTTGACTTCATAAACGAGGTACTCGCAAAACTCCGACTTATTCCTGGCAATCGGATAGCCTTCGAAAATCGATCGAACGTGGGCGACACGTGGGCGGCGGCCGTGTGCCGCAAATTCGCGCTTCCACCAGCTCCAAATCTGCGTCCGGTAAGAGAGTACGCGTTCGAACATTGATGCCCCTTCAGCGGGGAGCGGGCAGTGAGTTACTCCCTTTGCACTCCAGCATTCCGGCTGGCTTGCAGCTTCCGCCTCAATCGGAGGAATCGTGACGAGGCGGACATCGCCAAACTCGAGTCCAAGTCCTCGCACGAAAGCATCAATATGCGTCGACGCTCCTTTTGGCGACGGAAATCGATCAAAGGATAGACTCACGATATCGTTTATTGTCTGCAATCGGGAATCCTTCGATCCGTCCAAAATGTTCGGTATTGAACCTTTTGTGTTGAGCCGTTTTGGGTGATGCTATGTTACAACGAATTCGAAGTCCTACCACTCACCCGATACCGAGCACGTTATGTCCGGACTTATCGAACAACTGTCCGCGAACCGAAACTTCCAGGGACAACTTTCTGCGGATGAACTGTCGGGTTCGCTTGTGGATCTTGCCGAACTGGACAAAACCTCCGAAAAGCAAAAGCTGACTGGCTGCCTGGTCGCCCTTGCCGGAGGACCGGTAGCGGTCGCTGGTTTTGTACTAATAGACAGTCAGTCACAAACGTCGTTTCTGGGATGGCCAGTTGGAGTCATTGGATTCGGAATGTTGGTGTGGGGGTTGGTCTCACGCGGGAAAGCTGGATCCACAGATTTTGAAGACCGCCGCTACCAGTTGGTCGATCGATTGAATCGCCTGATCGGCGTGGACATGGCGCCGAATGCCGTACTTGACCTGACGCTGAACCTTGAGCCGGTCGACACTAAACACAAGCTTGTTAACAAGGGGAAAGCCGGAATCTGGAACGTTGATTACTACGAAGACTCGTGGCTGAAGCTTCGTGGCCAATTACTCGATGGGACTCGATTCACTCTGGAGCTGACCGAGAAGTATCAGTACCGGCACCGCAAGAAACGCAGCGCGAGTGGCAAGATAAAACACAAGTCCAAGACCAAATCTGCCATTCAGGCCCTCGTCTCATTGAAGCCCAAAGAGAAGCGATACCCTGATGCCGGGGAGCTTGGACAGCAGGCACGAGGGGCCCTTCAGTTACCTCAGGCGACGCAGGTCAAGGAACTCTCTGCTCAAGACAATGTTCTGACATTGAAGACTGCTCGCAAGGGCGATTGGAACGTCAACAGCTCCACCGAATTGTTTTCAGGAATGTTGCTGAGTCTCTACCAGGTTCTGAATCTGTCACGAAAAATCGGCAAGTCTAAATCCAACTGACGGTCTGCTGCCTTGGAAGAAACCGCCATGCTTCGACGACATATTTCATCGCTGATAGTTGTTGGGCTTGTACTGCCTTTGTGCATTGGATGTGGTTCCAATGAAGAATCCGCATCCGCGCCATCCGTCAGTCCAGCAGCCTCTGTGGTTCCAACGCCGTCTGCGGCTTCGCCTTCAATATCACAGCCTCCTTCCACGAAAACTGACGTCGCCCCATCGTCCATCGAACAGCGTACGACGACGCGGGACAATATCGGTTTCAAGACCGGAGACGGAAAGCCTGTCTACGAATTGAAATTCAAAGACGATGGAGGCGCGAAACTAGTTGATTCGAACGAACGGGAACTTGCCCGATTTACAGTGTCGGACGCGAAACTGAAGGTCAAACTTCCAGACGATTCTGTCGTGGCCTACATCGTTGCAGAACCGGACGGATTCGAGATTCGCGATGAGACTCAGAAGACTGAGCTGTTTGATATGAAGCGTCAGTCCGATGGCGACTGGAAATTGAAGACGGCTGACGAAAAGATCGTGGCAGTCGTCAAAAAACGAGACTACGGGTACGAGATCGAAGACGGTGACGAGGTCAGTTTGTCGAAGGCAAAACTCAAGAGTGGCAAATCGTCACTTCGCAATGCCGCCGACGAAACTGTTCTCTACACCAAGGACGAAATCCCCACTCTGTGCATCGCTGTTTTGTCGCTAGACCAGATTGAGTCGCTCCCAGTCCGCGCAGGACTGTCTGCAGCCATGCTGCTCCTGTCCAACGAAGGGAATTGATGAATCGCCATGACTGACTCCAGCGAAACCAACTGGGACTCTCGAATTTGCAACGAGAAGTCGGGCTTTCTGTTCGACCACCATTGCGGACGCAGTGTTGCCGTAAGCTGCGCTCGTTGCTCGAAACCAGTCTGCAACGACCATTTCCGGGAAGCTGACAACGATGACACCATCTGCATTAGCTGCGCGAAAACTGAACTGACTTCGTTGGGGCGAGACCAGAAGACGAGTAAACGCGGCTATGGACGACACTCTCGATGGCGCGATGACGATCCGTATTTCTATGGCGGCTACCACTATGTCGGATGGGGCCATTACGGCCACGGTTACTGGGGGCACTCTAACTACCTCCATGCGACGAATGGAGACGCCGCTGACTTCACCGAGGCAGATTCCAGTGCACTCTCTGCCGCCAACACGGATGATGACGCCGGCGATTTTGAATCCGACATGTCAGAAAGCTGACCGTTGCACTGGCTCATTTACGCGCTCGGCGGAGGCCTCGGGCATCTCACCCGCAGTATTGCGCTGGCTAGAGCGGCAAGGCAGCAAGGCGTTCGAGTTACGATACTGACAAACTCGCCTCATGCTTCGACAGTGCCGCTTGGTGATGAGCTAACCGGCGATGACTGTCTGGTTGTGATTGCAGCCGACGCTGGCCGAGAGCGAACGGCAACTCTGGTCAAAGAAACGTTCGAACAGTCGAATGCACAGCTACTGGTTGTGGACACGTTTCCAAGAGGCCTCGGCGGCGAACTGGCAGAACTGCTCCCGGCGATGGCGATTCCCAAGGCCCTTGTGCATCGTGATCTGAATCCGAAATACATTGAGTCGTTTGGCCTCAACGATTTCGTGGGACAGAATTACGATCTACTTTTGACGCCAGGTGAACCCGGTCAGTTGGATTCAGTGCCGACTCTTCACACTCAGCCGTGGCTGATTCGTGACTCGAACGAGCTACTTGCTCGAGGGTGTGCAAGGACTCACTTTGGCTTGCCAGAAAGCGATCAGACGCCTGTCGTTCTCGTTTCCGGTTGCGGCAGACCTGAAGAGATCTCCGAAATTGCAGAATTGGCTGCCAAGTTAAGACTGCAACTAAAGGAACGGCTTCACGTCCGATTCTCTAGTCCCACATCCAACGAACTTGCAGACGTGAGTGCCTGGCCCCTGCTACCACTTCTTCCGGCAGTCGACGTTCTAATCGGAGCTGGTGGCTACAACACAGTTTCCGAGGCCCGTGCGACACAAACACCGTTACTCGCTTTAGCCCGGTCTCGAATGTACGACCGGCAACACGTTCGCCTACACGCACGAGAGCAATTTGAGAATCACAGACAACTACGTGATCAGATCCTCTTTCTGACCCAACCGACTGCGTTGAGAAACCGTTCTAGCAACCTGAACTACTTGAACGGGACCCATCTGGCGGTGAGCACGTTAATGCGGTTCGCCAGTCCTTGACCTTTTTTGTCTGAAAACCTGATCAGGTCACAAGAATGATGTTCAAGTAATTCTGGCAAGCTCGGCTCTCCGCATGAATCATCGATTTCCGCGGTGCATGCTGTTGGTTCGGGACGAGTCGAATTTCCTCTGTCTCAACTGAATCGCAGTTAGTGCTAACTGGGGCTGAGCATTCTTGTGTGCGTTGGCGTCGGAGTGGCGCATACAACGATCACGACTCACACGGACCACATTCAGAGTTTCCTCGCCCTGTCGGCCAGTACGATGGATCGGGAACCCCAAAGCGTACTGTGTACAACTCGACTGTTCTGGCATATTGCCGTTGGTTCTGTTCCTTCGGGCCTCCGGGTGTGTGGTGGATAAAGCGGCCAAAGTTAGTTGTGCAGAATCGTTCGTAGGCGATGGTGCAAAGAATGAACTCGTGCCACGTCAAATCGACCCGGTGTGAGGGAGTTAACATTCCCGAATCGTTGGACGCTGCCAGGTGAAGAAAGCGGATGACTTCACAAATCGCGTGAAACACTTCCTCGTCAGAGCACTCTAACGCTTTTGAAACTTTCTCCTTGAGCACAACCTGCTCAAGGAGAACGTCCCGTGCCACCTTCTCAACGTCCATTTTGATAGAAAAATCAATCACCGCCACCACACCCTCCGCAACCGCCACCACACCCTCCTCCATCTCCGCCGCTGTCACCACCAGAGTCGCCGTCTCCCTCACCGAACCAACCGCCGCCGCCGCCGGAATCACCAAGCCCAAAGAAATTACTCAGCCACCCTCCCGACGATTCGGAGCCACCCGCTGCAGACTCACTCTCAGATGACACATCGTCTACCGATGCGATGCTGGCCGCAGCGACTTCAATTTCCGATTCAACAGCATCGTCGCTGGTTTCGTCCGATTCGATACCAACTTCTTCAACATCATCTTCTGGGCAGCCGTCTTCAGACTGAATCACGCCATCGCCGTCAATGACTGCTCCAGTCGAACTGCATTCCGCGAGGATTTGGCCATTCTCATCAACGACTTCGCAGTTGCTCAGACGGCATTGGTGAGTACGAGAAGAGTCCGACCAATACCAGAGGTATTCAGACCGATCGTTCCAGTGATAATCGTCATAAAAAACGGGGTCACTTCCTGAGCCGTAATCTCGACTCTTGCGGTTCACCCCCGCATGAAGAACTCTTGTCTTCGAACTCCGAGACAGTTGGTCCGCCCAAAGATGCTTCTGACAAGCACTATCGAGTCTGTCCAGGAATCCTTCGAACTCATGCTCTGCTGAAATCTGAACGTCATCGTGCCACTTCTGATCCGTCATTAATTCTGCCAAGCGATCCCGAGAATCTCCGCTCAGTTCTCCATCCTCTGCCGCAAATGCTCTAAGGACTCCGTTGATCGTCAACTGAATCGGAAATTCGCCGACGCGATGCAAACTGGTGATCTCGATTTCGATCAGATAATCAAGCAATTCGCCACTGTCTTCGAGAGCAAGCGTCAGAACTTCAAACTCTCGCCGCTCACCACCGACCGCCTGTTGCCCGAATGCAATGATTGCTTGTTTGAAATCATCGTCGACGCCTTCACGATCGTCATAGACGAGGACTCCATCTTTGGAAAGATGAATGATATTCGTCACGCCAACGGCACGCATCGCCATGTTGAGTCGTTGCAGGATCGTAACTGCGGCAAACGTCTCTCGTTCAGCCGTCTGATTGTTCAATCCCTGAGAGAGTTCTTTCGCCAGTCTGAAAAAACCTTTGGTCGGACGCATTTTTATAATTTCCGTAAGGTCACTTGGATCAACTGCCAACTTTCCGGAAAAGTACATTCAAATTGTCCTAATTTGAGGATGTGCAATGGCATACGAAAATCACAAACGCCAAGGTACTTGTGACTTCGCTAGATACATACGCTGCAACGCATACGAGGCTGAATGGTTCATAGATTCGCAATCACCGATCTACACTGAAGATTGGCATCATTACGTCAAACGGGGACATGAGTCACACGATAGCCTTGGCCCCGTGTTTCAAATGCAGCTAACGATTTAAGCTGCGATGCTTGGAACGAAGACGACAATCACGATCCATAGTCTTTATGCTCGCAGTCATGGTCCGAAACACAATTTGTCCGTTCGATACTCAGGTTCTTCCGCAGACACAGACCCACGATCGCTGAAGACGAGACTAGTTCGTAGCAGACTAACTTCTCTATTTCATTCAAGACACCAACGTGGAGTGTGTATGACGAATGGCGAAACGGACTTCGAATCGTGGATTGAGAACGCTCTCAAGATTCTGATCGTATACAGCGTTTCGATGTATATATTTGAGATCGACCTTGAGAAAAGCCCGGACAGTACTCAAGGACACTTTTTCTGGCTCTGGTCTGAACGAATCGTCGGAACACTCTTCACGATTGAATTCGTAAGTCGCTGGAGATGCCGTGGTCGCACCTATCTTCGATCCGGACTTGGGCTGCTGGATCTGATGGCGATTATCCCTTTTTGGTTGGGATTCCTTCTTCCTGTCGCTGCACTTCATTACGTGCGAACGTTGCGTGTTCTCCGAATGCTGAAGTTCTACCGCTACAGCGCCGGGATGCGTGCATTTGTCGCAGGCCTCGTGAAGGCCCGTGATCGCCTTGGCGGCATGGGGCTCGTTGTCTTGATCCTGGTGCTCTTCAGTGCTGTGGGAATGTACGAAATCGAAGGCACTACTCAGCCAGAAGTTTTCGGCACGCTTGCAGGATCGATCTGGTGGACGACGGTGACCTTGACCACCGTCGGGTATGGCGACGCATATCCGCTTACAACCGCTGGTCGATTTTTTGCCCAAGGGATCATGATGTTGGGACTTGGAGTCACTGCGTCCTTCATCGGAATCGTCGGGAGCAGCGTCTACGACGAACTCATCAGTCAAAAAGTCGATGCTAACCAGCCGGATTAGCGCACTGGAATACGTGTCACCTAAACGGCACGAATGAGCATCTTCAAACGACCTCGACTCAGCTGGGGCCAATATGCGGAAGACGATATACACACTCACGATCGTCGTCAGCTTGCTACTGCTTCCGTTTGCTGTCCATTGGGGCTATCGCGCCGCGACGTCGCTGCCGCGTCAGGTCACCATTGCCACTGGGCCAAACGGAGGGGCGTACCGCGAATTAGCTGAAAGTCTTGCACAGGATCTGAAAGACACGCATGGAGTGAACGTCTCGTTAGTCCATACCAGTGGGTCATCAGAGAACTTGCAACTGCTCGGCGAAGCAAAGGTAGATTTTGCGTTAGCAATGGCTATCCCGACTGAATCAAAGAGCGTGAAGGAAAAGCCGGACACTTCCAGAATTGCTTTTGTTGCCAACGCCTATTCTGAGGTTGTTCACCTGGTTGTTCGCAACGACGAAGACATTAAGCATGTCTCGGACTTGCGATCTAAACGAATCGCTCTCGGGGAAAAGGGCTCTGGTGATCACCTGATGGCCATCTTGACCATTCATCATTGTGGACTTTCGTTAGATGAGATTGAGCCTGTTCATTCAACCTATCCCCAGATTCTTGAAGGATTGCGTGACGGGACGATTGACGGCGCGATTGTCAGTGCGGGAGTGCGAGCCCCGATCTATCGACAACTTGCAACGTCACAGCACTGCAGGATTCTCTCGCTGCCTTATGCGAAGGCATTAGCCTCTCAGCATTTGTTGCTTTCCGAGTTTCAGATTCCCGCGGGTCGCTATCAAAGCCTACCTTCTCCGATCCCGTCAACGGATGTGGCAACGGTCGCGACTCGCGCGCAGCTACTGACTCGGGTTGGTGTTCCCAGTAATCTCGTAAAGGCTGTCACTGCCACTGTCCTGAATGCCGGATTTCAGCAACGGAATGCACTGACAGAGCTGGCAGAAACTGGCAAACAATTTGCTCAGAGCACGCCTCAATTCAAAGTACATCCAGGGGTGCAGGAATTCTACAGCCCCGAACTGCGTCCGCTGCTGAATCCTGAATTCGTTGATTCGACCGAGAGCCTGCGCTCATTTGTCGTCTCATTGTTGATCGCAGCCTATCTGGGCTATCGCTGGTTCAAAGATCATCAGATGCGGAAAGACGAGCACAGGCTGGACGGCTACATACGAGCTTTGATCGAGATTGAAACCCGTCAAATAGACATCGATGGGACTGCCGATGCAAAGCAAGTTGAAGCCCTCGAAAAAATGCTGGATGAAGTGACGTTGTTGCGGCAGGATGTCCTCAAAGATTTTTCAGCTCACGAACTGAGGGACGACCGAGCAGCCGACTGCTTTCTCGAAATGTGTCACGCAATCAGCGAGAAGATCGGAGCCAAGCTGCTACGGCAACGGCTGGCTCGGGGATTTGACGAATTGAGTTCCCGACTGAAGTAACTCTCAACCACACCATCAGGAGAATCCAGCAATGAATTTCTTCACACGGAAAGACCCTGTCACTGAGCAACTCGTACGCGAGACGCTTCAGGGATTGCGAGAAACGATTTCCAATTCTATGGGAGACGATCTGGTTGCATTGATCGCTTATGGCGACTTTGTGAAACCTGGGCACTTCAATGCCGAACGCAGCCAGGTGAATCTAATGCTGGTACTGAAGTCAGTCGATTGTCCGACGTTGGATCGCCTTGCCGATGCCATTCGAAGTGCCGAACGAAAAATTCGGCTGACGACGATGATCGTCACCCCTGAGGATCTAAAGTCGTCGTGTGACGTTTTCCCGATCAAATTTCACGACATTCAATCGCATCATGAATTGCTGGCCGGTTCCGACGTCATGTCTGATCTGGCAATCTCTGATGATCATCTTCGTCTGCGCTGCGAGCAGGAGTTGAAGAATCTGATGATCCGGCTCAGTACGAGATACCTCCACATGAGTGGCCCGGAACAACTCTGGCAGGCATTGTCCGACGCCGCTTCTGGTTTCTTCCGCGTCCTCCATGCCTGCTTAACTGTGAAAACAGGATTCACGCCTGAAGCCGAAGCCGACGTCCTCAAGATGTTCAGCGAAGAATTCGGTATCGAGACTGGAGCTGCAAGCAGGGTACTCGAATTATGGGACTCGAATACGGTCCCATCAGATACTGAGGCAAGAGACCTCTTCGGCGGCTTCATGCATCTGGTCCGCGAAGCTGCACACGCCGTCGATCAAATGGAGGATGGCGCGTGACTGACTCAAAGCAAACGAGTATTCAACTTACGTGTGAGTGCGGAAAGAAATATAGGTGCCGGCCGAAACACGTCGGTAAAAATATGCGGTGTCGCCAATGTGGCAAATCTCTGCGAGTTGAGGACTCAGCGGACATGTCTGTCAAATTCGACGACATGTCAACTAGTTGCCCCGAGTGCAAAGCAGATCTATTGCAGGGAAGGCATGTCTGCTTGAGTTGTGGATACAACGCCTTGGCCAGACACGGCCCAGAGAAGCCAGCATCAGATATCCAGCCTTCACTTGACGCCAACGCTTCTTATTCCAACCGCAGTAAGAACCTAATCGACTTCGAGTCTCAGGTGGCTCTGGTCTCCGGAATTCTCTTACTGCTGGCGACATCTGGCGTGGCCATCTGGAAGTTTCAGGGTCCCATGGAAGGCCCACATTTCCTCGCCTTCTATCTGCTCACGATGGTGACCTGCTGGATCGGCGGAGAATTGATCCGCGCACGCTATGAGGCGAGAATCGTTGTCATGGCACCGATTCTCGTCTATGCCGCTGTCGGTCTTTTTCGAATTTATCAGGGACTTCAGGCTGGGATGCACCGCTTCGGATTACTGATTCTTATGATACCTGTGGGCTCTGGCCTAATGTGGATCGGCTCAAAAAGAATGTTTCCGGAAGGTGGCATTGGCAACCGATGCTTCACTCCCGTCGTGTTTGGGCTTGGATTCGGTCTACTCCTGGCGACATTTCCAATTTTGGGGTGGATCGGCTTTCTCATTGTGGGCATTTGTGGGGCATTCTGCTTCGGAGCTGCGGGCATGTCAGGCAATGGTGGCGGCTATTCAGGCGGTGGTGGAGGCTGCGGTGGAGGTGGTGGAGGCTGCGGTGGAGGTGGCTGCGGTGGAGGTGGCTGCGGTGGCTGTGGTGGTGGCTGAGCCTAATGACATCTTTTGTGATTACGACTCGGATTCAAGACCGCTGCCACGAGTATTGTCTTCAAGTTATGGAATGCGGACACAGAAACCAGAGACCTCTTCGGCGGCTTCATGCATCTGGTCCGCAAAGCCGCACTTGCTGTCGACCAAATGGAGGATTCTGAGTGACTGACACCAAGCAACCGAGCATTCGAATTACGTGCGAGTGTGGAAAGAAATATCGGTGCCGACGGAATCACTTCGGAAAAGATATGCGGTGCCGTCACTGTGGCGAGACGATCGCCGTTCCAGATCCCGAATCCGATCATCGTCAAGGCAGCACAGAGTCCACTCCGACCAGTTGTCCAGATTGCGGGAGTACTCTTCTTCGGGGCATCCACTTATGTCACGAATGTGGATACGGCTTCGATAACCCTGGTCAACTTCAGGTCGATACGCCAGGAACATCAAGCAGAAAACTCAAGTCAGCCTCGGAAGCCGGGAGTGACTCAAATACTCAAGGCGGTTCCATTCAAGCTATGATGGGAGCCGGATTGCTCTTGGCAGCCGTTGCGCTGTCGGTTTACTACTGCTCAACTGGTTTGAACGGACCGCAGTTTCTTGGGCTCTACACCTGCCTTTTTGCAATCTACTGGATCAGCGCCGAACTCTTACGGAGCTGCTTGTCGATGCGAGCGGCAGTGATTCCCGCCTCGATATTCTTTGGCACTGGCGTGGTTCGAATAGTCCTGGGACTTCAACATGATCTGCATCGGTTCGGGCTACTGATTCTCGGTATGGTGATCGGCAGCGTGCTGATTCTTCTTGGGACTAATTCAGTGATGCGAAATGGCAAACAATCAGTGCTCGCACGCTGTTTCTTTCCAGTGTTTCCAGCAATAGGAATGGGACTCTCCTTCAGTCTCTTTTTCCTGCTCGGCTGGGCGCCATTCATTCTGGCCGGCGTGCTCGTTCTTGTGATTTATAGTATTGCGACCGTCGACAAATTCGGAGGTCTTAGTGGAGGATGGAGTGGCGGTGGCTGCTCAGGTGGTGACGGTGGCGGAGGTGGAAGTTGTGGTGGCGGTGGCGGTGGCGGCGGCGGAGGAGGATGTGGAGGTTGCGGCGGGTGATGGAAAACGAGCTTGTTGAAATCCCGCATGTGGGTGTCGGCTTTCGCGGTCCAATAGCGGACTGGGTTCTCTCGAAGCCTGAATCTATCGACTGTGTCGAAGTAACCGCAGAGCACTTCTTTGACTCAGGTGAAGACATCCTGCGTGAACTCTCACAGTCGTACCCCGTGTACGTCCACGGGCTTGGGCTTTCTCTTGGCACACCCGATCCCCTCGATTCTGTCGCCCTTCGTCGATTCTGCCGCGTCGCCGAAATTGCAGATCCGGATTGGATCAGTGAACACATCGCGTTCACGAAGAGCGGCGATGTGGAACTCGGGCATTTGAACCCAGTGCCATGCACGGCAAGGACACTTCAGACACTGGTCGACCATGCCCGTGAAGTCATGGACCTCTGTCAGAAGCCACTCATCCTTGAAAACATCACGGCCTTCCTGCCGCTACCTGGCGAGATGTCCGAGACCGAATTCATTAATCAACTCTGTGATACTTCGGGAGTCGGTTTACTTCTGGATGTGACCAACCTCCTGATCAACAGTCGAAACCACAACTTTGATCCTGCTGAGTGGTTGAGAGAACTGAATCCCGATCACATCGTACAGCTTCACATCGTTGGATACTCCGTTAGAGATGGAGTCTGGCTGGATCACCACGCAGCTTCAGTTCAGGATGACTTGCTGGAATTGATGCAGGAGGTCGTCGCATACGCCCCGGTACAGGCCATCATTCTTGAGCGTGACGCTCACTTCCCTCCCGTGAGTGAAATTGAGGCCGAACTTGTTCGGTTGGAGGATGCGTGTGAAGCCGCGAGACTTCGTTGACGCCCTGACGCAACTGCTAAGTGATCCGACATTGCGAGATCGATTCGAGACCGACCGATGTGTGGTCGTCGACGAACTGGGAGTCGGCGACGAAGACGCCGAACTTCTACGCAGACTCGATAGTCAGAAATTGCAGCAGCAGGCACAGGGCCTCATGCACAAACGGCAGTCGGAAGTTGCCCGCCTCATGCCGATTACCTGGGAACGTCTGAGCGATGAAGCCCGGAAGCTGTTCTGCGACTATGCAGAAACAACGCCGTGGCCCTCCGGACACCGGAGACACTTTCAGGATGCGGCCGGATTCAGCGAATTCCTGCAGACTCAGACACCAGACAAAACGGTCAAGTCAGAATGTAACTGGATTGACTTCAGGGCAGGCAATGGACGCTTCGCTATCAAATTCGTACGCGACCTTCTCCTCGATGGTAATGAGCGCTGTGGAATACAGTTTCTGTACCGAAACAGCCAAGGGCATGAGAAACAATCGGCGGTGCCATTGTCGCTGACCGGCTACCGACGCAGTTGAGCTCGTGCCCAGCCGAACAACATCCGCTTCATCCATTGAATTGTGGCGACCCATTCCTGCTGCTCGTCGGTGGTCCGTTTCCGCGGATTCAAAAACGGCGCCCCGTTGAAACTGAAAACTTACCTCCATTGACGTTACGACGAGGCCTCGGTCAATCTTCAATGGCAAAAAGTTTTCCGTGCGCAGGTACCCTATTTCGTCAGCAGAATCAAAAGGGGGCGTACCCCCGGGGCCTTCGATGCGACCACTCTGAAGCAAGAACGTTTGGGTCAAGCGTCACGGCCAGCGAGCAGTCGCCGGATAGCTTCGGCCTTCTCTTCATCGCTCAACGGAAGGCCGGCGATCATCTGCATGGCCGCTGCGAAGTCATTTTCAGGGAGTGAATCAGGCGCCGTTTCAGCACCGTTTTTCGGACGCTTGGGGGAAGCATTGGCGGAAGCGCTTCGGACAGTCGTCGTAACTGTAGTGGCTTCCTCACTTAGAACCTGAGTCCCGTGCGTTCGCAATGCAGAGGTCGAGGGTTCGAGTCCCTTCGTCTCCATCCCCGAAGCCCGGTCAGAAAACCCTTCTGATCGGGCTTTTTTTTGGTAGGTTTCGTGCGGCTTGCCATGTCTGATTCCTTGCTCGCCTTCGATCCGAAGTCGGCAGTGGAGTGACAGGTTGTGACTCATTTCGCCCTATGTCGGTGACCGAAGCGATGGCGTCAATCTGGTAAGGATCCGTATCGGCCGATAAAGCAGAAACATCGGGCTCGACGTTACCGACATTCCTTTGAAAATCGTTTCCATTCTCTGCGTCGGCAGTGCATTCGCAAACTGCTTTCCGTGCGCCGTTGTCGCACATGGAGGACGTTTTTGTCCGTTACTTTTCCTCGAGTGGATCATTTGTGAGTGACGCCTGCTTCTTTAGCTTGATGGCTTCCAGCCGCTTTGCATCAGACCGATGGACTGCACAGTGAAGATGAATGCCAGCGGCTGAGTACGAGACTTCTGCACATACCGGACACCGTTTTCGTTCACGAGGCTGCAACAACGGTGTTGGTTTTCGATTGTGTATGCAGTGTTTCCAGGAGAGCGTGCACGAGAACCACCATCAAGACGCGAGTTGTCGGTGCGGAGCTTGTTTCGTCAGTAGGGCCATATATTCATCGTTCGAATACGCTGGTCGTTTCTCGTCGCGGAAGCTGATTGCCGTTGTTAAACGCAGAAAGAGCACCAGGCGGAGTTGCGTCTGGTACTCTGTTCAGTGGGTTAACCAGTAAGTGCTGGTTGCTCTCGGTTAGATCGTCTTGACGTTCTCTGCGCAAGGGCCCTTCGGTCCCTGGCCGAGAGTGTAGGAAACTTGTTGGCCTTCCATCAGTTGGTCGAAGCCTCCGCCTTCCACGCCCGAACTGTGGAAGAAGACATCTTTGCCACTTCCGTCGTCGATGAATCCAAAGCCTTTTTCTGTAATCCGCTTGATCGTGCCTTCAGCCATTGCTTCTGTCCAGTATTCAAGATGTGTGCAAACTTCAGGGCGTGAAACACTCATGCAAATCCGGTTGCCTTAAAATGCACTGTAGTCGATGGCGAGAAAAGAATCGCTGACACTCGGATAAAGCTCAAAGATGACGACTCTCAATTGCTGACCGCGGTTGAATGGGCATCACGTTACTCAGAGGCAACGTGGGCAGTAATGGGATTTCGTGTGCATCAAACGTTGGTCAAAACAATGACGGTGAATGGCGGGGTCAGTTCGTCGGCAGGTAATTGAAAATCGCCTTTCGGCGTTCGTCACTTAGCGCCCGCAAGGTGGCGATGTTGGTCTCTGGGATCTGATCGGGATTCGTGTGTTCTTCCAAGGCTCGACTTACCGTGCTTTCGCGAAGCACATGCAGCAATGGGTAAGGGGATCGATTCGTCAGGTTTTCAGGGTCGCCAGGCTTTGTGCCTGCGAATTGATAATCAGGGTGAAAACTGGCAAGCTGAAACCGGCCTGTCCAACCGTGTGTGTCAAAGAGCTCATCGGCGAGATCGAGGAATTGGTTATAGTCCTCAAAGCTACGCAGCAGCTTCGGGATGATCAGCAATGTTGTTTCAAGGAGTTCCGGATCAGTTTCGTCGAGAGTGGTCACTTCGAGGCAAAGATCGTCGAGTAGCTGTTGCTCGGATGTCGCTTCGGTGACGGTTAGACGCACTCGGCCAGCATGCCAGGGTTCGCCAGCAAATGGACACAGGCCCAGCCCCAGCACTGCCTCTTCTATCCATCGACGCACAAGCTCGATTTCCATCTGCACCTTCTTATTTTCTATGGTGGATTAAGAACTGGCGAAGTTGATTTCGGTGAAACTCGCCGACGTGTTGCATCAAACGAGCGATGCAATAATCAATCTGACAGGCGTGAAGGTTCATAGTAGCGGCGTCAATGCATCGAGGCTTTGGACTGGTCCCCCTATGAGAAGAAGCCAGCAAACGATGCTGGCTTCTTCTGGCTTGCTGTCTTGATCGCAGGCATGATTTGAATGCCTGTACTACTTGGTCCGTTCAGGCATCCGGCAATTCATCTGCTGATTGCTTTCGAATCGCGACCGGAATCGTTCGCGACTGTGCCTCAGCGCGGCGTGCGATTGACAAGGTCAGGACGCCGTTGTCCAGTTCAGCCTGGATGGATGTTGTGTCCAGAGACTCGTGCAGCTTGATCGACCGAGAGAATTCGCCAAATCGACCGTCCGAATGTTTCGGCTCACCATCGTGATGCGACGGTTGTCGATTTCCGGCGACGGTCAGCACGCCATCCTCGACCGAAACTTCGAGATCCGATTGTTGGACACCTGGGACATCCAACTCGACGACCAAGCGATCGTCGTTCTCCCAGACGGATACCGGTGGGTGAGTCGAGCAGGTTCTGGAAACAGCGCCGCTCACTGACCCAACTGCGTTATCAAACTCGCGGCGCAATTCGTCCAAAGTGGCGGGTGACAGGTTCCAGATGCGCGAAAATGCAGGTGTTCCGGGCAGCATGGCACACTCCTCTTTTTGAATAGGTGACTTTGAAAACTGTTGCTGACTTGTTGCAGCACTGTTTGCTCGCGTCCGATCGGGCGAAATCACCTAAAGCAGACAGCGTGCCAAAGCGAAATTATGTTCTGCATCAGTGGTGCATTAGTCATTGTCACAGCGGGAGTTACGGCACATTGTTACGTCACTGCTCAGACGGAAGTGTCATAATGGCACTGCTGAATTGGCAGTGATTGTGAGAGGATTCAACACTGAATTAGATGTGCTGTCAAATTGACACTCCTCTTTTGGCGCAATACGTGCTTTGTGCTGTCGTTTACTGGAAGCGTTGAATTCGCGAATGAGGAAAAATGAGAGATCTGTGCCATTTATTCGAGATTCGTGGGCGGATTCCTTGTCGCAAAAAGGTTTACCCACTATTCGTACCCGGCATAGCTAACACAGTATGCCCTGAAAACCTCGAAGATCATAACGGCGACACCTTTCGCATTTGATCTTGTGATGTATGTTTAAAAGCAGGGCGAGCCGGGGGGCTCGGATGTCCTGCGGTTGATGAGTTTCAGTTTCTGTCCAATGCCCGAAATTGATCGGGCGGCAGCCATCAGGAGAGTTTGCAATGAGAAAGCTAGTTAGTGCGTTTTGTGCGGTTGCCATCGTGGCTGCTGCTAGTACTGCTTCGGCAGCAGGTATCAGCCCGTTGTTCCCAAGTGGTTTCGTCGGCAGCTTCGATCACCACGAAGGTCACAAGAAGGCTCCGGAGCCAGTCGCTGAGAAGGCGATCGAACTCTACAAATGCGTGAAGTACGAAGACCCGGATCACATTGCTCCCTGTGCCGAGCCAAAGATCATCAAAGTTCTCGATCCATGCTGGAAGCCGGATCCCTGCAAGTGTGCCTGCGATCAAAAACCAGCTTGTGTCTACGTCAAGATTTGTGTTCCGAAGAAGAAGGCTCCCTGCTGTGCACCGAAGCCCAGCTGCTGTGCTCCGAAACCGGCTTGCGGTTGCCAGAAAGATCACGGCCCGAAGGTCACCTGCAAGAACGACGGTCGCTATCAGAAGTACGACTACGGTAAGTACCGCGTCGAAGTTCGCGTCAAGAATGGCTGGGTTGTCGTTGATTACGACGACTGATTCGCCGCACGGACTTCCGTGAAAAGACAAAGCCAGCCGGGATCAATTCCCGGCTGGCTTTTTTCTTTGGCAGAAGCTGCCATATTTGGCTGTGCGTATTTTGAAAACGTTTGTTTTGAGACTACGCTGCTTTCCGCATCAAACGAGTGATGCGGTCGAAGTCGGCGCTTGAGCTGAAGTCGATGATTACCTGGCCGGATTCACTGGTTTTCAGCTTGATCTGAACCTTCAGGCCCAGTGTGTCTCGGAGCTTCTGTTCCAGGGAATCCACGTGGGCGGTGCGTTCGGCTGGGGTCTTCTGCTTTTTAGCCGATTCGATCGGGATCGTGTCAGCCTTCTCACCGCGGAGGATTGATCGGACTGCCTGTTCGGTCTTGCGGACTGAAAGTGACTCAGCCTGGATTCGCTCGCAAACAGCCAGTTGGTCGACTTCTTCAAGCGGCAGCATGGCTTTCGCGTGTCCGCCGGTGATTTTCTCTTCGTGGAGCAACTGCCTGACTTGTTCGGGCAGTTCGAGGAGCCGCAACATGTTCGAAACGGTCGAGCGGTCCATCGAGAGCCGTTTGCCGAGTTCCTCAATCGTGCAGCCGAAACGGTCAACGTAGTCCTGGAAGGCCTGCGCCTTTTCCAGCACGTTGAGGTCCTTCCGCTTCAGGTTTTCCTCCATCGCGGCTTCACTGACTTCGCGATCGGCCAGTTCCATCACACGGCAGGGGACTTCCTTCAGACCCGCTCGTTGGGAGGCTAGCCAGCGACGTTCGCCAGCAATCAGCTGATAGCCCTTCTCCGTCTTCCGGACGAGAACCGGCTGCAGCACGCCATGCAGTCCGATGCTTTTTGCCAGATCGTTCAGTGACTCTTCATCGAACTCAGATCGCGGCTGAAACGGGTTTCGCCGGATCTGGTCAACAGCCAGAAAAGTCACTGGCTGCGAAGGTGCGTCAGCCGCTTTCACGGGCTGCGCAATCGCCACCGGGACGGCTTCGGAAGCCTCCTGAGACTTGCCGCCGAGCAGTGCGTCGAGACCTCGACCGAGGCGGCGTTTTGGTGCGCCATCCTGCGCCATGAGCTAATCCTTCCCTGGACCATCGTCAGCAGTAGTCATCTCGTGATGTGAGCGGGATTCTATTTCCTGATCCGGTTTGGACAAAGACGTGTCCTGAACGGTGGACGAATGAATCGTTCTGGGCGCCGAATCCTTCAGCCGCCGAGAACCTGTTGTCTGTTTCGGCTCAGATGGACGTTCGAGTCCGATGGACATCGTTCTTAAGGACAAGGATGCGATCTCTCGTCGGGAGTCGCTATCCCGATTTTCCCCAGAGTCCGCATATTCTCGCCTGAGCCGCAACGAAAGTAACTTCGTGCAGAGGCGCCGGGCCGCAGAGTTCAATGCAGGCAAAACAAAACTCTGCGTCTCCGCGCCTCTGCGCGAGATATCGGCAACCAGTACCAGGTACCATAGTTGACGCCGGAAAGGTCGCAGTCTCGCCGTGGAATCGCAGGTGCCCGTGTAGTGGGTCAGCGGAATTGAACCCGGTAGAGCTTCACAATGTCGTGGCGATGTTTTGACAGCTGACTCGGTACGTGATCGTCGAGCAGAACGAAATCGCTGACCTGGTACGGGAACTCAGCTACTTCGATCAAAGCGTCGTCTGGCAGCTCTCGATACTGTTCGCCGAACTGCGGATTTCGCCATGCGTGCGGGCCAGCGAGAACGAACGTCGGGCCTCGCGAGTGACTGGAACCAGGCATAGCGAAACTCAGGTCCATGATTGGGTTCGTCGCAACGCGGTCACTTGGAATGTGAAAGAACAAACCGGGTTCACCATACACGTAGATGACGAAGTCGAGATTCGCATGCAGCCCCGGCTCTCCTTTGCAGTTTTCAGCGGCAGCGGCCACGGCCTGATCGGCGATGGTTGCCAGAGCCGAACGGTCCTGCCATGCCGGAGCAGCGTGGCCAATTGCTCGCCAGACGCAAAGACAGACAACCAGCGTCAGCCACAGGAATCTCAGCATCGATGGTCGTGGACTTGTTGATGGCTGTTCAACGACTGTTTCGGCCGCCTCGTTATCTGGATTGTTTTCCGGACTAATATCGCGGCGTGAAATTGTGGTTGCCGTCGCCGATTCATCAGACGAATCGTGGCCTGACAAACTGAGGTTCTGATCTGACGACGAGCCGGTGATAAGTCGGCCTCGAAGTAATCGAACGATGGCCAGGCCTGTACCGATGCAACCAACACAAAGCAGAGGAAGGATCAGTCTTGGGTAGGGTCGATAGAGCGGCGTCGCAAAGACGAGTCCGCAGAGCCAGGCAAGGTGCAACCACACTCCAAACCAACTGCGGTGAGATGCCTCGTTTGCTATCAAAGTTTGCTCTGCTGTTGCCGCCTTCCTGCTCGGTTTTTGCGAGCGTTTGCCACCGGGCTTTTTATCTGCCGAGTCGTGCAAACGTCGCTGTCGGTTCTGGCGTAGAGTGAGTGCTGAAGCAACGAGCTCAGTGAGTGACCAGACGCCAAGAGCAACCACCGGACTAAGTACAACGGCACCGGCCAAAGCAGCCGCAATGGCCACGGTCATTACGCAGTGAAATCCGTTCCACGTGGAACGTTTCACGCGTGCTTCGGTTAGCTGAGAAGTCGCGTTGGTGACCTGCTTTGATGTGTCGCTTTCGTCGTTCCACGTGGAACGTTTCACGCCATGTTTCACGACATCCGAAGAGCCACCCTTCGAGTTGTCGTCGCGTGGTAACGACTCGTTCCACGTGGAACGTTCCACACGCAAAACGAACGCCGCGCTGACGACTGCAAGCCATCCTGAAAGCAGCGTTGGCCAACCTGCAAAGTATCGCTGCATGTACTCGTGCCTGGCCGCGTTCGGCCACCATTCAGCGAAGCCTGTGACGTAGTTGCTGTGGTTGTCAGCGACTCTTGTGTAGCCGCCCACCGGTTGCAGTTCCCACCACACCGGAAGCCACGTTAAGCCGGCCATAATTGTCACGACAACGATGCATGCAAGAACTGATGAAGTACCCAGATTGCTGTTATCAGAATTGGTGTTCTTCGTGCCGCGAGGCCAGACCAACCAGGCAGCGACTGATCCGCTAATGGCAATCGCGACAGGCAGCCATCCGTTGTACTTCGTGCTCCAGGCCAGGCCTGTTGCAAACCCGGCAACGGCCGCCAATCGAAGGTCTCTTCCAGACAACGCTTCGATGATCAACCAGACCGCCAGCAGCAGGAAGAAGACCATCGGGACGTCGGTCAATGCCGAGCGGCTCATTGCAATGTGAAAGTCGTTGAGCGAGATCAACGCGGCGGCCGCAACTCCTGACGTGCCATTCGCCCATCTTCGAATCGTCCACCAGGCCAGAGGCACGGTCAGGCTTCCGAGGATCAGTGACGGAAGGAACGGGGCCCATGTTGCCTGATTGAAAATGATCATCGACCATTCAATCAGACTGGGCACGAGGGGCGGGGCGTAGAGGAAACGGTCTGGGTACTGGTAACCCTCGTCCGGAAACCACAGGTTCGAGGCGTAGACCCCTTCGTCGAAATGTTCGATCGCAAGCTCGTTCAGGAATGCGAACCGCGCAGCGATGCCAACCAGGGTGATGACCAGGATGGCTATGAGTTCGGTTCTGGAGACGGGCACGCTGATCGAGCTTTCGCAGACAAGCACGACACGGGAATGATCCCGGTCGCTTTGGACTGGTGAAGGATTCGCTATGCTGAGCCACTGTGTCCCTTGCTGCAATGGAGAACTCATCATGCGACAGACTCTGCTCACGGTGATGCTGCTTGTGGTTCCGCCAGCGTGCGGTTTGACAGTTCATGCTGCCGACAAACCAACTGCCGCTTCGTGGCAGGCTGGTGTCTCCCGCGTCGTGATCACTCCGCCAGAGTTTATCTGGATGTCTGGCTACGGCGGCCGCTCCCACCCGGCAGAAGGCAAGGTCCATGACCTGTACGCTCGGGCGACGGCGATTCGAGATGCAAAAGGCGAAACTGTCGTCTTTGTCGCGACTGACCTGGTGGGCGTTCCGAAGGTGATGGCAACGACGGTTGCGGCCGCGGCTGAGAAGAAGCACGGCCTGCCACGACGAAGTCTGATGATTGCCTGCTCGCACACTCACTGCGGCCCCGCGCTGGACGACCGGCTGAGCTATATGCTCGACATGAAGGAAGCTGACTGGAAGGCGATTCGCGAGTACCAGGTCTGGCTCAATCAGAAAGTGATCGAGGTGGTCGATGCGGCGATCGCCGACCTGCAGCCAGCTCGCCTGTCGACTGGTAACGGAGTCTGCCGCTTCGCTGCCAACCGCCGAACGCCCAAAGGCATCGGCCCCTACGATCATGACGTGCCTGTGTTGAAGATCGAAACTCCAGATGGGTCAAAGGTGCGAGGCCTGGTCTTCGGCTATGCCTGCCACAATACAACGCTTGGCTTCTACCAGTGGTGCGGAGACTACTCGGGATTCGCGCAGCTTTACCTTGAGGATCGATACCCGGACGCGATCGCCATGTTCTATACGGGCGGGGGAGCCGACCAGAACCCGCTGCCTCGTCGGAAGATTGAACTGGCTCAGAAGTATGGACGGATGCTCGGCGTCTCCGTCGACGAGGTTCTCGATAAACCCATGCAGACCGTCTCCGGAAATCTGGCATCCTCGTTCGAGGAAGTTCCTCTGGAATTCAATAGACTTCCGACCAGAGCCGAACTGGAAGCTCGTCATGAAAGTTCCAGCCGTTACGAACGAGCTCGCGCGAAGTTACTACTCAGCGAATGGGATCGAGACGGCTCGTTACCGAAAACCTGGCCGTACCCCATTCAGGTCTGGAAGCTTGGTAGAAAGATCAACTGGGTGGCCCTTGGAGGAGAACTGGTCGTCGACTACCAGATCCGACTGAAGAGAGAACTTGGCAAGGATTCAACCTGGGTCACCGGCTACGCCAACAACGTGATGGCCTACATTCCGTCTGAGCGTGTTCTTGAAGAGGGCGGTTACGAAGGCGACACCTCGATGATCGTTTACCAGCTCCCCTCGAAGTGGAAGGCCGGCCTGGAAGATCAGATCGTCTCGACGGTTCACCGACTTGCAAAGCAAAACTCAGTCGCCAAATAAGCTCCTGTCAGAAACCAGTGGGGAGAAAAGTTGCAACGAGGTTTAGCCACAGAGATCGCAGAGGCCTCAGAGAAGACTTTCTTTGTCAGGGCTCTATGAACTCTGCGTTTTCTTGTGGCGATTCTCATTCTGGAAACCATGCGATCACGACATGACCAATCCGCAGAATTCGGCACGGGCACTTATTGACGGAAAGCTGCAGCCGTGTCCCCCATCGCCGAACTGCGTTTGCAGTGAGTATCCAGACACGACTCATTCGATCGAGCCGCTGGCGTTTTCGGGTGACGCCGACGAAGCCTGGACGCGACTGATTTCAATCCTGAATGGCCAGCCTCGGACTACGATCCCGGCTCAGACGGCCGACTACATTGAGGCTCGCTTTCGGACTCGGATTCTCCGCTTTGAAGACGTGGTCGAATTCCGTCTGGACCGAGCAGCGAAGCTGATTCAAGTGCGATCAGCCTCGAAAGTCGGCTACTCGGATTTTGGACTGAATCGTCGGCGCATTGAGACACTGCGGCTGTTGTTTCGTGAAGAGTAATGGCGACTTACCGCTCCGCTCTTGAATTTTCGAGCCGGTTTGGGTTTGCTATGCGTCCTGCCTCAAAAGCTCCCTGTTCAAAACCAAACACCGTTCGCAAGTTGGGTCAAATCGAACGCACGCTGGGTCTCGCGTTCGATCAACAGATGTGACGGTGTTCTGTCCTCAGGGAACAACTCGAAACAACGGCCAGTTTTGGCCTGTAACTCCTTTCTGGGTCTAGTGTTACAGCTATGTCTGAAGCAAAAAAAGTTGTCGTTACCGGTGCCGGCATTATCTCTCCGATTGGTATCGGTCGGGACGAATTCTGGAATGGCATCTCGGCTCAAACTGCCGGCATTTCGAAGATCGATTTGCTTAGCGGTTCGGCTCTGCCCGGGCATGTCGCTGGCGAGGTCAAAGACTTCACTGATAAAGCAGCCAAGAAGCAATACCTGAAAGCTCAGCGTAAGAGCATCAAGGTGATGTGCCGCGAGATTCAAATGGGAGTCGCGTCAGCACATCTCGCTCTGTCGAACAGCGAACTCGACATGGAGTCGATCAATCACGAGCGGCTCGGAGTCGACTTCGGTGCCAATCAAATGTTCAGCACGCCGGATGTTTTGAGCGATGGCGTCTTTCAGTGCGACGAGGACGGCAAGTTCGATTTTGATCGATGGGGCGAAGAAGGCCTCGCTGGTATGGAGCCGCTTTGGCTTCTTAAGTATTTGCCGAACATGCCGGCTTGCCACATCGGAATTCATGCCGACGCACGAGGTCCCAACAACTCGCTGACTCTGGCCGAAGCATCAGGTATCAGTGCGATGGGCGAAGCGTTGGCGATAATCTCGACTGGTCGAGCAGACATGATGCTGGCCGGTTCGACGGGTTCTCGAATTCAGCCGACCAAATGTCTGCACGCCGCATTGTGGGACGAAATGGCTGAGTACGATGACGCCGATCCAGCCACGTGGTCTCGACCGTTCGATTCATCACGGCGCGGTCAGGTTGCTGGCGAAGGAGCGTGTACGTTTATCTTCGAAGAAGAAGAACATGCAAAAGCTCGCGGTGCAGCGATCTTCGGTTCAATCCTCAGCACGGCATCGTGCTGTGCGATCAACGTCGATGGAACGCCTCGAACTCAGGACGCTTTGGTAGGAGCGATTTCGAAGGCACTCGAACGGGCCGGTGTTTCGCCATCCGACATTGGCCACATTAATGCTCACGGTCTCGGCGCGAAGCAGGCCGACATCGACGAAGCCAACGCGATCCACGAAGTCTTCGGCGAATCAGCAACGACAGTTCCTGTCACTGCTTTCAAGAGTGTGATCGGTAATTCGGGAGCTGCCTGCGGGACACTCGAACTTGCGGCATCACTGATCGGTCTGCAGCACGGAGTCGTGCCGGCAACTTTGAACTACTCAAACCCGGACGACGACTGCAAGCTGAACATCATCAACGGTGAGCCTCTCAAGACGGACAACAAACTCTTCCTGACCGTCAACGTCACCGCCTTCGGTCAAGCCGCCGCACTCGTTGCATGCGGCGTGTAGTTAAGAAATGAAGAGGCTCCGAACCAGGAGGGTTCAACGTGCCTTCGCAGCCAGACTCATCGGCTGATTCGAACAACGCGCGACCGTTCGTCGGCATTCACATGAAATGCTGCAACGTCTACATCCGCGCGTATGCCAATGCTTCGAAAGACGCATTCGTTGGGTGGTGCCCCCGGTGCTGTGCTCCGGTTCGAGTTCCGATCGTCGAAGAAGGTGGCTCAACCGACCGCTTCTTCGTTGGCAGTTGAAGTCGACAGTTTCGAAGCCGTTGTGATTCTCTCAGCATTGTGGCTGCGCGGCCAACTTGCTGGAACTTCCAGGTTTGACGAGACGTCGACTCAAACCGAACGTTAGCATGGGACCCAGCCGGCGACCGGTTTTGACCTCGGTTTCAACCGGTGGTGTTTCAGCACAAAACTTCTTCTCAGCACGAGGAGTTTCAGTAATGCGCGACGGAAACGAATCACAACGCGACTATGTAGAAGTCGAAGAGAACCACGATGGCAGAACGATGCTTCTGCTGGTCGCTGGTGCTGTTCTGGCTTGCGGCCTGTTCCTCACAGCAGGGTATACCGTCTTCACACTGATCTTTGACGATGGCCCGGCCCCAGGCGTCGTTGCATCGGACGAGCCGTTCTCTTCCGCCGAATCTGACAGTCCGAGCGATGAGCCAATCACTCAGCCGCCGGCCGCAACTCCCTCAGACCCGGAGCCAGTCACGGCCTCAAGCCCGGAGATGCTGAAGCCGACGCTTGTCGCAACGGTTCCTCAAACGCCTGCTGAACCTACGACAGATCCAGTCACTCAGGATGTGATTCCGGAGTCAGCGAGCACGGAAATCGCAGCAGCGCAAGAGTCGATACCAGTCGCCCAGACACTGCCAGACGATTTGCCAGGAACGGTTGCCGATGCAAATGCGACAGTTCCGGAAACGGCATCAGCAGTTGATGCAGATGTGTTGGACGAGCCAGCGCAGCAGCAACGCCCCAGGCCGACTACACCAGCTAAACCAACTCAGGTTGCGGCTGTGACGCCGACTTCAGAAGTCGACACAAATCAGACAAAGAAAAAAACGGCTTCGTCCTTGAAGCCGACCACACGTGGAACGCCGCTTTCCTACCAGTGGAATCCTGGCGACATCCAGGGCTACTCGGTCAACATGACCACGACGGTGAATGGCCAGAAGCAAAGTGTGTCCGGAACGGTCGAGCTGACGTGTGATGAACAACCTCCGAAGGTCGACTCAAAGGCAACCGCAAAGAAGTCAAAGCCAGAGACGGGCACCGGCACGGGGTTCTTCGTCAGCGCGGATGGGTATCTGGTGACTTGCGCTCACGTAATTCAGGGAGCAGATAAGGTTGACGTTGAGATTAACGGTCAGTCTTACTCTGCTGACGTGGTCGCCGTCGAAGCGGACGATGATCTGGCGATTCTGAAGATCGACGCTAAAGATCTGACGCCATTGCCGCTTGCTGATTCCAGCAAGGTTCGACTCGGCGAAGAAGTTCGAGCTATCGGGTTTCCACTTTCAACGGTGCTCGGAAACGGAATCAAAGTCACGCGAGGCATCGTCGCGGGAATTGTCGATCGTGATGAAGGCAAACGATTTCAGATCGATGCTGCCGTCAATCTAGGCAACAGTGGCGGCCCTGTCGTGAATGATCGAGGGCACGTTCTTGGAGTTGCCAGTTCAAAACTGATCGGCATGGAGCTGACTCGCGTCGGCTTCTGCGTCCCCGCGGAACGTGTGCTCTCGCTTCTTAAAGCTCACAAAATTGAACCAAAAAATATCCAACCGACCAAAGCTCTTGACGGACCGTCGCTGGTAGAAGCGGTCGCTCCGTCCGTCGCATTGATAACCGTGACGATCGATCCTCACACCGTTTCGGGCGAACTGGTAAAGATTCGGACCAACGGAAATTTCAAAACGAAACGAGCGTCTAACAACCGTCAGCGGATGATGTTCTCGTTTCCGAATATGACATTTAACTCGGGATCGTTGAACGTCGACGCGTTTGGAAACGTCGAGTCGTTTTCGGCTCCGAATCAATTGCCGTTTCTCGCCGGGCCAATGGCTCTTCTGACTGTTCATCAGTTTGACCCGGCCGGTCGTAGCAGTTGGACAGTTCGCAAGCGGATTAAAGTTTCGGTGCAACGTGATAACTCTCCGTTTGGCCGAATGCGGATTCCTGTGCCTCGCGTTCCGAGTTTCGGTGGCCGGATTCGTAGTCCATTCGCCCCGGAAACCATTAAAGAATTCGAGGCTCAGGAAGTTCATCAGTATCGCATCGTTTCTGATAGTGATGACAAAGTCGTTCTCGAAAAAACCTTTACTTTGACGACTCTCGACAACGACGAGACGCCGTACTTTCGGATTTCCGGCAACGGCGAAGTAGTCTTCAGTAGAAAGCTGGGATTGATCGAGTCTTTCGAATTCGACCATCACTACGAGAAGAACGACGGGAAAGAAACCGTCCGGATACCGGTTGAGATTATGGTTGTGCGCGAGGACTCAGCAGTCGTCGCCAAACGAAAACGCGAGTCCGCGATCGCCCAGGCGAAAGTCGAACATGACAATGCGATCAAGGCGGCAACGAAAGCAGCCGTGCCGGCCGGAGAACAAGTTGACGCGCTGCTTAAGAAGATCAAAGAAGAACACGCCAAGGGTGGCTTCGTGTCTTCACTTGGTTCGCTGGCAAAAATTTCCGTGCTACCAGAACGGCAATCAGAAGTGGAAGCGTTGCTCGTCGACCTGCTCGAATCGAAACAGTACCTCACCGTGCGAAGCTCACTCGATACGCTTTCCAGGTGGGGAACGTCGAATTGCGTGCCAGCCGTGATCGCTCAGTTGAAACACTCGATGTTTCCGGTCGTCCAATCAGCGGTGAAGACTCTGTCGGTTCTTGGCGACGAGCGAGCAGTTGCTCCGCTGCTTGAGACGTTGCGTACCAACCGGTTAGCAATGCACGACGCGAAAGGTGCGTTGGCTAAACTCGGTTCTTCCGTCGAGGAACCGGTTATCGCGATGCTCTTCGAGAAGGATTTGCAGGTGTTTCACGCGGCGTGCGACATTCTCAAAGAAGTTGGTGGAAAGGCTTCTGTTGAACCGCTTGAAGCCCTCGCGACTGGAAAAGACTTTTCCAGAAAAGGCTCCGCTGACCGGGCACTTCGAAGTGTCAAATCACGAATCGCTGCCGCTAAACCAGTGGCAGCCGCTGGCGAAGGATCTAAAGACCCATCCGCTTCGAGAGTCGAAGCCGTCTTAAAGGCGATGGCCTCACCGCCGGACAAGAGTGGGTATGCTCGAACGAGTGCCCTGATGAAACTCGGAGCACCGTCCGCCTATAAACCCGATGAGGTCGAAGATGCGTTGCTCATCGCGCTCGACGATCCGAACTTCGCCGTTCAGCATCAGGGCATGATGGCTCTTCAAAAACGAGCGACCGAACGCAGTATTCCTCGATTGTTGAAGCTGTTTGTTGATCCGGATTCGAAGCTGCAATACATGGCCGCGCAGACGTTGCAGAAGACCGGCGTCGGGGCTGATGGCGAAATGCAACTTGCGAACGCACTCGCTACGGCAGATAAGAAACGGCAAAAATCAATTGTTGATTTGCTGACAGCGGTTGGGTCTCCGGCAAGCCTCGCAGCTTTGGACGAGCTGGCGAATTCTCCGACGGCAAGTTCGATCCAGTACGGAGCCGCTCGGGCAGCAGCTCGAATCCGGCTTCGAGCGGGGATGCCTGTCAGCAGTTGACGCGAGAGTTCGAAACCGTTCCGATTGTCGTCTGTCGTGAATGGATTCTCGCCTTCTCAAAGTGATCGCCATGTTTCGAGTCAGCAAATTCGCATTGATTGCCGCCCTCGCGGCCGCCTCGTCGGGAATGATTCCCGACCCGGTCAGCGCTGCAGGAAGCCGATCAAGTTCTCAAACAATCGAATACGTCCTGCCTCGAATGGTGAAGATTTTCGGCGCGGGTGGTCTGAGAGGGCTTGCCGCTTTTGGAAGCGGCTTTCTCGTTTCGAAAGACGGGCACATCGTCACCGTCTGGAGTCACGTGCTCGACGCGGACGAAGTCATCGTCGTGCTGAACGACGGTCGGCGGTACACGGCAACCGTGCTTGGAGCCGAGCCTCAACTTGAACTGGCCGTCCTGAAAATCGAGGCTCTCGACCAGGAACTCAATCTGCCATTCTTCGATCTGACGTCGGGTATTGGGTCCGCCAGCGAAGGAACGCGGATTCTCGGCTTCAGCAATATGTTCAAGGTGGCCACCGGGGATGAAGCTGTTTCAGTTCTCCACGGCGTCATCGCCGCGAAAACGAAATTGAAGACCCGTCGCGGGACGTTCGAAATTCCTTACGACGGGGCGGTTTACGTCGTCGACGCCATCACCAACAACTCGGGAGCTGCTGGCGGGCTGCTGGCCACTCGCGAAGGCAAACTGCTCGGCATGATTGGTCGGGAAGTCCGGAACGCCGAAACCAACACCTGGCTGAACTATTCGATTCCGATCTCTGAACTGACAACCGCCATCGGAGAAATCATTTCAGGCAACTTTCGTTCTCAACGCCAGCCGCTCGACGAGCCGGAAAAAGAACTGCGATATTCACCAATCGATTTCGGGATTGTGATGGTCCCCGACGTTCTGTTTCGAACACCGGCGTACGTGAACGCTTTGGTTGATGGGTCCGCAGCTCATGCGGAGAAACTGGAGCCGGACGATCTGGTTCTATTCGTTAACGACGACCTCGTGCAGTCGGTCAAGGAGCTGGCAGCCGCGTTCGGACGCCTTGAGGCAGGAGACACATTACGTCTCGTCGTCAGGCGCGAAGACCAGTTGGTGACGTTCGAGATGAAAGTTCCGCGCAAGCAACAACCCGAAAAATGAGACGGCCGCAAATCAGGTCGGCATTCATTTCCTGCGAAAGTTGCGGATGGTCAGTTACCGAACAGGCGTTCTGCACGATGCCTGTGAGACGCTCGCCTCGTTGCCGGACCGTCGTCGCCTGATTAGACTGACCAGCGTTTTTCACGCGCGATCGCGCGGCGTTTCATGCTCAATGCTGGGGCCACTGTGGCACATCTGAAGGTACTCACTGGCGAAGACGCGGGGAAGGTTATCCCGCTTGAGGGCGACCGCATCGTTTTCGGTCGACACCCCAGTTGCGCGGTGATCCTCGAAGACGGAGCTGTCAGCCGTCAACACGCTCAGATCGTTCAGTCGCACGGCAGCTACTACGTCAAAGATCTTCGCAGCCGAAACGGCACTCAGGTCAACGAAGCAGACGTTGCCGAGCCCACACTATTGAAGGAAAGCGATGTCGTTCGGGTGTGCGAGTACACCTACTCGTTTCATGACGACAGCAGCAACGGCGACCTCAGTGAAGACACGGCCTACGTTAAACCGAGAAAGCCTGCGGACAACGACGCCATTCGGGCAACTGCGAACATCAGCGTTCCAGTCAACGCGGATGAGGCACTTGGCGATGATGACGACGACGAACGTTCATCAATCATCTCGCGAATTGACGCTCGCTCAGGTTCCGGCGTTCGGCTGAGCGTCAAACCGGAAGTCAAACTGCGAGCGATTCTCGAAATCGGCAAGCACCTCAGTAACGTCCTGAACATTGACGACGTGCTGCCGTCGATTCTCGACGCTCTGTTCCAGATCTTCCCACAGGCCGATCAGGCGTTCGTGCTGCTGAAGGAAGAGGATCAGGAAGAACCTCAAGTCAGAGCCTGCCGTAACCGGCGAAAAGATGACGACTCGATGTCGGTTAGTCGGACGATCGTCAATCGAGCCATGCGGTCGGGCGAAGCGATCCTCAGCGCCGACGCCAGTGAAGACAGTCGGTTTGTCAGCAGCGAGAGTCTGGCCGGATTGCAGATTCGATCGATGATGTGTGCTCCGTTGATTACTCAGGCCGGACAACGGCTTGGAGTGATCCAGATCACGACTTTCGATTTGAGGTCAAAGTTCACCGAAGACGATCTCGACCTGCTCGTCAACATTGCGACGCAGTGCACGCTCGCCATCGAAAATGCGAACATGCACCAGACGTTGATCAATCGACAAAACCTGGAACGCGATCTCGAGATCGCCATGCAGGTGCAGATTGGTTTCTTGCCGAACAAGTCGCCTGACGTCAAAGAATACGACTTCGCGGACTTCTATGAGGCTGCTCAACATGTCGGCGGCGACTACTACGACTACATCGAACTCCCCGATGGTCGCATTGCAATTACGGTGGCGGATGTCGCTGGTAAAGGTGTCCCTGCCGCGTTGCTGATGGCTCGCCTTTACTCCGCAGCAAGATACCACTTGTTAACCAAGAAGACGCCGGCCGAAGCGATGTCCGGTCTGAATTCTGAAATCGCGACCAGCGGACTCGGTCACCGATTTATCACGTGCGCGATGGCTGTGCTGGAGCCGAAATCGCATGAGATCGTTCTGGTCAGCGCGGGTCATCTTCCGCCGATCGCTCGCGACCTGGACGGGAATGTCGAGCAGATCGAAGGTGACGATACTGGGCTGCCGTTAGGAATTATTCCGGATCAAACGTTCGTTCAATCGGCTCACCCGCTGAAGAGTGGTGACACGTGGGTGCTTTACACGGATGGCGTCACGGAAGCCATGAAAACCAACCGTGAGATCTACGGCAGCAAACGGCTGCAGGCATTCATAAAAGGCGGCCCGCTTGAGGTCGATGCTCTCGTCAAAGCGACAGTCGACGATGTCAGTCGCTTCGCAGGTGGCCACTCGCAAAGCGATGACCTTTGCATCGTCGCTTTTCAGCGAGTCCCGTAAATGGAACTCGACGCTCAATCCATTCTCGGTGACGATGGGCGAATTGCCCAACGCCTGGAACGCTACGAAAGTCGGCCTCAACAACTGGAAATGGCATCCGCCGTTGAGCAGGCGATTCGTGAGGAATCGCATCTGGTCGTTGAGGCTGGAACCGGAGTCGGTAAAAGCTTCGCGTATCTGGTGCCAGCTATCCTGCACGCGACCAGCGACCAAGGCGAAAAGAAGGACGACAAACAGCCTCGCAAGCGGATCGTGATTTCAACGCACACGATCAGTTTGCAGGAGCAACTGTTTCACCGCGACCTTCCGTTTCTGAATTCCGTTTTGCCGGTCGAGTTCTCGTCGGTGCTCGTTAAAGGCCGGTCTAACTACATCAGTCTGCGACGGATGTTCGGTGCGATTGAGCGTTCTGATTCGTTGTACGCTCGCCCGGAAGAAGTCCGGCAGCTTGAAGACATTGTCGAATGGTCCAAGTCGACCAAAGACGGCAGTCGCTCGGATCTCGACTTTCGCCCGATGCCTTCGGTCTGGGAAGAAGTTCAGAGTGAACACGGCAATTGTCTCGGCAAGCACTGCGACTTCTACGAAGACTGCTACTACTTCCAGGCTCGCCGCCGAATCTGGAATGCCGACATTCTGGTCGTGAATCACGCGTTGTTCTTCTCTGATCTGGCGTTGCGGCGTGACGGAGCGGCGATCCTGCCCGATTACGACATTGCGATTCTCGACGAAGCTCACACGATCGAGGGCGTTGCTGGCGACCACCTCGGGATATCAGCTTCCAGCGGTCAGGTCGAATACTTGCTCAATCGCCTCTACAACGATCGGACAAACAAAGGTCTGCTGGTTGCACACAATCTGACCGACTGCCAGAAAGCGGTGATTCGACTTCGCGAGTACTACGCCGATTTTTTCGCAGCCATGCGAAACTGGCGACAGTCGAAGTGTCCCACTAACGGCCGAGTGAGAAGTCCCGTCGAGATTCCCAACGAACTGACGCCTGCACTCCGCAAACTCGGCCTTCGTCTGGCCCAGGAGTCAGAAGAGATCGAGGCGGAAGAGAAACGCATTGAGCTCAAGTCCGCGTCAGAACGCTGCAGCATGCTGGCCATGTCGGTCGATTCGTGGATTTCGCAAACCGAAGATGATTCCGTTTTTTGGATTGAAGCAACGTCTGGTCGTCGAGAATCAACTCGCCTTGTCTCGTGTCCCGTCGAAGTTGGTCCAGTCCTTCGAGACGAATTGTTCAACGTCAAGAAGACGGTCGTTCTGGCGAGCGCCACATTGGCGATTGGCGAAGAGAACTTTGACTTTTTCAAGAGTCGACTGGGACTGACATCGGCAATTGAGAAGAAACTGGGAAGTCCCTTTGACTACCAACGCCAGGTAAAGCTGATCGTCCGCGACCGAATGCCGGACCCGACTGCGAAGCCAGCCGATTTTGAAACTGCACTTTGTGCGGCAATCCAGCAACACGTTCTGGAAACTGCCGGTCGAGCGTTTGTTTTATTCACGAGCTACCGGACGCTCAAGAATTGTTCGGCAAGACTCGGGTCGTGGTTCAGCGAACAGAACATTGCGTTGTACTGTCAGGGCGACGGACTCCCGCGGTCACAGATGCTTGAAAAGTTTCGCAAGGAACCTAGTGCTGTTTTGTTTGGAGCGGACAGTTTCTGGCAGGGGGTCGACGTGCCGGGCGACGCTCTTCAGAACGTCATCATCACCAAGCTACCCTTCAGCGTTCCTGATCAGCCGCTTCTGGAAGCTCGCGTCGAGTCCATCCGTGCTCGTGGCGGCAATCCATTCATGGAATACCAGGTTCCGGAAGCGATTATCAAACTGAAGCAAGGGTTCGGCCGATTGATCCGTTCCAGCCAGGACACTGGCCAGGTTGTGATTCTCGACCCTCGAGTCCGGACGAAACCTTACGGCCGACTGTTTCTATCAAGCCTGCCCGAATGTCGCGTGATCACTGACACCGAACTTCTTAGCGAAATGTAGCTTGCAGTTCTGACTCAACGGTGGAGCTAAGGAAGGTCCGGCGCGAGGGTTGTCTGGCTGCGATCGACGTTCCACCAGCGTTGCCAGGATTTTTCGTCGAAGCCGAAATTGTTCTCCGTGATCTGACGCAGCGCCATCAGAACCTCGGCGTTTTCACGGTTGATGGCGACGGGAATCAGTTTTGTTGCTCGCGCCGCACCCAGAAGTGGCACGACCTGAACGCTGTCGTAAACGCCGGTTCGAAGTCCGATTTCAATTTCTGGAGGCAGTCCTGAGCCGCTTGGGATCGAACCGTCGACGCCGAAGCTGTAGCCCTGCACGGGAACTCGCACCTTGTAGCTGTGTGTTGTGACGAGAGCCCGGATCAGCGCAGGAACCGAAGTTTCGTCACCGATCTTTGCCAGGACTGTTCCTGCGCGGCGTACGACGATGTTATTTCGATCGCGGAGTTCATCGATCACAAGCTGCCGAGCCTGGTCGTAGTGAGCCTCGCCGATCATCGTCAGTGCCAGTTCACGAAGTTCTCTGACATCTTCGCGAACGGACAGCGTTGCCAATGGAACAATTGGTGCCGTGCCTTCGATCTTCCCGACGATTTCAATGAACAATCGTCGCACGTCGGCTCGCTGGCTTTTTCCCAGGAACTGGACGAGAGCTGAAACAGCCTCGGGCTCACCGATCTCTCGCAGATTGTTCAAGCCGTCGGCAGCTCGTTCGGGATGGTTGCCGGTCGCCCAGTTCAACCAGATTCGAACCTTGGCATACCACTCTCGTTCAGCCTTCGTAGCCGCATCGTCACTCTTTACGGATTCAAGCTTGTCGGCCCGTACCCACTTGCCTTTGTACTTAACGAAGCCGTCGGCAATTCGAGTCTGGTCGTACTCTTCGCGAGTCATCCACTGTTCACGATAAAACGTGTGCCTCAATCCGTAGTGGGCCTGCCGGTGTTCCGGATCGATCGCGAGAACGATTTCCAGGTGAATCTCACGTTGCTCGTCCAGCTTCTGTTCGCGACACCACTCAGCGAGTTCCCAGTGCGCTTTCAGAGTGTCTGGCAGTGACTCCGCGCGGACTTCGTACTCTTCGAACTTCAGCGGCCGAAGCTGTCGGCTGGAGATGTGCTCAACGGTCAGTTCGACTTCAGCGCCGGATAACAGACTCATCGTCACCGACGTATCGTCTTTGGAGTCGTCGGCTGTTTTGATCAAGCCTCGCATGACTCCGCCCGTCTTCAGATAGACGATGTCGGCACACGCGGCGTGAAACGAAAACAGCACAACACACAAAGCGATTAGTGCTGACCGAGTACCGCTGGCCAGAGTTCGGCCATTCGTTCCGTTCTCCATCGTTATCAATCTCCTGGTAAGTCGCGATCCGGCAATCTTTCGCAAACTTCTCGCTTAGGCCATTTTCATGGTATCTGTGCAGGAGCTGGAACGCTGAATGGCCTTTGTTTCCTTGGTGGCCCTCCTGCAGGACACTGAAAACCATTTCTGAAAGTGCTCTAGATATTGATGGCATCGTACCGCGGCTGGAGACTCTTTCAGATCAAAAACCGGTCAAAAGTATCGAGCGACGACTTCTTCCAGGATAAACAGGCAAGCTGCGGCGAAGGCACCGGCAGCAAGATCGTCTGCCATGATTCCAGAACCATCGGGCAGCTTTTCAAGACGACTGACTGGCCAGGGTTTGGCGATGTCGAAAACTCGGAAGAATACGAAGCCGCCGATCGCGGCCAACCAGCCAATCGGTTTTCCAAGCAGGATGTGCGGCAGGAAAACGATCCAGAAGGCGGCAATTTCGTCGTACACAACTTGACCGGGATCATGCTTGCCCAGTGCTGCGGACGCTGCCGTACAGATTGGAATTCCGACAGCGATAAACACTGCTGCAAAGGCAAGCACGGCGGGCACCGGCAACCCGGTCTGGAGCACTCCCCAGACCAGCGGTGGACCAAGCAAACTCCCGAAAGTTCCCGGTGCAACCGGCGCGAAGCCGATGCCGAGCCCCGTCCCCAGCACAATCGAAAGGCGATCAATCAGCGGATTGCGATTCGTCTCTTGCATTTGTTCGATAGACTCCGGCAGACAGTGCTTGCAGGTTCTCACTCTCGCATGATGGAGCCTGGGAAGTATCACGAACAGGCAAGTTCACACACTCGGCACTTTTGACGTAGGAGACAGTTCATGAGTTTTGGCACCGACTATCGAGAGAATCCGCTCGCCAGAACGAAGATCATCGCCACGGTTGGTCCAGCCTGCGAAACCCGCGAAGCGTTGCGCGACCTCATCCTGCGCGGCGTTGACATCTTCCGACTCAACTTCGCTCATGGGTCGCACGAATGGCTTTCGAAAATTGTTGATCATGTGCGATCGCTGTCCGAAGAACTCGATAAACCGGTCGGACTGCTTGGCGATCTGTCGGGACCGAAGATTCGGCTGGGTCAGCTTACTGGTGGTAGCGTGTCCTGTCCCGAAGGAGCCGTCTTTACGTTCATCCGCGGCCGCGAATCTGCCAATAGTTCCGAGCTGACCTGCACGTACAAGCCCTTGATCGATGACGTCAAAGCCGGCGATCGAATTCTTCTCGCCGACGGAACGGTCGGAATGCGTGTCGAAGAAACCGACAAGGAAGCAGGATGGGCTCGCTGCGTTGTGGATGCTGCGGGAAAGATTCGCAGTCGACAGGGCGTCAACTTGCCAGGAGTCGCTTTAAGCACGCCGTCGCTGACAGAAAAAGATCGAGTGGACCTTCAATGGGCCATTGAGAACCAGATTGATTTTGTTGGCCTCAGCTTCGTGCGAAGTGTTGACGACGTTCTGTTGTTGCGATCATGCATCGAAGACTCCGGCACAGCGACGCCTCCAATGATCGTTTCAAAGATCGAAAAGGGCGAAGCAGTCGCACAACTCGAAGCGATCATCGATGAATCTGACGCGGTGATGGTTGCCCGAGGCGATCTGGGGGTCGAAGTAGATATCGTCACCGTGCCGGGAATTCAAAAACGCATCATTCGGCTGTGTAACCAGAGGCGTGTGCCCGTAATCACGGCCACCCAAATGCTCGACAGCATGCAGCAGAATGAGTTGCCGACTCGTGCCGAAACCAGCGATGTTGCGAACGCCGTGCTCGACGGTTCGGACGCTGTCATGCTTTCCGGCGAAAGCGCCATCGGCGAATACTCCCGCGAGGCTGTCGCCATGATGAGCCGAATCATCCGGGATGCTGAAAGACTTCTTGTGGCCAACCCGGTCGTTCGTCAGGACCTGCCAGCGACCTCCGCACAGGCTCAAGTCATTACAGAAGCCGTGGCCGTCGGCGCGGTGGCCACGGCTGATCGACTGGACGCTCGTCTGATCGCGGTAGCGACCGTTTCTGGGCGATCGGCCCTGGCGATTTCGAAAGAGCGCCGACTGGTGCCGGTCCTGGCCGTTTGCAGGTCGTGGCGAACGGCGCGACGGATGACACTACTCTGGGGAATTACTCCGATCGTCTGGCAACAAGCAGCCCAGGCTGGCGACGAGCTGGCAGAATTCGCGACGGCATGGGGCCTCAAAGAGTGTGCTTTGAAAGTCAGCGACACCGTTGTGGTTGTGGCAAGTTCACACTGGAGTGCCCGCGGGCATGACGCCATGCTTGTGCATGTTGTCGAGTAGCAAACTGCCTGCAGATTGCAGCCGTGACCGCCGCCGATGCTCCCACGGCGGGGTGTTCGTCGCTAAAGTGGCTGGTCCGTTGAACTGCGGTCCAGCAGGCAACGATGGCCTTGCATCTCGAAAGGAACTTTGGAATGAACCATCGCCACTACATCTTCTTCCGCCCTCGAAATTCGTCACGCCACGTGCTGACTTTTACGTTAGTTGCGGGCGTACTCGCACTAGCCTTGGTTAGCGGCAGAGTATCGGCGGCGGATGTGGTGACGATTGCCGGCACGGGAACGCCCGGTCTGGAAATCGGAGAACGAGTTGCGAAAGAAACGCCCGTTGGAGAACCGTACGGCCTGGCCAAGGGGCCGGACGGAGCACTTTACATCTGTGAGATCGCCACTCACGTCGTGCGGCGTCTGGACGAATCAACCGGCAAGATCACCATCGTTGCGGGCAGCGGCAAGCAGGGGTACTCGGGCGATGGAGGGCCAGCGACCGAAGCAAAACTGAACGAGCCGTACGAAGTCCGTTTCGACTCTGCCGGGAATATGTTTTTTGTCGAAATGAAGAACAACATCGTTCGACGCGTCGATGCGAAGTCAGGAATCATCTCGACCGTCGCCGGAACTGGCAAAGTCGGATTCTCGGGCGACAACGGGCCGGCAACTAAGGCGACATTGAACCGGCCACACTCGATCGCATTGGATCACCAGGGAAATCTCTACATCTGCGACATCGGGAATCACCGAGTCCGAGTCGTGCATCTCGAAAGCGGCATCATTGAAACCTTCGGCGGTACGGGAGCACGAAAATCAACGCCCGACGGTGCTTCGGTCAAGGGGACGCCGCTGAATGGGCCGCGAGCATTGGACTTCGACGGGAAGCACAGCCTCTATCTGGCTCTTCGTGAAGGGAACGCCGTTTATCGAATTGACCTAAAGACTAAGACGCTGCATCACCTTGCCGGTACCGGTAAGAAAGGCTTCACTGGAAACGGCGGCCCGGCCAGGCTGGCCACACTTTCCGGTCCGAAAGGAATTGCGATCAGTCGCGCCGGAGACGTGTTTCTTGCCGACACGGAGAGTCATTCTGTGCGAGTCATTCGAGCTTCAACTGGCATCCTGGAGTTACTCGTCGGTGACGGTCAGCGCGGCGACGGGCCTGATGGCGATCCCTTGAAGTGTCGCACGGCCAGACCGCACGGTGTCTTCGTTGACGGCCTTGGCAACGTCTACATCGGTGACAGCGAGGCGCACCGAGTTCGAAGGTTCAGCGCTGACTGAACCTTCGAACTCACAGTTACAGGGTTCGATCGTTCAGCGCTAAGTAAATAAAAAAGCCCGACCTTTACAGGTCGGGCTTTTTGCGTCGTTTTATAATGCAGCCGGCCAATGCCACTTCGCGCGCGGGCCAACGCTTAAAACGGCACAGGCGACCGGCTGCGCGAGTAGTATTGCCGAATTACGTGCCGTGTTGCAGTCTCTCACCCGATCTTTTTTGGATTGCGGTTAGCCGTATCGGGCATTTGGCAGTTTTGCACGTCTGCATTACCAAGATGAGGAAACGAATGTTCTTAGTCGGCTAAGCAATCACAGTGGCCGTTTGCTCGGTATCACGAGTTCTTAACATTCGAAATTCAGAATACCTGGCGGAGTTGCGCCACGATTCTGTCCGTCGTTTGTCAAAAAACTGAAGAGGCAGCCGTTTGTTGGCCTGCTTATGAAGTCAACGACTGAATTTCTTCGGCGGTGAATGGATTCTCGAGGCGAGCACCGAGCTGACTGACGACTCGTGCTGCAGCGTGCGACGCCAGATGGCCTGCCTGCTTCCACGAAAGGCCGTTCGTGATGCCGTAAAGAATTCCTGCGGCGTACATATCTCCGGCACCGGTTGTATCGACGGCTTTGACGGAAACTCCTTCGATCGGAATCAGCTTGTTACCTTCCATCAGGAGCGAACCGTCTTCGCCAAGAGTCAACGCGACGGCGGCGGCGTGCTGGTGAATTTCCTGAGCACAGTCTGCCGGATCGTGTTTCTTGGTGAGGCTGCGTGCTTCTTCGAGATTACAGAAGAGCAGATCAACCGGGCCTTCGATCAACTCCCAGAACTCGTCCCGGCAGATGTCGATTAAGAATGGATCGGAAACCGTCAGCGAAACTTTCACACCATGCTTGACCGCAATGTCGATCGCTTTTCTCGCGGCGGCCTTGCCTGACTCAACGGCGAAAAGATATCCCTCGACGTAAATCCAATCTGCCTTTCGAATCTCGTCTTCATCGATGTCATCCGGGGAAAGCGTCGCGGAGACTGCCAGGTTTGTGAGCATCGTCCGTTGAGCGTCTTCCGTAATCAGAACGACACACGTTCCGCTTTGACCTTCCGCTTGAGGCACCTCGATCGACACACCAAGTTCTCGCAGATCTTTCAGAAAGAACTCGCCGATTTCGTCGTTGGCTACTTTACCGGCGTAGGCAGTCGTCCCTCCGAACTCGGAGATTCCAATGATCGTGTTTGCTGCTGAGCCGCCCGCGCAGCGATTCAGCTTTGAACCTTCAAGCCGACTGAGTACGCGTTGTTGCGTCGGCTCGTCGACGAGCGTCATGATGCCTTTGGCGAAGTCGACTTCGATCAGTGTCTCATCAGAAACCTGCGTCTGAACGTCGACCAGTGCGTTGCCTACTCCGAAAACGTTGTACTCCGACATGCGTTGTTTCTCTCTGCGAATGGCTATTCGGCTATGTGTGTGCGGAATCTGTGAATGTGCAAAATTTGCGGCGGAGCATAAGTCGCTGATCAGTCTCTGACCAGCCGGCTGATTTCCTTGAACTCGGGAGTTCCGGCGCGCTCGCACCATTCAAACAGAACTGATTCTGTAGTCGTAATCACGGCTCCAGACGATGCCATCCGCTGCAAAGCGATTTCGCGATCGCCCTGTTTGCGACTGCCGACTGCGTCGGCCGCTACGAACACTCGGAAGCCTTGAGACAAGAGATCGAGCACCGTCTGAAGCACGCAAACGTGCGACTCGATTCCCGCCACGACGACCTTGAAGCGTCCTGCAGGATCGGAGCCTGCCGAATTCCAATCGAGGCAGTTGAGGCAACTGAATTCGATCTTCTCAGGACGATCTGAAACTCGTTCAGCAATTTGCGCAACGGATGAACCGAGCCCTTTAGGGTACTGTTCCGTTGCCGTCGTTGGCACAGTGAGAATCTTTGCCGCCTCGATCAGCTTGATGCAGTTAGCAAGAACGGCTTCGTGGCCGCTGATCACGGGCACAAGTTTTTCCTGCATGTCGACAATCAACAAGCGGCTCTCGGTTCGTGTTAGCAGCTCGTGGCTGTGCGGTAATTCTGACATTCGACTATTCCATGTTTTGAGTCAGCAGTTCGTACAACTTCTCTTCGTTTTTCGTTTCGCATTCCCAAACGATGACGACACGCCAGCCATCAGCCGTCAACTCCGCTTCTACTTCGTCGTGCCGTTCTACGTTGCGAGCGAACTTCTTTTTCCAGAAGTCGACCCGGCTTTTCGGAGTGTAGGCGAATTGGCAATTCGGGTGGCGATGCCAGAAGCAGCCATGCACGAAGATGACAGTTTCATACTTTGGTAGAACGATGTCTGGCTTGCCAGGCAGGTCTTTGCGGTGCAGACGAAATCGGTATCCCATCTGATGAAGCATCGAACGAACGCGTATCTCGGGTTTCGTATTCGCGCCGCGAATCCGGGACATGTTCCAGCTTCGGTGCTGCTTTGTCAGACGGTCCACTCAGTCGCCTCCTGAAACTCCGACGCCCTTACTCCATTATCTCGCGAAGAATTTCGAGGAACCCATCCGTCTCGTCGTCCGTGCCGACGGTGATGCGAAGTCCGGTCAGTTCTGAGTCGTTCAACGACTCCGGAAATTTCATGAACCGAACAAGTACTTTGCGAGCTTTCAGTTTTTCATAGATCTTCTGATGGCTAATTTCGGAATGCGTTGCCCAGATGAAGTTCGCCTCGCTGTCGACGGTGTCGAAGTTCAGCTCGCATAGAGACTTTGTCAGTCGATCGCGTGTCGCGATGATCCTGCGACGATTTCCGAGCATCCAGTCCTGGTCTTCGACAGCGGCAGTAGCGGCGGCGAGGGACAAGGTGTTGCAGTTGTAGCTGTCTTTGACCTTGCGCATCCCGGAAATCAAATCCGGATGGGCTACCGCGAAACCAAACCGAATACCCGCCAGAGAATACGACTTGCTGAGCGTTCTTGTGATTACCATCCGGCGGCCATCATCCGAGTGCAGGATTTCGCCCTGGTGAGGCTCGGCGCGGAAGTCGCCATACGCTTCGTCGAGGACGAAGACTCCGTTGGGTGGAACGAGCTCGTGGATCGTTTCGTCGGCCCAGCAGTTTCCCGACGGCGAATTAGGGTTCGGAACAAGCACGAGTTTGCTGCGTTCAATTTGCGGCCGCACGCGATCGATGTCCCATGACCAGTCGGGTTCGAGTAGCAGCCTCTCGTGAGCGGCGCCCTGGATGTCGGCCAGTGTCTCGTAAAGTGTGTAGCTCGGGTATGGAAAGGTGATCAGCTCGCCCGGGTCGACGAACGCGCGATTCAGGATTGTCAGGATTTCGTCGCTGCCATTGCCGGGAAGAATCCAGTCTTGATCGACGTTAAACAATTCGGCGGTCGCTTTGCGAAAACGACTCGCCAGCGGATCCGGGTAAACATTCAGACGTCCCGAACAGGCTTCGGCCACCGCAGCGGCCACTTTCGGCGACGGTGGGTAAGGATTTTCGTTCGTGTTGAGCTTAATCCAGCCGTCGTCCTGCGGCTGTTCGCCGGGAACGTAACCCTGGATTCGATCGACGTCGGGTCGAAACAGACTCATCGGAAGTCCTGTGTAAGTGAGTGTCTTAAGAGGCCGCGAGCGACGGTTCTGGCCGATTGCCGTACCTCAAACCGGGCAGATTATTGCGTTTATCGAGACACTTCGCGAACCTGCTCCGTTCTCCGGATTCTGCCAACTGACGTCGCCTTTTTGTGGAATTCGGAGCGCGATGATTCATCGCAGTGCAGATCTTCCGCGACAATTCCAGGGCAAACTCGATGACAGCAGCAGACGAAGCGGAACGCCGAAAACCATTCGAGGAATCGCCGTTTCTGGCGATGCTCGGCGCGGAAGTCGTTGATCGTGGCGACGGTACGGCAACTCTCGCCCTGAACGTGTCAGAAATGCACCTGCGGACGCGAGGGATTGCTCACGGCGGAGTCATCGCCACGCTTCTGGACACGGCGATGGGAGTGGCCGTTTCGACTCAAACACTCGACGGCTGCTTTGCCGTGACCTGCCAATTGAACGTTCATTTCATCCGACCAGGCTGGAACGGCGAACGGCTGCTGATTTCGGCGAAGGTTTCTCATTCGGGCGCAACGACCTCGGTTGCTCAGGCAGAAATGACGACGGCCGATGATGTCAGAGTAGCTCTGGCATCAGGAACGTTCAGTTTTGTACGGATTCCAAATGCCGATGGAGACTTGCTGGAACGGAAGCCGGACTGAAACTTGCCTAATCCGCTAGTAATCTGGCCACTTGGCGAATGCAAAAATAATCAATGTCGCCAAAGTTGCAGAAAACAGGCCTGATCGGGAATATGCCGCGCCCGACGCGCATCCTGTTGGACAGCGTCAAAACAAGGTGTTTCCAAGTGAGAAACCCAATTGTCAATTTCTGACAGAAATGCATCTAAAGAGGAAAACGTGATGAAATCTTTCGTATCAACTCTCAGCGCTCTCGCAATTGCTCTGTTCCTGGTTGGCTGTGGCGGAGCTCCCGCTGATTCGGATGCTGGCCCAGCCGTCGAAGGTGATGGCCACGCAGAAGCAGAAGCGGGCGTTGATGAAGGAATGGAACACGCAGAAGAAGGTGGCGAAGGCGAAGCTGCTGCTGAAGGCGAAGCTGCTGCTGAAGGCGAAGCTGCTGCTGAAGGCGAAGCTGCTGCTGAAGGCGAAGCTGCTGCTGAAGGCGAAGCTGCTGCTGAAGGCGAAGCTGCTGCTGAAGGCGAAGCAGCTGCTGAGTAATCGCAGCAGGATTCTTGTTCAGCGGTCGGAATATTGCTCCATCGGTGAACATCGACCAAATTAGAACGGGATCGAAGCTCAACGAGCATCGGTCCCGTTTTTCATTTATTGTCAAAGTTTTTGAAGTAGATTCGCGGCAGGGGGCAGCAAACGGACCACTTGCTCACGCCCGCTATCACTCCTGCTTCATGTTTCTACGAATATCTGGCACAATCAAAGGCGTAAGAGCAACTGCCGTTTCGACAATGCGAACTCACCCACAACGGTTCGACATTATTTGCAATTCGGAGTGCTGTATGGTCGTTAGAATTCAGCCTTGTTATCGAGTATTGATTGCCGTCCTGGTCGTTCTGGCATCACGTGTTGTCGAGGCAACTGACAACACTCGGACCAGGCCGTTGCATGAACGAATTGACGAGGTCGTTCAGTCAGAGTTTGGTGCCGCAAAGCCAGCGCCGATCGGTGATGACGCCGAGTTTCTTCGGCGGGTTTCGCTCGATCTTACTGGAACGATTCCCAGCTCTACCCGCGTGCGAACGTTTATCGCCGACGTCGCCAGCGAAAAACGGGAGCGGGTGGTCGAGGAGTTATTGGCCTCTCCTGATTGGTCTCGTCGAATGGCCGATCTGTTTCACGTCATCCTGATGGAACGTCGAGGCGACGATCCAGACTGGCAGGCATGGCTGGAAGTCTCCTTCGCACAGAACAAACCCTGGAATCAGATCGTTTATCAGATTCTTAACGCTGATGCAGACGATGAGGACAACCGCGCGGCGGCTTACTTCATGTCGAAGCGGCTGAGTAAATATGGCCAGAATCCGGTCGACTATCCCGGACTTGTGCGTGACATCGGACGAATGTTCCTCGGTCAGGATCTTCAGTGTGCCGAGTGTCACGACCACCTTTTCATTGACGACTATAAACAGTTGGATTTTCAAGGACTGTTTGCCGTTTACAAAAACACGTTTGTGCGGCGCGATGTGAAGTTTCCGGCAGTCGGTGAAAAGGCAATGACCGCTCCGATTGAGTTCGTATCCGTTTTCGATCCAACTCAAAGAAAAACAGGCCCTCGAATTCCAGGCGGCACCGCTTTCTCAATCCCCGAGCCGAAGCCGTCTGAATCGCCACCTCCTAACAAGAAAAAGCAACCTGTTCCACCGAGACCGGAATGGAGTGCCGTTGAGCTACTGGCAAAAGAATTCACACGTCCAGAGAACCGTCAGTTTGCGCGAACGACTGTTAATCGAGTTTGGTATGCCCTGCTTGGTCGAGGCATCGTTCATCCAGTCGATCTCGATCACTCAGATAATTCGCCTTCGCATCCCGAGTTGCTCGATCTACTGACCGACGAATTCATCGCACATGACTACAACCTGAAGTGGCTCATTCGAGAGATCGTGCTTTCAAAGACCTGGCAACGATCAAGCCGATTCGCAGACGACACGGATTCGCCAGCTACTGATCGATTTGCAGTCGCTATCGAGCGGCCGTTGATGGCAGAGCAGCTTCTTGCCAGCGTTGTCCGAGCGACGGGCAACACGACCTTGTTTGAAGAGAAAAAGAGCAATCCCGAATCCGAAAAAACTGATGCTGATAGCGGACCGACGGCTGATTCGACTGACGATGCATCGCTTCCGACACTCGCCGAATTGAAGTCAGCATTCTCGACGGCATTCGCCAACGAGGCGAGAGAACCGGAAGGCGAATTCAAAGCCACCGTCAAGGGAGCGTTGTTCTGGCGGAATTCGATCGAGATTCAGAAGCTACTGAGTCCGCATCCCGGAAACTTGATCGATAAGCTGACGAAGATTAAGCAACCGGCTTCACTGGTTGAGGAACTTTACCTGTCCGTGCTTTCCCGGTTTCCGACGACCGAAGAATCGTCCGTCATGGTTGATTTTCTGAACGATCCAAGCGTCGATCATGAAACCGCGATTCGGGATGCGACATGGGCGTTGCTGACCTCAGTCGAGTTCTACGTGAATCACTGAGCCATGAGATGGCCTGCCGGTTATTGTGCAGCAGAACGAATGGATGTTTCCGCAACGCACGGCCTCTGGTAAAAAGCTCTCACTTCGAGACAATCGTTTGCTTCTCTCCAGACCGTTTGCGGAAATCTACCGGTGGAAGATCAGGAACGACAAAGACTGCTGGCTCAGTACTCTGAGATCGCGTCGCTTGCCGGCGGGCTTGCGCATGAGATCCGCAACCCGCTATCGACGATCAGCCTGAATCTCGAACTGCTCGTCGAGGAGTTGCAGGAAAGCGAGACAGCGCGCGACCAGCGGATGCTCACGAAGCTTCAGCGAGTGCAGCAGGAATGCGGACACCTCGACGAAATTCTCAATGCGTTTCTGCAGTTTGCGAGAGTCGGTGAGCTCGAGCTGGTCGAGTCAGACCTCAACTCCGCCGTTCGAGAATTCGTCGACTTCTATAAACCGACGGCGGACGAATCCGGCATCGACGTCAGCCCGCATCTTGAATCCAACCTGCCGCCGGTTCGTTTGGACGGGTCCCTGTTTCGGCAGGTGCTGATGAATCTGGCACGCAACGCTCAACAAGCGATGCCCGAAGGCGGGCTGCTGGAGCTTCAGACGTTTGTTCGCGACGGTTTCGTCAGGCTTGAGTTTATCGACACCGGCCAGGGCATGAACGAAGCCACTCGGTCAAAGCTGTTTCAGATCTTCTTCTCGACCAAACCAAACGGCAGCGGACTGGGCCTGCCGACCGTCCGCAAGATTGTTGAGGCTCACAACGGGACCATCACCTGCGAAAGTGATCCCGGCCGAGGAACTCGTTTCTCAATTGCGCTGCCACCGGCGTGATTCTTCGACGAATATCTCTGTTAAGCGAATTGCTCCTGAAACCGCCGTACTGTTCCTGCTTGGTGTGATTATCCATGAGTATCTCTCAAGCTGAAATCGTTGCCGTGAGAAAACGGGCGGCCGTCGTGTCTGGGATAAATCTGCTTTTCGGCATCTGCGGTATGCTTCTAAGTCTCGGAGAAGGCTCTACTGCCTGGGCGCTCTTTATCTGGCTCGCCGCCCTGCAAGGAATAGCGTTGGGACTTCTCGCTGGCCCGGGTTGGTCTGACCGTCTTTTGGACCGTACGCCAGTTCATCGTCGTTCTAGAAACCCACTCTTGCGATTTGCCTTGTCTGTGCTTTCGTTCTGGGCACCGATCTTTGCAATGTTTGTTTTTGGGGCGATCATGGCCAAAACGTTACCGGATGCTGCGCGCCCGATTTCCTCTATTGAAGGAAATGGAAGTGCTTGCATGTTTCAAACGTGGGTGACATTTTTTAATGCAGTGGGCTGTGCTTGGCTGGTCGTCTGGTTTGATACGAAAAAAGAACCCAGCACATCATAATGCCGGGCTCTTGAAGCGGTGCTTGTCGTGAGCTGCCGAACGTCGAACGCGGGAGAGCGTTCGTACGACGTTGCTTAGCTCAGGTCGTACCGTTTCATTTTGTTGTAAAGCGTCACGCGGCTGACTCCAAGTTCCTTCGCTGTCCGAGTTCGGTTGTAGTTATTCCGGATCAACGCCTGCTCGATGATGTCTCGCTCTGTCGTTGCAATCTGGCTGCCGAGTTCTTTTGAATCTTCTTTCGGCTTTGCGGATTCCAGTTTCACTGTTGGATCATTTGTCGGACCGGCAACTCCAGACAGAATGTGACTTGGAAGATGCTCGGCTCGCAGTACTCCGTCGCGGCAGTAAATGACGGCTCGCTGAATTGCGTATTCAAGCTCTCGAACGTTGCCTGGCCAGGGGTAGGCGACCAGAGCGTCGAAGAACTCCTGCTCAATCCGGACGATGCCCATCTCGTGCTTCAGTGACTTGTCCTGAATGAATCGCTTGGCCAGCGTTTTGATGTCCGGCTTTCGCTTTCGCAGCGGAGCCAGTTCGAACTTCAACATGCTGAGCCGATAGTAAAGGTCAGGGCGGAACAAGCCTTTCTCAACCAGCGGTTCGAGTGGCAGATTACTCGCGACAACCAGCCGAGCCTGTGAAGTCATCGTCTGGTTTGAGCCGACCGGTTCGAATTGTCCGGTCTCAATGACTCGAAGTAGTTTGACTTGCTGTTCAAGCCCAAGGACATCGATTTCGTCCAGTAGAATCGTCCCATTCTTTGCGGCCAGGAACTTGCCTTCTTTGTCGACGTGAGCACTCGTGAACGACCCTTTCATGTGACCGAACATTTCACTTTCGATCAAGTCGCCGGGCAACGATCCACAAGCTACCGTGATGAACGGCTCATCTCGACGAGGTGAGACTTCGTGGATGAGATTCGACAAGTAGGTTTTCCCTGAACCCGTTTCGCCAATCAGCAGCATCGTGACGTCTTTGTCAGCGGCGATGGCTACCTCATCGAGCATTCGCTTCATCTCGGGCGAGTATGTTTCGAATCGCCGGCTGATTCCTGCCAACACGGCGGAGTCTTTGTTCGACACGGGAGCTGGAGGAGCGTCGGCCGTCGCAACCAGGGGTTCGTCTTTCGTATCACCTTCTTCGGAGTCGTCAGTTTTGCTTTCGACGTCAGCGTGAGTTTCTGTTTCGGTGACGGTGGCCGATGCGCTTCCTGGAAGTCGTTCAGACAGCCAGTCCAGAACCCGGTCGACGGTCACTTCGCCACGCAGGTGCATGATGCCGCTGTAGAGAGCACGACGCTCTAACGGCTCAGGGCATTCTTCGTCGGTCACCATCGCGACGGGCAGATCGGTCATACGATCGCAGAGCAGTTCCAGGACCCGCTCGTGCAAATGGCCGCCGCCCGTGACGTTCGCCAGGTCCGCGAGTACTCCGGCGGCTTCGTTGTCCTCGGCCAGCTTCGGGAGCGATTCGACATCCGAACAAGTCACAAACTCAAAGCCATCACTTCCGCTGGTTGGTAGATCGTTGGTCCAGCGGGCTCGATCACTCAGTACGATAATCAGAGGTTTGCTCATGAGAGTTCCCAGACGCTCGGGTTTCATTTCGACAGGTCCCAGCCTTAGAAACAAATCCGATGCCATTGAGCTGTCCTAGCGCTCAGAGATCGAAACAGAGTTGTACAGTTTTTCGCAAACCGCTTGTGTCACGGAGTTTGCGACTCGTCGACAAAACCTGGTCAGCGTACATCGTCAAGAATTCAAGTGTTGTCTTCTCGCAGCATGATGCCGGAAGACAACGTTGCCGGCATCATCTGATGCACGAAGTCGCTTGCTGCATCGACCACGCCCGGTAATCTCCCGCCGAACCACTCACCACAGCTATACCCCATTCTGCACTCCGGAAGTGACCTCATGTCGTTTGTTTTCACCGTCTGCCAGGCAGGCGCCGAAGCCGCCCTTAAAAATGAGATCAGTCGGCGCCATCCGGAACTGCGGCTCGCGTTTTCCCGGCCCGGATTTGTGACGTTCAAGGCACCCGATACGCGAGGATTCATCGAGAACTTCCAACTCAAATCAGTCTTCGCCCGAACGTGGGGACACTCGATCGGCAAGGTCGTTGGGTCCGATAGTGCGACGATGGCACGTGAGTACGGCGAGCTGTTGGCAGCGAAGCTCAGCGCAGAACAACTCGCAGGTTGTAAGCACTTGCATGTCTGGGAACGTGATCGCTACATGCCAGGCTCGCGCGGCTTCGAACCAGGCGTCTCGGTGCTCGCGACAGAAATCGGCAGGATCCTTGAACCAGTAAACGCTGACGGAAACACACAAAGAAGTGTCAACGCGATCCCGGAGTCCGGAGAACTGGTGATCGACTGCGTGCTCGTCGAACCGGGCGAGTGGTGGATCGGCTGGCACGTTGCCGATCAAGGTGCATCCTGCTGGCCGGGAGGCGCGCCACAGATCGAACTTCCGACCGACGCTGTTTCACGAACCTGGCTGAAGATGGTGGAAGGCCTGATGTGGTCGGGCTTTCCAGTAAAGGCCGGGGAGACCGTTGTCGAAATCGGCAGTTCTCCTGGAGGGTCGTGTCAGGCTCTGCTTGGGCTCGGTCTAAAGGTGACGGGCATCGACCCTGCCGAGATGGACGAAGCACTAACAAAAGAGTCCAACTTCACGCACGTGCGAGGCCGAGCTAAGGAGCAGCCTCGGCGGATGTTTTCAAACGTCCGATGGCTGGCCAGCGACGCGTCGGCCGTGCCGAACTACGCCCTGGACACAATCGAGGCCATCGTGACGCACTCATCTGTAAACATCGAAGGCCTGTTGCTGACGCTGAAATTTACGGACTGGAAACTGGCCGACGAGATCCCGCTTTACCACAAACGCATCCGATCCTGGGGCTATCAGAACGTGCGTTCGAGACAGCTCGCATTCAACCGTCGGGAAATCTGCGTCGCTGCGACGAAGGACTGATGCGAACGTGCAGGTCGTAGCGATAATTCGACCTTTGGAATGCGTCGCAGTTTTGATGCATTTGCCCCGCGCAGATTCTCGCGAGCTATCTTCTGAGGCAGACAGGCCTTGGGTGGCGCTGGTTGTTTGCAATCAGCGTCGCGCACGACGGGAGTAACTTCGTCGCAGCCATCTACTTTCTCATGCGGACACGCCGCACCGGTTGCCGGCAACCTGTGCCACCGCGAGAAGGGCGTCTTACTGATCAGAATTCAATTTCACGTAGCTTGGGCGTACCGATGGCCTCACTGGAAACCAAGACTTCGTCAGGCTGCGAAACCACCTCCGGACTCCGGGTTGTCGAAATTCCGTTCGACGAGCTGACGCCCGAATTCGAATCGCGATGGGCTCAGCTTGAGACTAATTCCGTCGAGGGAAACGCGTTCCTCTCGCCGCACTTTGTGATTCCGGCTGTCAACCACCTGGACGGAGCCTACGACCAGAAGCCACTGATTCTCGCCGTTGAATCTGCAGACGGATCGGAACTGCTGGCAGTCGGGCTGTTTGAAGTTTCGAGAAACAGCCGCTTGTTGCCGATGACTCATCTCCAAAGCTGGCGCTGCGAGCACACGCTTTTCGACGGACTCCTCGTCGACAAGCAGAACGGGGCGGACGCACTTGCCGCTCTATTCGAATGGCTGAGCAAGCAAGGACGCCGCTGGCAGGGTGTCGCGTTTACTGACCGCAGCGCCGACGGCGAGTTGAACAACATGCTCGAAACCGCTGCTGCAACAACAAACGCAACGTGGTTCGAAGACTGGACTCGGGAGCGAGCGATCATCTCGATAGACGAAGTACCTGAAGACTGCCTTCAAACTTTGTACTCGAAAAATCGCCGGCGAACGTTTCGACGTGCGGAAAAACAACTCGCTAAATGCGGCGACGTGACGTTTTCGTACGCTGGAAGAGAGGATAGAGCGGAGCACGACGTCCAGGCTTTTCTGGAACTCGAAGCAATGGGTTGGAAAGGCGAAGAGGGTACTGCCCTTCTGTCATCGCCGGGCTCCGAGAAGTTCTGTCGAGAATTGGCGACACGATTGGCGGCTGAAAAGAACCTCGTTATCTACCAGTGCCTTGTCGATAGCGTGCCGGTTGCGTCGGCTTTCAATATGAGATCAGCCAATGACCTGTTCTGTTTCAAAATTGGCTGGAATCCGGAATTTGCCAGTGGCTCGCCAGGGATCTTGAACGAACTTCACTTTCTACAAAGCACTCGACAGAACCTTGCCGACATCCGACTGGCGGATAGTTGCTCGAAAGTCGGTTCGTACGTCGAAGACGTCTGGCCGTGGAAGCGTCGCCTGACAACCGGAGTGTTCACGACGACGCGGACAGGCACGCTGGCTGCCAGCGCGATGACGCAACTCAAACGGCTCAAGCGAATGCTGAAGAAGGCGTAGGCCGACCTGCCCAACAGCAAATCACCAGGTCGACAACTCTTTCCAAAGCCGGTCGAACTCTTCCTGGAAAGAGGTCCGCAGCCTTGGATCATCGACGATGATGAAATTCTCTTCGTTGCTCGAAGCCGCCGACCGAGTCCAGTTGTAGCTGCCGGTCAGCAATCGTTTTTTGTCGAAGATCGCAAACTTGTGATGCATGTGATGGCGGGTTCGATCGACGCAAACGTCGACTCCGGCTCGAGCAAGACGTTCGACATCGGACCCTCTGTCGTCTGCTTTGTCATTGTCCGTGATGATTCGAACGGGCACTTTCCGTGAATGAGCGTCCAGAATTGCGGACGTGATTCGGTCGTCGGTGATCGTGAAAACGCAGATGTCGACGGAGTGCCGTGACGACTTCAACAGACTCGCGATTCGCTGCCAGCAATGATCGCCGGGGCTGAAAACGACTTCGGCATCGGTAGTGGGTTTGTCAGGTGCCGCCGCTTGTCTGATGACCTGCGAAACATCCTCAAGCCATTCCAGTACGGCCGAAGAATTCACCTGGTCGATTGTGTTTCGAGCCAGTTCGAACGCCGCCTGATGACATTTCAGTTGCGAAGCCTTGTCTCTGATGAACTCTTTGAGCGTGTCGCGAAGAGCCCTCCGCTCATTGCGTGACAGGCGTTGGTCATCCAGAGTCTGTTGCAGAATCTCCGTCAGCGATGAATCCGTCACGTTTCGCTCCCAACCAGAACTGGCTTGTCCGAAATTGTTTCGACCGGTGTGTCGCCTAATCGTTTCACGCGGCGACCGAACGCAGCGTACCAAGCCAGCGGGATTGCTATCAGGGTAATCAACGTTCCCGATGTCAAACCGCCAATGACCACTCGTGCCATCGGAGCTTGAAGTTCTCCCCCGTCGCCAATGCCCATCGCAATCGGCAGCATGGCCAGCACGGTGGTCAGCGTTGTCATCAGGATCGGTCGGAACCGTCGCATCGCCGCCTGCTTGACGATCTCCAGGCCTGGGCGTTGAGGATCTCGCGCCCGCAACTGCATCATGTAATCGATCAGGACAATGGCGTTGTTGACCACGATCCCTGACAGCATGACGAGCCCGATGAACGACTGCACATTCAACGTCGTTTCGGTTGAGAGCAGAATCGTGACGACCCCGATCGCCGCTAACGGCAGGCTGAGCAGAATTAACAGTGGGGCACCTAACGATTCGAACTGCGAGGCCATGACCATGTACATCAGAATGACGGCCAGAATGAAGCCGTTGGTAAGTGCTGAGAAACTTTTCTGCTGATCCTCCCAGTCGCCAGCGACGCTGACTGTGAACCCGTCGACGGACGGAATTTTCCTCAGCTCTTTCTGCAAATCTTTGACGGCGTGACCGAGATCGCGATCCTCGACATTGCAGCCGACCCAATGGACGCGCTGACGGTCGAGCCTTGTGATTCCGACGGCCGACTCTCCTGAAGTCAGTGTCACGAGGTTCTTCAACGAGACGACCTCGCCGCCCGGCGCAACCACACCAACCTGACCGATGTCGTTGATGCTTGCGCGGTCACTTTCCCTGAGCCGGACGACGACGTTGTATTCGTTGCCCTTTTCACGAAAGACTGTCGTACGACTTCCCTGAATGGCCGTTTCCAGCGTTTGCGTGATATCGCTGACGCTGATTCCTAACGCGCTTGAGCGTGTTCGATCGATCTCGACCGAAACTTCTGGCTGACGATCGGCCTGGTAAGCTTCGATGTTGATCAGCCCCGGCACGGCTTCCATTGCCTCGGTCACTCGCTGTGACAAGTCTTCTGCAGTCGCCTGATCGTGACCTCGAATTTCGACCGCAACACCATCGCCGTTCGAGCTGAACATCTTGCTGCCAAACAGATCGTTGCGAACTCGCACATTGATCGACATTCCGGGCACGGTGCCGATTTTCTCTGAGAGGTCCTTGCGAATCTCTTCGACGGTCCGCGTTCGTTGATCGCGTGATGCAAGATGCAGGCTGAACCACGCTTCGTTCCAATCGTCCGCGTCGTCCGAATCGTCGCCGATGAACGATGCCGTCGTCTGAGATTCAGGCGTTGCCTCTCTGATGATCTTTTCGACCAACGCCGCTTTTTCGGAAAGCCGTTCGAGCCGAATGCCAGGTGCCATTTCCGTATTAACGATGATTCGCCCTTCGTCAGTCTTCGGAAGAAACTCCGTTCCGACTCTTGGGCTCAAACCGGCGACTGTCGCCAGAGACAGCAGCAACAGGAACGCGACGCTGAGTGGGAACCTCAAGCTCGCCCCCAGCAACTTGCCGTAGCACCATTCGACCGCGCCGAACGACCGGGCGTTGATTCCATGAATCAGCCGGACAATCACCTTTAGCCAGCGTAGATGCACGGCGTCGGATGTGGTCACTAACCGAGTTGTCAGCATCGGAGTCAAAGTCAAACTGGCGACCAACGAACACACCAGTGAGAACGACACGACGATCGCCAACTCTCGCAGCATGACTCCCGTTTGGTCGCCGATGAAAAGCAGCGGCACAAAGACGACCAGCGTTGTCAGCGTGCTGGCAACGATCGCCGATGCGACTTCCTGCGTCCCTTCAATGGCCGCCTCAAACCGATCGAAACCTTCTTCGCGTTTGCGAAAGATGCTTTCCAGGACAACGATCGAATTGTCGACCAGCAGGCCGATTCCCAGTGCCAGGCCGCCGAACGAAATCATGTTCAGCGAGAGTCCATAGAAGTAAATCAGGACGAACGTCGCAAGCACGGACAGCGGCATCGTTGCGGCGATAACAAGTGTGCTGCGAAAACTTCGCAGAAAGACGATCAGTACGATGATGGCAAGGCCGGACCCGTACAGTGCGGAATCTCGGACGTTGGCAATGGCCTGGCGGATGTAGTCCGACTTGTCGACTCGGATGCTCAACTGACCATCCGGCGTCGATTCGTTGATCTCTTCGATCTTCTTTCTGACGGCTTCGCTGACATCGACCGTGTTTGCGCCGGACTGCATGTAGACATAAATCAGCAGTCCGTTTTCACCATTGATCCGAGTCTCTTCGGTACGTTCTTCTTCGCCGTCAATGACTTGCCCAACGTCTCGAATTCTGACGACCGCCCCTTCTCGCTGGCGAATGACCGTATCTGAAATCTGATCAATACTCGTGAACTCACCCCGGGTCCGCACGAGCATGCGAAGGTGTCCCTCGTCGAGGTCACCTGCCGGTTGATTGATGTTGTCTCGACCAAGCGCGTCGAGCACTTCTTTAACAGTCATGTCGAGTGATTCGATCTTCTGTCGATCGAGGTCGACCTGAATCTCTCGGCGAGTGCCGCCTCTGACGCGAATTCTTGCGACGCCGGCCGCCTGCTCCAGACGTGGAGCGATCGAGTTCTCAGCGAGTTGAGTTGCCTGAACCGGGGGAAGATCGGTCCGCAGTCCCAGATAAATGATCGGCGAATCGGCTGAGTCGTAGCGTCGGATGTAAGGTGGTTCGACGCCGGGTGGCATGTCGTTACGAAGTCGTTCCAACCGAGCTCGGATGTCGCCGATGGCTGGGTCGAGGTTTGTGCCCCAGGAAAACTGAACGCGAACGCTGCTGGAGCCTTCGGAACTCTGGCTGGACATCCGCTCGACGCCCTGGACTGACCCGATCGTCTGTTCCATCGGCCGGGTGATCAGCGTTTCGACTTCTTCCGGGCCGGCTCCGGGGTACAGCGTGGTGACGGTGATGATTGGCCAGGTCATGTCCGGCATCAGGTCGACGCGCAGGCTTCTGACCGACATCCAGCCCAGCAGGATGACAATCAGGCACGCCATAGACGTGGTAACGGGGCGGAAAACGGCGAACCGAGTGAGAAACATGAGGCCGAGCAAGTCGAAGCAGGAGGGAAGTTTCGCTGTGAATCACGCTGTTTTCAGCAGACTCAGGCGGGAGAGACGCAATCGATGATCTGCGGTTTGACACTGTTTCGTATCGCCCGCAGAATCCAAGGCTTCGATCATGCCGGACGTGTGTCATTATCGCAATCGTTCCTCGCAATCACGCTCGCATGATGGTTCAAGCAGTGCCGTAATAACGCCAGGGACACAAGCCTCTCGTCCTATTTCCTTATTCTTTGCGTCTCAGCGTGAGACATGTCATCTTCATTCTTCGTCCCGAATTCTTTCTGCGAGTAATCCATGACCGAACCTCAGAAGTCGTCGTCATCCCTCAAGATTCCGTGTGTCATACTCGCTGTCGCTCTTGTCGGGATTTACTGGTCTTATCATCAATTCGGCAATATGGAGCAGAATGAGGGACCCGTTGACGGCAGCGCTATAGGTATAACAGTAGGGCCGGAATTGGCTCGAATTGCCGAGCTGAAGAACGTCGGCGTCGCACACCTCGAAAACAATGATCTCGACGACGCTGAAGCATGCTTCGAGCAACTGATTGAGCTGCTGCCGAAGGAACGCTTCGGCCAACAGAATTTGGCGATAACGCAGTTGTTGAAGATCGCTCCGGAGAATCTCAACCGAGCGGACAATGCGGCCGCATTTGACAAAGGGTTTGAGAATGCGAACCAGACAGTCGACGGGCTGAAACAGCAGTTTCCTGATGACCCGACTGTCCACGTGATCGCCGCACGACTGGCGCTTCATACGGAAGATCACGCTGCCGCCATCGCCGCACTGAGCAAGGCTGCTGAACTCGCTCCAGATGACGCCGCAATCCAGTTTGGAATCTTCGATGCGGGACGCTATTCACGAGACGACAAACTGACCGCCGAGGCAAATAAAGGTCTGGCCAAAGCATGGGAGCTTGCCCCCGAGAATCTTTACGTCATGCGTGAATGGCTCATCGTTCAGGCTCGCGCCAAAGACGCGACCGTCGGAGAAACGCTGACCACTGCCAGAAAACTCGTTGCACCATTTGTCGAGCGCATCTCCATGTTCGGCAATAAGAATCTTCACGAGCTGATCGATCAGGGACTCGCGGCGCTGCCAGAGGCAGAATGGAAAACCGTCAACGGAAGCGCATTCATGCTCGGCAACATGCTACGACCGGAAGTCGCCACGCAGAACGACGCGAAGAAAGTCACCCCCCACCTTCTCGAATTCATCGTCCACGAGTTCAGCGAGGACTTCTACGCGAACAACACACTTCCACTGCCAGAATTTACTGAAGCGATTCCCGTCAGCTTCGAACCGATCGAAACCCCGTTCCAGGGGCTGAAGAACGTCAAGCAGGTCCACGTCGTCGACTTCGACCTCGATCAGGATCAGGACGTTGTCACGGTGCAGGCAGATCAACTCAGCGTCTGGACTCAGCAGCCCGATCAATCTCCAACCTGGACCGAATCCGTCTCGCTGAAAATGGCTGAATCCAATTTGCCATCAAACCTGACCGGCATCTGCCTGTTCGATCTCGACCGGGACGCAGCCACCGTCGAACACACAAATGGCGGTCAAAAACTGCTGTGTGCCGACGCGGATTTGGACATTGTAGCGTACGGCAAAGACGGTCTGGTTGTGTTACGGAACGAAGTCATCAAGTTCGGTGATCCAGTCGGCAGCCGGGTTTTGTTACCAATCGAGCAGAACGCACAATTCTCGTCGATCAAAGATGTCCTCACAGTGCTGCCGGTCGATTTTGATCACGACGGTGATCTCGACCTTGTCATTTCCGCGGAATCTGGCATCTCACTCTGGCTGAACCGAGACGATTCAACATTCGTCGATCATTCCAGGTATTCATCGTTGCCGCCCGCATCCTCAAGAATTAATCGGCTGATCGCTGTCGACTGGGATCGCAACGTGTCGATTGACGTCCTGGCATTCGGTGAATCATCTGGCGGAGTGCTCACAAACATTCTGCATGGTCAGCTTCGCTGGGAACCGTTTCCGGAAGAGTCAAATGTTTCGTTTGGTAACAATGCAGTGGCTTTAGTCGACGCCGACTCGAATTTTTCGTGGGACCTCTTAACGATTACCGGAACAACTCAAGCAAACGATTCGGGCCAATTCACATGGCTCGGAACATCCAATGCAGATGCTGGCGTGACACGATTCACGAAAGAATCAGTATTCAATGGTCAAACGGCCAATGACTTTGCGGTTGGCGATTTTGACAACGATGGCTTTGTTGACGCCGCCGCCTGGGACAGTGCTCTCGACAAGAAGCAGATCGCCTTTTATCGAGGCGGCCCGAATGCTGCATTTGAAGAAATCTTCGTGATGGACCTCGAAGTCAAATCGCCGATCCATGCCTGTGAAACGGTGGACATAGACTCTGACGGCGACCTCGACCTGATCCTCGCATGCGAGAATTCTGTCGAAGTCCTCATTAACGAGGGGGGCAACGCTAACAACTGGATCGATATTCCGATTCGCGCCGAAGAAGCCAAGCAGGCTCAGAAGCCGAACGAGCGAGTCAATATCCACGGCGTCGGCAGTCTGCTCGAAATTCGATCCGGCGCGGCTTATCAACCGCAAGTGGTCACTGGCCGAACGACGCACTTCGGACTTGGCAAGCAGACACAGGTTGATTCGGCGAGGGTTCTGTGGACGAATGGAATTCCCGAACACATCGTCAATCCGAAACATGGCCAGCCGATCTGTCTGCAGCAGCAACTGAAAGGTTCGTGCCCGTTCCTTTACACCTGGGACGGTGAGAAGTTTGCGTTTTACACCGACTGTTTGTGGGCCGCCCCGATCGGTCTGCAACTTGCTGAAGGAGTTCTCGCGCCGCCGCGTGAATGGGAATATCTCAAGATTGACGGCGATCGTCTGAAAGCCAGAGACGGGGAGTACGTTCTGAAGCTGACCGAAGAGCTTTGGGAAATTGGCTACTTCGACTCGGTAAAACTTCTCGCAGTTGACCATCCAGCAGACGTCGACATCTACTCGAACGAGAAAGTCGGACCGCCATCGATCGCACAGTTCAAAGTCCATACCGTTCAGAATCCGAGAACACCGATCGCCGCCGTCGACCAACAAGGCCGAGACGTTCTGCCAAAGGTCAAAGCACGCGACGAGGACTTTCTGCAGTGCTTCGACCGTCGCTTCAAACAAGGATTGACCGAACCACACTTCCTGGAACTGGACCTCGGCCAGCTCGTCGATCCGCAGGACATCACGCTGTTTCTGACTGGCTGGATTCGCCCCACCGATACTTCATTGAACGTCGCGATCTCGCAGCGGCCGGATTTGGAATCAACGCAACCGCCGTCAATCCACGTTCCCAATGCCAAGGGTGAGTGGGTCAAAGTGAATCCTTACATGGGCTTCCCAGGCGGCAAGACCAAGACGATTGCAATTGATCTGTCAGACGTCTTTTCGACAGACGATTACCGAGTCCGCATTGCGACGACGATGGAGATCTACTGGGACCACGCGTTCTTCACTGTTGACGAAAAGCCGGTCGAGATTCGCACGACCGAGCAGCCGTTGCTCGCTGCCGATCTGCACTACCGAGGTTTCTCGAAGAAAGTACCGCATCCAGGCCTCGGTCCGGGAAGTTATGACTATAACCAGCTCGACTCTCACCAGCAGTGGCCACCGATGGAAGGCCGACTGACGTCCTACGGAGACGTTAAAGAACTCATCGCTATGACCGACAATCGCCAGGCATTACTCGGCGCGGGCGACGAAATGGAAGTTCGTTTCAAAGCAACGTCGACCGAACTCCCCGTCGGTTGGAAACGCGACTTCATCCTGCACAACGTCGGTTGGGACAAAGACGCCGACCTGAATACCGTTTTCGGTCAGTCGGTTGACCCGCTTCCATTCACTGGAATGGTCGGTTATCCCGATCCGAACGGTCCGGCTGAGCAGAAGCCCTTCGCCGCTCAGACTCGCCAGCAGCCACGAGCAAATTTCTGGCGAGCGTTTTCGAAGTAGCGTCGAGAGGCTCAATGGGTGTCCTGTCCAGAATGGGCAGGTCGCGCAGCGACAGGATGATCCATCATGCGTGTGCAATTTAAATGGACCGATTCGGTTAACATCAAGAGTTAAGGATGAGGCATTTTGTGACTTCGGCGCACAGCGATACTTGCTGTGCCACCCAAACTTTACATAAGACCGGTTAGCAACTTCCGAACCAGGACAAGCCGACGAATGAATATTCACCGCCGCACGTTTTTCGTAGCCGCAACGACTCTTACATTCCTTGCTGCGTTGTCAGTGTCGCGACTCTACGCGGGGAGCGGCTCTCCAAACGTTGTCGTCATTCTGGCTGACGATATGGGTTATGGAGACGTTCAGGCTCTCAACCCTGCATCGAAGATCGCGACTCCTAACCTGAACGCGTTGGCTGCTTCAGGGATGTCGTTTACGGATGCTCATACGCCGTCGGCGGTTTGCACGCCGACTCGCTACGGGCTGCTGACCGGTCGGTACTGTTGGAGAAGCCGGCTCAAGCGAGGCGTGCAGGATGGATACGGTCCACCGCTGATCGAGAAGGACCGGCCAACAATTGCGTCGTTTCTAAAGGCACAGGGGTACCAGACGGGGATCGTTGGAAAGTGGCATCTGGGGCTTGGGTTTCAGCGAGACGACAACAAGACGATCGACTTTATGAAATCGCTGGATCATGGACCGAACGATCTGGGATTTGGCTGGTCGAAGATCATCCCCGCGTCGCTGGACTTTCCGCCGTACGTTTACATTCAGAACCATCGAGTTACCGGTCTGCCGAATCGAACTCAGGAGAAGCAGGGCTTTCCACAGTATCTTCGTAAGGGGGAACTCGGTTCTGACTTTGACATGGAAGGTTGCATGGATCACCTGGCAGAAACAGCAGCCGGGTTCATTTCAGAGGCTTCGAAGAAGGACGACGCTCCGTTCTTTCTGTACTTCCCGTTGACCGCTCCGCATAAGCCGGTCTGGCCAGCGAAACGTTTTCAGGGATCGACAAAACTCGGCTCATACGGAGACTTCGTCGCGCAGGTCGACTGGACCGTCGGCAGCGTGCTGAAGGCGATCGACGATGCTGGCGTCCGAGAAAACACCATCGTCATTTACACCAGCGACAACGGTTCGTTCATGTACCGCCTCGACGATGCCGACGCGAAGGGGCACGTCGATGACGAAACGGTCCAGGGTTTCCGAGCCGACCGTCACAAAGCCAACGGCCCATTACGCGGCACTAAAGCCGACATCTGGGAAGCCGGGCACCGAGTTCCCTTCTTCGTCCGCTGGCCAGGCGAAGTGAAACAGGGTAGTCGTTCCGCCACGACGATCTGCCTGACCGACGTATTCGCAACAGTTGCTGACGTCCTTGCAAAATCCAAACCAGCGAAAGCCGCCCCTGACAGCTTCAGCTTCCTATCCGACCTCAAAGGAAAGAAGAGAGAAACCGAACGCCCGGTCGTCATCCACCATTCCAGCGGCGGTATGTTTTCCGGCCGACTTGGCGATTGGAAACTGGTCCTGGGCAATGGCTCCGGAGGCCGTCAGCAACCCAAAGGAAAACCGTTCGGCCGCCCCTACGAGTTGTACAACCTCGTGGACGATCTTGCCGAAACCAACAACGTGATAGCGGACCATCCCGACATCGCTCAAAGACTGGAAGCCGCCGTCGAACGAGTTCGGAATCACGAAGCGTCTAACTGACGGAATGCCTTCATCGTGTTGGCTATTCGCTGTCCAGTATCGATTTAAGTATCGGGATTCGGCGAGTGCCTTCCGCGACGGCGTCTTCGTCCTGACCATCTGCCACAACCTGCGACCAGAATCGGATCGCAGCGTGGAGCATGCTGACTTTCTGATCGTGATACTGCTTCGGTAACGGTCCGGAGACGTAGGCATCGACAGCTCTGGCCTGGGCGATCAGGTAGCGGCGCTGCGAAGCGACATCTACGGCTTCCCAGGGGCGATCATCGGCGGCGTCAAGTTTCTTGAGTATGGCGAGAGCCTTGTCAGATTCAGGCAGATCATTCCAGCGAACGCGGATCCCCATGAGTTGCGTCAAGCCACTGTAGAACAACTCTTCTGACTCAAGCCGTAATTCTGCTTCGGCAAACAATTGCCTTGCCCATTCTGAACGCGACGGTGCGTCGGAAATTCGCGATGCCGGAAAACGTCTGGCGAGTGCCTGCCGATCCTTCAGGCCATCCTCCAGCCATGCGAACGCCTCATCCAGAGTCTTACCGGAGGGAATCGCGTGACCGATTCGCTTAGCCGTCCACACACGACTGGTAACGCCGATGCCCGAAAACAGAGTCTGAGTCATTCGCTCGATCTCACCGCGATTGAAATCGTTTTCGCCGGTGAGCAACGCGAACCGAAGTCGGCTCATCACCCGTTCCCGCAGCCAAAGCTCGGTGCGTAATCGTCCGCCGGCACAAACGGGGATGACGCCACCGAAGTATTCCGGCAACGCCGTCGCGATGGTCATGGCGATTCTGCCGCCGCCAGAGAACCCGCCGATGTAAGTCCGATCCGGATCGATCTTTACTCGGCGACGCACCTCGTCGAGCGTGTCCATGACGATTCGAACTCGCCTCGTCCCCGGAGTCTTGTTTCCAGCCAGATGAGGACTGGCAAATACAATTCCCTCGCGGTCGCACAACCTCCGAAACTGCGAAAGGCCGGTCGCCTTCTGACTCGGAGAAACAAACAGAATCAACGGAGCCGCCACCCGCGATCCAACCCCGGCCGGCACGTACAACTCAAACCGTTGCTTCGTTGAGTCATAGTTTTCCAGCAGCCCGGCCGGCGCTTCGGCAGGACTCTGATTGCTGACCGCAAATATCCAATCGAGTCGAGTCGGCTCAGTTATTGGACATTGAGAGATGAGTGCAGGCTGCCCTTTTCGCTGGGCGTAAGAGTCTGAGCTCAAAAGCAGAAGAGTGATACTCGGCAGGCAGCCGAGCAGCAGTATTTGTCGCAGTCTCGAATGCTTGTGTCTCGTCATGAGAAGTCTCCATCGCTACATCTACTGGGCTGCTGACTTGACTTCGGTTTTTCAACATCAAACGGCTATCACTGTCGTCCTGCATTTTTCCCTCGGACCATTGATGGTGGACGAGCCTGCGGGCGTGGGTGTTTGGTCCATGCGGCGTCTGCGGGGTGGTTCTCGGTGAGCCAGCCTCGGAGGGGGACGTCGGAGTCGACGGGGTCGTAGACGCCGTTGGCCGTTCCGGCTCCCAGAAGCTGGGCTCGGATTGGGTCGGCGCTGTCCAGCAGGTGGGAGACGGTCATGTCGTCTTTGGGTTTGAGCCAGCGGTAGCTGTAGCCAAGCCAGACGACCTTTCGTGTGAGGTCAGAATCGTTGCGGCTGCGGGAGTGCCAGATTCGTCGATCGATCAGCACGGCGCTACCTGGTTTGACGCAAAGAGGTTCTGTGCCGGCGGGGTTCGACAATCCGTCTTCGGGGCAATTGAGTTCGTCGTCGAGGTGCGAACCAGGCACGATCAGCGTGTTGCCTCGTCCGGGTTCTGAGACATCGGACAGGTAGAAGCCAACTTTCAACGAGAGCCGTGGCCGAGGGTGGATCTCGATTTCGTCGTTCACCCGCATGCTGTCCTGGTGCCAGGCGACCTGCCACGTTGTTGTGTTGGGATTCGCGGGCGGCGTGATATCCAGATGAGAATGGTACGAGTAGATATTCCAGCCGAGGGCTCCCCACATCTTGGGAAAAACCGTTGGCAGATCGACCAGATCCAGGATCGCCGGGTCTTCGTGCAGAACGTTGGTCACGGACAGAAGCTTGTCGCCAAGTTCCGGAGTGCGTTCCCGCTTGTCGATTCGATCAACGACGTCGACCAGCCGGGCGAGCGAAGAGGCATCGAGAGCGTCTTCAATGACCAGGTAGCCCTGCTCGTTGAAGAAGGACATTTCTGCATCGGTCAGGCAATTTTCAAGGCACGACGGATCCATAGTTGCTCCGGAATTACTGAATGCTGAGAAACGTTGTCCGAAACAATTGCCGCACAGTGGCTCCGCACTCCGTGCGGAAGGCCCCGGAAAGGCTAACGCGACGGAGTCACGTGCCACAGAAACGGACACTTGTTTCGAACACGTTTCTTTGCAGTGATATACCCCTTCAATCGCCGATGCAGATCAGCTTGTTGATCGTGTGAGCGTAGAGTTTTCCCTTTGAGTAGCTGATGCTGGCTCGGGTCCACGACTGTCCGATTGGGCCGAGGTCGTTGATTGAAACCAGAGCGTTTTCGTCGAGTGTTTTCGCAGCGTGCTTCAGGACGTAGACGTTGCCGCTCATGACGGGGACAAAAAGGTAATCGCCGATTGCTGTCGGAATTGCTGACGCCTGATGTCCCCAGCCGTTGCCTGTTGACCGGTCATCGCCCATCACGACATATCCACGGGAATTTTTCATATCGTTCAGGGAGAATGCCCACTTGGTAATTGGAAGCGTCTTCGGTGCTTTCTTCCCCTTCTTGGCACCCTTGGACAGTTCCGCAAGCTGTTCGGACGAAAGATCGTCCGGCGACCAGAGAAGCTGATCGTCGGCCCGTGTCGCACCCGGCTTTGACTGAACGGGCAACTGCAGATATTCGACCTTGCCGGTTTTGGTGTGAACTCGACCGAGCCACGGCTGCGTGTAACTTCGGAAATAGTGGTGCTGTCCGACGAGCATGTTGGACTGCTGGATGATCTCGCGTTTGCTCTTGCCGGCGTTCCGTGATTTCAACTCGGTGGCCCATGAATCGCTCGCTCGAACTCGCACTGGAACATTCTCGGTGATCGAACCCCGGCGTGTGATCTCGCCAGTCATCGCGTCGACCCATAAGTGCTCAGAGCCGTGAAATACCAGCACCTGATCCCGCACGATGTTGAACGTCATCGTGCTCATGAATCCGGGCAACGGAAGCGTCCAGATCGTGCTGCCGTCTGCCGCGTCGACGAGTGAAATACCTTCCGGTTTCTCCGGAGGTGAGTGCCCGCCGCCTCGGCCGACAACGATCACTCGCCTGCCGTCGCTGAGCGTTTGCAGGAGCGGCATCGCTCCCATGTTGACGCCGCATTTTGTTACCCATTTCGGCTCGCCGGTTTTCAGGTCGAAGGCTTCGAGCTGCGTCCACTGATCAAGCGGAGCGTTCTTGTGTTCGTGTGTGAAATGGCCGTGATCATCCGGCATGTATGTTTGCCGAATGAACGCGACGAGTCCGTCAATCTGAAAAGGATTCGTCCTGCCGACTGGCATGACTTCGCGAGTCCAAAGTTCTTTGCCCTCGAAATTAAAACACGAAATCCGACCTGAGGCGTTGAAGAAGCAGACTCGTTCTCCATCAGTGACTGGCGGCGGCGACGAACTGTCGCTGAAGCAGCCAGACAATCGCAATGGGTGCTTTGCCGGGATTTCTCGAGTCCAGATCGTCTCGCCGGTCGAAGCGTCGCAGCACCACGCAACGAGCTCGCTGCCGAGGGAAGAATCTTCATCAACCGGTTTCAGCGTGGTGAAGAAGATTTTTCCGTTGCTCGACACGACGGTGCTTTGCCCTGTTTCCGGAAGAGTCTTCTGCCAGAGCACGTTTTCATTTCTGACGACACTCCAAGTTGTCGGTGGCTTTGCATTCTGCATTGCAAAGCTGGAGTCAGAACCGGGGCCCTGAGTCCAGTCTGGCTTCAGCGTTCGCTTGAAAAATCTTGCAACGATCGATCGTGACTCATCGGTTGAAAACTGCTTCCCGCCGTGTCCGGCGCCTTGGACGACATGGAGCCGCGAACCGACTCCCGCATTCACAAGCCGGGCGTGCAGCTTTTGACTTTGTTCCAGCGGAACTCCCGGATCATTATCTCCGTGCATGATCAGAAACGGCGGATCATCCGAAGTTACGTGGTCGATTCCGCTGGCATCGGCGGCGAGCTTTGGAACTTCGCGAACGGTCGCGCCGAGCAGTTTCGCGCCGTTTGACTTCGCCACGTCTTCGGCCGTGCGTCCGTTGCCCACATTGTTGGGCGGCATCGTCATCAGCTCGGAAGGGCCGAACCAGTCGCAGACGGCCTGAACCCTGCTCGAAGTTTCCTCCTTGCCGTCGAACGGTCGAGTTCCCATCAACGCAACCAGGTGCCCACCGGCGGACGTCCCCCAGGCAGCAATGTGGTCGCCGTCCAACCGATATTTGTCAGCGTTATCTCTGACCCATCGCACAGCCGCGTAACAATCGTTGATCTGAGCCGGCCACATCGCCACGTCCGTCAATCGGTAATCGATCGAGGCAACGGCGATTCCGTGCTCGGTCAGCCACGCGGCATTCTTGCCACCCGACTTGCGGCTGCCATTCTTCCAGCCGCCGCCATGAACAAATACCACGACGGGGACGGGTTCAGATCGATTTTCGGGCAAGTACAAATCGAGCAGCAACGAATGCCCGTCCGGTTTTGCGAATTCGATTTCGCGGATGATGTTTTCGGATTCCGAATTATCAGCCGCAAACGTAGATGGTACGAAGCAGGCACAAAGAGCCAGGGACAACAGTTTTCGAAACATGAAATCGGTCTCGCGGGAATCTCGGGTGAAGTCTTCAGAAACAGAAGCTCCAGTCTGGCGAGTCTTCCGAAAGTTCCGCAACGGTGCAGGCACGGATCGTTGACTTCGCCGCGAGCCGCGTCACGCTTCCGGGATTCAAGATTAGTAGTTCGAGAAATACGACCGATCCCGCCTCTTTAAGGCGAGCGGTCGGCGTAAGCCGACTGGCCAGACGAATTTGGCCGGCTACTGAAACCAGCAGGCTAACGCCTGCGGCTCGCCTTTTACCGGCTACTGTTGATTGATTCTCAACTTCGCAGTCTCGGAGACGACAAACCTCACATGGAACATCGCATCGTTTCGCTGATTTGCAGCGCCACGGAAATTGTCGCGGCACTCGGCTATGAAAACTGCCTGGTAGGGCGTTCTCACGAATGCGACTTTCCGCCGAATGTCGAGGCGTTGCCGGTTTGTTCGGAACCACGCATCGACGTTTCGGGCAGCAGCAACGAAATCGATCAGCAGGTCAAAGCGTCTCTTCGCGACGCACTTTCGATTTACACCGTCTTCCGAGAAGAACTGGAACGACTCAAACCCTCGGTCATCATCACGCAATCGCAATGCGATGTGTGCGCGGTCAATCTGGAAGATGTGCAGGCCGCAGTTTGCGAGATGGTCGAGTCAAAGCCGGAAATTGTCTCGCTGGAGCCGATGGCACTGTCAGATATCTGGTCGGACATTCAAACCGTCGCCGCCGCTCTGAACGATGTTGAGGCAGGAAATCGACTTGTCGATTCACTCCAGAAGCGACTTCAGAATCTCACCACGACGTTGCCAGACCCAGCAGCGCGGCCAACCGTCGTTTGCATCGAGTGGATGGAACCGTTGATGCCCTCAGGAAACTGGATTCCCGAACTCGTCGAACTGGCTGGCGGCACGTCGTTGCTCAGCGAAGCCGGTAAACACTCGCCGTGGATGACCTGGGGCGATCTCATTTCGGCGGACCCAGACTTCATCGTCATCATGCCGTGCGGCTTCGGCATTGAACGAACGAAACAGGAACTGCATCTGCTGACCGAGCACCCAAGCTGGCCTGGCCTGAAGGCCGCTCAGAACGGAAACGTCTACCTGACCGACGGCCACCAATACTTCAACCGCCCCGGCCCGCGAGTCGTCGAGTCCGCTGAAATTCTTGCGGAGATTCTGCACGGCCCGGTGAGTGACTTCGAGCATCAAACTTCGGGTTGGGTGCGCTGCTGCTGAGAGTTTTCAGCCCTTCCCGTTGTCGGTAGCCATCAGTCACTTGACTCTTTGGAACGATTGTTGTCTTCTGGTGATCTGGTCGAGTTTAAATCTAGTAGCCACGGCACCTTTTGTCTGAGCGAGTGTCCAAATGAAATATGAAATTCGTGAATTATCTATCGGCGGAGTAATCGATCAGGCAATCTCATTGACGAGGAACCATTTCGGAGCGTTTTTCTCTGTCGTTGCCGTGACGCTTCTACCGATCGGGCTGATTCAGGCTGGCGTCAACATTGCGATCATGCCAGAGATACCTCTGGTCCCGACACTCGAAGAAGCGGCCGCGATTCAGAAAGCGCAAGTGGAGAATTTGCCAATCATCATAGGGATGGCTCTCCTGGCACTGTTGGTCGTTCCGATCGCCAATGCCGCCCTGGTTCGAGTTGTGGCCAATTCCTATCTGGGGAAAAACACAAGCACCGGTGATGCCGTTGGAAGTGCCTTCGGATTACTGCTTCCGTTGTACTGGACATGGATTATTCTGACCATCGCCGTGATGGGTGGGATGATTCTGCTCATCATTCCGGGAATCATCGCGGCGTTTTGGTTTTCGCTTGCGACTCAGGTGGTCGTTGTGGAACGAGTCAGTGGAGTTGCTGCTTTGAAACGTAGTCGCCAACTGATGCGAGGCAACGTTGGCACGGTGTTCGTCCTCGGGATCGTTCTTGGCATAATCTCATTCGGGATGCAGGTCGGAGCGCAAATGATCCCGCAAATCCACGCCAAGACTTTGGCGTCGGTCGTGATCAATTGTGTCTTTACCATCTTCAGTTCTGCAGCGATGGTGGTATTCTATTTTTCCTGCCGTTGTAAGAACGAGCAATTTGACCTCCAACTGCTGGCTCAAAACGTGGCTGGCGAGGCGCCGAGCGATGGCGCCGCTGGTGGTGGTTCGAGGGATTCTGATGAGAACCCATTTAGTTGATGAGGCTTGTTTCTGACGAGGCTTGCCGGAGGCGTCTCGACACAACGCAGGGGCTGACGGTCCAAACAACTGTCAGTCGATGATCATCAAGACTAATGGCTGAAAGCTATTTCGAGCAATGAGCGACGTCTCGCCACAGTTCCGACCAGCCGAGGAACAACTGCGGGAGACGGTGCGGGAAGTGTTGACACGCCCGGACTATCAGCTTGATCCTCCAGCGGAGCCGTCTGAGGGAATGCTGCATCTTCTGGCGACGTTGTTCCGCTGGTTGATGACTCCATTTAAATGGCTCTTCGATATTACCGAGGGGCTGCCTGATTTCCTGCGATGGCTGATCGTCATCGTTCTGGTTGTCGTTCTGGTAGCGTGCCTGGTGCATATGGCCTGGACGTTGATGCAGGCCATGTCTGGAGGAAGACGAAGTCGTCAAGGTTTCGTTTTGCCAACCGACCTCGCCAGTGGAGAGTTATCCGTTGCCGAGCTTGAGCAAGCCGCTGATCAGGCCTTCCAGCAGGGCGCATTGATCGAAGCCGTTCGGTTTCTGTTTCGAGCTGCGCTGACGGGGCTGTCGGAAAAAGAGAAGAAGAAGTTCCGTCGAGGCATGACGAACCGGCAATACCTCAACTACTTTCGAAACACGTCGCTGTTGCCACATCTGCAAATCTTTGTAAACACGATCGAATTGAAATGGTACGGTGATGAGCCGTGCGAGAATCATGACTACGACAGTTGCCGCGAGGCGTATCAACGGATTGTGAGCTGGTTGCGAGGAGGTCCGCATGCTGACGCCTCGTAACTTCATCGGAGTGACAATCGCGATCGCCGTGTTTTCAATTTTGTCGGTGTGCTGGTCGTTGCTGCAGACTCCCGACGGCGGCGGTCAGCGGGCGGATTCGTTTGGGACGCGAGGCATCGGCTATCGCGCACTGTTTGAATCGCTTGACGAGTTGGACATTCCGGTTCGAAGGGAACTCGGGCCACCAAAACCCGCCGAATTGAATGATTCTCTACTGGTACTGTGGGATCCACGAATTCGTCTGGTCGACGCCGATCCCAAGTGGCTCGGTGATGTGGAAGATTGGCTGCAACAGGGTGGGCATGCGGTTGTCGCGTTTGATGACGAACCACAGGAAACAGTGTTCACAATCATGCAGCGTCAAAGCGCTGCCAGACGGAAGAAAGTCGACGATGGTGGAGCCGACGACGATGACTCAGAAGCAACAGCAATTCCGAAGTTGACCCTGTTCGAATTACTTGGCATTGGCAAGCTCAGCATTACGAACGTTGCCGCCACAGAATCTGTCGATGAACTTCCTGATTCTGAACCCCGCGCGAACAGCCGAAAACGCAATCAACTGCCTTCCGATGCCGAACTGAAGGACACGATCAGAGAAGTGCTGACCGCTTCGTCGCGACTTGAAAAACCGCAACGGCACACAATCAGAGCAACGGGAGTTTTCGCGAAAACAATCGGTGAAGAAGGCACTATCGAGCTGCCAGCCGGGTTGCTCTACGAAATTGATCTGGGAGATCGAAATCTTCTCAACACCATCAGCGTGGTGGATGAATCCAGCACTGAGCACTGCGTCGCAGCACGATTTCCCGTCGGGAAAGGACACGTCAACGTTGTCAGTATCCGGCGTTTGATATCGAATGCGAATATCGGGTCTGCGGACAATGTTGTTGTTGCTGCTGCTTTGCTGATCGATGGTGGTCGTGGCGTCGTGTTTGACGAGTTCTATCATGGAGCCACAATTCGCGGAAATCCGATGTGGCTGCTCTCGTCTGTAACTTACGGTTCAGTCGCCGTTGCACTGTTGCTGTTGCTGACGTTTGCCGTCTGGAGGGCTGCGATATTTCTCGGGCCACCTGTTGCCGAAACTCCGACCCAGCGACGGTCGATTCGAGAATACCTCGACGCCATGTCACGCTTTATGCGCGAATCCAAAGAACACGGCAAATGGAGTCTCGAGCAGGTGCGCGACGGAGTGCTCTGGAGATTGCGATGTGAGTTTGGTCTGCCGCCGGAATCACACGATCATTCCCGACTGACTGCTGCGATCGCACGAAAGGATCCCGGTCGTGCAGATCGGTTGATCGATGTGCTGAATGAAGTAGATGCTGTTTTAAACATGCCTCGCCCCGCCAGGGAACGACGCATTGCCGAACTCGTACAGAGGATGACAGAGTGTCTCTCGAAGACCGCTACAACGCGATCCGTGCCGAAATCGCCAAGGTAATCTACGGCCAGGATGAGGTCGTTGACTTCGCGCTGGCCGCATTGTTCAGCAGCGGACACATTCTACTGGAAGGACCGCCAGGCATCGCCAAGACGCTGCTTGTTCGCACGATCGCACAGACGTTGAGCCTGGAATTCCGTCGCGTGCAGATGACGCCGGACCTTCTGCCGGGCGACGTAACCGGGTCGTCGATCTATCGCGAAGACACCCGCGAATTTGAATTTCGTCGAGGGCCTGTCTTTACCAACTTTCTGCTCGCTGACGAAATCAACCGGGCATCGGCGAGAACACAATCATCACTGCTTGAAGCGATGCAGGAAGTTCGAGTTACGCACGACGGTGAAACTCACCAGTTACCCGATCCATTTATTACGTTTGCCACGCAGAACCCGATTGAACAGGAAGGAACTTACCCGCTGCCACTCGCTCAGCTTGACCGGTTCATGTTCAAAGTCATGGTCGACTACCCGGATCAGGAATCTGAACAACGCATCCTGAAGGAGCATCATGCAAGCGGCGGGTTGTCCAATCCGGAAGCAATGGGCGTCACCGCTGTCGTCACACCCGAAGACATTATCGAAGCCCGTCAGATCATTCGCGACACGCATGTGCGTGACGAGGTTATTGGTTACGTTTCCGAGTTGCTTCGCGCAACCCGGACCGATGACGCTCTGGCAGTTGGAGCCAGTCCGCGGTCTGGCTTGATGCTGTTGATGGCTGCCAAAAGTTTTGCACGATTCGCGGGCAGAGACTTTGTCATTCCCGACGATGTCCAACAGTCGTTTCTTCCGGTCATGCGTCACCGCATCGTGCTGAGTCCGTCCACCGAACTGGAAGGAATTGCTGCGGACGAAGTTCTTGAAAATCTGTTGGAAGCCGTCGAGGTTCCTCGATGAGGGTTCGCCCCGGCAGAAATCTGATTCGAGTGCTCGCCAGTTTGCTGACGGTTTCGCTATTGGTATTCGCTGAGCCCCCGATTGCCGTGTTGGCGTTGCCGTTGTTCGTTGTGCTGCTGGGACTGGCCGTTTGGGATGCACTCGGTGCGCGACGACTGTTGGGCGATATGAAAGTCGTACGGGAGCTTCCAGGAATCGCCGGTCGAGATTTGCTGTTTACAGTCAACTGGCGGCTTGAACGCACTTCGACCGTTCCGTTGTCCGGTGAGTTGCGAGATTGCCTGCCGCGAGAAACTGAGCCGTTAATTCATCAGGAAACGTTCCGATTCAAATCAGGAGAATCAGAAGTCGAACTGAAGACCTCATTCAGAATTCCTGTCCGAGGAGAATTTCGCTTCGGGCCAATCTGGGTGAGAGTACATGGTCGTCTGAGTTTGATCGAAATTCAGAAGTCGTTCGAGATCACCGATTCGATTCGCATCTTTCCAGAGATCTACCATTCGCCGGAGCAATTGGAAAAAGATCCCGGTGCCGAAATCGTTTTGCTCGATAAAATGACAAAAGCACGACAGCACGGGGTCGGTACCGAATTCGAATCACTGAACGAGTTCCGTGAGGGCGACGATCCACGTCGCATTGATTGGCGCACGACCGCTCGCGTTCGGCACCTGGTCGTTCGGCGATTTCAAGTAGAGCGGCACCGTGATGTCATGATCCTGGTCGACTGTGGCCGCCTGATGGGAGCTGACACCGAACGGGGAACGAAGCTGGACTGTGCTATCGACGCGGCGTTGATGCTTGCTCGGACGGCGTTTGAAGGTGGCGACCGTTGCGGAATTGCATTGTTCGACGATGACGTACTGGGGTACTTGCCGCCGCAGTCCGGCCTGTCATCGATGAATGCTATTTCGAGTTGTGTTTACGCAGCCAGCACGCGGTGGCGCGAGTCCGACTTCAGTCAAATGTTTGCGACGTTACAGCAGCGACAGTCGAAACGTTCGATGGTCATTGTCCTGTCGGACATAGTCGATGCTGAGACGACTCAGCGGTTCCGAGCGTCTCTGGCTACGTTGGCGAAACGGCACGTGATCCTGTTTGCAGCGTTGCAGACACCAGTGCTGCAACAGGTCACGACCACGTCGGTGACTGGATCCACCGATGCCACTCAAAAAGCAGTCGCTTATCAATTGTTGCGCGAACGGACTCGAGCTTTGCACACGGTTGAGCGAAGCGGCGTTAACATCCTGGACGTTACACCTGACCGCCTGACCGTGCCGTTGATCAACCAGTTTATTGAACTTCGCCAGAAGAGTCTGATCTGACCAGAGCCATTTCGAATTGCTGACGGACCGCTGCCCGCTCGCAGACAAAACCATACGCAATGTACGCTATCCAGAAGACCGCTGTTCCAGCTGCAAATGATAAGCGGACGGCGGTCGAGAGCTCACTTTGACGCAAGTAGCTCTCGATGATTGCCGCAAAGATCAGCATGAAGCCGGCGCCGACCACTGTGCGTGCGACTTCTCCTGAGACGGCTTTCAGCGATTCGCTGCGCGAGTACATCCCCGGAGAAACGATGGCCCAGCCAAGCTGCAAGCCGATCCCACCGCACAGGACGATGGCGCCGATTTCGGTTATGCCGTGAGGCAGGATCCAGGCCCACATCTCACCGACAATGCCAGCCTGGTGGTGAACAGTGGCGAATGCTCCAAGAATCATTCCGTTGTAGATGATCAGAATGACTGTTGGCACAGCAGCAAGAATGCCCAAAGCCATCGACAGCAGGCCAACCTTGAAGTTGTGGCTGAACAGAAACGCCGCAAACACGAACTTTCCGCCGCTGCCCTGATCGCGCCCTGAACGGAGTATCTCCAGCAGTGTTTCCCTGGAAGCACCTGGTCCGCGAGGATCACCAGCTGGCATCAACGCATAAAGCGCGACGACATCCAGACTGCCGGCAATTGCGGCAAAGCCCGCCCCGGCCAGCAACAGACACGCCGAGATCGCGTGCCAGATCCAGTTTCGAGCAATCGTTCGCGCCAGTCCTTCCCGTAGAAATTCGAAGCCGCCTCGAACAGCCCCAGCTTGAGGCGGAAGGTAAATGATGCTGTGAGCCGTCGACGTCAGGCCGTTCAGATAATTGATCAGATTTCGATCTGACGTACGGGATCGAACTTGAGAAAGATGCACGGTGGCCCGTCGATAAAGCACGTCCAGCCGCTTCATCTCGTCGAGGCTGAGGCGTTTTACGGACTTACGAGCACGCTTCAACAATGCTTCCAGCTCGTCCCACTCTGGCTTGTTGCGTGTAATAAAACTGCTCATACTCGCCCGTGTCTATTATCAATCGAAATCAGTAAGCCCCAGCTCACGAAGATGTCTTCTAAAGCAATGTTGCGGGGTTATCTGTTGTGCAAACGGCCAACGTAAGCATAACTGAACCGCCAGGAAATGTTGTCGGTGATTACCGAAATCGCTTTTCCATCGCTCGTTTGATTCCGGCCCGGTTCAACACGATCCACACCGACTACTGAACGCTCGAGTTTCAAGGCTCCGTATGTCTGACGCTGTTCGCTTCGAAACACCGGAGAACATTGAACTCTCCTTTACCGTCGCGGGCTTGGGCACGCGGTTCATGGCCTGGTTCGCGGACAACCTGTTGATGCTTCTGGCGATGTTTGTTTTGTTTTTCGCGCTGGCCCTTGGCGGCATCGTGACTGACAGCCTGCTCACAACCGTCGAGGACGGTTTTGCCAATGTTGAGAATGGACCGCAAGCAACGGCCTACATCATCGGGTTGATCATCATGATCTGGGGCCTGGGCAGTTTTTTCTATTACGGATTATTCGAACTCTTCATGCGCGGACAGACACCCGGCAAGCGCATGTCACAAATCCGCGTCGTCAAGTCCGATGGGTTCTCGCTCGATGCGCCAAGCATCCTGGTCCGAAACATCTTCCGTGTTCTCGACCACATCCCCATCCTGTGGATTGTTCCGCTGGCTTCGGCATCGGGGCTTCGCTTTGGAGACATGGTGGCGGGAACGATCGTCGTTCAGGACGAAGTCACAACGTTGCTGACCGTGCGTGAAAGACTTGCCAGGCGATCGGCATCGGAATCACAGTTTCGATTCACACCTTCCGTATTGAAAAAGCTGACGCCCACCGACATCACCGCGATCGAACAACTTCTCGAACGCTGGGCCGAACTGCCAGTAGATCGCGGAAATGATCTGCGAGACCAGATCGTCATGGGCCTGACCGCCCGCCTGGAACTCGACACTCCGACTGAACGTGACTCAGTGCGTTTTCTCGAAGACATCCTTGCCGCCGAATACCGCCGCCAGGCACGCCGCCTTGGGTGACCGGCTAACGCAGCGTGCTCAGATACTCGACGACGTCTCGCAGTTCCCGAAGCGTCAGGACGGTGCCGACCGGAGGCATGGGTGATTTCGGTTTGACTCGCTGTTCGATTTTGGAAAGTTGAATGTCGCGAGTTTTTCCGTCTGAGGTGCGTAGAACCAGAGTGGTTTCAGATTCCGAAACCACTGTCCCGCTGATGACTTTTCCGTCTTCAAGCACGACGGTCACGGTGCCGTAGCCTTGGGCCAGTTTCGCGTGCGGGTTGATCAGCGATTCGAGCAGAAACCGACGGTCGCCCTTCGAGCGTTCAGCGACTTTGGACAGGTCGGGTCCGGCATCTCCGCCAAGGCCGTCGACCTTGTGGCATCTCAAGCATTGAGCTTTCCGGTGCCCACTGAAAATGGACCGGCCATTTAAGGCGTTGCCGCCTCGTAATGCCGGTTTGAAAACCGCAAGCGGATCATCGGCCGAAGCCTGCTTTTGGATTTCCCGATAGGAACTCAACAATTCCGCAATACCTCCGGTGTTGCGTTTTGATGCCGCCTCGACAATGTCCAGTTCGAGGTCGTTGATGTGACTCCATATTCCGCCTACGGACTTCGGGCGAGCGACCAAATCAGCCAGTGAAGATGCCAGTAGCTTATCCGAATCCGGGCGAGCCATTTCGCTCAGCAGCTTCACGCAAGCCTGCAGTTCAGAAACGGTTGAACCGTCATTACGGACAGCCTTCGCGACCGACTTCACGGCGGCAGCCGGGTCGCTCTTTGCGAGCAATTGCCTGGCAGTAGTCCGAAGTGTCGAGTGTTTCGACGAAAGGAAATCCCGGATCAGACCCGGCGTCTGCTCTGCCTTTCGCTTAGCCAGAAGTTCCAGAACGGCCGCGCGAGTTTCCGTCGTCCGGCTCTGATCGACTGCCCAATTCGCAAGGTCGCCATCGTTGACCTGAATGTCGTACTTGCCGACCAGGGCGAGGACAGACGGTAGCAACGTACCGTCCGCCGAGCTGAGTAATGCTGCGGTCGATCCTGCAATTACCTTCTGGATTGCATCCGCCGGGCGAGGGGCAACTGGTCGCCAGTAGCCGGTCACTCGATCCCGCTTGCCCGGAGAATTCCAATCAGCGAGGCACGAAACCGCCTCGGCTCGCATTGCTGTGTTCAGGTTCCCATTTGCGGCCAATTCGACAACGGCTCGTGCGTTTGATGCCGCACCCAGGCGGAAGTTCGCGTTGATGACTCGTCGAATTAAGGCGTCAGGCATTGGTTCCTCAGAGCCTTGAACTCTGGCTGCAAAACGTGCCAGAACCGGCATCTGGTTGTCAATGTGCAGGTCATTGATACCTCGCGTAGCCTCGGTGACGATGCTCAGGTTTGGGTCGAGGAAAAACTGAGTGAGGTTTTGTGGAGCCGTCCGCCGAAGTGCCAGCAGAGCGGCGAGTCGAACCGCGTCCGACTTTACATTCACGCGGCTCAGCAACGTCGGAACGTCAGCGACGGAAGCCAGTGCGATGACACCGGCGTGCCTGACGTACACATCCGAGTCGGCGTTTCTTTCAAGCATGTCGAAGAGCGGATCGACCGCCGCCGGATCGCCAATTCGACCCAGGGCTTCTGCAGCGAAGAAACGCAGCCGCGCGGAGTCGTGTTTCAACGACTCGATCAGCCACGGTGTGGCAGGCTGGTCGTGAACCTCGCCCAGGATTTTTGCGACCTGACAACGGATTTCTAAATCAGGATCGTTGACTAGGAGGCCGCGAAGTAACGGCAGAAGTTGTTTGCTGGCCCCGCGACGAAGCCTCTGGCCGATTGCCCAGATGGCGTGCAGCCGCGAAAATTGTACTGGACGATTAATCCTGCCTGCTTTCCAGATTGCAACGGTCGACATCATGAACGCGGTAAGGGCCGCGTCTGAATCCCGGCCGGCCAGTTCGAACTGACTACGCTGCCGGACTCGCATGTCGTGATGTTGCAGGCCAAGGATCAGTTCGTTGTCAGACAGACCTTTGAAGCCTTTCGCGAATCGTGTGCGAACGTCCGTCGCTGCAGAGCCGGCAACGCGAGCCGGATCGAACAGCGTGTAGATTCGTCCGCCGAGGCTCTTGCCGCTCCAATCGAGGTTCACAAAATCTGCGACGTACATTTTGCCGTCGTAGCCGAAGTCGACATCGGTCGCTTTGATCGGTTTCAGAAAGTCATGCTCATCGACAATCTTGAACGCCGCACCTTGGGGTGCAACAGCGAACGACTCAATACCGCCGTTGCCCGTGTAGTTACACAGGAAAAAGTGACCGTGGTAGCGGTCGCTCAAACCGGTGCCTGGGTAGTACGAGAATCCGGACGGGCCAGCTCCCAAAGCACCCACCGGCGGGATGATCCATGCCGGCTGGTCGGACGCGTTGACATGCCACATTTTCTCGGCGTGCCACGGACCAGTTTGATAGGGTTCGGGAATCGTCTGGTACGCCATGTTCCAGCCGGAGTCGCCGCCTTCAACGACGTAGACGAGTCGCGAAAGGTCTCCTTTGTCACAGTTGTTGTCCGCCGCGAAGAGATTGCCGAACTCGTCGAACGCCAGTTCCTGCGGATTTCGCAGGCCGACATGGACGACCTGTAGATCGGAGCCGTCCGCTTCGCACCGAAACACCGCGCCGCGCCGAGGTCCGTACAAATGCCGACCTTCCGGAGTCTTGAGGTTGAAGCCGCGATCCCCAACAGAGAAATACAGCCGACCGTCGGGCCCCCAGACGAGACCGTGCAGATCGTGGCCGAGGAACCCGCAATTCACTCCGAAGCCTCGGTGCAGCGATTTTCGAATGTCAGCCTCGCCGTCGCCGTCAGTGTCTCGCAGTAGCCATAGATGCGGGATGTTGGTCAGGTACACGTCGCCGTCGCGGGCGATCAATCCGGCGGCCAGTCCGTCGAGCGGCTCGTTGAAACCGCCGGCAAAGATCTTTGAGAAATCGGCTCGGCCATCGCCGTCACGATCTTCCAGGATTCGCACCTGATCGCTGACCTTCGTGAACCAGTCCATCCCGCCTTCGAACCGGTCTTCAAACTTTTTGTAGAGAGCCAGGCGATCTTCCAGCGAATCAATCTGCAGGTCATCTTCGAGGAAGAAGTCCTGCGTTCTATTTTCCGGCGTGCCTCGGTTAAAGCGGTATTCTTCGGCAGCGTAGACTCGACCTTTCTCGTCGATGCAAATAGCAACCGGACTGGCGACTTGTGGTTCGGCCGCGAAGACTTCCATTTTCATCCCGTTCGGGATTTTGAATGCCGAGATCGCGAGTTCCGCTGCCTTTGAACCGTCTGGCAGAACTTCCTGAGCCGTGGCCGTCGCGTTGAAACAGGCGAGGACGCAGAAAGTGGCTGCCAGTTTGAGAGCGTAATTTCGAGAACGCATCGAGCGACTCCATCAGTAGCGAAAACGGCAATAACGACTCAGTGTTTCGCCGCGAAGCCACGCGGTCAAACCATCAGGGAATGGCGTTTGCCGTTGAATCGTTGTTTGTTCGCCCGGCAGGTCGACAAGACGCAACAGACTTATGGGGACCACGGAAGACACGGAATGGCACGGAAAAAGATAGTTCTCTTCCGTGCCATTCCGTGTCTTCCGTGGTTCAATTACTTTGCAGGGTACTTCGAACGTCTGCTCTGAGCTTGCCGGTGGCAGCTTCCAAGTTCAGGCGCAATCCAATCATCATCATTAAGAAGATGCAGCATGAAGACCGCAACTGGAAAAACTGTCATTCGAAACGGTGAACTTGTTGATGGAACGGGGGCGGATCCGATTTCGGATGGCGTGCTGCTCGTCGAGGATGGGTTGATCACGTACGCCGGTTCCGCTGCCGAGGCTCCGGTCGTTCCGCCGGATGCGCAGGTGATTGATGCCAACGGTGGGACGATCATGCCGGGGTTGATCGAGGCTCATTTTCATCCGACGTATTTCAATGTCGCGGCTTTGGAAGATCTAGATATCAAGTACCCGGTTGAGTACGTCACGATTCTGGCGGCGTGTAATGCGAAGCTTGCTCTGGAGTGTGGCTACACGTCGGCTCGTAGCGGCGGCAGTCTGTTTAACATCGACTTCTGGTTGAAGCAGGCGATCGAGAATGATCTGGTACCAGGGCCACGGATGGCGGCCAGCGGCCGGGAGATTTGCGGAGCCGGCGGGCTGATGGACTGGAATCCCGAGTTCCGCAAGATCGGCATGGAAGGATTGATTCTGCTGGTCAACGGCCCTGACGAAGCTTGCGCTGCCGTTCGCAAGCTGGTGAAAGACGGGGTGGAATGGGTGAAGACTTACCCAACTGGTGACGCTGCAGCCGCGGACACGAACGATCATCACACGCTGTGCATGACTTTTGAAGAAATGCACGCGGTCGTTCAGACCGCTCACAATCATAAGCTGAAAGTCACCGGGCATTGCCGAGCCACCGAAGGGATCAAAAATGCTTTGCTGGCCGGCTACGACGCACTCGAACATGGCACGTTTATTGACGACGAAACACTGGAACTGTTGCTCGAACGCGACGTTCCCGTTGTTCCGGCTTTGTACTTCGAACAGATGAGCATCGATCGCGGTCCGGAATTCGGCATGTCGCAGGCGGTGATCGATGGTCACCAGGAAACGTTGGAAGGCGGAGCCGAAAGTGCTCGTCGAATTCTTGCGGCCGGCGGTCGACTCGGCATGGGCGGCGATTATGGATTTGCCTGGAATCCTCACGGCGACTACGCAAAGGAACTCGACTTCTTCGTGAAGTACGTCGGTTTGAAACCGCTCGAAGTCATTACGTGCGCCACGAAAACGGGTTCTGAGATACTCGGACGAAGCGACGAAATCGGCACACTGAAAGCCGGCAAGCTGGCGGACGTTCTGGTGGTTGATGGGGACGTCGTGGCTGATCTATCAATCCTGCAGGACCGCAGCCGGTTCATCACGGTGATGCAAGGCGGAGTTTCCAAAGCTGGCACCGTCGCCGGATAATCCTCGGCCCTTGCTGCATCGATCTTCCCGCTCTGTCTGAAGTTGTCGCTACGGAATTGCTGCTCAATGAATCGATGTTTCTGCTTCCTGTTTTGTGTTGCTCTCAGCCAATCGACTGTTACCGCCTTTGGCAGCGACCAGCCGATCCGGGTCCTCATCATCGATGGCCGGAACAATCACGCGTGGGAAGGCACGACCACATCTATCCGGCAGACGCTGTTTCAAACCGGCGTGTGCAGCACGGTCGACGTGTCCACATCACCCATTCGATATCCGAAGCCGTACCCGGCTCGACCACGGAATCCGACTGCCGAGCAGCAGGCTGAGTACGACTCGGCAGTTGCCACCTGGCGGGCAGAAGAGAAGAAGTACGAGGCTTCAATCGTCAGAGAGTGGGATCAATGGCGTCCGAAGTTTGCAGACTACGACGTCGTTGTGGACAACTACAACGGCCCGGAATGGCCAACCGCCGTGAAGGACGACTTCGTTGACTTTGTACGAAACGGTGGCGGAGTCATCGTCCTGCATGCTGCCAATAATTGTTTTCCGGACTGGGACGAGTTCAACCAGATGCTCGGGCTTGGCTGGCGAAAAACTCATCAGGGAATTCGCGTTGCCATTGATCCGGTGACCGACGAGACACTACGACAACCGGTCGGTGACGGTCAAAATTCCGGACACGGTTCGAAGCATCCTTTCGTCGTCACAACTCGTAGCATCGAGCATCCCATCATGAAGGGTCTGCCGGTCGAGTGGATGCATGGCAAAGACGAGCTCTACCACGCGATGCGAGGCCCGGCCAAAGGTGTCGAGGTGCTGGCGACCGCTTTCTCCGACGCGAAGCAGCGCGGCACGGGCCTGCATGAACCAGTGGTCTGGGCAACGCATTTTGGCAAGGGCCGAGTCGTCACTAACACGATGGGCCATTACTGGGTCGGCGGAGATGGTCCGACGATGAGGCACTCGCTGCACTGCGTCGGCTTTCAGACGGTGCTGGCACGAAGCTGCCAATGGGCTGCTGGCCGCGACGTGACGATCGATGTGCCAGATGAGTTTCCACTGGTGGATGAAGTGTCGATTGTTCATCCGGAAAAGATGCACTGGTCTGCCGATGGGAAAACGTTGCCGTTTGCGCCGCAGGCGATTGAGAACGCAAAGGAACGGGTCGTGTTGAAGAAATCGCGAAATCCGTACTCGCTGCTGACACCCACGGAGTCGATTTCGTCGATCCAATTGCCCGACGGTTTTGAGCTGGAGCTCGTCCTGGCCGAGCCCGTGATTCGTGAACCGGTGCTTGCGGCATGGGACGGCAACGGGCGGATGTTTGTCGCGGAAATGCGTAGCTACATGCAGGATGAATATGGCACAGGGACGAAGAATTTGAAGAACGGACGCATCTCGCGTCACGAAGACACGACCGGCGACGGCAAGCTGGATCGTCATACAGTCTTTATCGACAGCTTGAATCTGCCTCGAATGATGCTGCCGCTGGATGATCGCCTGGCCGTCGTCGAAACCGATACCACGGACATTTACACCTATCGCGATACTGATGGCGACGGAGTGGCTGACGAGAAGAAGCTCATCTATGAGGGTAGCCGCAAGATCGATTCGTCACGCAGCGTCGAACACCAGGACAGCGGCCTGTTCTGGGCGATCGACAACTGGATCTACCTCAGTCGCGGCCGTGAACGATTTCGATTTGTCGGTGGCGAGTTTCAGGTCGACAAGATTGAGTTCGACTGGAATCAATGGGGGCTCGATCAGGACGACACGGGCAGGCTCTACTTCAACGCCAACAGCGAACCTGTCAAAAGTTTCCAGCAGCATCCCATTTACTGGACTCAGATCGCGTCGAAAGCAAAGGGGCGCTGGCGGAAGCCGAATATCGGCGCTGATTACAGCCCGGACTTTCTGACGATGCATTCGACCTGCGAACTGGGTGATCGCGGCGAGGACCACGCTTACGGCAGCTTCACTTCGGCAACTGGCGGAAGTGTCTACCGCGGCGACTCATTTCCGGCAGACGTGCGGGGTGACTATTTCATTTGCGATCCGACAGGACATGTCGTGCGGCGAGCGAAAATTGAACGCCGCGACGGGAAGATCGTCGTCAACAACGCTTACGAGAAACAGAAACGAGAATTCATCGTTTCAGACGACATCAACTTCCGGCCAGTTAGCACTCACAGCGGCCCAGACGGGTGTCTCTACGTCGTCGATATGTACCGGGGGATGATTCAGGACGCTCCGTGGGTCAACGATTCCGCGAAGGCCTTCATGCGACGAACGGGTCTGAACTTCAATATTCAGAACGGCCGCGTTTACCGGGTCGTTCACAAAGATTACCAGCCGACGAAGCCGCTCCAGTTGCTCGACATGGAAACTGCTGATTTGGTGAAGCAACTTGCCAGTAGAAACGGCTGGGTTCGAGACACCGCTCAGAAGTTGATCCTGCTTCGTGACGACCGGGCATCGGTCGCACCGGATCTGATTGAGCAGGCGAGGTCACACAAAGAACCGCTTGCTCGTCTGCACGCATTGTGGCCGCTCGACGGTTTGCAGGCAGTGGATGCGAAGCTGCTGATTGCCGCGTTTGATGATCATGATTGGAGAATTCGCGAAGCTGCCATCCGCATCAGCGAGCCGTTGATCACAAGTAAGCATCCAGAAGTGTGGGCTGCTTTACCCAAATTGGCTGACGACGAGGACCCCAACGTCGCTCGGCAGTTGATCCTTTCACTCGGCTGGAATTTGTCTCCCGAGGCCATCACGCTGATCGATCGAACGATCGCAAAACACATCACCAACGAGGTCGTCTATTTGTCGGCGATGACCGCGTTGTTTGATACTGAAACGCCAATGATCAAACGCATGTTGAACGGTGCGGCCTTTCGAACAGTTAAGGACCCTTCGCTCCGTATTAACACTCAACGCCGTTGGAATCTGGGCATCGCCAATTGGAAGCAGCAAAGTGCTCCGGTTCGACCGCTTGATGACGAAGCCGTCAAGCTTGTCGAGAACGGCTACCAGATTTACTCGCAACTATGCATCAACTGCCACGGGCAGGATGGCAAGGGAGTTCAGCTTCCTGGGCAGCCAGCGAAAGCTCCGCCGCTGGCCGGTTCTCTACGAGTGATCGGTCAGAAAGAGGTTCTGGGGCGGATCATTCTGCACGGGCTGACCGGTCCGGTTGATGGCAAAGACTACCGCGAAGTGATGGCTCCATCGGACCGAAAGGGCGACGAGTGGATCGCTTCGGTCATGAGCTACGTCCGGCAGGAGTGGGGTAACCTTGCATCGGTAATTCGGCCAGCGGATGTCGCCAGGATTCGCCGGGCAAGCAATGGTCGATATCGAGCGTGGTCGCTGAACGAGCTGTCGCGATATCACCTGCCGGAGTTGGCTGACCGCTCGACATGGAAAGTCGACAGCAACGGGGGACCGGAATCGGCAGCGCGAGCGATCAATGGAAAGCCGGACTCGTGCGATAACTCAAACTCGCCGGGGCGGTGGTTCGAAGTCGATCTGGCAGAACCACACACGGTGACATCGTTCGTGCTGACATCCTCGACGCCGGACCGATACCCGCGCGAGTATCAATTGCTGGCGTCGCTCGACGGCGACGATTGGGGGAAGCCTGTCGCGATTGGTAAGGGCGAAGGCGCCATCAACGTTGTTTCGTTCGAACCGACTTACGGGCAATTCTTCCGCATTGTTCAAACCGGATCGGACTCGCATCACCGCTGGTCGATCGTCGACCTGAAGATTCACGGGGTTGCCGGCAAGCCTGCAGCCGACACTTCAGCATCGAAACATGAAGGTCCGCTGCCACCGGTCGAAGAACTGGTCAAGCTGACGGGTGATGCCAGCGCCGGCCTTTCCGTGTTCAAGAAAACCTGCGTCCAATGCCATCAGGTCGACGGGGCGGGCACGAACTTTGGCCCAGACTTATCAAAGGTTTCAGCACGCCTGAAAAAACTACAGATTCTGCAATCGATCCTCACTCCGGACGCGGTCGTCGATAAGAAATACCACGGCGAAATGATCGTCACGTCTGAGGGGCAAGTGCTGAGTGGTTTCGTCGTCGAAGTAACGGATGACTCAATGACGATTCGAACTGCAACGAAGGGAGTGCATAAAATTCCGGCCGACGAGATTGAAGTTCGTAAGCCGCTGACCAACTCGTTCATGCCCAGTGGACTTGAACGAACGATGACCAAACAACAACTGCTGGATCTCGTCGAGTACCTGCAAGAGCGAAAATAGCTCCGCAAAATGTTACGATGCCGGATTCTCAGTTGGCAGAAAGGGCAAGCTTTCGCCCAGCCAACTCCCACCTCAAAGTTGCCATCCCGCCGTCGAATCTCCTTCTCTCAGGGAACCAGTCGATGAAGTCCTTCCTGAATTCAGCTTGTATTTGTGTCGCCGCTCTTGGATGGCTCAGCTCTTCGTCGTTAGTCCATGCTGCGGACACCGAAGTCGATGCGTCCAACCCGGAAATTCCGAGCGCTGACGAATCTCAACCGGGCGTCCTGGCAGGTCATTCGTTTCACGGTGAGGCGTTTAATGAAGGGCCTCGACAGAAGGCCTACCTGATGGAAGGTACGGGCAAGGTTGAATTCGACGTCACAACAAAAAATCCGAAAGCTGCCGACTTTGTCCGACAAGGCATGGGACAGCTTTGGGGATACTGGTATCTCGAAGCCGAGCGTTCTTTCCGACAGGCAGCGATGCTCGATCCCGACTGCGCGATCGCTTACTGGGGCATGGCACGAGCCAACGACAAGAACGCGAAACGCGCCAAGTCGTTCATCGAAGAAGCCGTCAAACGAAAAAGCAGCGCCGGCAAACTCGAAGGCATGATGATTGACGCGTGGAGCGCTTACCTCAACAACAAGTCGAAGAAGAAATCCGACAAGACCAAACCGTACTTTGCCGCTGTCGAGAAGATGGCGAAGGAATTTCCCGACAACCTGGAAGTGAAGGCGGATCGAGCATTCGCGATGTATCGATACCGTAGCGACCTCAAGCTTTCCTATGACGATGCCAACGATGCTCTGAATGAAGTTCTGGCGATCGAGCCGCTGCATCCCGTCCATCATTTTCGCATTCACCTGTGGGACTACAAAGATTCGGGCAAGGCGTTGAATTCCGCAGCTAAGTGTGGCGCGGCGGCGTCAGGGATCGCCCACATGTGGCACATGCCCGGGCACATCTATTCGCGAGAGAAACGGTACTCGGACGCCGTCTGGCAGCAGGAAGCGTCCGCGCGAGTTGACCACTCTCACATGATGCGTGACCGGGTGATGCCCGATCAGATTCATAACTTCGCCCATAACAACGAATGGTTGATTCGGAACATGGGTCACATCGGACGCTGGCGAGACGCGGTCGACCTGGCCATGAATATGACCGAGTTGCCACGCCACCCGAAGTACAACACATTTTCGAAGAAGGGCAGCGCTCACTACGGCCGACTGAGACTTTTCGACGAACTGTTTCGTTACGAGCAATGGGAACTTCTGGCGAGTCTCTGCCGGCAGCCTTATCTCGAAGAAACTGACGTCGACAAAGAACAACTTAAACGACTGAGGTATCTCGGCATCGCATCGGCACGACTTGGCGATGACGAAGAAGTTCAGAATGTGCTGACGTTGCTTGATGAGCGACTTCAAAAGGCGGAGAAAGAGCATCAGAAGAATGAAGCGGAAGCAAAGAAGAAAGCCGCTGAAGCGTTGAAGAAAAAGAAAGCGGACGCTGAAAAACGTCGACTGAAAGCGGAGAAGGATCGCATTCCTGAGCCTCCACCGAAGCCTGAAGGGCCGCCTTCCAAGCCGCGCGGAAAACCGGACCCACGCATGCCGGTCAAACAGGCTGTCGCAGCGATCAAGGGGCACCAGGCACTCGCGAAGGACGACTTGGAAGAAGCCGTTACGCAGTTGAAGAAAGCCAGCGGCGACGGACTTGTCCTGGCCAAAGTTCAAAACACGATTGGCAAAACGAAAGATGCCACGAAGACTCTGGAGCCGTACCTGAAGAGTCGTGAAAAACGCGTTCATCCTCTGGCGGGTAAGATCGAAATCCTCTGGCAGAATGAAAAGAAAGACGAAGCCAGCAAAGCGTTCGACGAGCTGCGTGAAATCTCTGGCGACATCCAGTTTGGTTCGCCGGTGTTTGACCGGCTGGCTTCGATCGCCAAAGAGCTCGGCTACCCGGAAGACTGGAGAATTCAGAAAGAGCGTCCGGACGATTTTGGTGATCGTCCCGAACTGGACTCGCTTGGTCCGTTCCGCTGGCAACCCATGCCGGCAACAGAATGGGTGCTAAAGGACACGAATGGAAAATCGTTTTCGCTGGAAAACTATCAAGGGAAACCAGTCGTCGTGATCTTCTATCTGGGGTACGGCTGCCTGCACTGTGCCGAGCAGCTCCAGAAGTTCGCTCCGGCAGCTAAGCAATACGCCGAAGCCGGGATTGAGTTAGTCGGTATCAGCACGGACTCTCAGAAGGACCTCAAACAGTCGATCGACAACTACAAAGGCGGAATGCCGTTTCCGTTGGTGTCCGACGAAAAGCTGGACGTATTCAAAGCCTGGCGAGTCTACGACGACTTCGAACAGCAAGCCTTGCACGGAACCTTCCTGATCGACGAAGACGGCCTTGTCCGATGGCAGGACATTAGCCACGAACCGTTCATGGATCCTGAGTGGCTGCTCAAAGAATCAAAGCGATTGCTCGCCCAGGACGGCAAAGCCACTCGGCAAATTCTGAACGTCGAACAGAAACTTGCGACATCGAAGTAACAGGGGATCGTAGGCTGGGACGCGTCCCAGCTTAGTTGCGACCCAGCCTACCGCTTCGGCTCCGCAAAGTTGAAGGTGTTGGCGGCTGAGTTTCCGCCGAGGATGGCGACGACGTCACTGCACACAGCGGCGACGACTCGTTCCTGAGCCTCGTTGGTGAACGCTCCGATGTGAGGTGTCAGAATTACGTTGGTCAGTTTTCCGAATTCGTTATCTTCGGGAGGCTCCTGCGAGCGGACGTCGAGAGCAGCGCCGGCGATTTGTTTTTCGTTCAACGCTTGCAGCAATGCTGCTTCATCGACGACTTCGCCACGAGAAGCATTTATGAACCAGGCAGATGACTTCATCTTCTGAAAGGCTTCACTCGAAAAGCAGTTGCGTGTCTCTGGCGTCAGCGGAACGTGAACGGAAACGAAATCGGATTGTTCCAACAGGTCATCAAGCGAAGTCAGTGTTGCTCCGAGTTCATCGACGAAGGGTGAAGTCGAATCGATAAACTCGTCGTGAGCGATGATCGTCATTCCGAAGGCACGAGCTCGTTCAGCGACCAGTCGCCCGATCCGTCCCAGGCCGACGATGCCTAGCGTTTTTCCGAACAGCTCGCCGCCGACAAACTGCATGCGGTTCCAACCGCCGCTGCGAGTGTGCAGCCAGGCAGCGGGAATTCGGCGGACGGCTGTCAGCATGAAGCCGAGCACCAACTCGGCTACGGATATCGAGTTTTCGCTCGGCGTGTAACTGACGACGATGCCCGCCTCGCTGGCGGCTTCGGTGTCGATGTTGTCGAGACCTGCTCCCGCCCGGCCAATGATCTGCAGATTGGGTGCGGCTTCGATCAGTTCTCGAGTGATCTTCGTTTGATTTCGTACGATGATCGCTCGCGCGGTCCGCAGTTGCTCGGTCAGTTGGTCGACGTTCTGCCACAGTTCGGGTTCGAATGCGACGTCGTGAGTTTCGCGAAGGTGAGTCATCGCTTCGCCGGTGATGTTTTCGGAGACGAGAATTTCTGCCATCGTTGGTTCGCTATTCGTCAAAAGTTGATTTGTTGCGGAGAATGTGGTGGTAGTGCTGAGCGAAACGGTGAGCTTCGTCACGCACGTACTGGAGAAGTCTGAGACCGAATGAATGCCGGCTGAGGATTTTCGGCTCGGAGATTCCGGGCAGGAAGACTTCTTCTTCGCGTTTCGCCAGGCCAATTGTAAATGGCGGATCAATATCCAGCGCCCTCATCGCGTCCATCGCTGCGTTGAGCTGCCCTTTGCCGCCGTCGATCAATAGCAAATCAGGGAACGGTTCGCCGTCCTGCGAAAGCCTGCGGAATCGGCGCGAGATGACTTCGTGAATCGATGCGAAGTCGTCGACTCCGGCGACTGTTCGAATTTTGAACCGCTTGTAGCCGTGTTTGAACGGGAGTCCGTCGATGAACTGAACGAGGCTGGCTACAGTTTCTCCGCCTTGCAGGTGAGCGATGTCGACACCCTCGATGCGGCGCGGTGCTCGCGGGAGCTTGAAGGTGCGTCGCAGACCCTCGACCCCCTTCTTGGGGTCGATGTAGAAGACTTCCGGCTGAACGTCTTCGTCCAGGCTGCCGCTTAGATTCAAGGCGTCGAGAGCTTTAATTTCGTCTCGAATTCTAGCGGCGCGTTCGAACTTCAGCTCGCTTGAGGCGAACTCCATTTCTGCGCGCAGCTCTTTGAAGAGTCGGTCTTTCTTTCCGTCGAGAAACATCCGTAACCGTCGGATGTCGCGTTTGTAGTCCTCTTTGCTGATCCGCAGGTTGCAGGGTGCGGTACACTGATTGATGCTCGCCAGGAGGCATGGTCGGAACCATCGCCATTTCTCGTCGCCGTCTTCGATGTCGAGTGTGCAGTTGCGAAATCGGAATATCTTCTGCAGGACGGAGATGGTGCCTCGCAGTTTCTTTGCACTGGTGAACGGCCCGTAGAGTTTCACGCCTTTGGTTTCCGGCTTCCGCGTGAACTCGATCCTGGGAAAGTCTTCGTGCGTTGAAATTTGCAGGTACGGGAACGTCTTGTCGTCTTTGAGTTCCGAATTGAAACGCGGCTGGATGTCTTTGATCAGTCGAGCTTCGAGCAGCAGCGCGTCGACTTCGCTGTCGGTCGGGATGAAGTCGATGTCTGCGATTTCTGGAATCAGATCGACGGTGCGACGGTCGGTCGCGGCGGCGGCGGTGAAGTAACTGCCCGCGCGGCTTCGGAGGTTGACTGCTTTCCCGACGTAGATGACTCGGTCGAGCGGGTCCTTCATCAGGTAGACGCCCGGCGTTGTAGGGAACTTTCGAACCTTCTCGTGCGGCGGGAGTTTCTCGGCAGTCGCATCCTCGTTCGATGAAAGGACGGGAGCGTCGACGTCGGCAGATGCCTTATCATCCGGCACGGTGTTGCCGAGAACGGTGTCGTCAGAAGTTGGAACGTCGTCGTTTGTCATGACTGAATGAGGAACTGTTCTGTGAAATCGATCGGACTTGTGGGGCTTGGTCTGCTGGGATCGGCGCTGGCCGATCGGCTGCTTGCTGAAGGCTGGTCAGTTTCTGGATTCGACATTGACTCTGATCGGCAGAACTCGCTGTCGCAAGCCGGCGGTGTCGCCCTGAATCGTTTAGAGGATGTCGCTGGTTTTGATGTCATCCTGCTAAGTCTGCCGACGTCTCAGGTTGTCGCGGATGTTGTTTCGTCGTTGAAGAAGGAATTGCGAGCAGGGCAAACGATAGTCGATACGACGACCGGAAACCCCGCAGAGGTCGAATCTGTTGCTGACCTTCTGGCCGGCCTCGGTATTGACTATCTGGACGCAACGGTCGGTGGGTCGAGTCAACAGGCTCGCGCCGGTGATGTGATCATCATGGCGGGCGGATCAGTCGACGCGTTCGATCGATGTCTCGCACTGTTCGACGATCTCGCAAAACGAACGTTTCATCTTGGGCCAGCCGGCAGCGGGTCGCGCATGAAACTGGCCGTGAACCTGGTGCTTGGACTGAATCGAGCGGTCCTCGCTGAAGGGCTCGGCTATGCAGAGTCGCTCGGGTTGGACCCCGCAACAACGCTGGAAGTGCTCCAGGCAAGCCCTGCAGTCTCGGCTGTGATGGAGACAAAGGGTGAGAAGATGCTCCAGCGGGAGTTCAAACCGCAGGCTCGGCTGGCTCAGCATTTGAAAGATGTGAAGGTCATTCTGGACACCGGTCAGGCTGTGGGAGCGAACCTCCCAATGTCGGCGGTCCATCAAACGCTTCTTAAGAAGCTCGTTGAGTCTGGTAACGGTGACCTCGACAACAGTGCCATTATCAAGGCATTCCATTCCGCAGAATGAGCTTCTGGCGTGGCGATAATTCGCCATTGGCGTCGCCGATGTCAGCTTTACCTTCACCCCGACAGTCGCAACACGGGACGCCTGCTTCAATCAGGCGAAACCGGGATGATTCGTTCTAACCTCTTTCTCATTCAGTGGTTGTCACGGATATCGGATGCGGCCTGATTGTTGCCGAAATCCAGCCATTTCCGGACGTTCGTAGCCGAAGCAGGAACTTGACTCATCAGTTTCGGTCTAACCGGCGCATCCGATTTTGGCCTCATAAGCCACCTCGCCTGCGCGTTGTGATCCGGTCTGGATCGAGTGATCCATCCCTGACGATCCTGTTGATACCCGTATTCTCGGGAGGATAGAAAGGCTGCGCAGATGTTCCGTCTGATGACTGACAATGCTCAAGAAGACAGATCCAAACATCAAAAGGAGGCAAAGTCTTGTTTGACTTTGGAATCGCCTCCTTCTGATAATGGCTCGATTCGGCCATGTCGTCGCCGAAAGTCTTTTTGTGGATTGCAGTTGGACGGATTCTTTGGTGCGATGCAGTGGTCGCCTCGCACCAATGCTGAACTGATTGTTGCTTTGTGGTCTGGAGCGTTGTTTCCCAGGGCCGCTGATCAGACAGATTTACCCGTCATTGCTGGTCTGTGTGTTCAGCCGCGTTTCCGGATTCGGAAATGCTGGGCTCCGCGACTCCACTCTGCGCAATCATCACGTTGCGAAAGCTTTGCGTCACCCGTTTTTACAAACACTGATAGGAGCAGCTTCTCAGCACAGTCGGAGTGCCGCCGCACAACGTCGTGTTGAAGTAGTTGCTTCTGAAGAGTTCATCAGATCGAGGCATGTGGAGTTGGTCGAAGTTCCACCGCTTCAATCGCTTGAGTTTGCTGTCGAGGAAACGTCGTCATGCTGTTGAGTTCATGGCTGAAGAGGATCAGCGATCGGATTCGGAGCCGCCGGTATCAACCGGATCGGAAACCGAAGAAACCAGATCGCTTCACGCAGCTCGGTCTTACGCGATTGGAAGATCGCGTCGTGCTGACGGTGTCGGCCGGTTTGAATGCCGGAGTTCTCGACCTGATGCTCGATGCGCAGGATGACGTAGCGGAAGTTACCGTCGGCACTGGTAGCGAGGTTCTGATTAACGGAGACACAGTCAGCGGCGGCAGCGGCGGCGGCGGCGAAGTACTGACCACAGACTTCAATCGACTGACAGCAATTGATTCGTCCGGCAGTATGAACGAGACCGGGCAGGAAGTGCGAATCTCAGACGCTCTGACTCTAAGCGACGGATTGACGATCGACTCGACGATTGAAACGACAACTGTCAACGCAGCGATTGACGGTGCATCAACAAGAGCAATCGATATCCAGTCTGCTGCAATTGGCCTAGTCGCTGATCTGACGACCTCGGGCCAGGACATCAGTCTTGGCGGTAATGTCACCATCGCCGACGGGCTGAATCTGACACTAACAACGGGAGCCGGTGCTGGCAGAATTCAGATCACAGGGTCTCTGGACGGGACAGCGGGCACGACCGCAGAGTCGCTGACGCTGACGGCCGGAACTGGTGACGTCACCCTGGCTGAGGTTGGTACAGCCGCATCCAATGGCCTTGAGTCAATTGAAATCACGTCGGCGAATTCGGCCTTGATCAGTGGAACGGTTGACCTGGAATCCACACTAACAGTCAATGCCGATTCCGTAACGATTCAAGGCGATGTGACAACTGGCGGAGAGATCGACATTACTGCGACGAATGGCTCGATCACCATTCAGAGTGAACTCGATAGTTCTGCCAGTTCATCTAAGATAACTCTCACGGCCACTGGCGATGTCAGTCTCAGCGGAGCAACTGCTGGCGCGACCACTGGCGGCGGTACGTTCACAGTTGAGGCAGACAGCGAAGCTGATGGTTCCGGAACTTTCGTGCTCGATGATGCCGGGGGGACTGTCAACACAACTGGCACTCCCGACGGCTCTGTGCTGATTTCCGCTGCTGATGTAGAGTTGGTTGGGACAATTGATGCAGGCAATGAATCTGTAGCATTCGTCAACTCAGAAGCCAATCAGGCAATCGCTCTTGGAACACCAGTCGGCAGCGAATTTTCCCTGACAGACGCAGAAATCGACAACGTATCAGCCGCAGCGTTGCAGGTCGGTGAAGCTGACGACGGAAATGTGACATTCACAAATGCCATCAGTCCTGCAAACGCAGCGACACTTGCGATTGTCACGGGTGGGAGCGTGACCGAAACCGTATCGGGAACAGCTTTCACAGGAACAGTTTTGACGATCGATGGCAAGCTCGCTCCCGGAACCTCACCAGCTACATTTGACGTAAGCGGAAACTTTGCGTTCGGTGCTACGGCTCAGTTCGAGTTGGAAATCGACGGCGTGACGCCGGGAACTCAGCATGACCAGCTTGTCGTCGCAGGCAATGTAGATCTCAACGGTGCCGCACTGGAACTCGTCTTTGGTACAACACTCGCAAATGGTGACGAAATCATCCTGGTTAGCAATGACGCGTCGGACGTCGTCACGGGACAGTTCATAGCAAACTTTGACGTTGACAATGGGGCGCTGGGCACACCACGCACGTTGACTGAGGGGGACATTGTTCTCAACGATTTCGGAGGAAGCGGTAGTGCTGGCCGAATAACCTACTCTGGCGGAGACGGCAACGATGTCGCCATTGTGCTCACAGGTGCGATCATCACCGTCAACGGTGTCGCAGATGCCAGCCCGGACACACTGGGATTCCGCTTCGACGGGACCAATGTTGAAGTCGTAACTGGCGGTTCCAGCACCGGAGTATCTCTATCGGGCGGCACCGTTGTTGCAACGCACGCCACCGCCGATATCGACACACTTAATATTGTTGGTGTAGATGGGGAAGACGATATTGCTGTCCTGGATTTTTTCGGCGGCATCTCCTCAATCAACATTGTTTATGATGGCGGTGCTGGCGGAAACGACAGTCTGGAAATTCTCGGAGGAGCCTTCGACTCCTTGGTCACAGCCTTCAACGGCGCAGACCCGAGTGCCGGTGTCATTACTCTCGATGATGGTACAAATCCGGTTTCTACCGTTGATTTTGTTGGTCTCGAACCTGTCCTACTGAATGTAGGTTCGGTCACCGACATTATTTTTAATCTCCCTGACGCAGACAACACTGGTGCCAATAGCGTCACGCTTTCAGATGGAGCGATCGCAAATGATCGAATGATGTTGATATCAGGCGCAAACTTTGAAGACACAATCTTCGAGAACCCGACCGGCTCTTTGACCATCAATGGTGGAAGCATGAACGACGAGATCATCGTAGCGTCGTTCGATGGTAGACTAGATGCTGGACTTGTTCTGACAGGTGGTGCTGGCGTCGATTCAATCGGTATTCAGCAAGGTTTTACGGTTAAGGGGCTACCAGGCGCTTCTGTAAATGCAGAACAAGTCGATCTTGCAAGTTTGAGTGCACGTGGAGGATCAATCAATATTACAGGCGCGAATATCGATCTAAATGGATCGACCTACCAAACGTTCGACGTTGCGGGTGAAGACAATAGCATCACATTCGACGGAGCAGTTGACTTCACCAATACCGGGCTCATTCGAATTTCAACTAGCGGAGCTGCCGGAGAAGATGTTGCGTTTACAGGTGCCGTTAATGGACCTGCTGATCTGGATGTTTCAGGAGGAGGGAGCGGTGGCGTTCGATTTGATGGCCAAGTGGGCGGGACTGCACGACTTGATTCACTGACAGTCACGGGAGGCGGGGGCTTATTTGTCGCTGGCAGCAACATCCTGACCAACGGTACTCAACTTTATAATAGTGCAGTAACTGTCTCCGTCGATGCTACGTTTGATGCTGACGACGCCGATATTACTTTCGTTCGCAGCTTGCAGGGGGTAGCAGTTGGAGGTCCTGATGATATAACGATAGACGCCGGAACTGGACAGTTGGAGCTGAATGATCCCGTTGGTGCAAATAATAACATTGATTCTGTAGACCTTGTTGCCGGATTGCTTGTTTTGGATGGGGCAACAGCTACCCAGGGAGCATTGACCATAACTGCGTCCAGCTCAGTCTTGCTGAACGCTGACGTTGATTCGGGTAGCAGTACATCAATTGTTGTGACAGGTGACGACACCGGGGGGCAGCTTTTTTCATTATCATCGCTTGCTACGCTTCGATCAACTGCTGGAATGTTGTCGATTCAGGCAGATGATATGAACTTTGTAGGGACGGTCGATGCGACTGGCCAAACGGTGTTGCTTCGTCAGAATTCGGACTCAGAGGCAATTAGGCTAGGCGTAGGAGGAAGTGCAAACGACACACTTGAGCTATCCAGTACCGAAATTTCGTTGATCGATGCAGCGATTCTGAGAATTGGACATACGACGGCTGGTGATATTGAGTTTGCAAATCAGCAGATAAGTTCCACTGATATAGAAACTGTTAGTTTACTAACCGGTGGTGCTATCACGGATAGCGGGTCTGGGAGAATTAACGTGACAAACCTGGCGATCCAGGCTGCGGGGGATGTCACATTGGATGATGCTGGGTCTGTGGACGCACTGGCTGCATCAATCACCGGCGGCGGAAGTTCATTCATTTTCGCAAATGAAGATGACGGTTTGGATGTCGGTAGCAACATAGATGGACTCACTGGAATCACGACTGCAGACAATACCTCTGGAGATTCCGGCAGCATCACGCTTTCAACCACTTCTGGAGCGATTAACGTTGCTCAAGCGATTAGAACTGGCGCAGCTAGTGGAGCGACAACTGTCACTAGTGGGTCCATTTCAGTTACGGCGGGAAGCGGAGCGATTTTTGGCTCGGCATCTCCTCAAACCGGTTTGGCAACGAGTAATGACGGCGGAGCCGGCTCCGCAAGTACCGGGGACATCACACTTGCTGGGAGCGAAATCTCCGATGACGGAGCTGCTGCTGCATCTGGCGCGTTTGTCGTTTCGATTGGAAGTGCTTCGGGAGGCAACGCAAACACAGACGGGTCGTTGTTTGCAACAGTGACGGGTTCTGGGGACGCAGGCGAAATTATTGTTTCGTCTGCTAATAATCTTTCCGTTGCCGCTCTTGATACAGCGAACAGTGACACTACTACCGTCAACGTGGCAGTGACAACTGCTGGTAATACGTTAACTGTTTCGAATGTAGTTGACGCCGACCAGGACGATGTCACGCTGACTGCGGATGACGTTACTATTGCCAACGGTATTCAGGGAACCGGCACGCTTCTACTTCAGCCGCTCAGTGCGACTCGATCAATTGGTTTGGGTGGTGGGGCGGGTGATTTTAATCTTGATGATGCAGACCTCGGCCAACTGACAGACGGATTCAGCTCGATCACAATCGGACGGTCTGACGGCGAGCATATTATTTCGATTGATTCGGCTACGTTTACGGATCCGATCACGATTCAGGCTCCAAACGGGGCCGGCTCAATTAATGTGGCCGATTCCGGAGCATCCACGAGCGGTCTGGTTGGGAATGGCAATGCTTCGATCACGATCGATGGTCCCGGAGCAACGACAACACTTGAAGCGGACATTGTCACATCGGGTAATGCGGTCTTGATTAGCGATAACGTCGTGCTGAGCGAAAGTGTATCGATCGATACAACGAACGGTGGAGTCGTAACCGTCGGCAGTGACGTCACGATTAATGGAACGGTCGAAGATACGAACTCCGAAAGTAATTCGCTAACAGTCAACGGGGGCAGCTCGGGGAACGTTGATCTCCAGAGTGATATTGGTACAGTCGAGAGTATCGCAGGACTGACAATCACTAACGCTGCAAATCTAAATTTGAGAGATGTCACAGTCGGAAGCGGCTCAAGTGTTACGCAGATTGCTGGAACGGGAACAACGACGATCGATGGCGATATTGCAACGAGCGGTGCCGGTTCAGTAAGCCTGACGACTTCAGGAAATATTGTGTTGGTTTCCGGTTCGAGCCTCACCACCGTTGATGGTGGAATTTCTCTAAACGCGAATGCCGTCGGTGCTACGGCTGGCGACTTCGTCGGGATCGTCGCGGACAACGTCACGATTCAGTCGACAGGGACGGGCGATATCGCTCTGACAGGTTCCGGAGGCGATGACGCTGGTACGGGTTCGCACATCGGCGTTTTACTGCACAATGGGACTTCGGTTTCATCGACGCTGGCGGGGGCGACGGCGGGGACAATTGGAATTGTTGGGACTGGCGGTGATGGCACGTCAGACAACGCTGGCGTCGATATCACTGATGCAACAACGATTGTGCAATCGGTCGGTGGCGATATTTCAATTGTTGGTTCAGGTGCTAGTGGTAGTGGAGCTGGCAATCACGGAGTGATAGTTCAAAACGCAGGTTCAGTCAGTTCGACGGGATCGGCGGGTGTCGCCATCACGGGTAGCGCGACCACCGGTAACGACATCGAGCTGAACACCAGCGGCAACATTGGCGGCGGAACGGCAGCGGGAGATATCACACTTACTGCCGACACGGTTGTTCTGGCGGGGGCTGTCAATGTTCAGTCGAGCGGTGCATTGACAATCGTTCCTCGAACGGCAGCAACCGCAATTAATCTCGGAACTGGCGCGACGGACACGGGGCTTCAGCTCGACGACACGGAGCTGGCTTTGTTAGCAGACGGCTTCAGCTCGATCACTATCGGTGACGCGACATCAGGAACAGGGAATGTCAACATCGACAACGCCACGTTTGTGGACGACGTCACGATCGTTGGTGGGACCATTGCGGTGACTCGGCTCACAGCTAACGACACAGTGGACAATGGTGATGGAACTGGCCTCAGAGCAGTGACATTGACTGCCCGAACGGGTGCAATCACCGACGGTGGAGACACCGGGACAGATGTGACTAGCGGCGACCTGGTTGTCACTTCAGCAACGGGCATCGGGATTTCGACCGACGCAATCGACACGACGGTTGCTCGTCTTGAAGCTGTAGGCGGAACCGGCGGTGTATTCGTGTCAAACTCGGCTGACTTGTCTGTTGGCGGAATCAGCGCGACGGACGGAGTGAGTGCTTCTAACGCTGATATCAGCATCACAGCCACAGGGACGTTGACAATCACCGAAGCTGTGAGCTCAGGCGGGGGAAATGTCGCTCTGACAGCTTCAAATGGCGTCACTCTGACTGGCGCAGCGGCCGACGTAATTACCAATGGTGGTGCATACACCGTCGACGCCGACAGCAACGACGACGCGTCAGGTAGCTATGCACAGGATGATGCGGATTCGGCAGTGACGACGACTGGAGGTACAGTTTCTGTCACGGCTGCGGACATTGCTCTGGTCGGTTCGCTAAGTGCCGGAGTCGGTATCGTGCTGCTAGCTCCGTCGACGGCCGCGTCAATCGGACTCGGTGGGGCCGCCGGAGCGTTTAATCTGACCGACGCCGAAGCTGACCGCATCACGGCCTCACGATTAGAAATTGGGATATCCACATCCGGTGCCATCAGCGTTGATGACTTTTCGCCAGTAAACGTGACAACTCTCGTGCTCAACACCGACGAGGGAGTCTCGGAAGGTACAGGCGATGCGGGGATTGATCTGTCGGTAACGAACCTGGCAATCGAAAGTGACACGGGAGTCGACATTGACGCGAACGTCACGACGCTCGCGATCAATAACGCAGATGCTGCATCGAACGTTCAGATCGACAGCACTTCTGCCTCGCTGACTATTGGAAGTGTGACGACGGCGGCGGGAGTCTTGTCAGGAATCACAACGGCTGACGGCTCGATCACCGTCGCCGGGGCAACGGCAATTATCGTTGACAATGCTGTAACTGCGAACGGCGGCGGAATCAGCTTAACGACGTCGACCGGCGACCTGACGATTAACGCAGACATCCTGGCAGCGACAGCCGGCACCGAGAGCGTCGTTCTGAACGCTGGCGATGATGTCCTGCTTAATGTGGGAACGGTTCAGTCAATCGGAACGGGAGACTTCCGCATTGACGCCGGAACTTCGACAGGCACCGGAGTGTTCACGATGGCCGCCGGGACGCTACTCGATAGCAGTGGTGGCTCCTTGATTATCGACGCCGACGGAGATGTCACTCTCGCCGAGATCGATCATCAATCCGTTGGTGCGACCGACGATGTAACGATCATCAGCACAGGCGGAAGCATCACTCTACTGGCAGGTGAAGGCGGGCTCGTCGCGACTGCTGGAGCGAGTGTCAACCTTGACGCTGATTCGGGTGTCACGCTGAATGACGCTACCACGGTCGATACTGCCGGCACCGTGACTGTCGACGCAGACGTTGATAATGATGGAACGGGGACGTTAACAACGTCGGCAACTGGGACCATTTCGGCAGCAACGGGCGACATTCAGATTATCGCTGCGGATGCCGTACTGGCTGGAGCAATCACGAGTTCCGGCGCGCTGACGTTACTTCCGAGCACAACCGGCTCGACAATCGGAGTTGGCGGCGGAGCCGGATCGTTCAACATCAGCGATGCTGAAATTCTCATTCTGACTGACGGTTTCAGTTCGATTACAATCGGAGACCTGACGGGTGGTACAGGAGCTGTCGACGTCGACAGCTCGACATTCGTTGATGTTGTTACCATCGTTGGTGGAGCCATTGCAGTCACGGCTCTTGTTGGTAATGACACGGCTGGCAACGGCGATGGAACCGGTTTGCAGGCCGTTACTCTGACGGCCAGAACTGGCGATATCACTGATGGTGAAAACGCTGGCGCTACCGATGTCACCGGTTCGCTCATCACGCTGAACGCAGAAGCTGGGGCTGTCGGGGAAGCAGATGGTGTCGGAAACGATGCTCTTGAACTGGCCGCCACGACGCTGGTGACCGACTCCACAGACGGTGCCAATAACGGTGCGCAGTTCCTGGCCGAAGCCGACAATCTACTTTGGAACAGCTCGTCCGCCGGCAGCGGGACGATCACCATCATCTCCGGAATTTTTAACACCGGCGATGGAGAAACCATCACCGGTTCCGTTGTCACTGACGGAGCGACACTGGCTGGTCGCGGAACGGTGACTGGTTCGGTTGTCACGAACTCGGGCGGGACCATCGCTCCAGGCTTCAGTCCTGGAATTCTTAACACAGGTGATCTGACGTTGAACGCTGGATCAACGCTGGCCATTGAATTTGAAGGGGATGCAGGGGCCGGTGTCGAGCTCAACGGACATGATCAGGTAAACGTGACTGGTACGGTCGATGTGACCGACGCAACGCTGACCGTGGACGTTACTGATCTGATTCCGTCTGAAGTCAATGTGCTCGACGAGTTCGTCATCATCAACAATGACGGCGGCGATGCTGTGACGGGGACGTTCGACGGTTTTGCAGAAAACTCGGTGGTCGCGACGGATCTTGGGGGGACCGGGCTTGTCGCCATCATTCACTACGCTGCGGGAGACGGGAACGACGTCACCATCGAGGTCGTTGGAGCGTTCTTCGAGATCATCGGCAATGACGCTGTCTACACGGACCAGTCCGGTCTGGTGAACACGCTGACGATGACGCGAGTCTTAGATGGCGGTACGAACTATGTGCAACTGACCGATGCATCGACGGTCATCGTCGCTGGCAATCAGGCTGGTGTCGAACAGGTTAATGCAAACGCCGTGCGCATCGATGTCGCACAGTTCTCGGGCGACATTCTGGTTAACACGAATGCCGCCGCAGATTCGTTGACCATCGACTATTCAGGTACCGGTGGCGTCTTCACGAAGAATGTCGTCTTTGATGGTGGCAATCCGACCGTTGGTGCTGGCGACTCGTTGGCCCTGACTGGCAACCCGGCCGAATTTGCCACGGTTACGTACGACTTTGATAATGTGAGCGACGGCAGCATCGACGTTGACGGCGTGACCATCGATTACTTCGATCTTGAAGCTGACCTTAAACCGATCACCGCTGATATCAGCGCTGCGAATGTCATCCTCAACTACAGCGCGGCTGCCGAAACTATCGCCGTTTCGGACGCAACCGGCGGACGAACGCTGGCCGATTCCGGCGCCGGCGAGTCTCTCACTTTTACCAATCCGACCAGCACACTCACGATCAACGCGGGTGACACCGGCGTCAACACTGTCAACGTTGGCAGCCTTGCAGCGTCTTACCCGGCGTCGATTGTCGTCAACGGTGGAGATGGCGGAGACACCGTTAACCTGAATGGCACGATCGGTTTTGCCGCAGACAGGTCGCTGACGGTCGATGCTGAGATTATCAACGCGCCGAACACTGGCTCTGACATCACGACCAGCGGAATGGGCAGCGTCTCTCTGACTGCGGCTCAGAACATTGTGCTGAGTACCGGATCAAGCATCACGACGGTCAATGGTGGCATCACATTGGATGCAAATTCAGCAGGCACCACTGCAGGTAACTTCACCGGGATATCCGCGAGTGGAGCTACGCTTCAATCAACCGGCAGCGGCAACATATCGCTGACTGGTCAGGGAGCTGTCAACGGAAATACGGACGCTGATCAACGAGGTGTGCTGCTTCAGTCAAGCACGATGGTTACCTCGACGGGAACAGGAACGATCACGTTGAACGGGACCGGCGGTGACGGGACATCGAATAACGACGGTGTTTATGTGCTCAATTCAACGGTCCAATCAGCCAGTGGAAACATCGATCTAACAGGCGTCGGCGGAGCTGGAGACAGCGTCGGGAATCGCGGCGTTTTTGTTGAAAACAGTTCGGTAGCTTCGACAGGCACAGCGACGGTCACCCTGATGGGAACCGGCGGAAACGGAACCTCGAGCAATCACGGCGTGGACATCGCTGCAGCCACGACCGTGGTGACATCGTTGACGGGCAATATGCAGATTACCGGCGTCGCAAATGGCACAACCACGTTGAACCGTGGTGTTCTGGTTCGGGCCGGAGCGGGTGTCAGTTCGACCGGCGCCGCGACGATCACGATCGACGGGACAGGGGGAGACGGCACCGACGAAAACGTTGGAGTCGACATTCGAGATACCAACACCTCGGTGACCTCATCGACAGGCAACATCGATATCACCGGAACTGGTGGAGCCGCATCAGGAACTGGTAATCGCGGTGTGCTGGTGCTTGGTGGAGCTTCGGTGGCATCGACGGGTGCGGCTGACATCGACATTACTGGAACGGCGACGGCTGGGGACGACGTCGATTTTGAGAATACCGTCACGATCGGCGGCGCGGCGGCGGCGGGCAACATCGACATCAATGCTGACTCGTTGAGGATGCAGACGGCGGTCAACGTTCAGTCAACCGGCGATCTCACGATCGCTCCGAGAACGGCCAACACAGCGATCAATCTCGGCACGGGCGCCGCCGACGCCGGACTTCAGCTTGATGATTCCGAACTCGCATTCCTGGCAGACGGCTTCAGTTCGATCACGATCGGCGACGCGGCGGCCGGCACCGGGAACGATCACGGTGAACGCGTCGACGTTCAACGACGCCGTGACGATCATCGGCGGCCCGATCACTGTCGACGGAGCACTGGGCGTTACCGGCACGACGACTCTGACGGCCGGCGGCGCGGTCGCGATCAACGCCGGGGTTACTTCGTCGGGTGACCTCGACATCACGGCGACAGACACGGCGGCAGCGGGAGAAGACGTCGATATCGCCGCCGGAGTGACTGTTCAATCAAGCGGCGGCAGCATCACCATCGACGCCGGAGATGATTTCTCGATGGCGGCTGGTTCGGTGCTGAACGCAAGCACGACGATCACTGTGAACGTTGACTCCGGAGACGCGGACGCCGGAACCGGCGCGACGGCTGATCTCGGCGGGACATTCACCAGCACCGGAGCGACGGTGAACTCGGCTGGCGACGACGACACGTTCAACGTCACCGCGACAACAGCCGCTACTTTGACCGGTGCGGCTGGCGACGACTCGTTTAATCTCAGTGCGAATGTAGGAGGCACGGTCGATGGCGGGTCGGGCAGTGAAACCAACGGCGACCTGCTTAATGTTTCCGGCCATGCGACGTCGCAGTTGCTCGACCTTGGCAACAGCAGCGTCTCAGCGGTCTTCGGCGGCTTAGCAAACGGCTTCTCGAACTTCGAAGACTTCACGGGCGACGGCACCAACGACACGTTGCGAGGAACTTCCAGTGCCGACACTTTCACGGTCGCCACGGAGAACGACGGAACATTCAGCGGAGGCTCAGTCACTGCCGACTTTAACGACTTCAGCATTCTGCAAGGGGGCGACGGGGCGGACGTCTTCACGTTCAACGCGAGCCTGACAGGCAGTGCTTCCGGTGGCGACGGCGATGACACGTTCAACGTGAACGTCAACGTGGCCGGAACAATCGATGGCGGGAGCACCGGGGAAACTAACGGCGATGTGCTGGACCTGTCGGCGCATGCGACTGCCCAGCTCGTGAACCTCGGAGACAGCAGTGCGTCGGCACTTAACAGTGGAGCGGCGGCAGGCTTTGCGAACATCGAAGATTTCGTCGGCGACGACGCCAACGACACACTGCAGGGAACGGCTGGCGACGACACATTTACCATTGCCACCGAAAATGACGGGACGGTCGCTGATGGAGGCGTGGACGCTGACTTCACAAACTTCAGCAACGTTTCTGGTGCAGCCGGAGCGGACACTTTCACGTTCGACGCCAGCTTGATCGGCACCGCTGATGGTGGAGCAGCCGACGACACATTCAACGTAAATGTAGACGTTGCGGGCACGATTGACGGCGGAGCCGACGGGGCGAATGGCGACCTGCTGGACTTTTCGGCTCACACGACTTCGCAGCTTCTTGACCTTGGAATCAGCAGCCTTTCAGCGCTCAACAGCGGTGGAGCAAACGGCTTTGCTGACGTTGAAGATTTCACAGGCGACGGCGCCAACGACACGCTCCAGGGGACCGGAAACGCCGACACGTTCTCCGTGAACACAACAAATGCTGGTTCAATCACCGGCGGCGTTACGGCCGACTTCACCGACTTCGCAACGCTCAATGGAGCAGCCGGTGACGACCGATTCAACTTCACAAATGGTGGCAGCGTGGCCGTCGTCAACGGAAACGATGGCGACGATCGAACGACGGTCGACTTGAGTGGTGGCGTTACTCCCGCTCAGACCATCATGGTCGATGGTGGAGCGAACGGCGAAACGAACGGCGATGACCTGATCGTCATCGGGGACGGAATTGCTGGCAACGACGAAGCCACTTACACGCCGACTGCTGCTGAAGCGGGTACGGTTGATCTGGATCTCGATGGAGCTGCCGGCACGGACTTCACCGTGACGTTCGTTGATCTGGAACCGGTCGACTTGACCGACATGCTCGTCGTGACGATAAACGGCTCAGCAAACACCGACACGATCGCACTTGACAACGGAACGTCGATCGGTGGCGAAGACGCGATTCAGGTTTCCGGCACGGTTAATGGTTTCACGATGGAAACTGCCTTCGTCCGCGATGTCGGCACATTGACCGTCCTGACCGCTGCTGGCGACGACACGATCACGATCAACGGCGCGACTAACGCGCATAACGTCACAAACCTGACGCTGGATACTGGCACGGATACGGACTCGATCGCTGTCGCCGGTTCGGCCACAGTCACTGGGACGATGATCCTGACGACAACCGGGAACATCGCTGATAGCGGCGCGGGCGGCACGCTTTCGGCAGACTCGTTGAAACTCGACTCGAACACCGGGGTCGGAACTGCCGGCAACGTCATCGACACAACGGTCACAACGCTGGCCGCGCAGGCTTCGACCAGTGGCGGTGTCTTTGTGACCGAAACCGACGGACTGACGATTGGAACGGTCGACTCGCTCAGCGGACTGACGACAGCCAACGGTGCAGTGACCCTGGTCTCGACTGACGGAGACATCACCGTCGATCAGGACATCGTTGCTGGCGACACAGGTGCCGACGAAGAGTTCGACGTCATTATTCAGGCAGAAGGAACCGCAACCGGTACCAACCAGATTGACCTCAACGCGACGGTCCAGGCGGACGACGACGCTGATATCCGAGCGGCCGTCAACATTCGCCAGGCTTCCGCGACAGACTTCATCATCGCTGACACGTTGCGTCTGGAAGCGGGCGGCGACATTGCCACCAGCACGACTCCAGGCGGGGCGGGGGCAATTGACGTTCAGGTGACAATTTTGTCGGCTCACGCTGGCACGGCGGCAGCCAACGTCAACAACATCAACGTGAATCAGGATTCCGGAGCGGCGGGAACGCTGACCATCGGCAACGCCAGCGACCTGATCGGTGGCGGTAGCGGGGCAGGAGTCACCATCGGCAACGGCTCGACGCGAGGCGACGTCATCATCACGACGGAAGCTCATTCGCTGTCAATTGCCGCTGACATCTCGTCTGACGATTCAGCAGACTCAGACGTCATACTGCAGTCCGGCGGTGGAACAAGCGACATCGCCATCGGAGCAAACGTCACCGCGACCACCGACATGCATCTGGACGCGGGGCAAAACATCACTCGCTCGGCGGGAACATTGACTGCTGGCGACGACTTATTCCTCGAAGCTGTCGGTACGGTTGGGTCGGGCGCGGCGATTCAGACTGCCACCGTTGGACTGGGAGTCTCGGCCGGCGGAGCGGTTGAAATTACCGAAGCAGACGACGTCACGATTCGAACAGCAGTGACTGACCTGGTCAATGGCGGAACGTTCGAAGGCATCGCGACCGCTAACGGCGACGTCACGCTGAATCTGACTGCGGACGGAGCGACTCTTACGATCGAGAACGATGCATCGGGGACGGACACGGTTCGATTGGGGACGGGCGATCTGTTTGCTCGGGCCGACGAAATCAGCATCGCGACCGGAACCGATTTCGCCGTCACGGCAACGGTTGTCACGCTGAGGTCTCAGGCGGATCAGTCGATCGCTTTGGGAGCTGCGGACAACGCTGCCGACAACATTCTCGAATTAAACACAGCCGAACTGGCTGAAATCAGCGCGACTGACCTGATCATCGGAGGTGGTGGAGCGACAACCACGTCAATCGACTTGGTCGCCGACACGGCAGTCGCCAGTGTCACTAACGTACTTCTGCAGGCAAGCGGCGCGATCGACAACTCAGGCGGGGCGGGAGTCGAGTTGAACGTCAACGCCGGAGCTGGAGCGCTGGCTCTGGACGCGGGCGGAGCGATCGGCGGAACCAACGCGTTTGGGACTGAAGTTGCGACGTTGCGAGCCGCGACCACCAGCGGAGCGGTCAGCATCGAAGAGTCGGTCGCGGGCGGCGATCTTCAGCTTGGTCGAGTCACGCTGGACGGAGTCGACTTTGACAACACATCCGGCACGGGAGTGATCACGGTCTCGACTCTCGACGGAAACCTCACCACTTTGGCTACCGGAGGAAGTATCAGCACAACGGGAGCCGCAGCGGCTATCACGCTGACCGCTGCCGGAGACACGGCCAACAACGAACGCGACCTCGTGTTGAACAATTCGGTCACTTCGAACGGCGGCGAGATCGAACTCAACGCGACTGGTGATGTTCAACTGGCAACAGCCGCCGCGGATGTCGTCAGCTTCACCGGGACGGTCGCCGGAGTCATCGACATCAATGCCGACTCTGACGCGGCGGGCGACGGCTCGTTAATTATTGTCGATGCTGGAGCGTCGCTGGACGCTGATTCAGACACCGGCGGAGATACCGACGCGGAGATTCAAATCTCAGCAGCTGACCTGGACATCCAGGCCGACGCTACGATCGATAGCGGAACGGCAGTGTTGCGAATTGCTCCTTCCGCTGGCGCCGCCGTTGAGCTCGGCACCGGCGATGCGAACTTTGGCATCTCGAACGACGAAATCAATTTCGTCGACGAAGCATCCACCATCGTCATTGGTCGTCTTGATGGAACGACAACTGCCAGTTCAATCACGGTTGATGGTGACTTCGCTGTATCCGGAGTTGGCGGTACGCCGAACCTGACCTTCGTCACTTCGGGTGCGATTGTTGACGACGGAACGGCTCGCACGGTCACGACGGGAGCGACGCTGACGCTGGATTCTCAGACGGGAATTACGGGAGCGGGCGGCTCAACGAATGACCTGTTTGGAATCGCGGCTGTTACGGTCGCGGCTCGAGCCGAAACTTCGGGCAACGTGCAGTTGGTCGAAGCTGACGGATTCACAGTCGGAACAGAAGTGGAAGCCAGTTCGGCCTTCACGGGAGTGACCGACGCCGACGCCAGCACGCCAGCAGCGGGCATCTCAACGGCGACGGCTGGCGGGCACAGCATCGTTGTTGAAACCACAGCCGGTGACATTGTTGTCGACAACCGAATTGCTGCGGCGAAGGCCGGCGGAAGCAGCGTGACGATTCGATCCGGCGGAGCCATTGTCGACGGCGGCGGGGCCAACGATGACGCTGAAGACGTCTTTGGCCAGACCGTCAGTCTGAGATCCGCAACCGGCGTCGGAACTGGAGCGGCCGGCAGCCTGGACGTTGCTGCCGATTCGCTGAACGCGACGAACTCAACCAGCGGCAATGTCAAGATCAACATGCTCGACCCGAATGGTGGCGACGTGACAGTCACCAGTGTCGACAACCAGACGGCTGGCGACATCGTCCTGACGTCGACGACCAGCGTCGCGGCAAGTGACTTCACGATTCAGTCGCTCGACACGAACGCCGGTTCAATCAGTGTCACGCTTGGAACAACGGCCAACAGCCTGCTCGTTGACACGACGGGCATCGTGGCGGATTCGGCAGCCGGAACCGCGGGAACGGGAACAGTCACGCTGGACACAACGGCGGCGTCCGCACCGATCACGATTTCAGCTGGCATCACGAGCGACCAGGGAGCGATCGACGTCAACTCGGGAGCCGCGTTTACCCTGTCGGACGGTGTGACGATTCAATCGGCTGGCGGAGCGGTCACCGTCGACACAACCGGGGCCAACGCTCTGACGGTTAACGGAGACATCACGACGGCCGGTAACGGGACAATCGCTCTGACAGGCACCGACGCGATCACGATGGACGCGGACTCGTTGCTGCAAACGGCCAATGGCACCATCACGCTGACGTCGGCCGCAGGCGGAGTCACCACCGACATCATCGAGTCTACCGGCGGCGGGCAAATCACGATCACTGCCAATGGAGCCGGAGCTTCGATCGCTGAAGTCGACGACAACGGTCGAATCGGAACGGGAGCGGCCAGTAATTTGTTGCTGACCGCAACCAACGCGATCGGCGGCAGCGGAGCGGCGACCTTGAACACGTCGGTCGCTCAGGTTGAAGCGACTGCTGGAGCGGGCGGCGTCTTCCTTACAAACACCGGTGACTTGACCGTTGGCAACGTGGACGGCGGCGCGGCGGGAGTTTCTGCGACGGGCAGCAACATCGAAATTACTGCCAGTACCGCTTTGACAACGGACGAAGCGGTCATCAATTCGGGTGTCGGCGCGGTCAACATCATCCTGACTTCGACTGACGACGGCGGGAACGATGACGATCTGACGATCAACGATCGAGTCGCTTTGTCCAACGCAGCAGCCACGGGCGACATCACGCTGAACGCTGGCAACGATCTGGTTGTCACGGATAGTGGCTCGGCGAACGATGTTCAGAATGCCGGCTCGGGGCTGATTACTGCAAACGTGACTCGTGACCTCTCAATCGGGACCAACGTCGATGTCGTAACGACTGGTGGAATGATCGATCTGAATGTTGGCCGCAACGCTTCGTTGGGTGCGAACGCCACGGTCGTTTCGGCTGGCGGAGCGATTGATCTGGCTGTCAGCGGAACGGTTTCTCTGGCAAGTAACTCAAGCATCAACAGCGGTGCGGCAACAATCGTCATCGATGGAGCGACGGACCTGTCACTGGCCGACCAGGCTTCCATCTCTGCAAACAACCAGCAGATCACCATCAACACGGACGAGATCAGCATCTCGACAAATTCCGGGACTGAAGCAACGATCAGCTCAGGCACGGCTCGCACGATCATTCGTCCGGAGACCGGCGGCCAAGCCATCGCGATTGACCTGGGAAGTGACCCTGGTTCGGCAAACGTGCTCGAGTTGTCAGCGGCGGAACTGAATCAGATTACGGCCGGCGTGCTGGAGATCGGTTCGGCAGACACAGGAGCGATCTCTGTAACGGCGGCGATTGCTCCTGCTAACACAACGACGGTTCATCTGATTACCGGAGCAACCGGCACTTCGGTTTCGCAAAGTGTCGGAGCGACGATTACCGAAACGAACCTCGCGATTGAAGCCGCCGCGGCTGTCACACTCAATGAAGACAACGACGTCGACACTCTGGCTGTCAACGTTTCCGGCACGGGCGAGATCAGCTTTACTGACGCCGATGGGCTGACAGTCGGAACGGTCGACGGCGTCAGCGGTCTGGACGCCAATGCTGGCAATGTCACCGTGACAACCGGTTCGGGCGGTGGTGCCAGCACAGGCTTGCAGGTTAGCCAGAACATCGTCGCGGACAGCGGCGGAGCTGGAACCAGCACGGTCTCTCTTTCCGGGACGGATGCGGACGAAGCCTTCGTTCTGGACGACAACACATCGATCAACTCGAACGACGGCAAGATTACGCTGACATTCGACAATTTCGACATTGGCACAACCGGCACGTCGATTCACACGACGACTGCCAACACGATCGAAATCGGAACAGTCAACACAGGGACTCGATTTAGCCTTGGAGACGCCGGAGCAAACGCTGCCGACAATGTCGCTCGACTGAGCGATGCTGAACTGAATCGGATTGGTCTGACGGCCGCTATCGCCGAACTGGAAATCGTGACTGCCAACACTTCGGCAAACGCGATCGACATGTTTGGCGATGTGACTCTGCAGGACGGTCAGACGCCGGAGTTGCTGCTTAACGCGACCGCCGGCGGAATCATCGACAGTGGAGCTGCCACTCTTACTGTCACAACACTCGGCCTGCAGGCTGGCGGCGGTGGAATCGCGACATCCGGCAACCGGCTGCTTGTCGACACGGGCAACGACACGATCGCTGCGACCGCGACGGGACCGATCTTCATCACGGAAGCCGATGGCGCAACTGTTGGCTCTGTCACGGTTGACGGCGTAACGGTGACGGGCATCACGACGACCGGTGCCGGCGGCAGTATCGATCTGGTTGTGACCAATGGGACGTTAACGGTCAACGAGCAGATTGCCGCAACTGGCGCAGGAAACGATGTTCGTATTGACGTCGATGGAGACGCCGGTGACGACGACATCGTGCTGGCTTCAAACGGGAACATTTCCGCTCCCGATCAGGTCGAATTGAGAGCCAGCCGCGACATTACGCAGGCGACATCTACGATCACGGTTTCCGCAACCAGCCTGGCGATGATCGCCGGACGGAACATTGGAACGACCTTCGGCGACGCGGCGATCGACACGAACGTTACCACGGTGGCCGCCCTTGCGGGAGACAACGCTGCTGGTGATATCTTCATTCGAGAAACCGCTGCGGGCGGCGATCTGATTATTGGAGAAGTCACCACGGGACTTGCCGGAACTCCAACTGTCACGGGAGCGGTCGCAAACACGGCGAATGGTACGGTCGATGTGCGAACGCTCGACGGCGGCATCGTGATTTCTGAAGTTGTCACCGCGACAGGAACCGGCAACGTTGTACTCGACGCTTTTGATACGGGAGACGATGCCGCTCACGCGATCGACATCCAGGCAAACATCACCGCCAACGAAGGCGCCGGCGGCGACGTTCATCTTCGAGCGGATGATGCGATCACTCGTTCAACCGGAGCAGGCACAGTCAGCGGTGACAGCGTTTACTTCGAAGCTGGCGCCGGTGTCGGAGCCGCTGCAAATGTCATCGTCACTTCGGCAGCGACACTCGGGGTGAGTGCTGAAGCCGGTGTCTTTGTTGACGAAGAGGCCGCTGGGACCGACCTGACGATCGGACAGGTTCAGGATCTGATCACACCTGGCACGTTTGACGGCATCGCGACGTCTTCAGACGCCGTGATCGTAAGACTGCTGGCTGACGGCGGAACGCTCACCGTTACCGACGCACTGGCTGTCGACACGATTCGAACTTCGGGAGCCAACGTCACGCTGGTTGCCGACGAGATGACTTTCGAATCGGGCAACGCCCAACTCGGTGTGAACGCCGGAGCGGCCATTGTCGTGCTGAAATCGCTCAATGCGGAAGCCGTTGATCTGGGTTCAGCAGCAACCGCCGTCGACGACGTCCTCGAATTGTCAGCCGCGGAGATCGCCGAGATTTCAGCAGCCGGTGGAAGCATCGTCATTGGGTCTGACGCCGACGCGACCAACGTCACAGCGACGTCAATCAGTCTCAGCACCGATGTCGACTTCACAACGACCAACGTGCTGCTCGCCGCGACGGGAGACATCACCAGCACGGCTGCGGCCAACGAAGTTAACGTTAACGCCGGCGCGGGAGCTCTGACTTTCCAGGCAGGCGGGTCTGTCGGTGCGTCCGGAACAGCATTCGGGCTGGAAGTCGCCACTGTCAGCGTTTCTGCCGGCACAACCGATGACCTGGTCGAAATCGAAGACATCGATGGAGACCTGACGGTTGGTCGAGTGACCATCGGCTCGACGAACTTTGACAACGTGTCGGCATCTGACACGGTCATGATTGTCGCGTCTGGTGGGAACCTTTCGACGACGGCTTCTAGCGGGCAGATTTCGACGACCGGTGACAATGACAAGGTCACTCTGACTTCTTCCGACGGCTCGGTCACGATCAGTGGAAGCGTTACATCTGATGGCGGCGAAATCGAAATCAACGCCGACACGGGAATCACGCTCGACAATGCTGATGCAGACGTCGTCAGCTTCATGACGACCGGAGCTGGCGGCCAGGGAATTGCCGGACTGATCGACATCAATGCGGACGTCGATGCTGACGGGACTGGAACGTTCCTGATTTCAGATGCCGGCGCGACGTTGTCGACCGATTCTGACACCGACGCAAACATCGACATCAGTGGCGGCGATTTCAGTCTGACGGCCGATGCGACGATCGATGCCGGAACAGGGACGCTGCTCATCGCTCCCGGATCGAGCAAGGCTGTCGAAATTGGTACGGGCGACGTCAACTTCGGAATCTCCAACGCCGAGATCAACTTTGTTGACGAAGCATCGAGCCTGGTGATCGGTCAGACGAACGGAACAACAACCGCCAGTTCGATCACGATTGACGGCGCGTTCAATCTTTCGACCATCACAACCGCTCCGGGCAACGTCACGTTGATCACAAGTGGCTCGATCCTCAACGACAGCGGAACCTTGACGATGCCGGCTGCGGCCGACCTGCTGCTTCTCGCTCAGACGGGAATCGGGACCAGCGGAAACGCGATTGCAACGGTCGGCTTGTCCGATGTCGCTGCTCAGACGAATTCAGGTGGTGTCTTCGTCACGAACTCAGGCAGCGGAAACATCAACATCACAACGGTCACCGACGGAGTTGCCAACACAGCGACGGGTGTCACATCGACGACCGGCGGTGATATTGCCATCGTGAACAACTTCGCGACCGGCTCTCTGACGGTCAGTCAGGCGGTCACTGCCGCCGCCGCGGGAACGGTGACTTTGACGACGGCCAGCGGCAACGTTCAGGTTGATGCCGGAGTTACGTCGGACACGGGAATGATCGATGTAAATTCCGGAGCGGCGTTCACTCTTGCTGACGGAATCGCGGTTTCCTCAACCAGTGGTTCGATCGAGATCAGCACGACGGGAGCGAACGCTCTGACGGTCAACGGAGATGTCACCACCGGCGGTGCCGGTAACGTGACGCTGGACGGCTCTGACTCGATCGCGATGGATGCCGACTCGCTGGTTCAGTCGTCGGCTGGAAACATCACCATCGATTCTGCCAATGGCGGAGTGACGGTTGACGTCGTCACCGCAAACGGCGGCGGAAACATCATCGTGGCCGCCGGCAGCGACGGAACTGACGATGCCAATGACGATCTGACGTTGACCGATAACGTGACGGCCTCCGGCGGGACGGGAAACATCAGCCTGTTTGCGGGCGATACGATTTCCGTTCCTGCGGTGACGATCAGTGCTGCGGGGACTGGCGCAGTCCTGCTAATCGCCGGCACAGACTTCAACGAAGGCGGAGCACTTCAGAACGGAACTGACGCTGGCAATGTGACGCTCGCTGACGGCTCAACAGTTTCTTCGCAGGCTGGAAACATCACGCTGCGAGCACCGGGCGACGTCCAAATTAGCACGATCAATGCCAACAGTAACGCCGACGGCACTGCTGGCAATGTCATTATCACAGCGGATTTTGACGGAGTCGCGACCGGCCTTTCGGACGATGCCGGAGCGATCACTGAAGTTCTGACGGGTGAAGCCGCCAACATAACGGGTGACAACCTGGCTCTCCGCGCGGCCACAGGCATCGGCTCCGGCGACGACATCAACACGACGATCAACACGGTGGCCTTCAGCAACGGAACCTCAGGCAACGTCAACCTGACAAATACCACAGGGCTGACGATTGGTGACTTCGACGGGCTTACATCGTCCAGCAACATTGGCACTGGGACGACGACCATTGTCGCCAACGGCCCGGTCACCTTTGCACATGACATGTCCAGCGACGGAACGTTGACGGTTCAGGCAATCGAGTCTGCGGCGACCAATACGGAAAACATCACAGTCAACGCGGGAGTCACCGTTCAGTCGACCGCTGGAAACATTGTCTTCGAAGCCGGCGACCGCATTGGCGTGGCTGCGACGGCGACTGTCCAGGCAACCTCGTCAGCCGCAACGATCACGTTCGACTCAGGGTTCGGCGACACTGACAGCGATGGAGCGATGACTCTGGACGGATCGATCACTGGCAACACGACAGACGGTGTCGTCACGCTCGATCTGAACGCTCAGCAGGGGGCGACGCAGGCAGGTACCGGGACGATCACCGCCGACGGACTTCGACTGCTGAGTTCCGGCAACGATGGATCGTTCTCGCTCGGGACCAGCACAACCAACGACGCCAACACGCTGGCTGCCAACACGGCCGGAGCAATCACTTTCCGGGACGCGGACGCTTTGACAATCGGAACGGTAACGACCGTTGGGGTTACCACTTCGAACGACGATGTTGCCATCCAAACGGGTGACACGCTTACCATCGATGATGCGGTTTCGATCGGAACCGGGCGGTTCACAATTAATTCGGCCAATGGAGCGACTCAGGTTTCCGGAGATGACATCACCGCTCAAGACTTGCTGCTGCTGGGCGATGGCACGTTTACGCTCGACAGTGCGGGCAACGATGTCGACACGTTCGCCGCAGACCTCGAACCAGGAGTGATTTCCTACACCGACGCAGACGATGTTACGGTTGGAACTGTCGGAGCGACAAACGGAATTTCCACGGGAATCATCGGCACGACAGACGGCGGAGCGGTCACGATCAACGCGACGAGCGGAACGATCACCGTTAACCAGGCAATCGACACTCAGCAGGGAACTGGCGGCGGAATCGCCATCACCGGCGATGTCGATCTCAATGCTTCTCTGACGACGGGTGCTGGAACGATCACGCTGAACGGTAACGACGTCGCAGACGCCGACATCGTCATCGCGGCTGATCTGGTTTCTGATGGAACGATCGACCTGGACGCTCGCCGGGATATCCTCGTGCAGGCCACCGTTCAGACGACCGGAGCGGGTTCGGACATTCTTCTGACGGCCGATTCTGACGGTGACTCCGTCGGCGGCTTGCGAGTTGAGACGGCAGGCCAGGTGGATTCAGCAGATGAAGTTGCCCTTGAAGGTTCTGATCTGTTTGTGACGGGCGGGACGGTGGACAGTGTCGAAATTCAAGCCGACGGCGCGAACGTCCAGGTTCTGGCTGGCAGCAACATCAGCATCGTTAGTGGTGCAAATGCTCCTGCCACTGCGGACGTGGTGGTTTCCGGCATCGTGCAATCGACCGGCGCAGCGGGCAACATCACGCTCAATGCTTTGAATGATCTGGTGATCAACGGAGACGGCGATGTTCTTGCAGCAGGCGGATCGCTCGACCTGGACGCCGGGCAGGACATTCTCATCAGCAACGACGTGACCGTTTCGACGACTGGCACGGGAGCGATCGCTGGCGACGCGGTTCGAGCGATCAGCATTGCTGATACGTCGACGCTGATCCAAACGGTTGACGGTGACATAACGCTGCTCGCCAATGCGGGTGGAGTTGCTGGCAACTTTGTGGGCATAACAGTCGACGACGCGACGATCAACACGACTTCGGGAGCGATCACTCTGACCGGAACCGGCGGTGACACGGGAGATAACAACCACGGCGTGGAGCTGACGAATACCGCGACGATTTCATCTTCGGCTGCTGCCAGTGCGGGAGCGGTTTCGATAACGGGGACGGGCGGCGCAGGAGCCGCTTCAAACGGCGTTGAGGTTTCCAACACCACCGCTCATACATTCATCACGACGGTCGATGCCGCTGTATCGATCACCGGAAATACAGCGGGCGAAGACGGTGTTACGCTGTTCAAATCCGGAATCACGACGACGGGCACGAATGGCTCGATCACGATCGCGGGCACAACGACCGGAACGGCTGATTCGACCAATGGTGTCGTCGCCAGCGAGTCTCCTTTGAGCACACAGGGAGCTGCGGCGACAGTTTCGATCACCGGTGACAGCGCAGGAGGCCACGGAATATCAGTGGCAACTTCCAGTATCATGACGGCCGGAGCGGGAGCGTCGGTCACGGTGATGGGAACGACCACCGGCACGGCCGCGACATCAGATGGAGTCCGAGTCGCCAGCACGTCTCCGATCAGCACGATGGGTGACACCGCGACGGTCAGCATCACTGGCGTGACAGCCGGAGACGACGGCGTTGACCTGAGAAGCAACTCGGATGTGTCGACCACGGGAGCGGGTGGTTCGATCACAATCATGGGGACGACCACCGGAACGGGTGCTGGTGCCGACGGCGTTGTTGCGAGCACGTCCGCTCTGAGCACGATGGGCGACACGGGTACGGTCAGCGTCACCGGCGTAACGGCTGGTGATGACGGGGTCGAACTGACGGACGACTCGGACATCACAACCGCGGGCGCGGCAACCGCCACGATCACGATCATGGGGACGACCACCGGTGCTAACGGAGCGTCTTCTGAAGGCGTTCTGATTGCCAGTGCCGGAGACGACGTGACGATCACCTCGGCTGCCGGAGCAATTTCGATCACCGGCTCAGCCAGTGGAACGTCCGGCGACGGAGTCGAAATCGAAGCCGGCATCGGCCTGGCCATTGACGCTAACGGTGGAGCAACGATCAGCATTACCGGAACCGGCGACGAAGCCGAGTCAGCCGTGCAGATTGACTCTCTGATCGAAAGCGAAACCGGGACGATCACGATCACCTCCCTGGGTGGCGACTCAACAACGGACGACATCACTTTCGGAGCTGACGGCGACATTACTTCGACCAGCGGGACGATCACGCTCAACGCGGACAACGCCGGCACCACCGCCGAGGTCTTTATGGCTGACGGAGCGGTCATCAACGCCGGCACCGGCCTGATCGATATCGACGCCGAAGTCGACGTCACGATCGGCTCCCTCGTCACCACCACCGACGTTCAAATCAACGCCATCGCCGGAGCCATCATCGACGGCGGAGACGCAAACTCAGACATCACCGCCGCGACAGCTCAGCTTCTTGCTGAGCTTGGAATCGGCGATGCGGGAGACGCCAACGGACAACTCGATACGACAGCGGATGCAACAGCAACGTCGCTTACCATTGCAGCCGAAACGGTCGAAGGCGACATCAATGTTACCAATACTGGTCACCTGATCGTCGGAACCGTTAACGGGACAGTCGGAGTCACCATTACGGGAGCGGACGGAGTCGATAACGTTGACGCCATTAACCTGACGGCAAGCAGCCCGTTGACGGTTAACAACGACGTGACGAATAACGATGGGGGAGACATCACTCTGACCGCGACTGATTCGGCAGGCGCGGGCGATGACCTGACAGTCGCAACGGGCGTGTCGGTGACGGCTTCAGGCGGAACTGGAAACATCACGCTGAATGCCGGTGACGATGTGTTGCTGAATGGTACGGCCCTCGTAACGGCCGCAGGTTCGGGCACGGTCACGGTGACTGCTGATTCTGGAAGCGTAGATGCGGGCGGTGCTGTTTCGATGGCAGATGGTTCGCAGGTGGTTTCGGGCAGCGGACTGATTGATGTCGATGCGACGGACGATGTTACGATTGGTCGGTTGATGACCTCGGGCAATGTGACGATTGATACGACGGCCGGAGAAGTGATCGACGGCGGAGACACTCACACAGAAGTTGAAGCGGACACTCTCACTATCAACTCTGCCGGAGGAATTGGTGAAGCCGCCGGCGCTGGCGCGGACGCGGCTCTGGAAACAACCATCAGCACACTCAACGCAACGACGACCGCTGGCACGATTCAGATTGATGAAGCCGATGGAGCAACACTCGCCAGTGTGACGGCTGGTGGTGCAGGCGATGTGCGAGTCGTCTCGGCGGCGGCCGATCTGGATGTCCAGGTTGTTTCCGCGGACGGAGACCTGGTGGCTCTGACGGCGACTGCCGGAGCAATCAACGATGCTTCAGCAGGCGAAGCAGACAACATCACCGCACTGGACGTGGCACTGCGAGCTTCGACCGGTATCGGCGATGCTTCGACGGATGACAGCGATCTGGACATCGCGGTGACGACGCTCGCTGCGACATCCGCAACAGGCGATATCTCAATCAGCGACGACGGCACGTTGGATGTCACCACCGTTGACGGCCTGTCTGGAATCTCCATCACCGGAGCGGGCGATGAAATTCTGATTCGCGAAGGCACGACGACGGACGGCGACTTCGATGTTTCGCAGGCAATCAGCAATGCCGGAACCGGCAACGTGACACTCTTCGCCGGTGGAGATTCATCGGCGGATGAGATCGACATCATGGCGGACATCACCGCTTCCGGCGGCGATATTCAGATCGTGAGCTTCGCAGACGTTGACTTTAACGGCTCACCGACTGTCTCGACCACTGGTGCGGGTACGATCGAAGTGCACGCCGGGCGAGTGTTCAACTTCGGAACGGCTTTGACGATGGGCGACCTCGAAGGCGACATCTTCGACGCTGCTGAATTCACCATTCAAACAACCGAAGGCGACATCACGCTGACAGTGACTAACGACATCGCACTGGACACTGTCAACGCAGACAGCGACGCTGGCGGAGCGGCCGGTACAGTGATCGTGACAGCGGACAGCGACTCAAACGGTACGGGCTCCATCACCGACGCCCTGACCGGCGAGGCAGCCAACATTACTGGCAACGCCGTAGCCCTTCGAGCTGCTCAGGGAATTGGTTCTGCAGACGACGTCGACACAAATGTCACAGCAGTCGCGGCAAGTAACACGACATCCGGAGCGGTCCAGCTCAACAATGGAGCCGGAACTGACCTCACGATTGGCACGGTCGACGGGCTGGCTGGAATTACGAATAACGGCGGCGCGATTCTTGTCGACAACCTGAATGGCACAATTACCGTTGACGATGCCGTTTCCACCGCTGCTGGTTCGGGTGGTTCGCTGAGCCTTTCCGGTTCGCTCGTCATCAACGCAACGCTGAACGCCGGCCAGTTTGATGTCACTCTCAACGGTAACGACAACGGCGACGATGACATTGTCGTGAATGCCGATCTGACGACGGGCGGCAGCCTCGCTCTGTCCGTTTCGCGGGACATCATCGTCAACGCGACAGTTCAAACGACGGGAGCTGGCTCAGACATCACCGCCACAGCTGACAACGACAACGACGGAATCGGCGGCGTTCAGGTGACGACGGCTGGTCAGGTTAATTCGGCTGACGCTGTGATTCTGACTGGGTCAGACCTGTTTGCTGATGCCGGGGGAGCGGAGAGCGTTCAGATCGATTCCGACGGAGCGACGTCTCAGGTGCTGGCAGCGGGCGATATCACAATCGGTCCAGGAGCCGGTGCCGCCGCAGCAACCGACGTTGAGCTGAATGGCCTTGTCGAGTCCACTGGAACCGGCACGACGATCACGATCACGGCCAACCAGGACGTGCTGTTCGGAGTCAACGGCGACGTGACTCGCAGCGACGCGGGAGCCTCGGGGCTGATCAGTGTGTTCTCCGACCAGGCCAGCGTGGCCAGCACGGGCGGCGTCATCACAATGGCGGATGGTACGGTCATTGAGGGTGGCGGTGGACAGGTTGAAGTCATCGCCGACGGTCGCCTGACACTCGGCCAGATCATCACGACCGACCTGATCAACACCGGAAGTCTGGCAGCCGACGTCGCCGACGCGGGAGACACCGGCGGAGCGGACCTGATCGCCAGCAGCCTGGCCATCGCGGCTGAAACGGGAGTCGGTACCGATGCTGACGCGATCGAAACTCAGGTCAGCACACTCACCGGCCAGACGGACTCGGGCGACTTCCATGTGTCCAACACGGGCGACCTGGTGATCGGCACAGTCAACTTGACGACCAATGTTGCCGCGATCCTCGGCATGGCCACTGGTTCCGGAGTCCAGATCGAAGACTCGCTCGACGACAACTCCGGAAACGACAACATCACCATCACGGCCAGCCAGGCGTTGACGGTCAACCAGGCCATCGCAAACAACGACGGCGGCAACATCACGCTGACCTCAACCAACGATGGCGGAGCCAACGACCACCTGACCATCTCGGCCGCCGTGTCCGCGCTGGACGGCAACGGATCGATCGACCTCAACGCTGGCACCGACCTGATCGTCGACAACGACGCGGCGGTCTCAACCGTCGGCACGGGAGCGATCACCGGCGACGCTGAGCGGGCGATCAACATCTCCGGCACGAACACGTTGGTTCAGACGGTTGATGGTGACATCACGTTGACGGCTAACGCGGGTGGAGTTGCCGGCAACTTCGTGGGGATTACGGTGGACGACGCGACGATCAGCACGACATCGGGCGCGATCACTCTGACGGGAACCGGCGGCGACACGGGAGATAACAACCACGGTGTCGAGCTGACAAACACCGCGACGATCACGTCGACGGCGGCCGCCAATGCGGGAGCGGTTTCGATAACGGGGACGGGCGGCGCAGGAGCCGATTCAAACGGCGTTGAGGTCTCCAACACCACCGCTCATACATTCATCACGACGGTCGATGCCGCTGTATCGATCACAGGAAACACTGCCGGCGAAGACGGTGTTACGCTGTTCAAATCCGGAATCACGACGACGGGCACGAATGGCTCGATCACGATCGCGGGTACGACGACGGGAACGGCTGATTCGACCAATGGTGTCGTCGCCAGCGAGTCTCCTTTGAGCACACAGGGAGCTGCGGCGACAGTTTCAATCACGGGCGACAGCGCCGGAGGCCACGGAATCTCGGTGGCAACGTCAGGTATCACGACAGCCGGAGCGGGAGCTTCGGTCACGCTCATGGGAACGACCACCGGAGCGGCGGCGACATCAGATGGTGTTCGGGCCAGCACGTCTCCGATCAGCACGATGGGTGACACCGCGACGGTCAGCATCACTGGCGTGACAGCCGGAGATGACGGCGTTGACCTGAGAAGCAACTCGGATGTGTCGACCGCGGGAGCGGGTGGTTCGATTACGATCATGGGGACCACCACTGGGACGGGTGCTGGTGCCGATGGCGTTGTTGCGAGCACGTCCGCTCTGAGCACGATGGGCGACACGGGTACGATCAGCGTAACCGGCGTAACGGCTGGTGATGACGGGGTCGAACTGACGGACGACTCGGACATCACAACCGCGGGCGCGGCCACCGCCACCATCACGATCATGGGGACGACCACCGGTGCCAATGGAGCGTCTTCTGAAGGCGTTCTGATTGCCAGTGCCGGAGACGACGTGACGATCACCTCGGCTGCCGGAACAATTTCGATCACCGGTTCGGCGAGCGGCACATCCGGCGATGGTGTCGAGATTGAAGCTGGCATCGGCCTGGCGATTGATGCCAACGGCGGAGCAACGATCAGCATCACCGGAACGGGCGACGAAGCCGAGTCAGCCGTGCAGATTGACTCTCTGATCGAAAGCGAAACCGGGACGATCACGATCACCTCCCTGGACGGCGACTCAACAACCGACGACATCACTTTCGGAGCTGACGGCGACATCACTTCGACCAGTGGGACGATCACGCTCAACGCAGACAACGCCGGCACCACTGCGGACGTCTTTATGGCGGACGGAGCGGTCATCAACGCCGGTACTGGCCTGATCGATATCGACGCCAAAGTCGACGTCACGATCGGCTCACTCGTCACCACCACCGACGTTCAAATCAACGCCATCGCCGGAGCCATCATCGACGGCGGAGACGCGAACTCTGACATCACGGCTGCTACCGCTGTGTTGCGAGCGTTTACTGGCATCGGTGATGCCGCCGTTGACGCTTCAGATATCGACACCGCAATCGACAGTCTGGCCGCTACGACAGCGACTGGCGACATCAGCATCTCGGACGACGCTGCTCTCGATATCACAACTGTCGACGGGCTTTCAGGCATCACCATTACGACGGGCGGAGCCGGCGACGACATCCTTATTCGAGAAGGCAATGCGGTGGGTTCCGACGACCTGGTCATCAACCAAACAGTCAGCAACGCCGGAACCGGCAATGTAACATTGTTTGCAGGCGGAGCAGCTTCGCAGGACGACAACCTCAACATCAACGCTGATATTACAGCAGCCGGCGGCGATGTTCTGATCGTCAGTTTTGAGGACGTTGATTTCAGCTCGGCTCCAACCGTTTCGACAAGCGGAACGGGCACGATCGATATCCATGCCGGTCGAGTGTTCAACTTCGGCGCCGCGTTAACACTCGGCAGCACGACCGCTGACATTCTGGAAGGCGGAGCGAACGAGTACACCGTCCAGACGGCTGGCGGCACGATCACGATGACGGCAACTCGGAACATCGAACTGGAAACAGTAGATGCCGGTGCGACGGGCACAGTGATTATCACCGCAGACAGCAACTCGGATGGTACAGGTGCAATCACGGACGCACTCGCCGCCGAAACTGCCAACATCACCGCCATGTCTGCGGTACTGCGAGCTGGAAATGGAATTGGCTCGAGTGAAGCCGCTGACGATGCAGACCTCGATCTGGTTGTTTCGAACGTCGCAGCCGTCACGAACACCGGTGATGTTCATCTTCAGAATACTGGCGACTTGGCGATTGGAACTGTCGACTCGCTGGCCGGTGTCACGATCACCGACGGCGGAGCCGCCAACGGTCAAGAAGATATCACGATTCGAACTGCCGGCCCTCTGACGGTTTCCGCCGGCGCTCCCGTCGTTAACAACGCCGGCGGCAATATTACGCTGGCAGCGGAGGGGTTGGACACGACCGACGATCTGACGATTAACGATGCAGTGACGGCTCTCGACGGCAACGGAAACATCAGCCTGTTTGCTGGCGACACGATTTCTCTGGCGGCAATCACCATTGGGGCTGCGGGCGTCGGGATGGTCGTGCTGAGCGCCGGTTCAGATTTCAACAACGCTTCGCTGCGAGACGGAAACAGCAACGGCGACATCCTGATGACGAGCGGCGCGGCCGTTCAATCGGAAGGTGGCGACATCAATCTGCAGGCTCCAGAAGACGTGCAGGTGTCGATCGTCAATGCTGACAGCGACGCCGGTGGAGCAATCGGGGACGTTGTCATCACCGCTGACTTTGCTGGCCCGGACACCAGCGGTGGAGCGGGCGACATGTACGACAGCGATTCCTCTGGAGAGATCACCGACGTCCTGGCCGGTGAGGCAGCCAACCTGACCGCCAACCTTGCAATCCTGACGGCTGCAACTGGAATTGGTTCGGCCGACGATCTGGACACTGATCTTGCTCAGGTCAATGTCGAAAATTCGACGAGCGGCAACGTGATGATCACAGAACTTGCCGGGGCAGGGGACAACGCTCTGGAAGTAACGGGAGTTTCAAACGTCACCGGAAACATCGACATCCGAACCGAAGATGGAGACCTGACGCTTTCCGGGGCGGCCACGACAACGGCAGCCGGAACAATCACGCTCGTTGCGGGCGACAGCGACAATGATGGCAACGGCGACCTCATTCTTCAGGCATCCGTCGCCGGTGCGACCGGTCAGGTGACTCTAACATCAGCCGGCCACGACGTGACCTTCACGGTAGCTGCCGACGTCACCACGACAACGGGCGAGATCGAAGTCTACGCTGGAGCGACAGGAACCGGCGTCATCACGATGACCGACGACGGAGCAACCGATGCTACCGTTCTGGACGCAGGCAGCGGACTGATCGACATCAACGGTGTTGGAGACGTCACGCTTGGCAGCGTTGTGACCACAAACGCAACCGTCGACGCGGTCAATATTGCAGCGACTGTTGGAGCCATTCTGGATGGCGGCGACTTTGCCGGTGACATTATCGCAGACGGCGGAACGACGACTCTGGCTGCCGGCACTTCCATTGGCACAGCCGGGAACGGCCTCGACACAACGATCGATCGATTGAACGCGACCGCTTCAGCCGGAGTGGTTCATCTTGACGAAACGAACGGTCTGTCGGCAGTTTCTGTAACGGCAACAGGTGCCGGCAACGATGTCGACATTTCAAGCACGACCGGAGACATCCTTGTCGGCGTCGTCACGGCTCCTGACACGATCACGCTAACAGCCGCGGACGGCGGAATCGAAGAACTGGCTGGCGGCGAAGAAGATGCTGACTCAGACCTGGTCGCGACAACGCTCGATCTCGACGCAACAGTCGGCATCGGCGACGACGCGACCATTGAAGTCACCGCAACGTCAATCGCGGCCGACACGACGAACAATAACATTGATCTGCTCAATCAGAATCCTGGAGCCGCTGTCACGGCGACTAGCCTGACGACGGGCACCGGCACGATCGATTTCGTTCAGACAGGCAACGAAGCGTTGACCGTCACGCTCGCGCAAACGACGGACGGCACGGTCACGATTCAAAACACTGGCGATGCCGATGCGGACACACTGACGTTGACCAGTGTCACGGCTGGCGGAGCGGGCGACGTCAACGCAACGACATTGACCGCGGGTGATGTTTTTGTCGGCTCAGTCACTGCCGACGCAAACACGGTGACGATCACATCGGCAGGGGCAATTAACGACGCGGCAGCAGACACGGCGATCGACATTACGGTCGGTACGGGCACGATCGACTTGAACGCCGTCGACGGAATCGGCAATACGGCGGCACTCGAACTGGCCGGCACGTCCATCAGTGCAGACACGTCGACGGGAGCGATCGACCTGGACAACGTTCTGGCCACAGATGTCACCGTGACATCGCTGACGACCGTCGGCAGTACGATCACGTTCGATCAGAGCGGAGGCGGAAACGTCAGCTTTGACGGGACAGTCTCCAGTGGCAACGCCGGAACGGCCGGCGATGACATTCTTCTGACGGCTGCGAACGGTGATTTGACGATCAACGCCGCTGTCGAATCACGCTCGGCCAATGTTACTGCGACATCGACCGAAAACATTGTCGTCACGGCCGCTGGCAGCATTACCTCTGTCGGTGGAAACGTCGTTCTGAACTCTGATACTGACACCGCTACTTCAGCCGGTGGCGGGATTCGAGTTCTTGGTACGGTTACTTCGACGGGTGGTAATATCACACTCGGCGGTGGAGCCGACCCGGCCACAACGAACACGGTTGCAACCGCAACATCTGGCAACGACGGAATTCAGATCGACGGCGGCAGGCTCGATGCCGGTGTTGGCGACATTTCGCTGCGAGGCTCCAGCACAATCGACGACGGAATCGGCATTCAGAACAGCGCGACTATCGAGACGACTTCCGGATCTATCTCGCTCAACGGAACCAGCACGACCGCGACTGGCAACGACGGTGTTGAGATTACCGGAACTGGCACAACGGTTACGTCGGCGACCGGCAGCATCTCGGTTGTCGGTGTTGGATCGGCCGGAGATGGTGTTGATGTTTCATCCGACGCGGTCGTCTCTTCAACAGACACAGCCACGATCACCATCGACGGTACATCGACTGCAGTTGATCAGGCTGGCGTCAGGCTTCAGGACACCAACACTCAGATTACGTCCGTCGACGGCAACGTTTCGATCACCGGCACGAACAACAGCAACCTGGGAGTGTTCGTTACCAGCGGAGTTGAAATTTCTACGACCGGTACAGGAGCCAGTGCGGCAACGATCTCGATCACTGGGACAGGCGACGCCGGAATCGATATCGACACCGCCGGTACGCTGGTGACCTCAGTTGACGGCGACATTCTACTTGACGGAAACGCCAATACGCTCGAAGGAATCTTGATCGCAGACGCAACGATTTCGTCCACTGGCACCACGGCCGACGCTGCGACGATTACGCTTGACGGTTCGAGCAACGGCGCCGTGTCGGTTCAGTTGAACAGCGGATCGACCGTCACTTCAGTTGCCGGAAACATTCAGCTCACCGGCGATTCTTCGGCAGCAACCGCAAATGGGATCGAGCTGCAAAGTGGTTCATCGGTTTCATCGACTGGCAACGGAGCGGTCGTTGCCAATATCACCATGATTGGCACCGGCGGGACAGCCAACGACGGAATTCACATCGATGGTTCCATCGAGTCCGTCAACGGAAACATTCAACTGACCGGTGTCACCTCGAACGCCGCCGGCGACGACGGAGTTGACCTCAACGCTGGAACGATCGACGCAACCGGCACTGGAACGATCCTGCTGGTCGGGAATGGCCAGACCAACGGCCTCGAAATTGATTCTTCGATCACGTCGAACGACGGAACGATCACGCTGCAGAGCGTCGACGACACGATCGAATTTGAATTCTTTGGAAACGTTACGTCGACATCGGGCAACGTAACCATCACGGCTGACATGACTGCTGGCGGAGCAACGGGTCAGTTCCTGATGGCAGATGGTTCGGATGTTCTTGCCGGCACGGGCACGATCGACATCGACGCCGAAGGTGATATCACGATCGGTTTGCTGCAGACGACTGACGCTTCCAATGTCGCGGTCACGATCGACACGGCCACGGGAGCAGTCATCGACGCCGGAAACGCCAGCACGCTTAACATCGACGCCACGGCTGGCCGAGCGGTCATCAACGCCGTCAATGGTGTGGGCTCAGCGGACGCTCTGGAAACGAACCTTGCCAGCCTGGACGTTGATAACTCGACAAGCGGAGACATCAACTTCGTCGAGACGGATGCCGTTACGATCTTCGACGCACAGCAGGCTACCGCAGGAAACATCATCATCACCGCAGGTGGAACTCTCACCGTCGACAACGGTGGGGCCGTTACAAACGCAGTTTCCACAGCGGGTGCTGGAACGATTTCGCTATCGGCGACTGGCATTGATTCAAACCTCGTCGTCAACGACGGAATTCTTTCAGACACTGGCGACATCACCGTAGCTGCTGATAACGACGTCTCGATCGCCGCTGACGGCGACATTAGCAGCACCTCTGGAAATGTGACCGTGACTGCGGATGCGGACTCCGCTACCGACAGCGGTGGCACGGATCAGGGATCGTTGACGATGGCGGACGGTGCGGTCATCAATGCTGGCATTGCAACGATCGACCTGAATGCCAACGAAGATGTAACGCTCGGCCAACTTGTTACGACAAACGCAACGACGACAGCCATCCAAATTACCAGCAATGTCGGCGGCGTGGTCGACGGTGGGGACACTGGCGGTGCAGACATTGTTTCGGCAAGTGGCCGGACGGTGATTGACGCGGCGACCGGAATCGGAGCCGCGGACCCACTCGAAACCAACGTCGAATCGATCGATGCTGACACGACAGCCGGGGCGATCGACATCGACAATAGTCTTGCATCGACAACGACTGTCATCTCACTGACGACCGTTGGTGGCACGGTGAACTTCGACCAGACAGGCGGCGGCAATCTGAGCATCACTGGTGAGGTCACCAGCGGCTCAGTTGGGCCAGACGTTGATGGTGGACATATCGAATTGACATCGACTGCTGACCTGACCGTTGCAGGAACGGCCAACATCAGCTCGGCGGCCGGGACCGGCGGTCTGCTGTCCATCAACGAAACGACGATCGACGCCGGTGCGGTCATCACGGCTGGAGCGGGCGATGTCACGCTGAACGGGTCCGGTCAGGACACGATCATCAATGCAGCGATCACGACTGCGACCACCGCAACGTTTACCGCCACTCGCGATGTGATTGTCGGAGCGACAATCACGACGACAAACGCCGACGCTGACATCATTATCAACGCAAACACTGACGATGGCAGAGTTGTCGGAGCTGGTGGAGTTCAGATTCAAACTGCCGGACAACTAGTTGCCGGTCGCGATGTTACGATTACCGGGTCGGACCTCTTTGTTACCAACGGGGCCGGAGTTCTGGACAGCATCGAAATTCAGAATGACGGTGCCGCCGATCAGATAGTCGCCAACCGAGATATCTCGCTGACCAGCCGAGTTGCATCGCCGGCCGGAGCGGACATTCTGGTTCTCGGAGAGCTGCTGGCCACAACAGGCTCGGTCAATATCGACGCTCTGGACCGCACGGTACTTAACGACAATGTCGACGCCGGGACGGACGTCAGCTTCCAGGATGCAGTTGACGTTTCCGCGGACCTCACCGTCACCGTCGGCAACGATGTGACGTTCTTCTCGACCGTGGACGAACTCGCGACCGCGACTGGATCAGACCTGATCGTTAATGGCGATGGAGTCACACGATTCAACGCGGAAGTCGGCGGCACCTCACCACTTGAAAGCCTTACCACAAACGCCGCTGGCTCAACTGAGTTGGAAGCAAACGTGACCGCCGACAACGGTGCGATCACGTTTGGCGATGCGGTCCTACTGACAGGTAACGTGACCGTCACGAATACCAGTGCTACGAGCATCAACTTTAACAACACACTCGACAGTCAAATCGACGAACACCACAGCTTGGTTCTGACTGCGGCAACTGGCGAAGTTGTGTTCGATGGCGACATCGGAGCATCGATCGGAGCTGGAGCAGATGATCTGACGCTCGGTTCTCTGACCGTCACTTCGGCCGTGGGTGTGACGTTTGGAATCAACGATGGCGTGGCCTCGGTGATGACCGATGGTTCTATCGACATCGGAAGTGCAACGGCCATCGGAGCCAGTGGGATCACGTTCGATGGCGTCGCAACCGGAACGACGATCGAAACCACATCGGACACCATACGACTCAACGGTGCGGTCACGCTCAACACAGACCTGCGGATCGACACTGACGAAACTGCCGCCGCAGCCACTGGTGGAGCGAACGTTACCTTCACAAACGACGCGCCGATCGATTCACAAGCTACCGAGGGCAATGATTTAACCATCGATGTCGGAACTGCACAGGTCTTCTTCAACGAAGACATCGGCAACGCTGCGGCTTACACGGAACTCGGGCTTCTTGTGATTGAGGAAGCCACTGGCGGAGTAGCCTTCGGAACCGCCGACACCGAAACTCCGGGCACCGGAGCAGACGGACCGGTCAACGTGATCAGTCTTGTCGGCGACGGAGCGTCGACAGCACTCGATATCGGTAGCGTCACAACCATCGGCGGTTCGGGCATCGTGTTTAACGGTGGGCCGGGGGTGGCGGACACGTTGCTTGTTGACACGACGGGTGACGATGTTCGGGTTAACGGGGCGGTGACGCTGAACAGTTCGGTTGAGATTACGACGGGGGCGGCTGACGCGGGAGACATTACCTTTACCAATGACTCGCCGATTGATGCTCAGGCCGGTGAGTCGAACAACCTCACGCTCACCGCCGGGACCGGGTCCGTCTTCTTCAACGAGGACATTGGATCAACCAACAACATCGGAGCGTTGACCATCACCCGCGCGGACGGTGGAGTGGTGTTCGGACAGGCGGACGACGAAACGCCCGGCGACGGGACTACCGGACCGGTCAACATCGTCTCGACCGACGACGCCATCGACATCGGATCAACGAACGTCATCGCCGGCGGCATCATCCTCAACGGCGGAACGGCCGGGACCATCGCCTTCCAGACGACCGACGACAACGTTCGTTTGAACGGCGCCGTGACGCTGCAATCCTCAACGACCATCGACACGGGCGACAATGGCGGAGACATCACCTTCACGAGTGACTCGCCGATCGACTCCGGCGACGGAACATCCGCCGCGCCGCTGGCAACAACCCTCGAACGCAACGACCTGTTCCTGGACGTCGGCGACGGGACTGTCTCGTTCAACGCCAACATCGGCGACACGCAACGGCTCAACACACTCACCGTTGACCGGGCTGCCGGCGGAGTCATCTTCGGAGCCGCAGACACAGCCACCACCGGAGCCGACGGACCAGTCACCAGTGTCGCCACCGACGGAGCCATCGACATCGGCTCAGGAACGACAGCTGACGACGTCATCATGGGGGGAATCGTCCTCAACGGAGCGGGAGTAGCAGGAACGGGAACCATCACAGCTGGGGCTAGTACTGATACCGTCGTCTTCTCAGAAGCAGTCGCTCAGGTAGGGTCGGCCGATGTAGTTGTTGTGACTCTTACGGAGGCAGCGAGCAATAACGCTGCGACTTCGATTTCAAGTATCGACGGTGCAGGAACGGGTACGATCACGATCACGGTCGAGTTGGGCACGGACGCTGCCGGTGCATCAAACGCAACAGCGGACGACATTGCCGCCGCAATCAGTGCCAGCATGGCGGCGAGTACCATTGTCGACGTAGTCGCGACTGACACCGGGGACGTGTTTGCGGCTGGCGATGGCCCGGTTACGGTCAACACCGGCAAGGATGTCGGTAGGACGTCCATTCAGACATCGTCGGACACTATCCGACTCAACGGGGCGGTCACGCTCAACTCAAACGCCAATCTCGACACGGTCAACGCGGATGTGACCTTTACGAATGATGCATCAGTCGATGGTCAAGCTGGAGAAAGTAATGCTCTCACGATCGACGTGGGGACGGAAAGCGTCTTCTTCAACGAGAACATCGGTGAGAATCAGGCCGTCGGCGGGATTGTTGTCGAGCAAGCTGACTCGGGTGTGTTCTTCGGGACGGCAGAAGTGGAAGCCGTCAATGGCGACGCTGGATCGGTGGACATTGTTCGAACGAACGGTGACAGCGATATTGGAAGTGTGGCTGCCATTGCCGGCGGCATTTCGCTCAATGCTGGATCGGGTGCTGGCGACATTTTTGAATGGACGACTGATGGCAACAGCTCGCGGTTCAACGGTGTTGTGACGCTCGACAGTTCTGATGTCAGGATCGATTCTGGAGCCGCTGGCGGGGACGTGACGTTCGAAGATGATCTTCTGCCGGAAGCCAATGAGACCGTTGATCTGACTCTGACGGCCGGAACGGGCAATATCACATTTGGTGATGTTGTTGGTACGACCGCTTTGAGACTCGACGACATTTCCGTCGTCTCGGCGGCGGATGTGACCGCTCAGCAGGCTGTAGAAACGACGACGTTCACCCAAACGGACGGAACTGGCACGACGACGTTTAATGGAACGCTCAACACAACTGACGCCGTTTTGCCGGGAATCGACATCAACAACTCGGGCATCAGGTTCAACGGAGCCGTGACAACGACGGGTGACGGTCGGGTGTTCCTGACTAATCAGGGCGGCACTCTAACAATCGCAGCGGGAGCAACGTTCAACGTTGACAACACGTTCGTCCAGGATGGCACCGGCGACGTCGTCGTTAATGCAAATATTACGACAACGAATGATGAGATTCGCTTCTCGCCAACGATTGACCCGACTGCTGATGTGCAGGCAGCAGCGTCGATCACTTTGGCCGATGGTACGGTGCTGGCGACGGGTGGCAACGCTGATATTCGACTGCGGGCAGAAGGCGACATTGCACTCAGTCGCCTCGTAACCAGCTCGGTCGACGGTCTCATTTCAGTACAGTCTGACGCCGGAGCGATTATCGACAACGGCGACACTGGCGGGGCGGACATTGTGTCACGAGATGTCGCTCTGCGAGCGGCAACTGGCATCGGGGACGACGGAAAAGTTGATCCGGCCTTGAACGTTGCGGCTGCTGATCTTCCTTCGGCGGGTGATCCCAAAGTGGAAGCCTCAGCCATTGATACGCAGGTTGAGTTTATCGCCGCTTCAAATTCGACATCTGGCGATATTCAAATTTCGAACACGGTCGGCGGCTTGCTGACGATTGGAACGGTTGACGGCCTGTCGGGTATCACCAACGACGACGACAACGCGGCTGACGACACTGTTGCCGATGGGCCGAACGGTGGCGTGATCTGGATTACTAATGCCAGCCCGATTGATGTTAGCTCGCAAGCTGCTCCGAACGATGCAGAAGGGGTTCGGAACTCGGCAGGTGGCAGCATCATCCTGACAGCCGTTGAAAACGCATCTCCGGGCGATGACATCCAGGTGTTTGCACCGATCGAAGCCACACGAGGCACTGGCTCGTTGTTGCTGAACGCGGGTGACGATCTGACACTCAATTCTCAACTATTGACTGGCATCGGTTCGAGCGTCACGTTGCGTGACCGAGCCGGTAATATTGACCTCAACGCAGGGAACGTGTTGACGCTTAATGACACGTCGGAAGTGTTCGACATTCAGACCGGGTCGCTGTTTGAAGATGCAACACCCGGTGCTGACACTTCTGCCATCAGTCAGGCTCACCGCGAAACCGACTTCCAGACCAACCGCCAGATTCGCTACACGCAGGGTCCCGACACGAGTGACCTCGTACTTGAATCCGGAGCGCTGCTGGCGACCAACATCGTTCATCAGGTCGACGCAGCAACCGGCAACGTTGTCGATAACCGGATTCTGTCGAACTCTGGTGTGATCGCCGATTTTGAACCGCTACTGGTCGAAGAGACTTTTGTTACAGACCAGGTTCGATCGGATGGTTACGCAAGGATTTCCGGAAGGTTCGGGCGAGCACTCGACACAGCTTCGACCGGAGGCCTTGAGTCAGAAGTCAATTTCCGGCTGCTTGTTGCGTGGGGCGATGACACGTTCTCATTCCATCATCTGACTGGTGCTACGGGCAATGCAGTGCCTGAGATTGTCGACACTGTCAACGGCACGCTGGCCACTGACGAGATGATTATCGATCCAGCGGACGATCCGATGGGAGGCGAGGAGACCTCTCGGACGTTCTTCTTCGAACACTTCTACAACGGCGACAACCTGCCGGATCCAGACAATCCAGGATCTCCGATTCAGATTCGAGTCTTCCTGCAGGGTGACCCAAACATCGTGCAGGTCGATGCCAACGACAGAATCGCTGCCTACGATAATTCGGCGGACTTGCTGGGTGGCGAGACTTCGGAGCCTGAATCGTTCCTGGCCAATGACGAACAGTTCTTGATCAGCGAACTGCTTTCTCCGGACCTCGATGCAGCTAACCTTGGCGAGTTTGGAACCGGCCTCAGTGCTCGCGTCGATACCTACCGTGCTGCGGGGGCACCCGGCGTGGTGATTGACGGTGTTCGCAATCCAGCATTCAACACCGTCGAACCAAATGCCTTTGGTTCGTCTACCAATCTGACAACTGGATTGCCCGCGATTGTCGACTTCCAGTTTGAAGAGGCCGCTAAGATCGCGTTTGATCTTGATCTGGCAGACCAGCCGAACTCAGACGACGCGAGCATTACAGCGAATGTCCCGGGTGACGGAATCGACAGTGCGAACATTACGCTCGTCTTCGATCTTAATGTCGATGTGCAAACGTTGGACTTCCCGAAAGCTGCGGAAGTGCTCGAGGCGTTCGTCATCACGGCAGCTCAGAAAGAAAACGATAGCGGTGCAACGGGTCAGGGACGTCAGTCCGAAGAAGCCGCAGCCACCGAGCGAATCGTCTGGCTGAAAGTTCTGAGGCCAACGGGTCAGACTGTTCAGAGAATGCCCGCAATCATCGCGGACGATCTCGTCTACCGTCCTCTGCCTGGTGGCGGCTATCGAGTTCTTCGAGTTGTGGAAGAAGTTCCGCTGGATGAAGAAGTTCTGGATAACCTTCCGAAACTCATCTTCGAAAAGCTGCCGGATGGGCAGTACCAAATCTGGTTACAGGAGCCGGGCGAAAAAGACAAACGCTTTGTGATGGACGTGACCATTCGAGATGGTCGTCCGGCTGACGACAAAGCAGGTGCTCGCGATCGTCCGCCGACAAGTCTGAAGAAAGTTCCAGCAGCTGAGGAAGGCGCTGAACAGACACCAGGCAGGAAAACCACTCAGAATGCCGAAGCCACTCAGAATGCCGAAGACGGTGCAGATCGCAAAGTGTCTGTGCTCGATTCAGCTCCAACGACCAGCCAACCACAAACCGCAACGACCGCGGATGATGTGTGGTCGCAGTGGGGGCAACGATCAGGATCATCCCTCGGCAAAGACCAGTTGAGCCTGATGGCTGAGTTGCGAGGTGGTCAGATCGGATCACAAAGCGGCGAGGAATCAGAGCTTTCAAGTACGGCTGAAGACGCGGACTCAACCGAGTCACGATCGACAATTCACCCGATCGCGGCCAGTGCGATTCTTGCCGCAGGTTCGGTGATTTCAAAACGGAAACAGGATAACTGGGAAGAGCGAATCGATGACACGATGGCTCAATGGGACAAACTGAAGAACGATAAAAAGAAGTAGCAAAGCAAATCGCTGGCTTTCAAAAGCGAGCGAATGATCAAATAGATGTGATGTTGCCAGGGACGGCAAAACCTGACTGATAAGTGACAATCAAATTGGCATGACGGCGAACTCGGTTGTTAATCGAGTATTGTCGACAGGCGAAAGATTCGGCTTCGGGATCCGACATCGGATTCTTGAACCACTCAGAAACGGGAATGCACGGCCATGACTAATGACAGTGGCAACGACAACCTTTCGAACGATCTCTCCGAAATTGCAAACGTCGTTGGCGAATTGCCAGCGAACGTTCTGGAAGCGCTTAAAAACCTTCCGCCGGAGTTCATCAATCAACTCTCGCAACTTTCGCCAGAAGCCGTCGATCAATTGACTCGGCTGCCGATTGATATGCTGGCAGGACTCGCCGGCATGCCGGGTGAAATGCTTGAGTGGCTCGGGCGGGCGTCGTCACGAAGCGAATCCGGTCTCAGTCCGGAAGTGTTGGCGCAATTCATCAAGGTCGCCAGCACTTCGTCTCAGCCGCTGCGTACTTTGAAAGCTATTCCGAAGGAAATGCTGAGCGTCATGGCCGCCATTCCGTCGGAAGTTTTCGACAGTTTGATGGAACTGCCGCCTGAACTGTTGAAGCAGCTTCCCGATGCTTTTTCCGCAACGTCGGAAACGCTTGATGAGATACCAAAAAATATCGAAGAACTCAGTGCTGCTTCGGATGATGGAAGCAGCGATGTTGATCCACAGTTGCTCGCAACGCTTAACGAAATGCCACCGGGTTCGATTCAGACCCTCGCTGAACTTCCATCGGAATCAATCGCCACCATCGCCGGACTCGATCCAGAACTTCTGGAGACTGTCAGGCAAATGCCTCCGGAATTGATCGCTGCAATTTCGGAACTCACTCCAGGTGCACTCAGTACGGTTATCGAAATGCCGGTTGAGTCGGCGACCACTCTCAGTGAACTCGACCCTGAAGTTCTGGCGAAGCTGGCTGCGGAAGATACTCCGAGTGATACAGGCCAACCTGCAACTGTTTTGCCATCTTCACTCTTAGTGAAACTTGGACGCGCGGACAACGGAAGTGGACGAGTACTAAGCCGCATCCTTGCCGAAGCGCAGTCTGTTCAATCGCTAAAAACTTCTGCTGACTCAGCAGACGACGAATCGGACTATGACACGGCCGCCGCAACGATACCTGAAGACATGCCCGTTCCGGCAAGTACGGCCGACGACTTTGATCCGAGCGAAGCCGACGAAGAAACTGATCATGGCGAGGGAAACCATGCCGCGGCCGGCGAGGACATTGAAGCCGATTGGTCCGACGATGCCGGTGCGACAGTGCAGGACGTTCCGGCCAATATTGCAGCGATGGGCGACGACAGCTTCGATTCGGCTCCCGCTGAAGGAGTGTCCGAAGACGCTTCCATCGCGGATGCCTGGTCAGAAGGCTTGAGCGCGCTTGAGTCCAGCGAACATAAACCTCGTGATCGTAGCATCATGGAGTCTGGCGATTTCAGTCAAATCATTGACCCTGAAGGAATCAGTGAGGATGACGACAGCAGTGCCTACGGAGCGACTGTCGAGTCAAAAGACTTTGAAGCGGTGAATCCTGACGACGGGTCGGCAACACAACGACTGGACGATGATGGTTCCGACGACGACAGCTACGGAGCCACCATTCAGTCGGCCGATGTCTCAGAAGAATTCCGGGACGGCTTTCAGACCTATCAGGATGATTCTTCAAAAACCGTACAAGCAGACGACAGCGAAGATGACGACAGCTTTGGTGAGACGATTCAGTCGAACGACGGCTGGTCAATGGGGGATGCGGACGAATTCGACGACCCAAATCAGACGCTTCAGGATGCGTCGATCGATGATGGTGATGCTTCACAAACTGTCCAGTCGGGCGATCAATGGTCGGCCGAAGGTCTGAGTGCTCTCGATCCGTCGGGCCAATCGGATGACGACAGTTTCGGTGCAACGATTCAGTCCGACGAATGGTCGCAAGCTGAAGGCGGGGGGGACGACGACGAGAGCTTCTCGCAAACTGTCGCGCTTGATGGAGCTGGGGCTCCGCCCGACTTCGACGACGATGACAGTTTTGGCGAGACGATTCAGTCTGACAATTCATTTGCCGATGGCAGCTTCGACGACGACAGCTTCGGCGCGACAATTCAGTCTGGCGAACACGATGCTGATGAGAGTTTCTCTCAGACAATCGCCACAAGCGATCTGTCTAAAGAAGATCGTCAGACAATGGCGGACGCCTGGGGCGCTGACATGGTGGACGCCGCCAACGAGCGGCCTGACATGACGATCAAGTCGTCAGATCTTCAAGAAACGACTACGAAGAACACGCTGGTGATTACCGAGAAGAAGCTCGGTACGACAAACATCCGCGACTACAAAAAGGGCAATCCTTTTCCCGAGCCGAAAGAACCTGAGTACGAGTTGCTGAAAAAGCTCGGCGAAGGCGGCATGGGTCTTGTCTTCATGGCGCGGCAGCGGTCGATCGACCGCGAAGTCGCTCTGAAAATGCTCAAGCCAAAGACGGCGAAAGACCCGGAACAACGCGCAAAGTTTTTGACCGAGGCGGTGGTTACTGGCGACCTGGACCATCCGAATATCGTTCCGATTTATGATGTCGGGGCGAGCCCTGATGACGCATTATTCTACGCAATGAAGAAGGTTGAGGGGACTCCGTGGCTGGACGTTGTTCTTGAGAAATCGCTCGAAGAAAACCTCGACATTCTGAAGCGTACGGCTGACGCCGTCGGCTTTGCTCACTCGCGTGGCGTCGTGCATCGAGACCTTAAGCCTGAAAACGTCATGCTTGGTGCGTTTAACGAAGTCCTGGTCATGGACTGGGGCCTTGCGTATTCGACCGAGGGTTTCCGCAAGTCGGCGAGCATCACCGAAAGTACAAGCATGGGCGGGACACCCGCCTACATGGCTCCGGAAATGGCTACTGGTCCCATTAAGAAAATTGGACCACGCAGCGACGTCTACCTTCTGGGTGCGATTCTGTTTGAAGTTGTCACGGGCAAGCCACCTCACGCGGGTAAGAACGCGATGAAGTGTCTGATGTCTGCGGCTCGGAACAAGATTCGTGATGCTGACAACGAACGAACGAAACGAAACGATCCGACCGGCGAACTTCTGAAAATCGCGCATAAGGCGATGGCGACGAAGCTTGAAGATCGATACCAGACGGTCGACGAATTTCAGGCCGGAATTCAGGATTACCAGTCGCACACTGAAAGTATCACACTGACGTTGCGTGCTCTCGAAGAGTTGCGTGAGGCCAAAGAAAAGCAGGACTACGACCTCTTCGCCCGAGCTCGCTTTGGCTATGAAGAAGCGTTGAACCTTTGGGGCAACAACAAGCACGCTCAAAATGGTCTCGTCGATACGAAGCTGGCTTACGCGATGTGCGCTCAGCAGAAGGGCGACTTCGACTTGGGGATGTCGCTTCTGAACGTCGAGATTCCTGAGCATAAAGCTTTGCACCAGGAGTTGCTTGACGCGAAGAACACAGTGCTGGCTCGTGAACGTCAGCTTGAAGAACAGAAGGCAGCCCGCGCCAAGATGCGCCGCGTCATGACAATCGGAACGGTGGCTGCTCTGATCATGATGTCAGGACTTGCCGGCTGGGCGTTTGTGGAACGCCAGGAAGCTGTCGCGCAGAAACAGATCGCTGTTGAACAGGAAGCCATCGCGAAACTAAACGAAAAAGAAGCGAAGCATCAGGAAGGTCTGGCCAAAGAGAACGAGAAAAAGGCCGAGGAACAAAAGCTGATCGCCGTGGCAAACGAACAGAAGGCCGTCGAAGCTCAGAAAGAGGAAGCTAAACAGAAGCTTTTGGCCATTGCGGCGAAAGACGCGGCGTTGGTAGCTCAAAAGAAAGAAGCCGAACAACGGCTGATTGCCGTGGCAAACGAAATGAAGGCGAAGGCCAGTGAAGCGGAAGCTCAGAAACAGAAGCTGATTGCGTTGAATAATGAAAAGGAAGCGGTCAAGCAGAAAGCGATTGCTGAAGACAATGAGAAAAAGGCGGTCGTCGCTCGAAACGACGCAGTGGAAGCTCAGAAACAGGAAGCGGCGCAACGTTTGTTGGCTGTTAAGGCGAAAGATGCGGCTCTGTTAGCTCAGAAAAAAGAAGCTGAGCAGCGACTTCTTGCTCAGACCAATGAAAAGAAAGCCGTTGCCAGCGAAGCGGAAGCTCAGAAGCAGAAGCTGATCGCCGTTGCCAACGAGAAGGAAGCTGTCAAGCAGAAGGGCATCGCTGACGCAAAACGAACAGAGGCCGAAGAAGCAACAAAGGCTGAACAGTATCAGGCTTACATTGCGAGGATCGGGCTGGCTGACGCGAAGATTCGCGAGAACGCCTTCGACGCTGCCATCACGATCTTGAAAGACTGCCCGGCTCATCTGCGAAACTGGGAGTGGGGTCGCCTCATGCACCTCTGCTCGCAGAGCATCGGCACCTTTGACAACAAAGCCCCGGTAGACGCGATTGCTCTCGCCCCGAACGGAACTCAGTTTGTAACCGGAGGCTGGAACGGCTCGGCGACAGTCTGGGATCTGGAATCAGGACGGCAGCTCTCGCAACTTAAGCACGATGGTCTTTACATCTACGCTGTTGATTGGTCTGCGGACGGAAAGTGGATCGCCACCGGCAGCAACGACACCGTTAACGGATACGTCCAGGTTTGGAACGTCGAAACGGGAAAACGAGTCGCACAGAAGTTTGGCAATGACACTGACGAGGCGTCATCGCACACGGATGCCGTCCTGAGCGTTCACTTTTCGAAGAATATTGAAGGTGGGCAGAAGCTTCTCACGACTTCTTATGACAACACGGCGCGTCTTTGGAATGTCGCAAGCGGCAAACAGGAACGCCGATTCCTCGGCCACAACTGGTGGGTCTGGGATGCTCAGTTCTCACCGGACGAGAAGAAGATCGTCACCGCCAGCCAGGACGGAACGGCAATCGTCTGGGACTCTCAAACCGGCGAACCCGGTGCACCGTTTACGGGACATCATGGCCCGGTGTATTCCGCCGCTTTCTCGTCGACCGGCGACGCGGTTGTCACCGGCGGATATGACAAACGAGTTCTCGTTTGGCGGCCGAGCGATGTTCGACCTTACGACTTCACTCGACTGACGTCGAATTCTGGCAGTGTTGTTCCACCACCAAAATTCAAAAGCCTGGATGGACACAACGGGCCAGTGCGAACGGTCGCCTTTTCGAAAGATGGCTCGCGCATCATCAGCGGCAGCCAGGACAACACGATTCGATTCTGGGATGCTGAAGGTGGCCAGCTGTTG